>NZ_RZNZ01000004.1 GCF_008698145.1 Bifidobacterium vespertilionis
AGATGTGTATAAGAGCCAGCTACCTGACTAATCTGATGCCATGACCATTGAACTGACGATTCCCCAAACCATGCTTCCAGAAGACGGCCGCTTCGGTTCCGGACCGAGCAAGATCCGCCCCGAACAGGTCGACGCCCTTGTCGCCGGCGGCCGGACGCTGCTGGGAACGTCCCACCGGCAGCCGCCCGTGCGTCATCTGGTCGCCTCCATCCGCGAAGGGCTCGCCGACTTCTTCTCCATGCCGGACGATTACGAGATCGCTCTGGGCAACGGCGGCGCCAGCGCGTTCTGGGAGGTGGCCTGCGCCTCGCTGATCAATCGTCGCGCGGCATTCGGCGTGTATGGCTCGTTCTCCAAAAAGTTCTCCCAGTCGGCCGCCAAGGCCCCGTTCCTCGAGGCTCCGGTGATCTTCGAGGGGCAGCCCGGCACCTGCCGTCTGCCCGAGTACACGGACGACGTGGACGCCTACTGCTGGGCGCACGATGAAACCTCCACCGGCGTCGAGGCGCCGATCCGCCGCGTACCCGGCAGCGTGGAGCAGGGCGCCCTCACGCTGATCGACGCCACCAGTGCCGCCGGCGCGCTCAAGGTGGATGTGCGCGAGACCGACGCCTACTACTTCTCCCCGCAGAAGGCCTTCGGCTCCGATGGCGGCCTGTGGGTGGCCATCCTCTCCCCCGCCGCGGTGGAGCGCGCCGAATCGGTGGAGCAGTCGGCCTCGCTGGCCGGCGCCCGCCGCTGGGTGCCGCCGTTCCTCTCACTGACCACGGCCCTCGCCAACTCGCGCAAGGATCAGACGCTGAACACGCCCTCTGTGGCCACGCTGATCATGATGGAGAACCAGGTGCGCTGGCTCAACGACAACGGCGGCATGGCATGGGCCACCGCGCGCTGCGCCAAGTCGGCGTCGATCCTGTACAGCTGGGCGGAGAAGAGCGACTATGCCACACCGTTCGTCACGGACCCGGCCATCCGCTCGCATTCGGTGGTGACCGTGGATCTGGATGAATCGATCAACGCCTCGCAGGTGGTGGCGCTGCTGCGCGACAACGGCATCTACGACACGTTCGCGTACCGCAAGCTGGGTCGCAACCAGCTGCGCGTGGGCGTCTTCCCGTCCGTGGAGCCCGCCGACGTGGCCGCGCTCACGCAGTGTGTCGACTACGTTGTGGAGCACCTGTAGAACGCGCACATCATCGCGCTGAACGCGCTTCAGAACGGGGTTGAGGCGAGCAGATAGGCACCGGTCGCGCCGGCGTCGGAGCCAATATCCAGACGACCGGCCCCCGCAGGCACGAACACCGCCTCACCCCGTTCCAGCGCCCGTTCCCCCATACCGTCCGCGCATCGGACACGGCCCTCGCAGCACAGCAGCACACGGGGGCCTTGGGGAAGCCCCGCATCCCCTGAAACCACTTCGTTGGCGGCCAACCCCGCATCGCCCACACGCCAATCGCCCACATGCCCATAGGCGAGCATGAATTCATCCACGGGCGGCCTGTACAGCGTCGCGGACGGCACCGTTGCGGACGGTGCGGACGTAGGCGGTTGCAGGCAAGTCTGCGGATCGATCGGCGCGGACGGCTGGCAATCCAAACTACGCAGCAAATTGGGGATGTCCCGGCGCTTCACAGTCATGCCGGCACGCAGCACATTGTCCGAATTGGTCATGATCTCCGCACCCGTGCCGCGGATATACTCGTGCGGCACGCCGGCCGGGATGAACACCGCCTCGCCCGGATCCAATCGCACCGGATTCATCATGAGCAGCGCGAGGGCGGACGGATCATCGGAAAACGCTCTGGCGGCCTTGCAGGCGTTGTCGATCGCCATGCCGATGCGGGACGGCACCCCTCCAACGGACGCGGCCCTCAGCCGCGCCGCCTCCAGCAACGCGGACAGTCCCCTCCCTGCGGAATTCTGTGCGGTGACGGCCGCATGGAATGCGCGGAACATGCGCCGATGCGCCGGCGGCCATGCGATCGCCGCCTCGGGCATCATCGCATCCGCCAACGGATCGGGTTCGCCGGCGAGCGCGCGCATCATGCGAAGGGCCAGCGGATGCTCCCCCACCGCGGCGAGCGCCTGCGCCGCCAGATCGGGCAGCATGAAGCCCACGGCCGCCTGGAACGGCTCGAGCGCCACCACCATCTCATGCTTGGCGAGCATGTCCCTGAACGACCGCTCCGGCGCATCGGCGGGCACGCCGGCGACCTGCTCGCGATGGTATCCGGCGCGCGCCTCGAAGCCCACCGGATGGACCTGCAGGGACAGCGGAATGCACGCGGAGATCAGTTTGAACAGATACGGCAGCACGGGCCCGAATACGTGCGACGACATGGGACCGACCATGAAGTCGGGGTCGGTGCGGATCGCCTCGTCCAGCGCGATGGCACGGCCGTCCCAGATGCGCAGCAGGGATGGTGAGCTGGCATGGCCGGAGAACCACATCTCGGCCAACGGGGTCCCGGTTTCCATGCCGAACAGGTCCTGCAGGCGCGTATGGGAGCCCCACGCATAATGCTTGGGCACCGGCTCGATGCTGATCACGCGCAGGCTCCTTTCACCGTGTTCGGGGGCGGTTTCCACGGTTGCGCCGCTCCAACCGACAACGGGGTTGGAACCGTCGCCAGCCAACAGCCTACCGATGGAGTAAGGTGAAGTCTATGAAGTTGGCGCCAATCTTTGATCCCGCGGCACGCAAGTCCGCCCCCAAGCCCATCCAGGTGGACCTGCAGAAGGCATTCCTGTCCATCACCGCCCTGTGGGTCGTGGCGTTGGTCGTGGTCACCATCCTGCTCGCATTGGACATGACGAACATGCAGCCGCTTATCGTGTGCGTGGCGGGCACGGTGATCGGCATCATGATGCTCATCTGGGAGCACTTCCACCGCTGGGACTACCGCCGGCTGGGCAAGTAGCCGTCAGCCTTACTGCGCGAGCGGCAGGGTGAAGGAGAACGTGCTGCCGGAGCCGGGCATGCTCCACACCGACGCCGACCCGTGATGGGTGAGCGCCACATGCTTGACGATCGCCAACCCCAGTCCGATGCCGTCGCGCGTGCGGTCGGTCTGCGTCGAACCGCGGTAGAAGCGCTCAAAGATCCGCTCCTGGTCCTCCTTGGGGATGCCCGTGCCCTGATCGATCACGCGCACCACGGCATGGCGGCCATCGGACGATTTGGACACGCCGACGCTCACCGTGCCGCCGTCCCGGGAATAGCCGATCGCGTTCTCCACAAGTTTGGTGATCGCGATGCGGATCTGATCGCCGTCGCCATTGACGGTGAGGTCTCGATCGCCGCCCACCGAAAGCCTCACGCGGGCCTCCTTGGCCACCGGGGCAAGACGATCGGCCACATCGCGCACTTGGGCGAGTAGGCTGAGACGGTTCGCACTGGAGGGGACGATCTGCTCCTGCGCCTTGACGAGCAGCAGCAGATCGGACACCATGCGGTTGAGACGGCGGCTGGCCGATCGCACCTCGCCGGCGTCGGCGGCGATGCGTTCGGGGTCGGAGGCGCTGACCTCCAGATCGCGGGCCAGCTTCTCCAACGCCGACGTGGGCTGGAGCAGCTGCTCGGACACGTTGGTGATGAAGGAATCGCGCGTGCGGGAGAAGCGCACGGCATCGCTCACGTCATCGAGCATGACCACCACGAAATCACCGACGCGGCCCACGGACACCTTGAGCCAGTTGGGGCGGGAGACGCCCTGCACCTTGGCGGAGGCCGGCGTGCCGCCACCCGGCACGGTGAGGGCCACATCGGCTAACTCCGTTTGTGTGGTCAGATCGAACGTGGTCCTGCCCCCGGTGCGCCGCACCTCATCCACGGCCTTGAGCACGGTTTCGTCCACGATCGCGTCATCGCGCACCACATTGAACCGATATGCCTCCGGGCTGGACCGAACCACCTCGCCGTCCCTGCCCACCACGATCGAGGCGATCGGCATCATGCCCAGCAGGGCGGCCGTCTCGTCATCGATGTCGTCGGGCGTCTCCTCCACCTGATGATCGTCCCTGTACCGCCTGGCGAGTCCGTGCCACCACGTCTCCAGCATGCTGGAGACCGGCACGTTCCCGGTCTTTTCGACCATGCGGTCACGCGCGGCGCCCATCACCGCGAATCCCACGAAAACGGCTACGGCCAGAACGATCAGGCCGAACACCACGAAGATGACCACGGACATTCCATTGTTCGACATGGTTCCATTGTGTCAGATGTGAGGCCCGCGACAGGCAATGGCACTCACGCAAACGGAACCGCTTTCATGGGCGCGGCGGTCCAGATCAAGGCCGAAGCAAGGCCGAAGCAAGGCCGAAGCAAGGCCGAATCGCAAGCGCGGCAAAGGTGAATCGGGGATGAACAGCCCGGTGAATTTTCAGCCAACGCCCGGTTTCTTTTCACGGGTTTGTTGGCGTACAACGGCCCCAGCTAATACAATGATTAAGGTTGTAAACCATCAGAGGAAAGGCTCATAATGCGCGTTATTTTCAACGAGGAGATGAAGGCCGTCGCCGATGACCTCGATCGCATGGCGCAGGACGTCAGCAAGGCGATCAAGGGAGCCGGTGCGGCTCTGCTGAACTCCGACGTCGAGGCCGCTCAGACCGTGATCGACGGAGACATCGAAATCGATGCTCTCGAATCCAGCGTCATCGACCAGTGCGTCAAGCTGCTGGCCAAGCAGAACCCGGTCGCCACCGATCTGCGCGTGGTCGTTTCCACGCTGCGTCTGGCCGCCACCTTCGAGCGCATGGGCGATCTGGCCAAGCACGTGGCCGAAACCGCCCGTCGCACCTACCCGCAGTCCGCCCTGACCGACGAGTCCCGCCCGGTCGTCGAGAAGATGGTGGAGTTCCTGAACACCACCGCCGACCGCCTGCCGGCCATGCTCGCCGATCGCGACACCCAGGTCGCCCAGCAGATCATTCTGGACGACGACACGCTGGACGAGCTGCACCACCAGACCTTCGAGATCATGCTCGCGGACAACTACGACGGCGACAAGCAGCACCTCATCGATCTGGTGCTCACCGGCCGCTTCCTGGAGCGCCTTGGCGACCACGCCGTCTCCGCCGCCCGTCGCGTGGTGTACATCGTCTCCGGCTTCGACCCTTCGAAGAAGCCCTGTCCGGACGAGGGCACGGACATCGACTGATTCGGGTCCAATCATTAGCTGATCCGATCTAGCTGCAACGGGGAAGGCCCGGAGCGCACGTCAATTCGACTGTGTTCCGGGCCTTCTCGCATGTTCAGGCATTGCGCCTTGTGGCCAGCCTTGCGGTCACGCTCGGATCAGGCCCAGCGTCACACCTCGAACCGCTCCCAGTCGGCGGACGCGGGGATGAGGCGGATCGGCGACAGCACCGCGATCAGCAGACCGCACACGCCGAACAGGACGGTCACCACCGCAACCACGGTGAAGCCGCCCGGCACGTACTGCAGCGCCCATCCGGCGGCCATCGGCGCAAACCCGCCGAGCAGCCCGACCAGCGTTTCGAACACCGAGGAAACGCGCCCCTGCATGTCCTCCGGCGTGCGACCGTACATGAAGCCGAACAGCCCGGCGTTGAGCGTGGGCATCACCAGGCCGATCGCGGACAGGCATACGAGAATCGTCGCATAGCCGGCGCTGAAGATGAGCGGAATGAAGCAGCACAGGTTGAACGCCGTGGCGGCGATGACGGTCGACCCCACGGGCAGTCGGTCCGCCACCTTGCCGGCGAGGAACGCGCCGATCAGCGAGCACACGCCCATGCCGGTGAAGATCAGACCGATCCGCAGGCCGCCCACGCCGTCGGCGATGAGCTTGAGCTGCGCGCCGGTTTCCAGTCCCGCGAAGCTGATGTTGAGCAGGGCGCCGAACAGGATGATCCACGGCAGGGTCCTGCGGGTGAGCGTCCAACGCCAGCCGGCCGCGAAATCCGCGAAGAAGGAAGACGCGACGTCGGAGGCGGCGGATGCGGCGGAGCCATCAGTGGCGCCGTCCGGGTCCGGAGCCGTGATGCCGTCTTCCGTTCCGCGTTCAACGCCGTGAGCGGGCAGCAGGGCGGAGCATGCGGCCCCGATCAGCGAGACGATGGCGGAGACGGCCATCGGCACCCAGGCGACGATGCCGTACAGGGCTCCGGAAACGGGGCTGGACGTCAGCCCCACCGCGGATTCGCGTCCCTCGCGCACGGCCTGGGCCTTGGCGAAGTGCTCGGTGGGAATGAGCGAGCGCAGGATCGCATCGGTGGAGGCACCCAGCAGGCCGGAGATCATGCCAAGGGCAAGCACCGCGACCACCAGCACGGGCACGGTGAGCGTATGGGTGATCAGGCAGATCGCGAGAACCGCCCCCACCACGGCTTGGCCAATGCCCTGACCGATCATGAGCGCGCGACGATCGTGCCGATCCACGATCACACCGCCGATGGGCATGAGGATCATCATGGTGACCATGGCCGCCGTGGTGAGCGCGCCGGCGACAAACTCGGATTGGGAAACCTGGAAGACGATCAGCGGCAGCGCGAAGGTCTGCATGGCGTCGGCGAACACATCGGCCGTGTCCGCGGTGAACCATGCGGCGTAATGCGGGGTCCGCCAGAGGGACTTGGGGATGTCCGGCTTGACGGGGACGGAAGGGGTCGTAGGAGTGCCGGAGTTATGAGGGTTGGAGGACATTGTGGTCTCTTTTCTGGGAGATCGGCCGGCGACCATAAACGGTTCCGGCTTGCGGATTGCCGGCTCATGGAAAAGGTCGTGGTCGAACGCGAGGACGCGAATGCGCGCACAGGCGATCATGACGAGAAGAGAACGCCACCGTCCGGATTCTGCGGAATGGCGGCGGCATCGTCAACACGGCAATGCGAGGGAGTGAGAAACGGCATGCTTCCGCATGGCGTACATCCGCGGGAACGCGGCGCAATACACCTCGCAATCCAACCCGTATGGATTAGCGGCCCTCTTCGACCATGACCACCATGACGACTCCTCAGATCCTCCACCCGGCAGCCCTGCCAAGTGGAACCAATGTTGAATTCAAGGGTACCATGCGCGGATTTTCGGCGCGCGAGCACTTCCAGTTCACGCAATGGGTTGTCACTTCATTCCGTGAACTGAAAACCGCTCAAGAACGCCCATATCAGAACAAGCAAAAGCTTGGAATCTCAAGAAAACCTTGGATAAACCGCACAAGGCCTCTGGTTCACGCAATGAACGCCCATGCATTGCGTGAACCAGCGACGCACAAGAAAGGGGCCTCTCCACGGTTCAATCCATGGAGAGGCCCCTCTAAAACCACTCACCTAGTGGGTGGCAAGGCTCACTTCTGGCCCTGGGCGGCGACGGCGGCGGCACCGGCGGCGGCGGCCTCCGGGTCCAGGTACTCGCCACGCGGCTTGATCGGCTTGAAGTCGTCGTCCAGCTCGTACAGCAGCGGGATGGCGGTGGGGATGTTGACCTTGGCGATCTCATCCTCGGACAGGTTGTCCAGCATCTTGACGATGGCGCGGAGGCTGTTGCCGTGGGCCGCGATCAGGACGGTCTTGCCGGCACGGAGCTCCGGCTCGATGGCGGACTCGAAGTAGGGCTTCACGCGGTCGACCACGTTGGCCAGGCACTCGGCTTCTGGAACCGGATCGCCGGCGTAGCGCGGGTCGTGGTTCTGCGCGTACTGGTCGTCCGGATCGATCTCCGGCGGCGGGGTGGCGTAGGAGCGGCGCCAGAGCATGAACTTCTCGTCGCCGTACTCCTGACGGATCTCGGTCTTGTTCTTGCCCTGCAGAGCGCCGTAGTGACGCTCGTTGAGGCGCCAGCTGCGCTCGACGGGGATCCACAGGCGATCGGCCGCGTCAAGGGCGATGTTGGCGGTGTTGATGGCGCGACGCAGCAGGGAGGTGAACACGATGTCCGGCAGGACGTTCTTCTCCTTGAGCAGCTCGCCACCGCGCTTGGCTTCGGCTTCGCCCTGCTCGGTCAGCGGGACGTCCACCCAGCCGGTGAACTGATTGGTCTTGTTCCATGCGCTCTGTCCGTGACGGAGCAGTACTAGTTTGTAAGTCATAATTCGCAGTCTAGCGTCCGGCACGGCCAAAATCGAGGGTTTCGGGGACGTTCGTGGACAGTTTGCCGACGGTTCATCGACAGGCTCCCGCACAGGATCGTCACGCGCCCATCAGATACAGCAATCCGAAGCCCAACGCCAGCGCCGGGGACAGCAGCGACGCCATCGGCAGTGCCGCCCGGTAGCGCCGGCCGAGCAGCGCCCTGCGCAGGATCACGCACAGCACAACGGCCACGGCGAGCATTACCGTGCAGCCGGCGGCCAGCGCAATGTCGGTCTGCGGCACGACGGGGCACGCCGTCCGTCCATCGGCGGTTATGCCGCATGGCAGGGAGGCACCCCCCATCGCACGATTGATCGGATTGCGCGTGGCATAGGAGAGCGCGAACATCGCCCCGGCCACGACCGGCATGGCGGCGGCGAGCACGGTACCGCGTTTCCGACCCAGCCGAACCATCCACGTGCGCTTGCCGTGAAGCGCGTCGTCGTCGATGTCGCGCAGGTTGTTCACGCACAGCACGCCGACGGCAACGAAGCCAAGCGCCGCCGCCATCCACACCACCAGGAACGGTACCTTGTCGGACAGGGCGTAGGAGGTGCCGCAGGTGGCGACAAGCCCGAAGAACACGAACACGGCCGCTTCTCCCCAGCCTCGATAGCCGTAGGGATGCCGGCCGCCGACGTAGTACCAGCCAGCCGCAAGGCAGACCAGTCCCAATGCGATGAACCACCAGTGGCCGGTCAGGACGGTCACGGCGAGACCGCACACACAGGCGAGCGCCGCACTGACGCCGGCCGCGGCGAGCACACGGTTCGCCGGCACCAGCCCGGAGGCGGTGAGCCGCTGCGGCTTGCCGGTGGCGGATTCGCTGCCACCGCGCGACTCGTCCGCGCCACGCACGCCGTCCGCGTAGTCGTTGGCGAAGTTGGCGGCGATCTGGAGGAACAGCGCCACGCCGAGGCACAGCAGCGTGACCGCGACGTACCAGCCGGGCGAGGTCAGGCAACGCCCGTAGTTGCCGCTGGGGTCGATCGGAGGCCGCCCGCCGATCACCGGGCAGGGACGAGTCATGCGCATGTCTCCCCACGCGCCGTGGATCACGGTCGTCCACATGCCCATCGAGGCGGCCAGAACCGGCGAGACGGCCAATGGGAGCGTTTTGGGGCGCGCACCCTGAATCCACAATTCCAGAGACATGTCATCAGTCTACTGGGGAACGCCACGATGGCGCCACTGCAACGTCACAGCGGCGCCACTACGGCGAAAGCGCCCCGGAAGGAGCGCTTTCACTGGTTTGTTAGGGTTCGCGGCATCCCGTGCCACAGCGGCCGGACGCGGCTCAGCCGACAAGCGGCTTGACCAGCGGGAACGTGATGGTCTCGCGGATCGTGGCGCCGGTCAGCGCGATGAGCAGTCGGTCGATGCCCATGCCCATGCCGCCTGCCGGGGGCATGCCCACGCCCAGAGCCTCGAGGAAGTCCTCGTCGATGTCGCATGCCTCCTCGTCTCCGGCGAGCGCGTCCTTGGCCTGGGCCACGAAGCGTTCGCGCTGCACGATCGGATCGTTGAGCTCGGAGTAGCCGGTGGCCAGCTCGAAGCCGCGCACGTAGAGGTCCCACTTCTCCACCACGCCGGGCTTGGAGCGGTGGCCCTTGACGAGCGGGGAGGTCTCCACCGGGAAGTCGCGCACGAAGGTGGGCTCGTAGAGCTTGTCCTCGTAGAAGTGCTCCCAGAGGTGCTCCACGAGCTTGCCGTGGTTCTCCACCTCGTCGCGGTCCACGCCGAGCTTGTCCGCGATCTCGCCCAGATGCTCCACGGAGGTGCCGGGATGCTCCGGGCCGCCGTTGGGGACGATCTCCTCGCCGAGAGCCTCGGACAGGGAGTCGTACATGCTGATAGTCTTCCACTCGCCGCCGAAGTCGTACTCGGTGCCGTCGAGCAGGGTGACCTTGTGGGAGCCGTAGACGTCCATGGCGGTGGTCTGCACGAGCTCCTTGACGAGCTGGCCGATCGTGTCGTACGTGCCGTACGCCTGATACGCCTCGACCATGGTGAACTCCGGGGCGTGCGTGGCATCCACGCCCTCGTTGCGGAAGTCGCGGTTGATCTCGAACACGCGGTCGATGCCGCCCACCAGGCAGCGCTTGAGGTACAGCTCCGGGGCGATGCGCAGGTAGAGGTCAAGATCGAAGGCGTTCATGTGCGTGGTGAACGGACGGGCCGCCGCTCCGCCGTGGATGGTCTGCAGCATGGGGGTCTCGACCTCGAGGAAGTCATGGCTCGCGAAGGTGTGGCGCAGGGAGGCCACGGCCTTGGAGCGGTTGCGCACCATGTTGCGGATCTTCTCGTCGGCGATCATGCCGATGTACGGCTTGCGGGTGCGGGTGTCCTCGTTGAGGTCCTTGTGCAGGGCCGGCAGGGGCTGCAGCGCCTTGGAGGCGATGGCCCACTCGGTGGCGAACACGGACAGCTCGCCGGTCTTGGAGGAGATCACGCGGCCCTTGAGGTACAGATGGTCGCCCAGATCGACCAGCTGCTTGAACTGCTTGAGGGAGTCGGCGCCGATCTCCTTCTTGGAGATCATGCCCTGGATCTTGGTGCCGTCGCCCGCGGCGAGCTGCACGAAGCACAGGCCGCCGGCGTTGCGCAGGAACAGGATGCGGCCGGCGATGCCGACCATGTCCTCGGTCTCCTGGCCGGGTTCGAGCTTGCCGTCGTACTTGGCGCGGACCTCCTCGATGGTGGCGGTCACGTCCAGATGCACCGGGTAGGGCTGCAGGCCGTCCTTGAGCATCATGGCGCGCTTGGCGACGCGCATCTGCACCTGTTCGGGGTGCGCGAGCGGGCCGAACTCCTTGTTGGAGGGGTCGACGGCCTCGTCCAGCGTGGCGCCGGCGTTGATCTTCTCGCGGATGGTCTCGTCCTGCTTCAGGAGCATCTCGGCACGTTCCACGGTGGTCATCTGGGGAACGGCGTTTTCTTCCTCATTGACTTGGGATTCTTGGGTTTCACACATAACGCCTCAGTGTAGCGAGCGGCCGATACACGGCCGTGCAATCAGCCAATCACGCAGAGCAGAAACCTATGGAGAAATCAGTTCCTGTCCGTCAGGAAGTTTCTACATGGAGATATCAAGCTTCCGGGAGATCCACTCGGCCATGGCCTGACTGCGCGTTTTCGCACCAAGCTTGGCCATCGCACGCCGTACATAGGTTTTCACGGTGTTCTCCGATATGCCCATGCGCTCGGCGACTTCGCCATTGCCCAGTCCTTTGGCGAACAGCGACATGATCATCTCCTCCTGCTCGGAAAGTGCCACCGGGGACGAAAGCCCGGCACCTTCCAGACGTGCGTGGGCTACAGAGACCCGTTCGAAAGCGGATCGTTCCGATTCCGATAATGCCCCATCGGCCCACACACCTTCCCGGGCAACGGTCAGAAGCGCCCGACCGATCTGCATGAGGTTGCGCTTGGCCACAATTCCCTGACCACCGGCTTCTGCCACCGAAGCAGCGTACTGGTCAAGGGGGAAGGATGTGATGGCGAGAATCGGCATGGTTCCCAGACGACTGCGCAGCTCGCGGCAAACCGCAACTCCGGACATGTCGGACAGCGACATATCCAACAGCAGTATGTCCGGCCGTGATGCGTTATCCATACACAAGGAAATAGCTTTGCGTCCAGATGTGCACTTCCACAGCACGGCCTTTTCGCCAAAATGCCCGGCCAGATAACCCGACAATGCCATAAGCGTCAGTTCGTCGTTGTCCACCACGCCAACACTTGCCATCCACATCCTCACTCTCGGTGCTTCTTGCGAAATTCGCCAGTCAAGGCATTTACTGTACCAATCTCACAGCAGAATGCCAATGACGATCCTCGCAACGGTATTTGCCGTGGATGAATTAACACCCACACTAATCAAGAAATCCCTGATCTTGCCTTGGCTCCAGTTGCTGGCATCGTCCAAATAACCAGCCAACCTCGCGATCCACTTCGCACCCTTGAAAATCTTGGACACCACTCTCAACGCTTTGGCAACCGTCCCTACTTTGCCACGCGTTTGACTTTCTTGCTCATCAGATTCATTTGCCAGAATGCGAAGGATCTCGATTTGATCTTGCTCAGTAAGATCTTCCTCATTGCTCAGCTCAGTAAAGGCATCCTGCAAATCCATAGGAAGCTTTGACTGCAGTCTGTCAATTTCAGAATTGATATCTGCAACAGCAATTACGCTAGACCCAAAAAGGTTCCTCAGCTTGAGTAGTACCTACAGCAACAGTTCCCACAAGCAATGCAGCAATAGTCATAGCCACAACAGAACGCTTAATATAGTTATTCATAATTACCCTCTTTTTTCAGTAACTTATCAACATCCTTTTGAACATTGACACAAACTAATCTATATTTGATCAAATCATGCAGCAATAGAAATGACATCTTGTTAGGTGACACCCGAAAAGGTGACAAAGCCATAGACACCAAATTAGCCAGCTCATCATTCTCTTCTGTCGCACATCTAGGTGACATGGCAGTTGCATGCCGAATCATGCCGGTCTTTGATGAGAGTATCCTGAAATACAACGAAAGGACTCCCACATGAGTGGAACAAACAGGCCATCAAGAAATAATAAGTATCGCAGCGTCCTTAAGGAATTCCGAGACGAACTATTCAACAAGGAAGATCTGGAACATGAACGCCGATTCGATGCAAAGTCCCTTCCTTTGCTACTGATCGCACTTACTACTGGATACATTTATTCACAGACACATCAGGACTGGGCCGCTGCCATCGCCGCATGTTTCATGATCGTCTATGCACTGTATTTCGTTATCAACAGGACAATCTATATTGTTCGACTTGTACGTGGCGATAAAACAAGCAAGCCTTACAATCAAACCATACCCCAATCAACCAAGGATACCGGAGAACGTCTGCTCTCCAAAATTGTGGACAATGATCACATATACGCTATCATTGGCGGATATGTCGTCCCAATCGCAGGCAATGCGCTACTCATCATTTACTCAGCAACGCATGCTCAATGGGCACTATGGTCCACAGTCCCGCTTGCTGTGCTATATATCGCATACTGGCTATTGACGCTTATTGTCAGCATCAACCGCAAACTCATCAAATCCCTGAGCGAGCGCGACATACGCCTGCACGAAGCAAGCCGCCGCATGGCGATTATGCAGCGCGACAACGCAATCGCCAGCCGAACCCACGACACCGTAACGGGCGGACTGTCCTATATCGCCTTCACAGCGCAGCAGACCATGGAGACCCTTGATCGAAATTCCGACGAATATCTAGCCTGGTCGAAGATCGAAGCGACCGCCCAGCAGACCTTGGACAACGTCCACGCGGTAATCGATATCCTCTCCTCCCCCTCCGCGGGCACCACACCCCATTCATCCGACCAATCAACCGAGAGCCCGGTAGACGCCGCAACGCTCGAAACAAGCCTGCAATCGCGACTGACGGCAGGAGACGATCGTCTGCACGATCTAGGCTTTCGCGGATCAAGCATCATGTCGGGCGATTTCACCAGCACTACCAAAACAACACTCGACGAATGCGCCAGTCTGATTGACGAGTTGTACACCAACATCGCATCCCACGGCGCGGAGCACTGCTACTACCGCATCCTCATCACGGCGGACAACGGACGCATCGTCATCACGCAAACCAACGAGACCGGCCCTGCGGCGAATGCCAACTATGCGCGATCATTCTCCGGACGAGGTCTGGGACTTCACCGCAAGACGATCGAACATCTTGGCGGCGAGCTGAAGGCATCCATCGAGAACGACCAGTGGATGCTGCAAGCACGCCTGCCGATGTAGTCAACACCCCCGAAATCCGCCCCATCAGCCCCGCGACACGCCGTGTTGCGCATTTTGGAAACCATGTTGTAAGCTAACGGACGTTGCCAAACGGGCTGTAGCGCAGCTTGGTAGCGCGCTTCGTTCGGGACGAAGAGGCCGCGGGTTCAAATCCCGCCAGCCCGACCAACAGAACCGGATCGTTGAAATTTCAACGGTCCGGTTTTTTATTGCAACCCCGAGATACCCTCGATGCGTATCGTATTGTGTATCGTACATGCGCGCATGTTTGTTTGCGAACAATCACCATATCCAAGGAAGAGACAACCATGAAGAAAAGCCTGCTCGCGCTGGCCGCCGGCGCGTTCATCCTGGGCGCCGCCGAATTCGTCATGATGGGCATCCTGCCGCAGACGGCAGCGGCCACCGGCGTGGACATCCCCACGGCCGGTCACTTCATCTCCTCGTACGCGATCGGCGTGTGCATCGGCACGCTGATTCTGGTCTTCGGCCGCAAGGTGCCGCCGAAGAACCTCATCATCCTGTTCATGGCCATTGCGCTGGTCGGCAATCTGCTGTCCGCCGTTTCCCTGAACGCGCCCATGCTGATCGTCGCGCGATTCATCTCCGGCCTGCCGCATGGCGCGTTCTTCGGCACGGCCACGCTGATCGCCAAGACCCTGGCGGAGAAGGGCAAGGAGGCACAGGCCGTAGCCGCGATGGTGACCGGTCAGACCGTGGCGAACATGCTCGGCGTGCCGGCCGGCACCCTGATGGCCGAGTTCATGTCGTGGCGCCTCGCGTTCGCGATTCTGGCCGCCTGGGCCGCCATGACGATCGTGCTGACCGCCGTCTGGATCCCGTTCGTGCCGCCGATCAAGGATGCGGGCATCGCCGGCCAGTTCAAGTTCCTCACGCACCGCGGCCCCTGGGTGATTCTTGCGGCGGTGTTCACCGGCAACGCGGGCGTGTTCTGCTGGTGGAGCTACGTCTCCCCGTGGCTGCAGCGCACCGGCGACTGGCCGAGCGATCTGGTGCCGCTGCTCATGATGCTGGCGGGCTTCGGCATGGTGGTGGGCGGCCAGATCGGCGGCAAGATCACCGATCGCTGGCGTCACGCGGGCACCGCGGCTCTGGGCCAGGCGATCTCGCTGACCGGACTGGTCATGGTGGTTCTGCTGCCGGGTGGCCGATGGACCACGGCCCTGCTCACGTTCTGGATCGCATTCGGCCTGTTCTTCATCTCCGCGCCGCAGCAGCTGCTCATGACCGAGGCCGGTCAGGGCGGCGGCGAGCTGATCGCGGGCGCGGCCGTGCAGGTGGCGTTCAACTTCGGCAATGCGGTCGGCTCGATCGTGGGCGGCGCGATGCTCACCTCGTTCAACATGGACTACCGCTTCACCGGACTTGGCGGCGTGCCGCTGGCGGTGCTGGCCGTGGGGCTGCTCGCGTTCTACTCGTGGCGCTGCGAGACCGACACCCAGGCAGCCCAGCGCATGCGCGAGGTGAAGGTGGGTTGACCCCCATCTCCGCAGGCCCCTCGGGTGCCTGCGGAAGCCTGCGGGCGTCTCACTGGAAGCCTCACCGCAACCTCCCCAGAAGCCTTAGAAGCCTCTCTGTGTCTCGTATTGCCGCCAAACCTTCGCGATGGTGGCAGTTTGAGACACAGGGAGGCTTCTTTGCGTCCCAAATCGCACCCATTTCCAACGATGGTAGCGAATCGAGACACAGGGAGAGGACTTTGCGTCCCAAGTCGCACCCATTTCCGGAATTGGTAGCGGTTCGAGACACAGGAAGGGCACGCCGCGTCTCGAACCGCATCCATCTCCAGCAACGGTGGTGATTTGAGACACGGGAGAAGCCTCTTTTGTCCCAAATCGCACCCATTCTCGAAATTGGCGGCGTCTTGAGACACGGGAGGGGGCTCCGCATCTCAAATCGCATCCATTTCCGGAATTGGTAGCGTCTTGAGACACAGGGAGAGACACAGGAAGGGCACGCCGCATCCCAATTCGCACCCGCCGCCAACCAACCCGCCCCGCAACTGTGCGCAAGATCACAACGCCCCGGGGCAAAACCCCAAACCCGCAAACGCCACGCCAGCCTAGACTGTTTGATGGAACATATTGCTTTCACCGAAGTCACCGAGGAGGCTGACATGGCGGATCATTTCGACGCGAACTCATTTCTGAAGGGTCTGGACGCGATCTTCGACGCGCATGAGCAGGCGAAGAAGGCCGAGCCCTACCTGCTGCAAGGACTGACCGATGCGGAGAACGCGCATGACGACGCCGGACAGCTCACCGTGCTCAACGAGATCATGGGCTTCTACCGCTCGCAGTCCCGCCACGACGACAACCAGTGGATGGTCCAGCGCGCGCTGGAGCTCGCCTCGCGCATGGGCATCGAGGGCACCGAGGCGTGGACGACCACGCTGATCAACGCGGCCACCAGCATGCGCGCCGCCGGCCGCTACGACCAGGCCGAGGACCTGTACCGCCAGGCGCTTGATTCCGCCCTGAAGACCTACGATCCCACCGATCGCCGCCTTGCCGCCCTGCACAACAACCTGTCCATCCTGTACAGCGAGACCAAGCGGCTCGATAAGTCGGAGGCGGAACTGCGCGAGGCCCTGCGCATCCTCGAATCGTCCTCCCCCAACGCGAACGAGGACTTGGATGTGGCCTCCACGCACACCAATCTGGCGCTCACGCTGCTGGCCGAGGACAAGACCGAAGGCGCCGCGGCCCATGCCAAGAAGGCTCTGGAGATCTACCGCGACGGCCACTTGGAGCACAGCGCGCACTATGCCTCGGCGCTGGCGGGCTATGCGCAGGTCTGCTACCACACCTCCCTGTTCGTGGATGCGGTGGACGCCTACCGCCACGCGCTCGCGGTGATCGAGGAGTGCTACGGCACGGACAACGACTACTGGCGCGTCACCGAATCGAACCTCAACGACGCGATCAAGGCGGCCCGCGAACTGGGCATGAGCGTGCCGGACGAGAACCCGTACGCAGGCGGCAACGCCGAACGCCCGGCGGATACGAGCGCGCTGGGCGCAACGCCGGCCGTCGCAACCGGCCCCGCCGCCGACACGCCCGTCTCCGCCGCCAACTCCCTGCTTGAGGATGAACAAGCCGCCAAGGCGGACATCGCCGCCACGCTGGACCGCAAGCCGATGACCGGCCTGCAGCTCGCCAAGGCCTACTGGGAGGCGTATGGCAAGCCCCTGATCGAGGAGAAGTACCCGGAGTACAAGGGCCGCATCGCCGCCGGTCTGGTGGGCCACGGCTCCGAATGCTACGGCTTCGACGACGAGATCTCTCAGGATCACGACTTCGGCCCCGGCTTCTGCCTGTGGCTCACGGCCGAGGACTACGCGAAGATCGGCGAGCAGCTCCAGGCCGACTACGAGGCCCTCCCCCAGACCTTCGAAGGCTACGGCCCCCGCGAGCAGACCGCCCGCGCACAGGGTGCCGGCCGCCGCGTGGGCGTATTCGAGATCGGGCAGTTCTTCACGTCGATCACCGGCTACCCCGAGGCTCCGGCCGAGGATGCCCCGCACGAGTGGCTCATGCTGGACGAGGCGACGCTGGCCGCCGCCACCAACGGCCAGATCTTCACCGATCCGCTGGGCCGCTTCTCCAAGGTGCGCCAGGGCTTCAAGCTCATGCCGCAGGACGTTCAGGTCTCGCTCATCTCCCGCCGCCTCGGCATGATCGCACAGGCCGGCCAATACAACCTGCCCCGCATGCTCAAGCGCGGCGACGGCGCGGCCGCGTGGCTGTCGATCGGCGAGTTCGTCAAGGCCACCTCGTCGCTGGTCTTCCTGCTCAACAACCCGGTGTCCGTGGGCTACCTGCCCTACTACAAGTGGAGCTTCGCGGCCCTGCGCAAGCTGTCGCGCCGCATCGCCACCGTGCTGGGCGACGTGCCCGAGCAGCTGGAGACCGTGATGCGCCTCGGCTCCGCGGCCTGCTACGGCGGCGCCGGATTCGGAGAAGGCGGCAAGGGCGCGGCTCCCGCGGCGGCCAAGATCAACGAGACCGTGGAGCACATCTGCGCCGAAATCGTCAAGACGCTGAACCGCGAGGGGCTCACCACCTCGTCCGAGACGTTCCTGGAATGGCAGCGCCCGTACGTGGAGGAACACATCGAGAGCGCCGATCCGGCCCTGCGGAGCCTGTGAGGAGGAGGCAAACATGGGAAAGGAAGGTTGCGCGACGATGGTGAACGAGACCAACGAAACTATTGAGGCCAACGAGGCCCGCGAGGCCGCCGCCGATCTGACCGAAGCGATCGTACGGCACGAGTGGAACCAGTTCCAGGACACCAACAACGAGGGCGGCAGGGCGTCCTGCCAGGGCAACTGGCCGGTGTTCCACCAGATGCGGCTGAGTCAGTTCCTCACGTGGCCGGCCGATCTGCAGCGCAGCTACGCGGAGGATCTGGATGAGGCCGATCGCGTGGGCCGCAACCTCATCACCGAGAAGTACGGCCGCATGATGGCCTCCACGGCCCCCGAACAGTACCGCGAGACGATCGAGCCGTACATTCCACGCCTTTCCGAGGTGCGCGTGGCCCGGCAGGAGGCGATCATCGCCCAGCAGGTGGCGTGGGCCGCCGATTTCCGGTCGCGCTACCCCCGTCTGGGCGAGGCGATGCGCGTGCTCACCACCGCCGAGGACACGCCACAGGCCACGTCGTTCGAGACATATCTGCGCGGCGAACTCGGCACGTATTCGGAGCGCACGTTGGGCCTGTACGAGGCGATGATCGCGGCCAAGCGCGCGGCCGGCACGAATCTGACCGAGGAGACGATCCTCAACACCGTTCGGCTGGGAGGCTTCAGCGGATTGGACGAGGCGGAGGCCCAGCTGGCGTAGCGTTAGCATAGCGCAGAGACGTAGCGTTGGCATAGCGCACCCGTTTGGGGGACATCAGCCGCGACTGCACGCAATCGCGCGCGCTAGGGTGGAAGCATGAGGCGAATGGCAAAAGCAGCGCGGCTGGTGGCCGTGGCCGTGGCGGTTTGGGTGGTTCTGGCGATCATCGGGGCGTTGATGACGCCTCCGTGGCGACTGCAGCCGTATGACGACCACATCGCACTCGCCTCCGCGGACACGTCGATCGCCTCCAGCCATTCTGGTTCGGGAACGCCGATCGGCACGTATCAGGTGCGCGAGTTGACGATCACCATCCCACTGGCCGCCGGCGTGAGCGTGAACGCGATCGTGCGAGAGCCGGTGGGCGCGCCGGGCGGGCGTCCCGCGATGATCATGCTGCATGGGGCGGGAACCGACGATGCCAGCGAGGCGTATGGCGATCTGGCTCCCGTACTGGCGAGCGCCGGCATTGTGACGATGGTGCCGGACAAGCGGCTGGACAACTATTCGCTGATGCACCGCGACTACGTTGCCATGGCTCATGACTACGAGCAGGAGTTCGATGCCCTGCGCGCGCTGCCTGGCGTGGATCCGTCGAAGACCGGCGTGTACGCGGAGTCCGAGGGCACGTGGATCAGCGCGGTGATGACGGCGGAACGGCCGGATATTGCGTTTTCGGTGATCGCGGGTGCGCCCGTGTATTCAGGCCGCCAGATGACCGCGATGGCCGCGCGCACATACTTCGCCATGGCCGACGTGCCGGACGAGGTCTCCGACAACATCGAGAAGCTGTCCCTGCTGGACTTTTCTCTAGTCCGATTCAACTATGCGGATTTCAATGCGATGCCGTATCTCGACAGACTCACCCAGCCCACACTGGTGGCATACGGCACGCTCGACCCCTCGATGCCCCTGGAGCAGGGCGCGAAGGAGATCCGCGACCGGGCGGCGAACGGATCCGGCAACCGCAACGTCACGCTGCGCTACTACCCGGTCAACCACCAGATGCGTCTGGGCTCCATGCTGCCAGCGCCCGGCCAGCAACTCGATCCCGATTACGCGCGTGACGTGGCCGCTTGGATTCAGGGCGTCGCGGCCAGAACCGGAGCGGATGATTGGACCACGCCCATGGCTGCGGGAGTCCAGCCCGACCAACTGTTCGCCGTGCCCGCCGCGAACGGTATGACTTCGGGGGCGTTGTCGATCAGATCGCTCACGCAATTGGTTGTGCTGATGGCCGGCGGTTTGGGATTGCTGATGCTGGCTGGGCTGGCCGGGGGCATCGCGGCAGCGATCAGGTGGCTGCGAGGGCGGCAAGAGGATCGGCGCCCGCGCAGGTCGATCGGGCTAGCCGCGCCCCTGTGGGCTCTGAGCGGAGGCACGACGGCGGCATTGGCAGTCACCCTCGGCTACTTGGGGTTGGTTTCGATGGATGCGATGCGACTAACGGACAATCCCGCACTGTTCGATGGCGGATGGATCGCGTTGCGCGCATTGGGCGCGGCATTGGCGATGGCATGGGCATGGCTGCTGCTGCGCGTGCGGGATGCGCTACGTACCGCGACTGTCTCAATGACCGCGACAACCACGGTAACCACGGTAACCACGGCGATGGGCGCGGCGATGATCTGCGCGGCGCTGGCCTTCTGGGGCTTGTACGCGGTGTGACGGGATGGTGGGGGAAATTAAGGATCCTTCGACTCCGCTACGCTACGCTCAGGATGACGAAAGAAACGTACTCCGCGCTCTGCTCAGGATGACGGAAACCGATTCCCCGTCATCCTGAGCAGAGCGCGAAGCGCGGAGTCGAAGGATCCTTAACTCCCTCGTGCCGATGATCAATGCGAGAATGACGAAGGATCCTTCGCTTCGCTCAGGATGACGGGTGGGACGCTCCGCTCAGGACGCCTCCTACTTCTTGCGCAGGAGGCCGATGACGGACCATGCAATGGCCACGACGATCAGCACCGCGCCCAAGGCGCCGCACCCCAGCGCGATGGCGACGCGCCAATCGTACGCGAATTGCGGGGCCCACCACGGAAACTGGACGGCGAATGCCATCGCCAGACCTCCGATCAGCAGCAGAATCGCACCGAAGGTGATCGTGGCGGCGCTGGGACCGGTTTTACGGATGGCTGGCGGTTCCTCGTCCGGTGCCGCGGTTTCACGTGGAACCTGATGCACGTTCGGATCGTTGGCGCTTCCGGCTGGCGGCTGCGCGGAGTACAGTGGCACCCCGCCCTGCGTGGGCAGCGTGCGCGTGAGGTATGGGATCTCGCGCCGCGATTCGGAAACGGCGGGCGATGGAGACGCCGGCGCAGCCCCAGATACCGGCTTCGGGGCCGGATCCGGTGACGACGGCACCGCAGTCGCGAAGATGGGCTGGGCAAGCACCGATTCGGGGAAGATCGACGAGGGGTGGGGCGGCGCGGCGGCCGGCTGGTCGGCTGGCGTCTCCGACTGGCCGGTTTCCTCGGCATCCCCGGCATTCTCGGCATCCTCAGTGGCATCGGCGTGATCGGCATCATCTGCGTCCTCAGCGATGCCGGCGACGACGCCATCGCCGGCAGTGACATCGTCAGTGTCGACATCGTCGGCATCCCGCTCATCATCCGCCGATAAACCGGCTTCCCCATCCGATTGCCCAGCATCCACCATCGCAACGCCCATCGGCACGGCATCCACCGCCACAGGACGCGTCACATCCTCATCCACCGCCGACATCGCCTGCGTGGATTCGTCATCGGGGCCGGACACGACAGGCATCGCCTGCGTAGGCTCATCCTCCGGACCGGGCGTGGCCGGCAACGTCTCGGTGGGCGCATCGACCGGACCATCCTGCACCGGCGTCACGGCGGTCGTCTCCCCCAAGCCCCCGTCAACGGCCGAACCGTCCGCAAGGGACAGCACGGTGGTGGCCTCCCCATCGGCCTGCGCGCCCCGGGTCCCTGCGGCGCGCGGCTCGATGAGCTGCGTGGTTTCCGCATCCGTGGAGGCGTAATCGTCATGCACCTCGAAATCGGCCATGGTGGCGGGCAGCGTGCGCGTGGGCGCGTCATCGTCCACCGCATGCGCGGGCCTGGGCAGTTCCGTGGTCTTGTAATCGTCCTGGTTGCTCATCTCGGGCTTCCTTCGCTTCAGTTGTTATAGCCGGGCAGGCTGGTGGTGGACTGGTATTCCACGCCGATCCTCGCGGACATCAGCGCGGATACGTGGATCACGAGTTCGGGTTCCTCGGGGTCGGAGGAGCGCCCCAGCAACCAGTCGTAGTGGTCGTCGGTTTTCACCGTGCATTCCATGTCGTCGGACGTGCTGTCGGAATCGCTGGATCCCGAATCGTCCTTCCACGTGCAGCTTCTGGACGCATGCGGCTGCGTGAACGATGGCATGACGCCGACGCCGAACGTCCATGGGGCGGTCACCATGCCGTACGATCGGTTGACGACCGCCATCGCATCGTCGTAGGACATTGTGGAGCCAACCAGCGCTTGGCCGTTCACCCCGTCGCTGCTGCGGTCACGGAACGCGGCAACGTCGGCCTGCAGCTCATAGGTGCAGCCGTCGGGCAGCACGATCGACACGTCGGTGAAGCGCGCGGCCACGTTGATCGTGCCGACCGGGCAGGTGGAGGTGCGCTTGCCGCCGCTGTTGAGCGTGATCGTATGCGTGCCGTTGTTCTGCGCGTAGCGGGTCATGTCGATGTTGAGATCGGAGCTGTTGTCCCCGATCGCCCCCGGGTAGACGTCGCCGCCCACCATCTTCCACGGCTGCTGATCGTCGTGCCCTTCGAACGACATGCCCTGCACAAGCTGCTTCATGGTCGCGGACGTCACGGCGATCGTGTCGTAGTCGCCCACCGACTGCACGGTCATGCCCTGGGTCAGGCGGCCGTACGAAGTGGTCGAGTAGTTGAACACCGCACCGTACATGCCGATCACGATCGCCAGGGTGGCGGCGAGGAGCGAAACGGGGATCAGACCGCCCGATCGTCGCCCCATGCAGCCGAGTATGAAGACGATCGCACCCAATGCCAGGCAGACGGCGGACGACCAGATGAGCATCATGCGCAGCTGTTCAGTCAGCGTGACGTTGCCGGCGGATGCCTGCATGAACACGACTGCACCGGAGATGAGGATCAGGCCAAGGCAGATCATGACCATCGCGAATCCGGCGGGCTTGCGGCGCAGCACGTGCGGACGGGTGGATTTGCCCGATCTGCGCGGATCAAGCGGCGCGGGCGGCACGGGCATAGCTGACGGCACAGACACAGAACCGGACATTGCCGATGCGGCTGCAGGCGCGGCGGCTCCCGGAACGGCTGGTGCGGGACCGGGCATGGAAGCCATCGGTTGGGCGGAAGCGGCCGGCATCCCGGATGCAACGGACGGCACAGGGCCTGAAACCGGAGCGGGGCCAGGGAACGGGACGGAACCGGGCGTAGGGGCGGGCCATACGGACTGAGCGGCCTGATGAGCCGGCTGCCCTTGACCGACGGGCTGCCACTGACCGACCGGAACGGGGCTTGCCGGAGCCGTCGGCCCAACCGGCCCAAACGGTCCGTTGCCGGTCATGCCGCTCCAGCGCCCCTTTTCGATCTCGCGACGGCTCCACTGCAACAGCACGAAGCCCACCGCCAGCGCGACCACGATGGCCGCCAACCCCACGCCGGGCAGAAGGATCGTGCACACCAGCAGCACCAGCATGCCGAGCATGCTCCAATCGAAATGGCCGGCCACCAGCTCCTCGCCGTAGATCTCGCCGGTGTCGCGGTCCGGCAGCAGCAACCACGCGAAGGCGTAGAACGCCGCCCCCAAGCCTCCCAGAAGCACGGCGCCAAGCATCAGGGCCCTCACCAGGGTGGGGCTCCACCCCAGCCGTTCGGCAAGGCCTCCGCACACACCGGCCACCCATCGGTCACGCGATCGGACGACGCGCGAGGAACGCACCCAGGAGAAGAAATCGTTCAGTGCGTTGCCGTCAGGGCCGCCGCCCTGACCGGACTGCGGCGGGAATGACTGGGGACCGGGGGCATAGGGAGGCTGACTCGTCTGCGACGGGTCCTGCGCGCCCCGGGAAGGACCATGCTGCGGGGGAACGTTCGTATTGTTACTCATGATTCCATTACAGCAAGCCGATTCATGGCGAACCATCAGGGGACACCCTGATTCCTCCCTGAAAACCATGCGCGGACCCGTGTATAAGCCCGGATGCGCGGAATAATGAAACTATGAACGCATCCGATCCGCAGCCCACTCCCCCGCCGCTCAAACCGGCCAGACTGCCCCTTGCGCGCCCCAACCGCGGCCGCGTGCTGTGCGGCGTGTGCCGTGGCGTCGCCCTGCATGTGGGTGCGCCGGTCTGGGTGGTGCGGCTGCTGTTCGTCATCGCCGCGTGCGCGTTCGGCGCCGGCGTGGTGGCGTACGCGTTCCTGTGGGTCATGATGCCCAGCGGCGATCCGGTGGCGATCGCCCAGCGTCAGGCCAGGGACGCCACCGTCTCCACCATGCCGATCGCCAAGGGCATCGTCACTCCGAGCGGCAAGGGACCCGGACGCGAGGATGCCGGCAAGCCCGGCACAGATGATTCATTGGACGAACGGGACGAGACTAGCGGTGATGCCACCGGTTCGGAGAGCCTCGCCGATGCGATCCGACGGGCTCCCGCATCGTCGCTGATCGCCCTGGCCGGCGTGGCGCTGATCGCACTGTGCGCGGTGCTGCTCGCCACCGGCACCCCCGTTTCGCTCATCGCGCCGATCATGCTGGCCATGGCCGCCGTGGGCGCCGCATGGCTGCACGTCAACGACCCGGCCCTGCAGATGCGATCCCTGCTGGTGGGCGTGGCCCTGCTGGTGGCCGCGGTGGCGCTGTTCGCGGTCACCAACTTCCGAGAGCCGGACGATATGCTCCGCGCGGTGCTGGCGGTGGTGGCGACGCTGGCTGCCGTGGGGCTGATGATGGTGCCGTGGATGATGACCATGACCCGGCGGCTCGGTCAGGAGCAGGCGTCCAAGGAACGCGAGGAGGAGCGCGCGGACATGGCCGCCCATCTGCACGACGGCGTGCTGCAGACGCTGGCCCTGATCCAGCTGCATAGTAATGAACCGCAGACCGTGTTCACGCTGGCCCGATCGCAGGAACGCGAACTGCGCGAATGGCTGTACCAGGAGCGGACCACGTCGGACCGATCGGTGAGCGCCGGCGTGAAGGAACTGGCCGCGCGGATCGAGGACGAGCACGGCAAACCGGTGGAGGTGGTGACCGTGGGCGACGCGCGTCCGAGCGCCCAGACCGACGCGCTGCTCGACGCCACCGCGCAGGCCCTGCTCAACGCGGTCACGCACGGCGGCGAGCCGATCAGCGTGTACTGCGAGGCCCAGCCCGGGGCAGCCGGCCAGCCCGGCAAGGTGGAGATGTTCGTGCGCGATCATGGCAGCGGTTTCGACGTGGATGCGATTCCGCCGGACCGGCTGGGCATCCGCGAGTCGATCATCGGGCGCATCCAGCGGCGCGGGGGTACTGTGGAGATCGTGTCAAGACCCGGCTGGGGCACCGAGGTACGCATGCACATGCCGGTCGGGGCGCAGACGACGGGGAAGGAGAACGCATGAGCGGCGAATCGAAGGAATCGCGGCCGATCCGCGTGGCCGTGGTGGACGATCACGAGATGTTCCGCGCCGGTGTGATCGCCACGTTGCAGCACGAGTTCTCGATCGTGGGACAGGCGCCGGACGTGGAAGGGTCGGTGGCGATGATCGCCGATACGCGGCCGGATGTGGTGCTTCTCGACGTCCATGTGCCCGGCGGCGAGGGCGGCGGAGGCGCGGAGATCCTGCGAAAATCGCTGCCACTGTCCCCCGAATCCGCGTTTCTGGCGCTATCCGTGTCCGATTCGCCGCAGGATGTGGGTTCGGTGATCCGCGCGGGCGCCCGAGGCTATGTGACCAAGACCATCTCCGGCGGCGATTTGATCTCCTCGATCCGGCAGGTGCATGAGGGCTACGCGGTGTTCTCGCCCAAACTGGCCGGATTCGTGCTGTCCACGTTCCAGGCCGCGGACTCTGTGGCGGGCGCAGGATCGGGCGCGGGGCCGGGCTCGGCGGGTGGCTCCGCGGCGGTTGGCGGAGCGACCGGGACGATTGGAGCGACCGGGGCCGCCTCAGGCACTGGTGCTGGTGCTGGGACGACGACCTCTGGCCACTCCTCCGCGCACGACGAGGAGCTGGACAGGCTGTCGTCGCGCGAGCAGGAGGTCATGCGGCTCATCGCGCGCGGGTATACGTACAAGGAGGTGGCTGCCGAGCTGTTCATCTCCATCAAGACCGTGGAGACGCATGTGAGCAACGTGTTGCGCAAGCTGCAGCTGTCCAACCGCACCGAACTGACGCTATGGGCGGCCGATCGGCGGATCGTATAGCGCAGTATCACCGATTCCGGCGAACAGATTCCAGAGCGCCGATTCCACCGAACTAGGGCAGGAGCAGTTTGCGCAGATCGTCGGCCCCGGTGAATTGGATGCCGTGGAGTCCCACTTCGGTGGCGGCGGCCGCGTTGTACGACTTGTCGTCCACGAACGCGGTGGTGGCCGGATTCACATCGAACCGCGCGATCGCACGGCGGTAGATCTCCGGGTCCGGCTTGTGGATCCGCTCGGCGCTGGAGACCACCACATCGCGCAGCAGAGACAGTGCGGGGAACTGCTCGCGCGCGGCCTCCACGTACTTGACCGTGAAGTTGGTCAGGCCCCAGCAGCGCACGCCGGCCGCGTCCAGATCGCGCAGCAGCGCCTCCATACCGGGCAGCATGCCGGCGAGCGCCAGCCGCTGACGCTCGAAGTAGATGCGGAACACCCATGCCACGGCCGGCCCGTGATGCTCCTCATAGTCGGCAAGGATTCTCTCCTCGCTCCAACCCAGATCCGACAGCTCGTCGTAGTGCCAGAAGCCGTATTCGTCCGCACGATCGAAGAACATGTCGATCACGCCGGGCGGGTACTGCCCCTCGAGCGGAATGCGAGGCCTCCAGTCCACCAGCACGTCGCAGAAATCGAAGATCACATCGGTATAAGCAGCCATGGCTCCACTCTAACGGTCCGGGCGCACGCCGCAGTGCCGCTCCCGGCGCAGCGCGGAACATTTGGTCCGTTTTCGACCTGATTTTGAGCCCAAAAACGGACCAAACGTTCCGCGCTGTGGCCAAGTCGGATCGGAACGCGCGTTATGCACGAATTGTGTGGATGAACGGTGGCTCGCACCGGATTCCACCGGACTGCGGCGGACTTGTTCACGATGCTGTGCACCGATTGGTGACCAAGTCCGCGGCGGACTTCGGCCCATCCACGCCGATCGTGGACAACCCGGATTCGCCCCGGTGCCAAGGGGCGGTTATCCACCATTCGCCGCACATGATGGGGATGCGAATGCGCACCCCGTGCATCCCCTACGCTGCGCCCGAGCGACTGTAGTACAAACGGCCGATTTTGGGCCGAATTTCGTCCGTTTCTACTGCACCAACTTCTTCATCGCCCGCGTCACGCAGCACTCCTAGCACAGCCCGGAACGTTTGGCCCATTTTCGACCTGATTTTGAGCCCAAAAACGGACCAAACGTTCCGCTTTATCGCTAGCCGGTTCCGGTTTGTTCCGGCTTGTTCCGACCGATGGTAAAGAGTGGCACATGGCTCATTAAAAAAGGGGTCCCGGGCAATTGAGCCGGGACCCCTGTAATGCGGACAGAGCGAGATTCGAACTCGCGGGAGCTTGCGCTCCAACGGTTTTCAAGACCGTCTCTTTAGACCGCTCAGACATCTGTCCATTGCATGCGCAAAAGCACATGACACGTAATTATGCGAAGACCGGGGGACAGACGGGATACACGGCCCTCCCCCGGTCTAACTCGGTCATACTTGATTGAATTCAGTCAAGCTCAGCAGGCCCGATCGAAGATCAGGCCTCCCATTTCGTCGGCTCGATGACTTCCTTGCCGCCCATGTACGGACGCATGGCCTTCGGGATCTCGATGGAGCCATCCTTCTGCTGGTGGTTCTCAAGGATCGCCACGAGCCAGCGGGTGGTGGCCAGCGTGCCGTTGAGCGTGGAGACGGAACGGGTGGAGCCGTCCTCGGTGCGCTCGCGGATGTTGAGGCGGCGGGCCTGGTACTCAGTGCAGTTCGAGGTGGAGGTGAGCTCGCGGTAGCGGCCCTGGGTGGGGATCCACGCTTCGGTGTCGAACTTGCGGGCGGCGGAGGAGCCCAGATCGCCGGCGGCGGTGTCGATGACGCGGTACGGCACCTCGACCTTGGCCAGCATCTCCTCCTCCATGCTCAACAGGTGCTGATGCTCGGCGTAGGAGTCCTCCTGCTTGGTGTAGACGAACATCTCCACCTTGTCGAACTGGTGGACGCGGATGATACCGGAGGTGTCCTTGCCTGCGGCGCCGGCCTCACGGCGGTAGCAGGAGCTCCAGCCGCAGTAGCGCAGCGGGCCGTTGGACAGATCCAGGATCTCGTTCTCGTGCATGCCGGCGAGCGCCACCTCGGAGGTGCCGACCAGGTACTGCTCATCGGGCTCGCGCAGACGGTAGATCTCGTCCGCGTGGGAATTCAGGAAGCCAGTGCCGGCCATGACCTCGGGACGCACCAGCGTGGGGGTGATGGCGAGGGTGAAGCCGTGCTGCTCGGCCTGATCGACGGCCATGGTGAGCATGGCGATCTGCATGCGGGCCACCTGGCCACGCAGGAAGTAGAAGCGGGAGCCGCCCACCTTCACACCGCGGCGCATATCGATGCCGGCCACGCCCACGCCCAGCGTGAGGTGGTCCTTGGGCTCGAAGCCCTCGGCCTCGAAGTCGCGGATCTGGCCGACCTTCTTGACGACGACGTAATCATCCTCACCGCCTTCGGGAGCCTCGGGCTCCACGATGTTGGACAGCTTCCACATGGCGGTGGTGTATTCCTCGGACGCGGCGTCCGCGGCGGCCTTGTACTCGCCCACCTTGGCGGCGAGCTCCTTGGTCTCGGCGATCAGCGCGGCCTTCTCCTCCGCGGGGGCGGCGGCGACCTTCTTGCCGATTTCCTTCTGCTGAGCGCGGGCGGCTTCGAATTCCTTGAGGGCGGTGCGACGGGCCTCGTCGGAGCGCAGCACCTCATCGACGAGCTCCACGGACTCGCCGCGCTTGCGCTGCGATTCCTTCACCACGTCGGCATGTTCGCGAATGAATTGAATATCAAGCATGGCCCCCAGCCTAATGCCGCGAGCCGACAGCCACAAGGACTGTCCTATATATGCAAACACGGTTTCCGCCATCCCCGAGCGAAGCGAACGGTTCCCATCATCCCGAGCGGAGCTCACCGCGCCCCCTCCGTCATCCTGAGCGCAGCCCGCAGGGCGGAGTCGAAGGATCCTTAACCCTTCGCACCAATGACCAACGCGAAATGACGAAGGATCCTTCGTCGCGCTCAGGATGACACAGAAAGCCCGCAGCAGAAAGCCCGCAGCAGCGCCCCATCGCCGCCCCACGTGCAGGAATCGTTCGATAACCAGCAAACGTGATTTGCTCTCTCAAGACGCCCCGGCTCTACAGAAATTCCATCTGAGACACCTATCATATATATGATAGATATAGCCTACCTACCTTTAAGGAGCTCATCATGGCCAAACTGATCATGAACGTCGATGACGACATCAAGGAGCGCGCAGCCGCCCTCTACGAGTCCATGGGCATGAATCTCACCACCGCCGTCAACATGTTCCTGCGCCAGTCGCTGGCCGAGGACGGTGTGCCATTCAAACCGCGACGCTATGCGGGCATTCGACTTGAGCCTACCGAAGAAACCCGCAGGGCGATGGTGGAGGCCGAAGCCAAGGAACTTGGATTGATCCCGGACGACGCTGTGGAATGCCGGACCGAAACCGAGGTACGGAACCATCTCCGTCATCTGCGCGAGCAGGCACGATGACCTACCCAATCAAATTCGATTCCCGATTCGATGTCGATTACGAGTGGCTGAGTCGCACACATCCCGAGCTGTGCGACGATTTGGACGATGCCATCCTTCTGTTGCATGAGAATGGAGAGCTTCCCGAGGGATATCGTCCGCACATACTGGACAATCCCGGCGGCAACTACAACGGCCACTGGGAGTTTCATCTGGCCGGAGACATCGATGTACTCGTGCTGTATTGGAGGCGCGGCGATCACACCGTCATACGAATGGTGCGTATCGGCACTCACTCCCAGCTGTTCCAAGGCGAATTGCTGTAACAGCTAACCATCCATGACGCCCCCATCGCCGCCCCACGTGCAGGAATCGTTCACAAATCCCGATTCGCGTCCATCGACCGCCCGGTCCATGCGCACAATGGACACCATGCCCCAACCGCTGATCATCACGCTGTGCGTGCTCGCCATCGTCATCGCCATCGCGGCGGCCACTTTCATGTTCTGGCGTGTCCGCAAGCGGCAGCAGCTCAATGCGGTGGTGGAGCAGCGCGACGACGACATCAAGAAGGTCAGCTACGCCTTCGTCATCAACCCGTCCAAGCCGCAGGCCGCGGAGCTGCGCGAGCGGATCACTTCGTTCTGCGCGGGCAAGGGCATCGATCACTTCTTCGTGGATACGCAGCTGGACAAGGACGGCAACGCCTGCGCGCGCGAGGCGATCGCCAAGGGCGCCTCGGCCGTGGTGGCGGTGGGCGGCGACGGCACGGTCCGCACGGTGGCCTCCGCGATGGCCAAGTTCAACGGCATCCCGATGGGGATCGTGCCGATCGGCACCGCCAACCTGTTCGCCCGCAACATGGGCATTCCGGTGGACGACGTGGAGGCCGCGCTCACCGTGGCCACGTCGCACGGCAGCCGGCATGTGGACATGGGCCGCCTGTGCGTGCTCGATTCCGACGAGCCGGATCACGACCACGGCTTCCTGATCGTGGGAGGCGTGGGCTTCGACGCGCTGATGATCGACGACACGAACCCCACGCTCAAAAAGAACATCAGCTGGCTGGCCTATTTCGCGTCCGCCACCAAGCACCTCTTCTCCCCCAAGAACCGCGGCGATCTGACGATCATCGACCCGCGGGGCAACACGCGCACCTCCACCGGACTCTCGTTCCGCACGTTCATGGCGGGCAACTGCGGTCAGCTTCCCGCGCTGAGCCTCATGCCCGAAGCCGTCAGCGACGACGGATACCTCGACTTCGAACTCATCGACACCACCGGCGGGATCATCGGATGGGCGAACCTGTTCGGCGACGTGGTCCATCAGACCATCACCGGGCGGGCCAAGCAGAGTCCGTTCTCCACCAATTCGCGCATCGACCAGATCAAGGGCAGCCGGGCCGAGCTGCATCTGGAGCGCCCGGCGTTGGCCCAGGTGGATGGCGATGTGCTGGGCGAGACCCGCCACGTGGCCTTCTCGATCGAGAAGCAGGCCCTGTGCGTGCGCGTGCCGGAGGTTCCCGCCGAGCCGACCGGCCTCATGGCCCTTTAGGCGGCACTCTCCTGCGCGGCGGCGTCCTCCTGCGCGTTCTTGGCCACGCGGGCCACGTGCAGGGCCAGATATGCGATCTCGTCATCGGTGATGTCCGCATCGAGACGCAGCTCCAGCACGGCTGCGATGGTCCGCGCGCACTTCAGGGCGTCCGGGTAGGAGCCGCGGATCGCGTTGACCACCGGTTCGGGTTCGTCCGCCAGCTGGCGATGCTGGTGGATGCGCACGAACAGATAGCGCAGATGGGTGATGAATCGGCCCACGTTGACCGATCCCTGATCCAGTTTGACGCCGTAGGCGCTTTCGATGATGTCGATCATCTGCTGGATCACGCCGGTCATCGTATAGGTATAGGAAAGATCCCCAGTGGCGAACCCGGCGTTGACCAGATGCATGGCCAGCGCGGTCTCCTCGCCCTTGGGCAGGGTGGGCGCGCCAAGACGCCGATTGATCGCGGCGAGCAGGGCCCGCCCGCGCTCGTATTCCTGCGGGTAGAGATTGCTGATCTCGCCCACGAGCGGATAGGTCACCTCGATGCCCTTGGCGAGCCGCTGGATCGCCCCGTTGATGTGGTCGGAAAGCGCAAGGACCAGCGTGGGGCTGTCGATTTCGGATTCGGGCAGGCCGGCGTCGCGCATCGCCTCGCCGATCATGCGGATCATCTCGGGCGGCACATCGGCGACCATCTGCGCCAGATGATCGGGATCGCGCCCGTCCGTCGGCACGAACCTGCGCACCACCTTCGCGGGGTCCACGGTCTGCCCCGGCTTGGCTTGGAAGCCCAGCCCGCGCCCGGTGAGAATCACCTCGCCGTCGCCATCCTTGGCCAACACGACGTTGTTGTTGAACACACGCAATATCTCCATGGCTCCCACTTCCTCACGATCGCCGCCCGTCGGCCCGTTCAGCGCTCCACTTCGATCACCGTATCGCCGGCCGCGACATTCCCGCCCGTCAGCGGGACGACACGGCCAAGACCCGCGCTGTTGACCACGGTGACGATGACGGCGGTGCCGCAGCCCGCGGCGGACACCTCGTCGAAATCGACCGTGGCGAGCCTGTCACCGACCCCGACGCGCTGTCCCTTGGCGACCGCGACGTCAAAGCCGCGGCCTTCCAGCTTCACCGTGTCGATGCCGATGTGGACCAGCACCTCAACGCCATCGTCGGTTTTGATGCCGAAGGTGTGGCCCGTCCTGGCGACCGTCTTCAGTGTACCGGAAACGGGTGCCCTGACCACGGATTCGGACGGGATCACCGCAATGCCCTCGCCGAGCGCACGGGAGGCGAACACGGCGTCGCCGGTGGCATCCAAGCCGATCACACGGCCGGTGACCGGTGCTGCGATCGCATGGGTGGAGGCGTCCCGCGGGTCGGGCGCGGGGTTGGCGGCCGGAACGGGTTCGGGGTCGGAAACGGGCCGATCGTCCGGAACGGGCCGATCATCCGCCACGGGTGCCGATGTTGTCCCATAGCCGAACATCACGATCAGCGCCATGGACACGGCGAACGCGACGGCGATGGACGCGCCGTACACCCACATGCGATCGAACACCGGGATGGTGATCAGCGATGAGAACGCGAAGGCCGTGGATGTCACGCCATGAACCGTCTGGCCGGATGCGGTGACGGACGGGAAGAGCCAGCTCAGCGCGGCGAGCGTCACACCGCCGGCGCCGCAGCCGACCAACATGCGCTTGTAGACAAGCTTGTACCGCAAATGGATGCCATACAGGCTCGGCTCGGACACGCCGCCGAGCAGACCGGCCGCGAGCGCGCCCACGGCCGTCTGGCGCATTTCCGTGTCGTGATCGCGCACGGCCAGGACCAGCACGCCCGCGGTGGCGCCGAAGCAGGCGAAATTCCACACGCCCATGGGCCCCTGGATGAAGTCGTAGCCCAGCGTCTGGATGTTCACCAGCATGAGGGCGTTGAGCGGCCAATGCAGTCCCAACGGCACCAGGAACGGGTAGAGCAGCGGCAGCGCGACGGCGAACACGAACGGCGCGTGCATGTTCATCCACGCGAGCACCACGCCCAGACCATTGCCCGCCCACACGCCGATCGGGCCGATCAGAAAGGCGGTGAGCGCGCCCACGACGATCATGGAGAGGAACGGCACGAACACCAGCTGGACGCCGTCCGGGATGATTCGTCTCAGCCTCCGGCACACGAACGCGAGCACCGCGGCCATCATGAGCGGCACGAACACATTGCCGGAGTAGTCGGCCAGCTGCATGGGCAGGCCGAACACGGCGGCGACGCATTCCGTGGTGCCCAGCGTGGCGTTCCGGACGCAGCGGACGGAGTCCCCCCACATGCCCGCATCCGAAAGGGCCGCGAACTGCGGGGTCATGAGCATGGCCATGATCGCCCCGCCCAGCCATGGATCCACCTTGAGCTTGCCCGCCGCGTTATAGGCGACCATGATGGGCAGGAAATAGAACACGCCCTTCCAGATGGCCTTGACGAACATGAGCGAGGGGCTGCCTTCGTCGCCGCCGATCACCCCCAGGGAGATGAGCAGGTTCACCAGGGCGATGATGATGGACGCGCCCAGCAGCACGCCCAGAATCGGACGGAACGAGTCGGCCAGATATTCGAAGAATGAGTCCAGCCGGGCGATCCTGCCGCGATCCGCGGGCCCAGCCGGGGTCCGCGCGTCGGATGCCGGGGCCGATCGCATGGTCTGGGTCCGGCGGATATCGGATGCCCCGAGCAGCCGCGTGATCTCGTCGTACATCGCGTCGACAGTGCCGCCGATCACCACCTGGCAGCGATCGCCGGATTGGGGAACGACGCCGAGCACGCCATCCAGATGTTCAAGGCAGTCCCGATCGATCCGACCGGCGTCGACAAGCTGGAAGCGCAATCTGGTGGCGCAATGGGTCAGGCCGACGATGTTGCCCGCCCCGCCCAGGGCGGCGACGATCTGCGATGCGGTTCCTTCAGCCATCGCGGCTCCCTCCGTACTGCTGTTGTACCTCACGCCTCGCGAAGTGGAAGTTGGAACGCAGTATACGGCGGCATGGCAGGCGGCCGTAGCCGCGACACGCCGTGCACACGGGAAGCCCGGCAGCTCGTATACTAATCCACACATACGTTGCGCACAGGATTGTGACTCGACTTGAGGCAAGACCTGGGATTGCGTGGGACAATTGGATGTTCCGCGCAATCCCAGGTCTTTTTCGTTTTCGGGGCGAGGCAAAACCGGGCGACATCAAAGGCGATGGAAAGGCAGACATCATGGGCTTCTCAAGGTTCCCGCTCAACAGCGCGTTCATCTTCACGTTCGGCGCGCTCGGCGGCATGCTCTTCGGCTTCGACACCGGCATCATCTCCGGTGCCTCCCCGCTCATCGAGGCGGACTTCAACCTCACGGTCTCGCAGACCGGATTCATCACGTCGTCAGTGCTCATCGGCTCGTGCGTGGGCGCGCTGTCGATCGGCGCACTGTCCGACCGATTCGGCCGCAAGAAGCTGCTGATCGTCTCCGCGATCCTCTTCCTGCTCGGCTCCGGCCTGTGCGCCACCGCCACCGGCTTCCTGATGATGGTGGCCGCCCGCATCATCCTGGGCCTTGCGGTGGGCGCCGCGTCCGCCCTCACGCCGGCGTACCTGGCCGAGCTCGCGCCCAAGGAGCGCCGCGGTTCCCTGTCCACGCTCTTCCAGCTCATGATCACCTTCGGCATCCTGCTGGCCTACGCCTCCAACCTCGGCTTCCTGCACCACAACCTGCTGGGCTTCGCCGACTGGCGCTGGATGCTCGGATCGGCGCTCGTGCCGGCCGCGCTGCTGCTGATCGGCGGCATCCTGCTGCCCGAGTCCCCTCGCTACCTGGTCAACAAGGGCGATGAGCGCAACGCCTTCAAGGTGCTCACCCTGATCCGCACGGATGTGGACCAGACGCAGGTCCAGCTGGAGCTCGACGAGATCAAGGCCGTAGCCGCGCAGGACACCAAGGGCGGCGTGCGCGAGCTGTTCCGCATCGCCAAGCCGGCGCTTGTGGCGGCGATCGGCATCATGCTCTTCCAGCAGCTCGTGGGCATCAACTCGGTGATCTACTTCCTGCCGCAGGTGTTCATCAAGGGCTTCGGCTTCCCCGAGGCGGACGCGATCTGGGTGTCCGTGGGCATCGGCGTGGTCAACTTCGTCTCCACGATCGTGGCCACCATGATCATGGACAAGTTCCCGCGCAAGAGGCTGCTGATCTTCGGCTCCATCGTCATGACCGTCTCCCTGGCGATCCTGGCCGTCATGAACTTCACGGGCGACGTGGCCGCGCTGGCCGTGCCCACCATGATCCTGATCGCCTTCTACATCCTCGGCTTCGCGGTCTCCTGGGGCCCGATCGCGTGGGTGCTGATCGGCGAGATCTTCCCGCTGTCCGTGCGCGGCATCGGCTCCTCCTTCGGTTCCGCGGCCAACTGGCTGGGCAACTTCATCGTCTCCCAGTTCTTCCTCATGCTGCTGGACGCCTTCGGCAACAACGTGGGCGGCCCGTTCGCGATCTTCGGCGTGTTCGCCGCGCTGTCCATCCCGTTCGTGATGCGCTTCGTGCCGGAGACCAAGGGCAAGTCCCTCGAGGAGATCGAGGAGGAGCTCACCCGGCGCTGACGACCCCGGCCGTGTCGCGGGCCGGGCTGGCTGGGTTGGCCCGCGACACGGCTGTCCCACGACGCAGCGGCCTTGCGACACGGACCTTTGCGACACGGCAACGCGACACGCACGCGGGCGGAGGGAGAACATCCGGCAAAATGCAACGAACCGTCCCCGGATGTTCACCCCCTGTCCGCATGTGCGTAGCGTTGCCGTCGCATTTTGGTGGCAATATGGGTTTATGGTTGCAAACAATGCGGGAAAGCCCGCCACCCCAGCTGATCTGATCAACGTCGACGAAGTCATCGGCAAGTACTATGACCTCGTCCCCGATCCGTCCGTGCCCGAGCAGCGCGTCATCTTCGGCACCTCCGGCCACCGCGGATCGTCCCTGAAGACCTCGTTCAACGAGGCCCACATCGTGGCCATCTCCCAGGCCATCGCCGAGTACCGCAAGCAGGCCGGCGTCACCGGTCCGCTCTACCTCGGCTCCGACACCCACGCGCTGTCCGAACCGGCCCGCAAGACCGCCATCGAGGTCCTCGTGGCCAACGGCGTGCACGTGCGCGTCGACTCCCGCGGCGACTTCGTGCCCACCCCCGTGGTCTCCCAGGCCATTCTGACCCACAACCGCGCCGCCGACGGCACCCAGCGCTTCACCGGCGAGGGCCTGGCCGACGGCATCGTGGTCACCCCGTCCCACAACCCGCCCACCGACGGCGGCTTCAAGTACGATCCTGTCACCGGCGGTCCGGCCCCGGCGGACGTGACCAACGCGATCGCCGCCCGCGCCAACGAGCTGCTCGGCGACTACAAGTCCGTCAAGCGCGTGCCCTACGAGGAGGCCGTCAAGTCCGACCTCGTGGAGGGCTTCGACTTCCGCGAGCACTACGTGGCCGATCTGGACAACGTGATCGACTTCGACGCGATCCGCAACTCCGGCGTGCGCCTGGGCATCGACCCGCTCGGTGGCGCCTCCGTGAACTACTGGCCGCTCATCAACGAGAAGTACGGCCTGAGCATCGGTGTGGTGCGTCCGGAGGTCGATCCGACCTGGCGTTTCATGACCATCGACCACGACGGCAAGATCCGCATGGATCCGAGCTCCCCGTACGCCATGCAGGGCCTGGTGGACGAGCTCAACGCCGGCGCGTGGGACAAGTACGATCTGGTGGGCGGCACCGACCCGGACGCCGACCGCCACGGCATCGTCTGCCCGAACTGGGGCGTCATGAACCCGAACCACTACATCGCCGTGTGCGTGGAGTACCTGTTCGGCGGCAACCGCCCGGGCTGGCCTGAGGGTGCCGCCGTGGGCAAGACGCTGGTCTCCTCCTCCCTGATCGACCGCGTGGCCGCCTCGATCAACGCGAAGGTCATCGAGGTTCCGGTGGGCTTCAAGTGGTTCGTCGACCCGCTGTTCAAGGGCGAGGTCGCGTTCGGCGGCGAGGAGAGCTCCGGCATGTCCTTCCTGCGCAAGGACGGCCGCGTCTGGACCACCGACAAGGACGGCCTGATCCCCGACCTGCTGGCCGCCGAGATCACCGCCAAGACCGGCAAGAACCCGGCCGAGCTGCACAAGGACCAGGTGGCCCGCTTCGGCGAGTCTTGGTACAAGCGCGTGGACACCCCCACCACCCTCGAGCAGAAGCAGAAGTTCGCCTCCCTCACCGGCGACGATGTCACCGCTACGCAGCTCGCGGGCGAGGACATCACCGCCAAGCTCACCGAGGCGCCGGGCAACCACGCCAAGATCGGCGGCCTGAAGGTCACCACCAAGGACAACTGGTTCGCGGCCCGTCCTTCCGGCACCGAGAACATCTACAAGGTGTACGCCGAGTCCTTCGAGTCCCCCGAAGCGCTGGACAAGGTCCTCGCCGAGGCCGAGGAGGTCGTGGACAAGGCGCTGGGCGAGTGAGCTGATTCGCTGACTCGCGGATCCACGCCTGGCTCACCTTGATCCTCCTCTGAGCGCAAAGGACCCCGGTTTCCGGATGCACAATCTGCATCCCGGAGCCGGGGTTCTTTGCATTTGTTCGAGCCGCTCGTCTGATTGCTGCATGTCCGATTCGCCGCCCGATCCGCTACCCGATCTGTACGCATGAACTGGACGGGATGCAAACTGGGCAGGATCCGGTCGCCGTTTTTGCGAACTGGGCAGATCCGGTCATCTGGAGGTCGATTTGGGGGCCCAGATGACGCAGTCTGCCCAGTTTGCAAATCAAGCGCCCGGATCTGCCCAGTTTGGGCCCTGTGCGGGCCCCGCAGTACGTGCAGAATGAGCAAATCCAGTGCGCCGCCGGCAGCCAACTGGAATCCTCGCCCTCTCACAGGTTTCCACCCATCCGATTTGCTCACTTTGCACCGCATACAACGCAGAATGAGCAAATCCGATGTCCTGCAGCCGATTTCGGCCTCTCACACATCCGATCTGCTCATTCTGTTTCGGGGCGAGTGCAGAATGAGCAGATCCGATGCCGCGCCGCACGCGGGACCGAGGGTGAGATAGGGTGGAGCACATGACTGACGTGATAGTTGTTTCCATCGACGGCTCGGCCCTGGGCAACCCCAATGCTGAGCCGTCAAACGGGAAGCCCAGCGGGCTGCCCGTAGGCGAAGGGAGCCGCCACCAAGGCGGCGACGGGCCCGTTGGGGTTGCCTGCCGATCACTGCAAGGAGCGGAACTGTGACCATAGTTGTTTCCATCGACGGCTCGGCCCCGGGCAACCCCAATGCTGAGCCGTCAAACGGGAAGCCCAGCGGGCTGCCCGTAGGCGAAGGGAGCCGCCACCAAGGCGGCGACGGGCCCGTTGGGGTTGCCTGCCGATCACTGCAAGGAGCTGGACTGTGACCATAGTTGTTTCCACCGACGGCTCGGCCCTGGGCAACCCCAACGGGCCAATGGGCTGGGCATGGGCCGATCATGACGATCATGCCGGGAACGGCGGCATCCCGGGCCACGAGCATGACGATCATGGCTATGACGCAGGCGGCGCCACGAACGGCACGAACCAGATCGGCGAGCTGTGCGCGGTGCTGCAGGCGCTGCGCACGCATCCGGGCCCGCAGCCGCTGACGATCGAGACCGATTCGCAGTATGCGATCAACTGCTCCACCAAGTGGGTCAAGGGCTGGAAGCGAAACGGCTGGCGGAATGCGCAGAAGAAGCCGGTCAAGAACGTGGAGCTCATCAAGGCGATCGACGCGGAGATCGCCAAACGCCCCGGCCCGGTGAAGTTCGTGTGGGTCAAGGGGCATGCGGGCAATGCCGGCAACGAGCTGGTGGACGATCTGGCGCGCACATACGCGGGCGATTGCCGATCCGGCGCGCGCGATGGGTATCTGCCTGTGGAGGGCTGGCAGTCGCTGATCAACTCCGAATATGCGCGCGATCTCGACGTGCCGCCCGACGTGCAGTTGGTGTTGGATGGGCGCGCCGATCCCGATTCGATCGCCAAGCCCGATCCCGGTAACCATCCCGCGCGCGATCATGCGTCCGGCAAATCGGCGAAACCCTCCACATCACTTGCGGATCGTCTGGCCGAGCCGGAGGGCGTGCCGGACATCGCCGCACCGATCGCACCGACCCCCCAGAGCGATTCGATCGCGCACGAGGAGACGCCGATCGTCCGATCGCAGCCGCTCCCCCAGCTGCGCGACGTACCGATCGCCGCCCCGGACGATCAGCCGGCCTCTCCGGCGGCCCAAACCAGACCAACGGCTGCGACTGTCCAAGCCCAGCCACCCCGGTCAACCCAGCCGCCCGCGCAATCCACCGGACTGACCGCATCCGGCACGATCCGCATCACACCGCCGCCGTCAAACAGCCCCCGGTGGGCCGGCAAGGATCTGCACATCACCGGCACGATCACGATCGACGCGCCCATCGCCCCGGATGGCACGATCGACCTTGACGGCGCGGTCTTCCGCCTCGCATCCGTGCGGGAGCGATAGCGAACAATAACGCACGGGCACAAGGCGCGGAGTACCGCGCGCAAGTGGCGAACGGCGGGAATCGCGTGGTCAAACGCCAAGGAAACGGCATGGAAACGCGCGGTATGACGCCTTTTTCACCGCCCAACTGGCGTAGTCGGCAAAAGTGTGTATTATTGGGAAAGTTGCAACTTTTCTACTAGTAGAGATCGGAGGCTGAACGATGGGTTCCGTCATCAAGAAGCGCCGCAAGCGGATGAGCAAGAAGAAGCACCGCAAACTGCTGCGTAAGACTCGTCACCAGCGCAAGTAGTCTTGCCGCTGAATCAACAGCGAGAGTAAAACAAAAGCCCCGCAGGTCCTTTCGGATCGCGGGGCTTTTCGCTATTCGCTGCGCACTATGCGGCGGCGATGCGGCTCCTTGCGGCCGGTCGTGGTGCGCTAGGCAACCGGCCGCAACGGTATGCTCACTTGTTGGAGTTCGTCATCACGCGCGGGCCGTTCGGATCGCCCACGATGACCTTGTCCACCATGTTGAGGAACAGGCCGTGCTCGACCACGCCCACCGTGTTGATGAGGTCGTCGGCCAGCGCCTGCGGATGATCGATGCGGCCCAGATGCAGGTCCACGACGTAGTTGTTCTCGTCGGTGCGCACCGGCTCGCCCTCGGCGGTCAGACGCAGGACCGGCTTGTAGCCCTTGGCCTCGAAGCGCTTGATCACGTGGCCGGCGCCGAACGGGATCACCTCGACCGGCAGCGGGAACGCGCCGATGGTGTCCACCACCTTGGACTCGTCCACAATCCACACGATCCTGTTGGAGTTGGTCGCCACGATCTTCTCCCACAGCAGGGCAGCGCCGCCGCCCTTGATGCCGTTGAAGTTCTTGTCCACCTCATCGGCGCCGTCGATCGTCACATCGATGTGATCCACATCGTCGATGTCCACGATCTTGATGCCGTAGCCCTCGGCCTGCTCCTGCGTGCGGCGGGAGGTGGTGACGCCCGTGAACTTCAGGCCCTCCTCCTGCACGCGACGGCCGAGCTCATCGACCAGAAAACGAACGGTGGAACCCGTGCCGAGGCCCGCGATCATGCCGTCGGTGACGAGCTTGGCGGCTTCGATGCCGGCCGCCTTCTTCAATGCATCCTGCTGTGCCTTATCCATGTGTTTCTCCTTGTGCGGATACCGGAACGCCAAACGTTCCCACGGCTTCCAGTGTAGTGCGCGCGCGGATTTTCGGCGCCGCCCGAGCCCCGACGACTGTCCAGACGGACCGGAAGGACCGGACGGACCGCGCCCGCCGTCAGAGCGGGAAATGCTTGGTCAGATCCTGCACGGCCTGCTTGGCGCCGGTGGCCTGGAACACCACCGTGTCGTTGCGCCACACGGAGATGGCCTTGTCGCTGGAGCCGTCCTCCTTGGTCACGTACGCGCCGGTATTGGAGCCGGAGACCTTGATGTTGCCGGAGGCGAGCTCCTTGCCCGTGAGCGCGCCGGTGAGGTCCTCATACTGGGTCTTGGCGTCGTCAGCCTTGGACCACTGGGCCGCAATGATCGTCACGTCGTTGGCCGCGTCGCCGGTGGAGTACGTGAGCGTGTACTCCTCCACGGGCTTGACCTTGGCGTTGGACCATGTGGTCGTGGCCCCGGCGCCCGTGCGCGCGAAGTTGAGCACGGTGTCCGGCATGGCCTTGAGCAGCTCGGTGGCGTCATTCGGCAGCGTCGAAGCCGAAATGGTGGGCGTCGGATCGGCGGTCTGCGTGGTCTGGGTCTGCGCGTCACCGGGAGCGGCCACGTTGGGCTCGGCGTTCTTCTTCAGCGCCCAGCCGGGGGCGATGAACGCGGTGACCAATGCGATGATGACGATGACGGCCGCCACCACGACCACGCCGACGGTACGGCCATGGGACTTGGGGGCGGACTGGGACGACACGGACTGCTTCTGATTCTGCGGCATACGACGATTCTTGCACAGCAAGGCGACGCCGGTGCCCACGCCACGGGAGTTAGGCTGTCACGCTCGTTGGTTAGCGTCGAAGCATGGCGAAGAATCCCACGCAGTACCTGTGCTCCGAATGCGGTTGGACCGGAGTGAAGTGGTTTGGACGCTGCCCGGAGTGCGGGCAGTGGGGCACGATCGACGAGTTCCATGAAGCCCGACCGGCGGCCAGGGCCCGCACCGGGGCGGCGGGGCCGGGTACGGGCGGCGCGCGCGGCGGGATCGGCACCGAATCGGGCCGCGTCTCGCGCACGCAGGCGGCGATGGTGGCCGATGGCGTCGCCACGCCTATCACCAAGATCGGCACGGAAAGCGTCACGCGCCTGACGACCGGATTCTCCGAGTTCGATCGCGTGCTGGGCGGGGGCATTGTGCCCGGTTCCGTGGTGCTGGTGGCGGGCGAGCCGGGCATCGGCAAATCGACGCTGCTGCTGGAAACGGCCGGGCATGTGGCGCGCGCGGTGGCCGGGGGCGACTCCGGCTCCGGCGACGACGGATCCGCCGGCGGGGCACCCGATGCCGCCCAGCCACGCACGGTGCTCTACATTTCCGGCGAGGAATCGCAGGCCCAGGTGCGCATGCGGGCCCAGCGCATCAACGCGGTGGAGGACAATCTGCTGCTCGCCGCCACCACCGATCTCGCCACCGTGCTCGGGCTGATCGGCCAGACAAGGCCGGCGCTGGCGATCGTGGATTCGGCGCAGACCATCACCTCGCAGGATGTGGACGGCATCTCCGGCGGCTCCACACAGGTGCGCGAGGTGGCGAGCGCGCTGATCGACACCGCCAAGACGCTCGATGTGCCGGTGCTGCTCGTGGGCCATGTGACCAAGGACGGGTCGATCGCCGGCCCGCGCACGCTGGAGCATCTGGTGGACGTGGTCTGCCAGTTCGAGGGCGATTCGGAAACGGCCCTGCGCATGCTGCGCGCGGTGAAGAACCGGTTCGGCCCCACCGACGAGGTGGGCTGCTTCGACATGAGCGGGGAGGGCATCGAGGAGGTCACCGACCCGTCCGGGCTGTTCCTGTCCAGCGGTTCCGGTGACGACGGCATGGCCACGGAGGGCACCTGCGTCACGTTCACGCTGGACGGGCACCGATCGCTGCCGATCGAGGTGCAGTCACTGGTCACGGCTTCGGTGCTGCCCACGCCCCGACGGGCCGCGAACGGCGTGGACACGAACCGGCTGGCGATGCTGGTGGCCGTGCTCTACCGGCATGCGCGCATCAACATCCTGGCGAACGATCTGTACGTGTCCACGATCGCCGGCGGGCTTGCCAAGGAACCGGCATGCGATCTGGCCGTGGCCGCCGCACTGGCCAGCGCCGCGAACGGCGTGCCGATCGCCCGAGGCACATGCGCGATCGGCGAAATCTCACTGACCGGCCAGATCCGTCCTGTGCCGCGATTGGAGCACCGATTGGCGGAGGCCGCCCGATTGGGCTTCACGCGCGCTGTGGTGCCGGTGATGCGGCGGCGCGGACGATCGTCGCACGATGCGGCGCACACCGCCGGGCTGGAGATTCTGCAGGTCGACTCCCTGCGCGACGCCTTGGCCACACTCGGCGTGGCGGCCAAGCGGTAGGACTCAGCCATCCTGATTCCTTCGTTATCCTGAGCTAAGCCCGCAGGGTAGAAGTCCATTCCGTCATCCTGAGCAGAGCGCGGAGCCGAAGGATCCTTAACTTTGTGCAGAAGATTAAGGATCCTTCGGCTCCGCGCTCCGCGCTACGCTCAGGATGACAGGGGGCCTCTGCCTCTCTCAGAATGACGGGAAGGAGCATCGCTCGCTCAGGATGACGGGAGGATGCGACCCGCTCAGGATGACGAAAGGGACCTACGCATCACGCGGTGAGGCGCTTGGTCTCCTCCACATTGCGGTTAAGCTCGGCCACCAGCTCGTCAGCGCCCTCGAAGCGGATCTGCGGACGCAGGTATCCGGCGAACTCCACGCGCACCCGGTGGCCGTACAGATCCAGCCAGTCGCTGGCGATCGCGTACGCCTCCACCACGCGCTCATGCAGGCCGGTCTTCTCGCTGAAAGTGGGCTTGCTGCCGATCGAGATCGCAGCGGGCCAGCGCCACGGTGAACCAGCGGCCAGACGAGAATCCTCCCCCACGGCATCCGGCGCATCCGCCCCTTCGGCGTCGCTCGCCGGTCCCATGTCGATCAGCCAGCCGGCGTATACGCCGTCCACGGGCAGATAGCCGCTGATCGCATCGCCCAGATTCGCGGTGGGGAACCCGATGGTCCGTCCGCGCTCCTCGCCGTGCACCACCACGCCCTCAATGGCATGCGGATGTTCCAGCACCTTGTTGGCGTCGCGCACACGGCCCTGCGACAGCAGCCAGCGCACGTTCGTGGAGCTCCACACGCGGTTGAGCCTGCAATTGTTCCTCTTGCTCCACGCGCGCAGCTGGTCCTTGGTCAATCCGGCCAGAGGATCGGCCGGCTCACCGTGAACCTGCGGCATATGCGGCTCGATCACCGCCGGCACACGCACATAGCCGGGGCCGCGATCGTCCACCACATCCAGCTCGAACACGCCGGTGCCCTCGGCGAGCGTGCGGATGGCCTTCACATCGCCCGCGCGCCCGGCGCCCATCGCCGCGTCCTGTCCCAAAACGAGCGCACGCATGCCCAGCTTGCCCACCATCTGGCCCAGGAAGAACCGATACGATTTGGCGGCGAAGGCCAGCGTGTAGCGCGTCACGATCACATAGTCCACGCCCATGCCGCGCATGATGCGGATGCGCTCGTCTACACTGGTCAGCGCTTCGACGTCCACCGCGTCGGATCCGGGCTCGGCACCATCGTGCGCTTTGGCCCAGGCGTGCACCAGACCGGGGCGCGGATCGAACATCACCACCACGGACAGCGCCCTGTCACGCTTCGCTAGTTCGACGACGCGGCGGATCACCGCCTGATGCCCCTGATGCATGCCGTCGAACACGCCCACGGTGACGACGGACTTTTTGGCGGTGCTCAGTGTGGGCCAATCGACCAGACCGGTGGTGTCGGGTGTCAGTCTGATGATCTTCATGCCTTGCGTTCCTTTGGTGGTTGGGTTGCGGTTGTTTCGTCCGGGAATACCGTGACGGGCTTGGCCTGATGGCCGTTCGCACGTTCGATGATCGCCACAAGGTCGTCCCCGGCAATGGCCGCCGTGGGCTCCTTGGGCTTGCGCTCGATGCGCCGGCCGAAGCGCAGATCGCGCGCCTCCTCGGGGGTGATGTCCATGCTGGGCATGCACATGCGGGCGCTGACGGCCGCGGGCAGGGCGTGTTGCAGCAGCAGGGCCGCCCGATCCGAACCGGACGATTCGCCCGTCTGCCCGCCGTCCAGACTCAGCACGGCGCGATTGCGCGTGATCGTCTCGCCGTCCCGGTTCGTGAAGGTCTTGGTGTCGACGACCGCATGCACCGCGCGGCTGGCGATGAACGGATCGGTCAGATCGAACTTGCCTACGCGCGTGCGCCTCAGGCGCGTCAGATGGCCGCCCACGCCCAGCAGGTCGCCCAGATCACGCCCGAGCGACCGGATGTAGGTGCCGGACGAGCAGTCGACGCGCGCATCCACATCCACCACGGGCGTGCCATCGGCGGCCACAGCGGGACGCACGTCGAGCACATCGAAGGCATGGATGGTCACGGGCCGGGCCTGCAGTTCCACGGCCTTGCCCTCGCGGGCCAGATCGTAGGCGCGCTGGCCGTCGATTTTGATGGCGGAGTATGTGCTGGGCACCTGCAGGATGTCCCCGGTGAGCCGATCGGCGATGGTCCGCTCGATCGTGGCACGATCGAGCAGGGACGCCGATTTGAACGACGCCGCGGACGCCGCTACGGGCGCGATGATCTCGCCGTCGGCGTCATCGGTGGTGGTGCGCTGGCCCAGTCGGATCGTGGTCTCGTACGTCTTGGCGTGTCCCACGATCGGGTTGAGCAGGCGCGTGACGTTGCCGAAGCCGACCACGAGCACGCCTGTGGCCATCGGGTCAAGCGTGCCGGCGTGACCGACCTTCTTGATGTGCAGGGTGCCGCGCACGGCCGCGACCATGTCGAAGCTGGTGACGCCCTGCGGCTTGTCGAGGATCAGCAGACCGGAATGCATCATGCCTGGGCGGCGCCGTCCGTGTCATCGGAGTCGGACTCGGCGTCATCGGACTCGTCGGGTTCGGCCTCATCGGCTTCGGACTCCTCCGGTTCCTCGTCCCAATCGTCCTCGTCGTCCTCGTCATCATCCCAATCGTCGTCCTCGCGCTCCTCGGGATGCTTGTACGGGTCCTCGTCACCGGCGTACTGCGCGGTGGCGCGGGCGCGGGCCAGCTCCTCGTCGCGCTTGCGGGCCACGGCCAGAATGTCCTCGATCTCAGTGGCCTCGCCGGGCACCTCATCGAAGATGAACTGCAGCTGCGGGGTGAGGCGCAGACCGGCCTTGGCGCCCACCAGCGAACGCAGACGGCCCTTGGCCTGCTCGAGCGCCTGCTTGGCGCGCTGGCGCTCGCCCTGCTCCTTGCCGGCGTGGCCAAGCTGGGTCCAGTAGATCTTGGCGATCTGCAGATCGTTGGTGACGCGCACCTCGGTGATCGTCACGTTCGCGAGACGCTTGTCGTGCAGCTGCATCTCCATATTGGACGCGATGACGCGCTGGATGAGGGCCGCGATGCGGGCCGCGCGCGGGTTGGTTCCTGCCATAGTCATTTCCTTTATCCACGGTCAGGCCTTGCGCGCCTGACAAAAAACACACTCATACCATAGTCGCACATCCCCCGTGCGAACCGCCACTCCGTTACTTAGCCGAAGCGGGATCGGCATCCCTCGTCATCCTTCAACTCCGCCCTTTTGTGTCCGGCTGCGCCGGACCGTCGCCGCCTTGGCGGCGGCTCCCTTCGCCTACGGACAGCCCACTGGGCTGTTCGCTTAACGGCTCAGCGCTCAGGATGACGGAAAATGGTTACTTGTCAAAATGACAACCGCCAAAAAAGTTTCGCCGCATGTACAGCTGGATTTTCTTCGTGGTCCGGACATCCAATGTGGTCGAGTCCACAACCACATCACCGTCGGCGGTCAGTACAAATTTGGCAAGTCGATATGAATTATTGCGTTTGATATGAAAATGCACTCCATGCCCACCGTCGTTGCTGGTCACATAGAACTCGTATCCGGCAACATCCTCAAACCATATCTCAGGCATATTCGCGATCCACAGCGCGGGCGTCCTCCACAAACGGGTAAGAACGTTTGAAATAGCCTTTCACCAGTGGAAGAGCTTCATCCGGAAACGTATTGCTCCGTACAGTGCCGTCGTTGTTGAACACAATCTTGAATCCGGTGGCAGGTTCGACGACCGTGACGGTTTTCGCCGTATATCCCAAGCGAAGACCGTTGGCCTCCAGCAGATTGCTCATCCCGATCCTCGCCATCGGAACCCCCGATCCCTACGCCAGCATATCCAATCCTATTGTACGGCGCCGATGCGAACAACGTCCTGAGCGAAGCCCGACAGGGCGAAGTCGAAGGATCCGGTGACGCCATCCGCCCGCTCAGGATGATAGAAATGCCCAGTTTGGCCCGACCGACACCCGACCGACACTCGACCGACACCTGACCGGTGGCGCAAACTGGGCAAAATGGGACGCCTATTTTGCAAACTGGGCAGATCCAGTCATCTGGAGGCCGATTTGGGCTCCTAACGAACACGATCTGCCCAGTTCATGAATGAAATGACCGGATCTGCCCAGTTTGGCCCAGCGGGAGGGTCGTAAACCGGGCAGATCGGAAGGTATGGGGCAGGGCGCGAAGGAATGCGGAGGTTAAGGATCTTTCGACTCCGCCCTTTTGTGTCCGGCTGCGCCGGACCGTCGCCGCCTTGGCGGCGGCTCGACCGCAACTGCGGACGGCCTGCGGCCGCAGCATTATTTGCTCACTGTCGTTCGCCTTCGCCTACAAACGCCACTGGCGTTTGCTTAACGGCTCAGCCTGCCTACGGACAGCCCACTGGGCTGTTCGCTTAACGGCCCAGTGCTCAGGATGACGGGGAAACGCTCAGGATGAGCCCAACCGAATCGCGATGGGCATGCAAAAGGCGCCCGCACGGACACTGCCATGCGGACGCCCCAAGCCAAGCCTTGGCCCTGCATTCAGACCGGCCGATCGATGCGCCTACTTGCGCTCGACCTCCTGCATCTCGAAGGTCTCGATGATGTCGCCGATCTGGATGTCGTTGAAGGAACCGAGGTTGATACCAGCCTCGTAGCCTTCCTTGACGGACTGCACGTCGTCCTTGAAACGACGCAGCGAGGAGATCTCCAGGTCGTTGACCGTGGCGACGCCGTTGCGCAGGATGCGGCACTTGGTGCCACGCTTGACCTCGCCATCCTGCACCATGACGCCGGCGATGTTGCCGAACTTGGAGGAGCGGAAGATCTCGCGGATCTCGGAGTGGGAGGTGACGACCTCCTCGTACTCCGGCTTGAGCATGCCCTTGAGGGCCGCCTCCACGTCCTCGATCGCCTTGTAGATGATCGAGTAGTACTTGATCTCCACGCCCTCGCGGTCCGCGAGCTCCTGCACCTGACGGTTCGGGCGGACGTTGAAGCCGATGATGACGGCCTTGTCCACGGACGCCAGATTGACATCGTTCTGCGTGATGGCGCCGACACCGCGGTGGATCACCTGAATGCCGACCTCGTCGGACACCTCGATCTTCATCAGGGAGTCCTCGAGCGCCTCGACGGAGCCGGAGGAATCGCCCTTGATAACGATGTTGAGCATGTCGACCTCGGCCTTGGCGAACTGCTCCTTGAGGCTCTCGAGCGAGACGACCTTGCGGCGCTTGGCCAGCTGGGCGGCGCGCTCGGTGGCCTGGCGCTTCTCGGCGATCTGACGGGCCGTGCGGTCATCCGGGGCGACCAGGAAGAGGTCGCCCGCGGTGGGCACGGACGTCAGACCGAGCACCTGCACCGGGGTGGACGGGGTAGCCTCGTCCATCGTCTTGCCGTTCTCGTCCAGCATGGCACGCACGCGGCCGTAGGAGGTGCCGGCGACGATCGCATCGCCCACATGCAGGGTGCCCTGCTGCACCAGCACGGTGGCGACGGCACCGCGGCCCTTGTCCAGTCGGGCCTCGATGGTGGCGCCACGCGCGTCCATGTTCGGGTTGGCGCGCAGATCCAGCTCGGCGTCGGCCGTGAGCAGCACGGCTTCGAGTAGCTTGTCCACGTTGGTGCCCTGCTTGGCGGAGATGTCCACGAACATGGTGTCGCCACCATAGTCCTCGGGCACGAGGCCGTACTCGGTGAGCTGGCCGCGCACCTTCTCCGGGTTGGCGCCGGGCTTATCGATCTTGTTGACGGCCACGACAATCGGCACATGGGCCGCCTGCGCGTGGTTGATGGCCTCGACGGTCTGGGGCATCACGCCATCATCCGCCGCGACCACGATGATCGCGATGTCGGTGATCTCGGCACCACGGGCACGCATGGCGGTGAACGCCTCGTGGCCAGGGGTGTCGAGGAACGTGATCTTGCGCTTCTCGCCATCCAGCGTGACGGTGACCTGATAGGCGCCGATGCGCTGGGTGATGCCGCCGGCCTCGCCCTCGATGACGTTGGTCTTGCGGATGGTGTCCAGCAGTCGGGTCTTACCGTGGTCGACATGGCCCATGACGGTGACGACCGGCGGACGCGGCTGAAGATCCTCGTCCTCCTGCAGCTCCTCTTCATCCAGGTTGATGTCGAACTGCTGGAGCAGCTCCTTGTCCTCCTCCTCGGCGGAAACGAGCTGGATGTTCCAGCCGATCTCCTCGCCCAGAATCTGGAAGGTGAACTCGTCCAGGGACTGCGTGGCCGTGGCCATTTCACCCAAGTGGAAGAGCACGGTCACCAGCGCGGCCGGATTGACGTTGATCTTCTCCGCGAGGTCCGCGAGGGACGCGCCCTGACGCAGACGGATGGTCTGGCCGTTGCCGCTGGGGATGCGCACGCCGCCGATGGTGGGTGCTTTCAGCTCCTCATACTCATGACGCTTCGCCAGCCTGTTCTTGCGGGCCTTCGAGGACTTGCCGCCCTGACGGCCGAACGCGCCCGCGGCACCGCCGCGACCGCCGCGGCCACCGCGAGCGGGACCGTTGGACGGACCGGAGGAATTGCCCGGGAAGTTGCTGCCGCCGCTGTTCTGGCCACCGAAGCGGTTGCCGCCGCCCTGACCCGGACGTGCGCCCTGAGCGCCGCCGCCCTGACCCGGACGGTTGTGGCCCCACTGGCCCGGACGCGCGCCCTGAGCGCCGCCCTGACCCGGACGACCGCGGAAACCGCCGCGGCCCGCCTGACCGTTGCCCTGACCCGGACGACCACCGCGACGACCGTCGTTGACGGTGGGGCGGGCCATGGGATGCGGACGCGGGATGTCACCCGGCGTAGGCGTGCTCATGCCCTGACGACGGCTGAACGGGTTGTTGCCCGGACGCGGGATGGCGTTGTTATTGCCGGCATTGCCGTTGCCGCCATTGCCATGCGCGGACGCATGCGGACGCGGGCCCGGCGTGGCGCCGTTGTTGCCGCCGCGGGGACGCGGAATGGACGGATTGGCGTTGCCGCCGTTGTTGAAACCGCCCTGCTCGCGATCGCCGCCCTGATGGCGGGGACCGGGACGATGGCCGTCACCCGGACGACCGCCCTGATGGCGATTGCCGTTGTTGTTGTTCGGCTGATGCGGGTGCGGAGCGGCCGGACGCGGACCCGGACGGGCTCCGGACGCGGACGCCGGGGTCTCCTGAGCCGGACGCGCGGGGCGCGGAATGCCGGGAACCGCCTCATGCGCGGACGTGGAAGCCGGCGCGGACGGGGTGGGACGCGGACCGGGGGTTGCGGGCGCGGACGGGCGATGGGGCGCATTGCGGCGCTGCTGGCCATCGCGGTTCTCACGCCTCTCATTCGGGCGACCCTCGCCGGAGCGTCCATCACCAGGACGGCCTTCGGAGGGACGGGACGGCTTTGCGGGGGCCGGTCGGCCACCCTGCGCGGCGGAATTCCTGCCGCTCTGCTGCTTCGAGGCGTTGGGATTCGCCTGCGGGAAGGCTTCCTTGAGCCTGCGAACGACGGGCGCTTCCACGGTGGAGGAGGCGGACTTGACGAACTCCCCCATATCCTTCAGCTTTTCGAGGACGGTCTTGCTGTCCACGCCAAGCGCCTTGGCCAATTCATATACGCGTGCTTTGGGCACTAATTTCTCCTATCCATGAGCCACGCGCAAGCCGGCGCGGCTATCGTCCGATGACGGTGAATCGTTCCTCACTCATCGTGCGACCATGATCGTGGTTTACCTCATCTCTGTGCCGAGTCAGGGCATAGTGCACCCTTTTCGGATACCAGAGAACGAGCATACTCGAGCGTCTGGATGTCGACACCCCGCGCATGCGGCTAAAGCCCGCCCTCGCGATGAGGACGGGCTGCGGAAAAATCGAGAGACGGACCGGACCCTATTCGGCTTTGTCCGCGTCTTCGCCGGCGGGCTGCTGCGCCTCCTGCTGCGCGGCCTTCGCCTTCACCTTGGCGGCATGGGCCTCGGCGGATTCGATGCCGATCTTCCAACCGGTGAGCTTGGCGGCCAGACGCGCGTTCTGGCCCTCCTTGCCGATGGCCAGGGACAGCTGATCGTCGTGGATGAAGGCGATGGCCGTCTTGTTCTTCTCGCTGATCACCTGCACGCCGGTCGCCACCGCCGGGGACAGGGCGGCGGCCACGAACTTGGCCGGATCGTTGGAGTAGTCGACGATGTCGATCTTCTCCGGGCCGAGGTTCTCCATGACCGCGCGCACGCGGGCGCCGCCGGGGCCGATCAGGGCGCCCTTGGGGTTGACGCCCTCGGTGTTGGCGCGCACGGCGATCTTGGTGCGCGCGCCAGCCTCGCGGGCGATGGCCATGATCGAAACGGCTCCGGAGACCAGCTCCGGGACCTCGCGCTCGAACAGACGGCGGACCAGCTCCGGATGGGAGCGGGAGACCACGATCTCCGGGCCCTTGACGCCACGGGCCACGTTCACCACGTACACGCGCAGACGCTCGCCATGGCGGTAGCGCTCGCCCGGCACCTGCTCGCGGCGAGGCAGCAGGGCCTCCACGTCGCCCACGGCGATGTGCACGTTGGCGGGGTCCTTGACGTCCTGCTGGACGATACCGGTGACGAGCTTGCCCTTCTGGCCGGAGAAGGCGCCGAACACCTTTTCGTCCTCCACCTTGCGGAACAGCAGCGTGAACACCTGACGGGCGGTCGCGGCGGCCAGACGGCCGAAGTCCTTGGGGGTGTCGTCGTACTCCTCGCCCAGCACCGGAGCAGGATGCGGGTCCTCCTCGGTGGGTTCGCCCGGTTCCTCGTCGCGCGCCCACACGGTGAAGGTGCCGGCCCGCTCGTCCAGCTCCACACGCGCGTGCTTCGCCGCGTGGGGCGTCTTCTGGTATGCCAGAAGCAACGCCTCGGAAAGCGCATCATCCAGCGTTGCCCGATCGATCCCCTGCTCCACCGCCAACTGGTGCATGCTTGCCAGGTCTAGTTCCATAGTCGAAGACCTCCTTATGAAGTTATTGTGCCGCCTGCCGCTCCCTGCGGTCTGCAATGGCTATTAGTCTAACGATTCATGGAGACACGCAAGGTTAGGGGATCGCATGCACCGGCACGCGCAGCGGCCGCATTCGTCGTCTCCGTCATGATGATCGGGGTGACGGCGTGCTCGCCGGCCGCCTGGATGCCGCGCGTCGAGGGGGGTCTTGAGGCCGCCATGACGCCCGGCCCGTGCGACAGCGCACTGGCCCAGGCCGAGGATTCGCGCGACCGGGCCAACAACGTCGGCGGCGAACTGGTCTACACCCGTTACCGCGATGCGCAGCGATCGGCCCGCGTCTGGCGCGAGGTGGCGGTGATGTGCCCCGGACGGTTCTCCGAGGGCGTGATGGCGAGCGCGCAGATGGACCACCTCTCCGGGATTCTGGCCGCGCGTCTGGGCGTCGCCGTCTCCGCGCACCACATCGCGATCGACGAGCATACCGATTTGCAGTTGGACGACCATGCGGCCGCGGGACTCGCGCTGGCACAAGACCGCGCCGGATTCGCCATGGAGGTGCTCGCCTCACGTCACAAGGCGGACAAGACGCTGCTCGCGCTGAGCGACCGGCACAAGGCGCTAGCCTCCGGATTCGCCGCGCGCACGTCCGAGCAGACCTCGCGGGAGAAGGTGTATTCCGTCCAGACCCTGCTCAAGGACCCCGATTCAGCAACGGACGACGCGACCGGTCTGCTCTCCCCCACTTCCGCCTGCGTGGAGATGGATGCCGTGCGCGAACAGCTGGGCGCCTTGGCCGAGCGGAGCGACAGTAACGGCAACGGCAACAACGGTGTGGGCGACGGCATCGTCATCCAGGACGAAGACACCGCGCGCACGCTCGCCTCGCTGCTTTCCGAGGAGGCCGCGCAGGCCATGCGGCTCGGCTATCCGGCACACGACACGGCGCTGTTCGCCGCCCGACTTGCGCAGTCCTGATTTTGTGGCATACTAGACAAGTTGCTTGAATGAGCAGCAATGGATAAGTGTCCGAGCGGTCTAAGGAGCACGCCTCGAAAGCGTGTGAGGGCAACTCCCTCCGCGAGTTCGAATCTCGCCTTATCCGCCGCAAGTCAAAAGGCCCCGGTCAGTCGATCGGGGCCTTTTGCATATCCGGGCATCACACGAAAGACGGCACGCGAAAGAGGCCATTCATGGAATCATGCGACCAACCGACCATTCTGCTCGCTTCGGATTCCTTCAAGGGATCGGCATCCAGCCGGCGCATCGAGGAGCTGCTTGAGCTCGGCGTGCGCCGGGCGCTCCCCGACTGCACCGTGCTGAAATATCCCATCGCGGACGGCGGCGAGGGAACCGTGGACGCCGTGACCGATGCGACGGGCGGGCGCATCCGGACGGTGACGGTGTCCGGCCCGCTCGGGGATGACGTGGAGGCCCGGTACGGCATGCTGCCGGACGGCCGCACGGCCATCCTCGAGATGGCCCAGGCCAGCGGCATCACACTCATCGAGCAGAACCGGAGCAACGCCCTGAACGCCTCCACGTTCGGCGTGGGACAGATGGTTCTGGACGCGATCGATGCCGGGGCCCGACGCATCTACATCGGCCTCGGCGGCTCCGCCACCAGCGACGGCGGCGCCGGCATGGCCAAGGCGCTCGGCGTCAGGTTCCTCGACGGCTCCGGCGCGGACATCCCCTGCGGACTCGCCGGTCTGGAGGATCTGACGGCCATCGACGCCACCGGGCTCGATCCGCGCATCGCCGAAACGGAGTTCATCGCCCTGACCGATGTGTCGAACCCCCTGGTCGGCAACCACGGCGCCGTGCACGTCTACGGCCCGCAGAAGGGCATCGCCCCCGACGAGGCCAATGGTCTCGACGGATGGATGCGACGCTATGCCGATGTGGTCCATGCAATCCTGGGCACGGATGTGTCACGCATCCCGGGAACCGGGGCGGCAGGCGGACTGGGCGCGGCGCTCGTGGCCTTCTGCGGGGCGGAGATACGCAGCGGCATCGAAACGGTGCTGGATCTGATCGGGATCGACGACGTGATGGACGGCGTCGATCTGGTCATCACCGGAGAAGGCCGCATGGACGCGCAATCGGCCAACGGCAAGGCGCCCGTGGGCGTGGCCCAGCGAGCCAAACGGCACGGCAAGCCCGTCATCGCCGTGGTCGGCGGCCGGGCGGACGATCTTGGCGCGGTCTATGACATGGGCATCGATCTGGTCATCCCCTCCGTCCCCTGTCCCATGAGCCTGGACGAATGCATCGACCGGCTGGAGATCAACGTGCCGATGGCGGCGGAGACCGCCGCCCGCGCGTTCCTGCTCAGTTCCGCTGCTCGTGCACGGAGGCGTTGACCCACTGGGTCTGCTTGACGCTCACGCCGGAGAAGATGCCGATATCCAGCATGCAGTCGCGGTAGTCGCGCCCGTGGGCGATGGTGATGTAGTTGTCGTCCACGAGCCGGTTGTGCGTAGGGTCAAGGCCGATCCAGCGGTTCTTGTGGTACACCTCGATCCATGCGTGCGTGGCGCCCTCGCCGCCCAGAAGTCCCGCGATGTAGCGGGCGGTGAGGCCCACATGGCGGCACACGGCCAGCATCACGTGCGCATAGTCCTGACACACGCCCTTGCCCTGCGAGAGGGCCTGCTCGGCGGTGGTGCGGATGGTGGTGGACAGCGGCGTGTACGTGAACGCCTTGTACACCTCGTCCATGACCACCTGGGCCACCGCAACCGGGGAGCCGGTGTTGGACTCATGGCGGAGACGATCCTTGCATCGCTCGATCAGCGCGAGCAGGTTCGGTCCGGGCACGGTGAGCGCGGAGTCGAACCGGTACAGCGGCTTGTAGATCTCCGGCTTGATGTGCTCGTTGTCCACGAAGGCGATGCCGGTCACCGAATAGTTGAAATGATCGTGCTCCTCGGGGATGTACCCGGTCTTGACCACCGAATCGAAGGAGTCGATGGTGGTCTCCAGCTCCACGTCCGGGTCGATCTTCACCTCCACGTCCACGACCTGCTGGCGCGGACCGGTGGCGGGAATGCAGCGCAGCTGAAAGCGATGATCGGTCACGGGGGAACTGAACGTCAACTTCATTTGGTAGTTAAACACCAATTTTTTCAACGGTTCCAGCCTCTCGTCTCGGATTCGCGGGTCACTTCGTTCCATCTACCATATTGGCCGACGCCGCCCTTTGCAAAACGACGCCGGCCATATAGTGGTCTGTGACCATTGTAAATGAATCGGACGTCAGAGCTTGGTGGCATCCATGTCCATGGCGTTGATCATGCCGATGTCCTTGAGACGGCTGGCGCTGATGTGATCGCCGAAGCCCTCCAGGAACTTCCTGAGCGTTTCGGTGAGCTCGGCGTATCCGCGCGACGGCATCTGGTCGATCAGCCACCGCACGCCGTCCGCGAAGCACTGCGGCAACGGCATGCCATCCAGGGTGATCGCGTAGGAGGCGAGCTTCTTGAGCGGGGCGATCAGCTGGTTCACCGGCAGGCCGAAGCGCGTGTACAGATCGATGCGCTCCACGTACTTGCCGATGAAGATGAATGACTTGAGGGTCTGGTCCACGGTGGAGTTCTCGATGCCGCCCCAGAACGCCAGCAGATCGTCGGTGATGTCGCGCTGCTTGTAGATGTCCTCGGCGTTGGCCGCGCGATGGGAGGCGTCCACGATGTTGCTCAGCGCGAGCTCCACGTACTGCAGCAGGTCGGAACCGAGTTCGGGGCGCAGGATCACCGCATTGTTGAAGGCGGCCTTGATCGCGGCGTGCACGGAATCGGGGTTGTCCGCGTCGTACAGGAAGTTCTGGATGAACGCGTCGAAGTCCTCGAAATCCTCCGGCAGGTCGAGCGCGCGGGCGAACGGGCGGAAGGCGTCCACATCGGTGTCCATGACCTGATCGTAGAAGGGGAAGAAACGCTTGATCGTGGTGAACACGCGCTCGGTGTAGCGGCCGAGCCAGTAGAGCGTGTCCGTCTTCGAGGAGGTGACCAGAGCCAGCGCATGGCGGGCGGATTCGGCGGCGATCGCCACCTTCTCGCGTTCGCGGGACTGGTCCAGATCGCCCTCGACCTCGGTCTCGGGAGCCATGATCCACGTGTCCTTGAAGCCGCCACCCTGCGAGGAGTTGACGATCATCTGGCCCGGAATGGACGAGTAGCGGGTCAGGCCGGAGTACCACACGTGCGTGCTCTTGCCGGTCACTACGAAGGCACGCAGATCGGCCTTGCGCGGCACGGCCTGGCCGGTGGCCGGGTCGATCACGGACAGGTCCTTGAACTGGATGACCTCCTGGGCGATGAAGCGGCGGGGCTCGGCCTTGATGCGATCGGCGAGCTCCTCGCGGCGGGCGGCGTCCAGCGACGAACCGAACACCACGCCGTAGCCGCCGGCCTCCGCCACGTCCTTGATGACCAGCTCGCCCAGACGGCTGAGGACCTCCTTGCGATCCGATTCGAACATGGGCATGTAGGTGGGCGCGTTGTGCAGGATCGGATCCTCGTGCAGGTAGTACTGGATCATGGCCGGCACGAAGTAGTAGATCGCCTTGTCGTCGGCGGCGCCGTTGCCCGGCGCGTTCATGATCGCCACATTGCCGGCGCGGTACACGGACAGCAGGCCCGGCACGCCGATCACCGAATCGGGGTTGAACGCGAACGGGTCCAGGAACTCATCGGACAGGCGGCGGTAGACCACGCCAACGCGGTGCTTGGCGCCGGAGTAGTCCACGAACCACAGCTTGTTGCCCTCCACCTCAAGGTCCTCGGGGAATGCCAGCACCGCGCCGGTCTTCTCCGCCAGGTAGGCATGCTCGAAGAACGCCGAGTTGTAGCGGCCCGGCGTGAGCACCACGGAGATGCCCTCGGTGGAGACGAAGTCCATGGACTTGCGCAGCAGCGTGGGGTAGGCGCGGTTGTCGCGGATGCGCACGTCGCGGAACAGCGTGGGGCAGATGCGGCGCTCGATGTCACGCACGAACAGCGGGTAGCTGGCGCCGGACGGAATGCGCAGGTTGTCCTCGAGCACCCACCAGCGGCCATCCTCGCCCTGTACCAAGTCCTCGCCGGCGATGTGCGCGAAGATGCCGCCCGGGGGCGTTACCCCGTTGACCTGAGGGAAGTAGCCGGCCGACGTGTACACGTACTCCTCGGGGATGATCCCGTCGTGGATGATCCGCTTGTCCGAATACACGTCCTTCAGATAGGCGTTCAGGGCGTTGACACGCTGCTTGAGGCCCTTCTCCAGCTCGTCGAATTCGTTCGATCCGATCACGCGCGGGATCGGATCGTAGGGGAACAGCTGATCGTGGTACGTGCCGTTCTTGTAGATGCCGAATCGCACGCCATTGCGGCTCAGCTCGCGGTTGATGGCCTCCCGGCGATCCACCAGCTCCGCCGCCAGCTTCCGTGCACTCGTCTCGGCCATCACGCGCTCCTTACTGCTCGTTGCTCAACGCATTCCGCGATCGGACGCGCGGCGGTGCCGGGTCCGATCGGTCCATAAGGATTACGGTAGGGTTTCGTCGTTACCGAAGAGGCGCGTTTGTGTTACGGGATGATGACCGGGATGGCACCGGGTTCCGCGGGGCAATCCGGAGCAAATCCAGAGCACGCGGCGACGCGTCCTACAGCGTGCGCTTGGCCCGGATCGCCTCGGCGCGGGTTGCAAGCTGATCGTCCGGCGGATAGGCCACATACTCAAGCGTGAGGCCCTGCGGGGCGATCGGCCCGGTCTCCCCCTCGCGCTTGGGCTCGGCCACCTTGTCGCGAAACCATGCAACGCTGCGCTTGCCCTGGCCCACCTTGATCGATGCGCCCACCAGCGAACGGACCATGTTGCGCGCGAAGGCGTCGGCCACGATCGTCAGGGTCAGCAGGCCCGAATCGGCGGCAGGCGTGACGTACGCGGGCGTTCCCAGCGAGCCACGGGCCGTCTCATCGGCATATGCAACCAGCGGACGGACGGGCACACGGTCCCATCGTGCGATCTTCACCTCGCGGATCGTGGTGCCGCCGGGATTCGGGGTGGCGAACGAGCCGAAGTCATGCAGGCCGATCGTGGCCGCCATCGCCTCGTTCATCGCGTCCACGTCCAGTTCATCGTCCAGCCTGAGCACAAAACCGCGCAGACGCGGGTCCATCGGAACGGCGGCATCGCGCACCCGGTACACATAGGTGCGTTCCAGCGCAGAGAACCGGGCGTCGAAACCCTCCGGCGCGCGGCTGATGCGATGGATCACGATGTCGTCGGGCAGCATGCGGTCGAGCCGTCGCTGCAGGGCCACCTCAGCGGGCGCATCCATATGTCCCACGCATGAGGCGAGGGCCGATTCGTCAACATCGATATGGCACACCTGATGGGAGGCATGCACCCCGGTGTCGGTCCGGCCGGCCACCACCAGCCTGGGCTGCGGACCGTCGGCGGGCGTTCGCAGAATCCTCGCCAATGCGGATTCGATTTCACCCTGCACGGTCCTGAGTTCGGGCTGTTTCGCCCACCCGTAGAACGCGCCGCCGTCGTATGCCAAATCAATTCGCAGTCGTATCACGCACCCCATTGTCGCATACCCGTCGCGCGGCCCTGGATGTCCGGTTTTGTATCGGATGATACAAAAGGGACAGGGAACCCGATTGTTCGGATTCCCGGTCCCTCTATGAACCGTCAGTCGGTCTTGACGACCGGCCGGATTCACTCAGCCTTCTCAGCCTCGGTGTTCTCGGCGGCGGTCTCGGCCGGAGCCTCGGTGGCCTCGGTCACGGGCGCCTCGGCGGGAGCCTGATCGGCAACCTTGGTGGCGGCCTCGGCTTCCTTCACCACGGCCTGCTTCGGGCTCACCGGCTCGGTCACCAGCTCGATGATCGCGGCGGGGGCGGTGTCGCCCTTGCGGGAAGCGATCTTCACGATGCGGGTGTAGCCGCCCTCGCGCTGCTCCATCTGCTCAGCGATCTCGGTGAACAGGGAGTGGACCACGGACTTGTTGCGGATGACGCGCATCACGCGACGGCGGGAGTGCAGATCGCCACGCTTCGCGAAGGTGATCAGGCGCTCGGCCAGCGGGCGAAGACGCTTGGCCTTCGGCAGCGTGGTGGTGATGCGGCCGTGCTGGAACAGGCTGGTGGCCATGTTCGCGAGCATCAGGCGCTCGTGGGCGGGGCTTGACGCCAGGCGCGGGCCCTTCTTGGGTGTAGGCATGTTATCTCCTTATAGACCACGCGGGCAGGTGGGCAGAAGCCCGAACGTCCGCTCGCGTGGGATTGATCGAAAACGGCTGGCTTACTCGTCTTCCGGCGAGAAGAAGGTACCGCCTTCGAGGTTGGTGGTATCGAAACCGAGCGGCGAGCTCTTGAGCGACAGACCGAGGGACTGCAGCTTCTCCTTGACCTCGTCGATCGACTTCATACCGAAATTGCGGATGTCGAGCAGATCCTGCTCGGTATGGGAAACCAGCTCACCGATGGTGTGGATGCCCTCGCGCTTCAGGCAGTTGTAGCTGCGCTGCGTGAGGTTGAGATCCTCGATCGGGATGGCCATTTCCGGGCTGGTCTCCTCGGCCACCGGGGCCGGACCGACCTCGACGCCCTCCGCCTGGGTGTTGAGCTCGCGGCACAGGCCGAAGAGCTCCACCAAGGTGGAACCAGCGGACGCAACGGCGTCGCGCGGGGAAATGGCGGGCTTGGTTTCGACGTCCAGAATGAGCTTGTCGAAGTCGGTACGCTGCTCAACGCGCGTAGCCTCGACCTTGTAGCTCACCTTGAGCACCGGAGAGTAGATCGAATCCACCGGGATCCGACCGATCTCGCCGTTATCCTGCTTGTTCAGCTGGGCCGGGACATAACCACGGCCGCGCTCCACGGTGAACTCGATCTCGAGCTCGCCATCCTCCGCGAGGGTGGCGATGTGGAGATCCGGGTTCGCGATGGTGATGCCAGCCGGCGGGGTGATGTCCCCGGCGGTGGCCTCGCCCTTGCCGTTCTTGCGCAGATACATGGCGACCGGCTCGTCGTACTCACTGGTGAGCACGATCCCCTTGATGTTGAGCAGGATCTCGGTCACGTCCTCCACAACGCCGGGCAGAGTGGTGAACTCATGCAGGGCGCCGGAGATGCGGACCGACGTCACCGCGGCTCCCGGGATGGAGCTCAGGAGGGTACGGCGCAGCGAGTTGCCAAGCGTATAGCCGAAACCGGGCTCGAGGGGCTCGATCGTGAAACGGGAACGCTGAGAATTGACTACTTCCTCAGTGAGTGTCGGACGCTGTGCAATCAGCACTTTGGTTATCCTTTCAGCTTCCGTCGGCTGTGCACCTTGCCGACGGCGAAGCGGGTGGACGATTGGGTTCTGTCAGTGCTCAGACGCGACGGCGCTTCGGGGGACGAACGCCGTTGTGGGCTTGCGGGGTGACGTCGGTGATGGAACCGACCTCGAGGCCAGCGGACTGCAGGGAGCGGATGGCGGTCTCACGACCGGAACCCGGGCCCTTCACGAAGACGTCGACCTTCTTGAGGCCGTGCTCCATGGCCTTGCGCGCAGCCGACTCGGCGGCCATGCCAGCGGCGTACGGCGTGGACTTGCGGGAGCCCTTGAAGCCGACGTCGCCACCGGACGCCCAGGACACAACCGCGCCGGACGGATCCGTGATGGAGATAATCGTGTTGTTGAAAGTGGACTTGATATGCGCCTGCCCAACCGGGATCGACTTGCGATCGCGGCGACGGGGCTTGCGCGCGGCTTGCTTGGGAGCTGCCATTAAAACCCTCGTTTCCTATTAACGTTTGTTGGTGCCCGGACGATGGGACCGAAGTCCCGTGGCCCGGACGGCGGCCGACCTTACTTGGTGGCCTTCTTCTTTCCGGCGACGGTACGCTTCGGACCCTTGCGGGTGCGGGCGTTGGTCTTGGTGCGCTGACCGCGGACGGGCAGACCACGACGATGACGCTGGCCCTGGTAGCAGTTGATCTGGATCTTGCGACGAATGTCGGCGTCGATTTCACGACGCAGGTCGCCTTCGATCTTGTAGTTGGCTTCCAGATAGTCACGCAGCGTGATCAGCTGCTCATCGGTGAGGTCCTTGACGCGGGTATCCGGGTTCACACCGGTCGCGGCGAGGGTCTCCTTCGCGCGGGTACGACCAACACCGAAAATGTAGGTGAGGGCGATTTCAATGCGCTTCTCATTGGGGATGTCGACTCCGGCAAGACGTGCCATTGCGATTCCTTCTTTGTCTACGCAGGTCGTGCACCAAGTCACCCGGTATCCCGGCCCGGGCCTGCGTACCCGGGGTTCAGCTTTCGCTGCGACTTAGCGCCTGATGGTATGCCGCTGGAATCTACCTCAGCCCTGGCGCTGCTTGTGGCGCGGGTTGGAGCAGATCACCATGACGCGGCCGTGACGACGGATCACGCGGCAGTTCTCGCAGATCCTCTTCACACTAGGGCTGACCTTCATGGTTTTCCTTTTGCTTGTGTACCTTTTACTTATAGCGGTACGTAATACGGCCGCGGTTCAGATCGTAGGGGCTCATCTCAAGCACCACGCGATCCTGCGGAAGAATGCGAATGTAGTTCTTGCGCATCTTGCCGGAGATGGTGGCGAGCACGATGTGCTTGTTCTCAAGTTCGACGCGGAACATCGCGTTCGGCAGTGCCTCCACTACCCGACCTTCGACTTCAATCACACCGTCTTTTGCCATGAGCCTCAGTTTCCGTTCGTTGGCTGATTACTGTTTCGACATGTCAGAAGACACGCCAAACTGCGAGTATAGCAGACGATAGCCAGCGACACAACGGCGTGTCGCGCCCTCCTGGCCCATGACTCACACTATAGCACCTTTCGCCCATTTACGTACCTAAATGGACGGAAAACAGGCACTCGGCGGGGATTTGGCGCTTGGATCGAGCCCGCAGTCGCCGTGAACGCGTCGCCGCCGTCCAGCGCTCCGGTCTCCACGCGCAGCACGTGCACGCGGTCGTCATACTGCACAGTCACGTCCTTGACCCAGCTCACCAGCGCGGCCACCTCCATGACCACATCCCCGCGCGGGGACAGGTACGGCTCGCCGTCCATGAGGTTCTCCCGGCCGTCCACCAGCAGATGCGTGCGGCCCACCTCCGCCTGCACCACATGCCCGCCGGAGCGCAGCGTGAGAGTCTTCGCGGCCGGATCCCAGTCATACGAGAACCGATCGCCGCATTGCGTGGCCATACGCTCAAGCACCACCGTGACATTGCCCCATACCGCGCCGTTCTTGTTGACGGTGGGCACCATGCGCGCATCGGGTTCCTGCCCGTCGACCAGCACCTTGCAGAAGTCCTCACTCGGCGGCACGTACTTGGTTTTGTCCGCAGCGAGAATCGGAGGGAACTCACGGGACGGCAGCGGGGCAACCGGAGCATAGTCGACGTACCGGCGTGCAGTCTGCTGGACGCTGAGCGTCGCAACGTCCGCGGGCGATGTCCCGATCTCCACGGTCGCCGGAGGCAGGCCATCCGCCCTGGCCGTCAGCCGAACCATGCCGGGCGTTTCCGATGATCGCAGGAATACGCGGTTCATGCCGCAGTCGGCGAACACATGGTCCGCATGGATCACGCTGTCGTCCGATCTGCCGTCCACACGATCATCGAACCGGCCCTCGCTGTAGCCGCCCAGAAACATGGCAGGACCGTCCACGGCAAAATCGATGCGGTCGCCGGCGAGCGGGCACACGCGCCCTTCAGCATCCACCACCGCCACATCCACCCACGCCACGTCAGCACCATCGGCGCGCCAACCGCCGGGGGCCGTGCGCGCCTCAAGACGCAGCCTGGCCGGCTGTCCAGCGGTTTCGATGCGGTCGAACGCGGACCGTAGCCCGTCGTAGCCGTAGCCCACGGCCTCCACCGCCCCCGACCGCGTCACATCCACATTCTCGAATGCAAACACGAAGGTGTCCGTCGGCTTGTCGCACCGGCCCACTTCAGCGCCATTAACGTACAGCTCCACACGGGCCACCGGATAGCTGGCGATCACGTACACGGTCTTGTGTGTGGGATCGCGGTAGCCATACTCCCCCGTGCCTTCCCAGAACTGACCGTTGAACCGCTTCTTCTCGTAGCGGTACGCCGGCCCCTCCTTGGCCGTGTTGGCCGGCGGATAGTTCCAGTGCCCGAGGATCTTCACCGCGGGCGCCTCGGACTGCATCACCCGGAACACATCGAAGTTCTGTTTGCGCACGCGATCCGGCCGCACGCGACCGGACATGCGCGCGTTCTCCGAATACGACTGGCGCCCATGCTGCGCGGAATCGGTCCAACACAGCGCGGCGGCGGCCGAGTAGAGATCGCGCCCAGAGGCACCGCCCAGGCGGTCATTGAAGAATTCGGCGTACCCTCGCGCATCGGCGAGCGCCAACCCCTCCGCGGTCAGATCATAGAAGTCAACGCCCGGGCCCTTGCGCCCGCCCACGCCGATCCACTTGTTACGATAGTCGAAATCCGGCGGCGTGAAGTCATCCCAGATACGACCCGGCGCCTCCTCGCGCGCATACTCCGTCTCGGTGATCGGACCATGCTCGGCGATGAATCGCGCGGCATGGCGGTTGAGCATGGTGCCCACGTATTCCGACTCGGCCACCGTGTCCTCGGTATTGAGCGTGCGGCAGCCCATGAACCGCCCGCCATGCGGATCGAGCAGACGCTTGAGCCCGAGCATCTCGTGCATGTGGTTGGCGTGCAGCGAGTTGTTGCCGGCCTCCCAGAACACGATGCTCGGATTGTTGCGGAACGCGATGATCACGTCGCGCATAAGTTCCACGCGCTGATCCCACTGGCGACCGAAGTTCTCCTTCTCCTTGTCGCCGGCGGGTTGCGTGCACACGATGCCGTGACGGTCGAAGGCGGCGATGTCCGCGGGTGACGCGGCCACGTGCATCCATCGCACATGGTTGGCGTTGGACGCACGGATCAGTTTGGCGTCCTCGTCCTTCATCCATTCGGTGGCGATGCCGGTGGCGGACCATTCGTTGGTGGCGCGTTGGGCGTATCCGCGCAGCCACACGGGCACGCCGTTGATGGTGACGCCCTTGGTGTTGTCGTAACCCACCTTGCGGAAACCGGTTTCCACGATTTCCTCGTCAACGCTCTCGCCGTCCACCACAAGCGTCACGCTCACGCGATACAGATACGGATCCTCGAGGCTCCACAGGCGCAGCGGCACGGGCGCATCCGTCTGCGCCTTCAGCGTGGTCACGGCGAGGGACGCGGTTTCGGTGGGGGCCACGGCATCCTCGTCCTCGACGGCTACGTATTGCCCCTTGGAATCCTCCCACTCGTAGGCGTCCTGCGGGGTGATCGACAACGGCTGGCCGATGTGGCCCGACGGCTCCACGGTTGTTTCCTCGGAGTCGAAGGACACGACCTCGTCGCCGTTCAGCGTGCGTACGGATACGTGCAATTTGGCCTTCACAGCATGGTCGCTCTCGTTGCGCACCTCGGATTCCACGGCGACGCACGCCTTGGGAGCGCCCGGATCCGTCAGGTTGAAGTCCTTGCCGTACACGTACGTACCTTTGGTCCTCAGATTCGAGTACAGGGGCAGCGTCAGGTAGGTCTGCGGCTTGAAATGCACCTTCACCGGGCGCGCGATGCCACCCAGCGTGGGGTTGAAGTCGTTGGTGTTCCAAAAGAACGGCGTGCCCTCGGGATAGCCGTCCGGCACTGCGCCGTCGCCGCGCGCCACATAGCCGCCGGGTTCCACGCCGGGCTTATTGGGGGTTTCCGCACCGTAGAACGGCAGATTGCGCGAACTGGTGTTGTCGGTGGCGATGGCGATCAGGTTCGGCTTGTCGTCGTCGATCAGATCGGTCACGTCGATGCCGAACGGCGCGACGCCGTTCTCCACGTATCCGGCCAGCGTGCCGTTTACATACAGGTAGCAGGTCTGGCGCACGCCCTCGAATTCGAGGATCACCTTCTGCCCGCGATGCTCGGCGGGCACGGTGAGCCAGTTGCGATAGAACGCGGCGCAGCGCTTCTGGCGGCTTCCTCCATCGGTGATGCGGTCGCGAAAAAGATCCACGTCGTTGAACGTGTGAGGCAGGGCGACGCGCTGCCATTGCGCATCATCATAGGCAGGATCGGTGAAATCGCGGTCATCGGCGTCCCTCCACAGCTCGATTGCCTCGCGCAGAGGGAATGCATCGGCAAGTTGGAATTTCCATCCGTGGTGGAAGAGGAAGGTGCTGTCGGTCATGATGTTCTCGCTTCGTTGCTCTGGATCGGCTACCATGCATCTACATGTTTAAGTAACCGTTTACCTCAAACTATAAAACTGGCTTCACCGATTGTCAATGCAGTTTTATTACTATCGTTGTATCGATGCTGACAATACGTGCGCTGTAACGGGCAGGTGATTGCGCGCACCCACGTTCGGACAAACTACCGCCGCGTGGAGTCGCGCTCCACCAGCCGCGGATGCAGCGCGATCGTGGCGTAAGGCGAATCGTCGCCGTTGATGCGCGCCAACAACCGCGTGACGCACAGCTTCGCGTAGTCCTTCCACATCGGGTCCACGGTGGTGAGAGACGGCGAGGAATACCGGCTTTCCGCAATGTTGTCGAAGCCGATCACCTGCACGTCCCCGGGCACGGACACGCCGCGCAATTGCAACTGATAGAGCGCACCGAGCGCCGCGGAGTCGTTATAGCACAGAATCGCGTCGGGACGATCGCCCTCGCCCGCGGCCAGCAGATCATTCACTGCGGAGGCGCCCCCCGCCATCGTCCAGCGCCGGCCGTTCGGGATGAGCGACCAGTCAACGGGCAGACCGTTGCCCCGCAGCGCATCGATGTAGCCTTCGAGACGGTCGATCACGGCGGCGCCGCGCACGGCATCCTGCCGGTGGTAGGTGTCCCGCGTGATCCCTTCCGGCGCGCACAAGGCCGCGATGCGCCTGCAACCGCGGTCGATGAGCAGCTGCGTGGTTTCACGGTACGATCCGCGGTTGTCCAGAGTGATCAGGTCCGCCTTTCCGAACGCCGTATAGTTGCCGCACTGCACGATCGGGTAATCGCCTTCGAGCACTTCGCCTTCGTTACTCAACGGATGGCTGGCGTAAACGATCCAGCCATCGGCGTTGGAGTACGGCGCCTCCCTGATCAGCTCCTCCGCCCCGCCCTTGAGCTGGTTGTAAGTGCTGATGGTCACGGTGTAGCCCTTGGCGGTCGCCTCGTCGATCACGCCTTCGAGCAGCTGCGTATAGAACGGACTGTCGAAGCCGCTGATGGCGAACCCGATGGTCTGATGGCGGCGTGTTTTAAGGTACCGGGCCGCGGTGTCGATGCGGTAGCCGAGCTTGGCGACGGCGGCGTCGACCTTTTTCTGGGTCTTGGGCAGCACATTGCCCACACCGTTGATGGCGTTCGACACGGTTTTGATCGAGACGCCGGCTTCCTTGGCGACTTCAGCCATAGTGACTCGCTTGCCTGCCATGCCACTCCCCTTCGAGTTCCGCCAATATCTGCCACGTATGGCAGGTAATAATTTACCTATATACTACACAGCGCTTTTCAGCGTGTCAAAAAGTCACTGAATGCCGGTTTTACCTTTGGCCATGCGCCGCAAATGAGAAGGGGGCTCCCGAAGGAGCCCCCTAGAGCGGAATAATGGCGATACGCTCACTCGCCGAGCTTGGCGATGATGTTGGCGGAGATCTCCTTGATCTCGCCCACGCCGTCCACCTCAACGAGCTGGCCGCGGTCGCGGTAGATGTCCAGCAGCGGAGCGGTTTCCTTCGCGTAGGTCTCCAGACGCTTGGCGATGGCCTCCGGCGTGTCGTCCGAACGGCCCTCGATCTGGGCGCGCTTGGCAATGCGCTCCATAAGCACGTCGTGATCGGCGTCCAGCGCGACAACCTTGTCGAGCGGGGTGCCCAGTTCCTCGAGGAAGGCATCGAGCGCCTCGACCTGTGCGGCGTTGCGCGGGTAGCCGTCCAGGATCCAGCCGGACTTGGCGTCGTCCTGAGCCAGACGATCCTTGACGATCTTGTTGGTCAGCTCGTCGGGGACCAGTTCGCCCTTGTCCGTGTACTTGAGCGCCTCAAGCCCGAGCGGGGTCTTGTTCTTGATGTTGTAGCGGAAGATGTCGCCGGTGGAAATGGCGGGGATGTTGTAGTGCTCGGCCAGCAGCGCGGCCTGAGTGCCCTTGCCAACGCCCTGGGGGCCCATGATCAGCAGACGCATGTCGAACTCTCTTTCTTCTGTATGCCTTGGCGGTTGCCTTGGACTTTGTTGTTAAAACGGGAAATCCCGTCGCGAATGCGGCGGGACTTCCTATGCCTGAAGATTGGCGTGATCGGCGGTCACTTGGACTGCTCGGCGTTCTTGCCGTCGTCCTCGAAGAGGAAGCCGGCATACTGGAACTGCTCGGTCTGCGCCTTGGCCTGACGCAGGGTGTCCAGACCGACGCCCGCGATGATCAGGATCGTGGTGCCGCCGAAGGGCAGCTGCGAGTTGATCTGCAGGGCCATGATCAGCACGGTCGGGATGAGCGCGACGAACAGCAGGTAGACGGCGCCCACGGTGTTCAGACGGTTCATCACGTAGGTGAGGTAGGCGCTGGTTGCGCGGCCTGCGCGGATGCCGGGGATGAAGCCGCCGTACTGCTTCATGTTGTCCGCGGTCTCGTCCGGGTTGAACGTGATCGAGGTGTAGAAGAAGCAGAAGAAGACGATCATCAGCGCGTACAGGCCGATGTACCACACGGAGGTGGTGGAGGCGAGGTTGGAGTTGATCCACTGGACCCAGCTCTGCTCGGTGTTGCCGAACTGCGCGATCAGGGTCGGGATGGCCAGAATGGAGGACGCGAAGATGGGCGGGATGACGCCGGACATGTTGATCTTCAGCGGCAGGTAGGTGGAGGAGCCACCGTACATCTTGCGGCCGATCATGCGGCGGGTGTACTGGACCGGGATGCGGCGCTGGCACAGCTCGACGAAGTCGACGAACACGAAGATGACCAGCAGAACACCCACGACGATGCCGAAGTTCAGCCAGTTGCCGTCGGTGCCGTTGGTGCCCCAGCCGATGTTCCACAGCTGCGGCAGGAAGCCGGAGCAGATGGACATGAAGATGAGGATGGACATGCCCTGGCCGATGCCCTTGTCCGTGATGAGCTCAGCCATCCACATGATCAGGCCGGTGCCGCCAGTCATGATGAGGACCATGACCACAAGGTTCCACACGGAACCGTCCGGGATGACCTGGGAGCAGGAGTAGTTGAACAGGGCGCCGGAGCGGGCCGTCACGAGGATGGTGGTGGACTGCAGCACCGCCAGGCCGATGGTGAGGTAACGGGTGTACTGCGTCAGCTTCGCCTCGCCGGACTGGCCCTCCTTGTGCAGGGCTTCGAAGCGCGGGATGACCACGCGCAGCAGCTGGATGACGATGGACGCGGTGATGTACGGCATGACGCCCAGCGCGAAGATGGACAGCTGGAGCAGTGCGCCGCCGGAGAACAGGTTCACGAGTCCGACGAAGTTCTCGCTGCTGGAGCTCGCCACACACTGCTGGACGACCTTGTAGTCCACGCCGGGTGTCGGAATGAACGAGCCGATGCGATAGATGATGATGATGAAGAACACGAAGAGGATCTTCTTCCTCAGTTCCTTCGTCTTAAAGGCCTGGATTAACGTCCTCACCTGTTGATCCTCCTAATAATCCGACCGCTGCCGGATCGTCTTTAAACACAAACTGTCAACGAGTCTACTCTATACCGGTCACAAAACCGAACAATCGGCCTTTTTTTTTCGACTTAAAACGCTGTCTCCGGCGCGTTCTTTGCCCCGGCATCGCATGGATGGGCCGACCCATACGAAATGACCCTCCCTACGCCTTGCAGCGCGGGGAGGGTCATCATATAGCTTGCAAGCTCATCCCCTATGGGAGATTACTCCTCGGAGACGGAGCCGCCAGCGGCTTCGATCTTGGACTTGGCGGAAGCCGAAACCTTCACGCCCTTGAGCGTGAACGCCACGGTCACCTCGCCGTCGCCCAGAACCTTGACCGGGGCGTTGCGACGGACCAGGCCCTTGGCGGCCAGTTCCTCGACGCCCAGCTCGCCGCCCGCCGGGAAGACCTCGACGAGACGGGCCAGGTTCACGACCTGGTAGGTGGTCTTGAACGGGTTCTTGAAGCCACGCAGCTTCGGCAGGCGCATGTACAGCGGGAGCTGTCCGCCTTCGAAGCCCGGACGCACCTGGTAGCGAGCACCGGTGCCCTTGGTGCCACGGCCCGAGGTCTTACCCTTGGAGCCCTCACCACGGCCGACGCGGATGCGAGCCTTGTTCGCGCCCGGGGCCGGCTTCAGGTGGTGCATCTGAATGATGGTGGTCTCTTCTTCGTTAGCCATTGTCAGTCGACCTCCTCGACAGTGACCAGGTGACGCAGAACGTTCACCTGACCGCGCACGGCCGGGTTGTCCTCGCGAGTTACGGTCTTACCGATCTTGTTGAGGCCCAGGGTCTTGGCAGCGGCGCGCTGCTTCGGGGTGGAGTTCACCAGACCGTGGTGCAGGGTGATGTTGATGTTGGACATGCTCACTCACCATCCTTCGCTTCGGCGGCGGCCTTGGCCTGAGCCTCTTCACGAGCCTTGCGGGCCTCGGCGATGCCGGCTGCACGAGCGCGGAGCAGGGCGTCCGGGGCCACTTCCTCGAGGGAAAGGCCACGACGGGCGGCGATCTCTTCCGGCTCTTCGAGCTGCTTGAGGGCGGCCACGGTGGCGCGAACCATGTTCACGGCGGTGGCGGAGCCCATGGACTTCGACAGAATGTCGGTGATGCCCGCGCACTCCATGACGGCGCGCACTGGGCCGCCGGCGATAACGCCGGTGCCGGGGGCGGCGGGACGCAGCAGGACGGTGCCGGCGGCGTCGTGGCCGATCACCGGGTGGGTGACGGTGCCGCGAACACGCGGAACGGTGAACATGTGCTTCTTGGCGTCCAGCTGGCCCTTGGCGATGGCCGCCGGGACCTCACGGGACTTGCCGTAGCCCACGCCGACGGTGCCGTTGCCGTCACCGACGACCACGAGGGCGGCGAAGCTGAACGTACGGCCACCCTTGTGGGTCTTGGACACACGGTTGATGGTCACGACGCGATCGAGGAGCTCATCGCCCTTGTTCTCTTCGCGACGGTTGCGGCGCTCGCCACGACGGCCTTCACCGCGCTGACCGCGACGGCCGCCACGGCGGTCATCGTTGTTCTTGGTCTCTTCGGCGGCCACGGTGTTCTGAGTTTCTTCAGCCACTTGAGTTTCCTTCTCGTTGTCGCTCACAGTGCCAGACCTCCCTCACGGGCGCCATCGGCGACAGCCGCGACGCGACCGGTGTACTTGTTGCCACCGCGGTCGAACACCACCTTGGTGATGCCGGCGTCCAGCGCCTTCTTCGCGATCATCTCGCCAACGCGCTTCGCAGCCTCGGACTTGGTGCCCTCGAAGCCCTGGAAGTCGTTGTGCAGAGTGGACTCGGAAACCAGGGTGATGCCCTTGGTGTCGTCGATGATCTGCGCGACCATGTGGCGGTTGGAGCGGCTCACGACCAGACGCGGACGCTCGGGGGTGCCCACGATCTTCTTGCGGAGACGCGCGTGACGACGCAGACGGGCGACCTGCTTGCCCTTACCGAAAATCTGGACGGTCATATTACTTACCAGCCTTTCCAGCCTTGCGCAGGATGTGCTCGTCGGCGTACTTGATGCCCTTGCCCTTGTACGGTTCCGGAGCACGGAGCTTACGGATGTTAGCCGCGATCTGGCCGACCTGCTGCTTGTCGGTGCCCTTCACAACCACCTCGTTCGGGTTCGGCAGCTCGAAGGTGATGCCTTCGGGAGCGTCCACCGTGATGGTGTGGGAGTAGCCGAGGGAGAACTCGATGCTCTTGCCCTTCATGGCGGCACGGTAACCGGTGCCGACGATGAGCAGGTGCTTCTCGTAGCCGTCGTGAACGCCCTTCACCATGGAGGCGATGATGGCGCGGGACAGGCCGTGCTTGGCGCGGGTGGGACGAAGGTCGTCGGCCGGGGTCAGGACAATCTCGTTGCCCTCGACCACAGCGGTGATGCCTTCGGGGATGACGTAGGAATCGGAACCCTTGGCGCCCTTGGCGGCGAAGTTCTGACCATCGATCGTAACTTCAACGCCGGCGGGGATGGCGACGGGGAGCTTACCAATATGCGATGCCATGTTTCAGCTCTCCTTTCTCACCACACGAAGGCGACGATCTCGCCGCCAATGCCCTTGTCCAGGCATTCCTTCTGGGTCAACAGTCCCGAGCTAGTCGAGATGATGGCGATGCCGAGGCCGCCCAAAGGCATGGGCAGGGAATCGGACTTCGCGTAGCGACGCAGGCCCGGCTTGGAGATGCGCTTGATGCCCTGGATGGAGCGCTCGCCGTTCGGACCGTACTTGAGGGTCACCTCAAGGGTCTGGCCGACCTTCGCCTCTTTGGCGGAGAAGTCGGCGATGTAGCCTTCGCGCTTGAGGATCTGCGCGATGTTGGCCTTGAACTTGGAGTACGGCATGTCAACAGTGGTGTGCTTAGCCGCGCTCGCGTTACGCAGACGCGTGAGCATGTCTGCGATCGGATCTGTCATTGTCATTGTGGGCTTATGCCCTTTCTCGTCGTGGTTTCCGCCGCCCGCCCGTTGTGAAACGGGCTAAGGCCGCGGACCTTCAACGTCGATGTTTACCAACTGGACTTCGTCACGCCGGGCAGCTCGCCGCGGTGAGCCTTCTCACGAAGGCAGATGCGGCACAGGCCGAACTTGCGATACACGGAATGGGGACGACCGCACACCTGGCAGCGCGTGTAGGCACGCACCTTGAACTTCGGCTTGCCGGCCGCCTTCTCCTTAAGAGCGGTTTTTGCCATATCAGTTCTCCTTGAAGGGGAAGCCGAGGTGCTTGAGGAGCACGCGGGCCTCCTGGTCGTCCTTGGTGCTGGTCACCACGGTGATGTCCATACCGCGCTGGTGATCGATCGAATCCGGATCGATCTCGTGGAACATGGACTGCTCGGTGAGACCAAAGTTGTAGTTGCCCTGGCCGTCGAACTGGTTGCCGCTGATGCCGCGGAAATCGCGGATGCGCGGCAGGGCCAGCGTCAGAAGACGATCCAGGAACTCCCACATGCGGTCGCCACGCAGGGTGACAAACGCGCCGATGGCCTGGCCCTCACGCAGGTGGAACTGCGCGACGGACTTCTTGGCCTTGGTGATCTTCGGCTTCTGGCCGGTGATCAGCGTGAGGTCCTTGACGGCGCCTTCGATGAGCTTGGAGTCGCGAGCGGCGGCACCCACACCCATGGAGACGACGACCTTCTGGAGGCGCGCCACCTGCATCGGGTTGGTGTACTTGAACTCCTTCTCGAGCTCGGGGACGATGACGTCCTTGTACTGCTGCTTCAAGCGCGGGACAGCAGGCGCTTCAACTGCAGTGGTAGTTTCTTCGCTCATGCCAGCTCCTTGCCTGACTTCTTGGCCACGCGGACGCGCACGGTCTTCACCTTGCCGTCACGGGCTTCTTCCTTGACGATCACGCCGACGCGGGTGGGCTTGCCGGTCTCCGGGTCGATCAGCATCACGTTGGAGCGATGGATCGGAGCCTCGGCGGAGACGATGCCGGCCTGCTGGCCCTGCTGGGTGGCGCGCACGTGCTTCTTGACGATCTGGACGCCCTCGACGATCAGACGATCGTCCTTCAGGACGCGGAGGACCTTGCCCTCCTTGCCGCGATCCTTGCCGCGGATGACCTTCACCTGGTCGCCGGTCTTGATCTTGGCTACCATAATCAGATCACCTCCGGGGCGAGGGACACGATACGCATGAAGCGCCTGTCGCGCAGCTCACGAGCGATCGGTCCAAAGATACGCGTGCCCTTCGGTTCACGGCCGGAGCCGAGAATGACGGCGGCGTTCTCATCGAACTTGATGTAGGAGCCGTCCACACGACGGTACTCCTTGACGGTACGGACGACAACGGCCTTGACCACATCGCCCTTCTTGACCGACCCGCCAGGGATGGCATCCTTGACGGAGGCGACGATCACGTCGCCCAGGCCGGCATAGCGTCGCTTCGAACCGCCGAGCACGCGGATGGCAAGGAGTTCCTTGGCACCCGTGTTGTCGGCGACATGAAGCCGCGTTTCCTGCTGAATCATTGATTCTCCTTAGCCGCGCTGGTTCTCCCCGTACACCAAGCGGAGCGAGGGCACAATCCTTCCTATTCAGGACAGAATCATGCCTCCGCTCCGTCTGGTGTACGCGGAGCCTTGCCGAACTTGTTTACTTGGCGCGCTCGATGATGGATTCGAGACGCCAACGCTTGGTCTTGCTCAGAGGCCGAGTCTCCATAATACTCACAAAATCGCCAATGTGCGCGGCGTTTTGCTCATCATGGGCCTTGACCTTGCTGGTGGTACGGACGACCTTGCCGTACAGCGGGTGGGTCGAACGGTGCTCGAGCTCGACGGTGATGGTCTTGTCCATCTTGTCGGACACGACAAAACCGCGACGAACCTTGCGGGAATTGCGCTCCTGCTGTTCCTCAGCCATGCTTACTTCTCCTCAGCCTTAGTCTCGGTGGATTCCTCGGCCGGCGTCGGGACGATGCCCAGCTCGCGCTCGCGCAGCACGGTGTACATGCGCGCGATGTCGCGCTTGACAGCCTTCAGACGGGAGGTGTTGTCGAGCTGACCGGTGGCCAGCTGGAAACGGAGGTTGAAGAGCTCCTCCTTGGACTTCTTGAGGAAGTCCTCGATCTCAGCATTGGTCTTCTCAGTCAGGTTCTTGATGGAATATTCCTTGGTTCCGACTGCCATCAGATGTCACCGCCTTCACGAGAAATCACACGGCACTTCATGGGGAGCTTGTCGATGGCGCGGCGCAGGGCCTCGCGAGCGACATCCTCGGACACGCCGCCGATCTCGAAGAGCACGCGACCCGGGTGGATGTTGGCGATCCAGAACTCCGGGGCACCCTTACCGGAACCCATTCGGGCGCCGAGGGCGTGCTTGGTCAGCGGACGATCGGGGAAGATGTTGATCCACACACGACCGCCACGCTTGATGTAGCGGGTCATGGCGATACGAGCAGCCTCGATCTGACGGTTGGTGATGTAGGCCGGGGCAAGCGCCTGGATGCCGTAATCGCCGAAGGCGACGTTGGCGCCGCCCTTGGTCATGCCATGGCGGTCCGGACGGTGCTGCTTACGGTACTTGGTCCTCTTTGGGATAAGCATCAGCTCACTCCTTCGTTTCCGTGGCGGCAGGAGCCTCGGCGGCCTGGGCGGCCTCGGGGGCGGCCTGCTGCTGGGCCTCGGCGGAACGGTTGCCACGGCGCGGACGACGATCACGGTCGCCACGACGGCCGGGGCGGTTGTTCTGCTGAGCCTGCTGCTCTTCGAACTCACGCTCGGTCATATCGCCCTTGTAGATCCACACCTTGACGCCGATGCGGCCGTAGGTGGTCTTGGCCTCGAAGAAGCCGTAATCAATCAGGGCGCGCAGGGTCTGCAGCGGAACACGACCCTCGCGGTAGAACTCGGAACGGCTCATTTCCGCGCCGCCAAGACGGCCGGAGAGCTTGATGCGGATGCCCTTGGCGCCAGCACGCATAGCGTCCTGCTGGGCCTTGCGCATCGCGCGGCGGAAGGTGACGCGGTTGGTCAGCTGCTCGGCGATGCCCTGAGCGACGAGCTGGGCGTCCAGCGCGGCGTTCTTGACCTCGAAGATGTTCAGCTGGACCTGCTTGCCGGTCAGCTTCTCGAGCTTGGCGCGAACCTTCTCGGCCTCGGCGCCACGGCGACCGATCACGATGCCCGGACGGGCGGTGTGGATGTCCACACGCACGCGGTCACGGGTGCGCTCGATCACGATGCGGGACACGCCCGCGCGCTCGAGATCCTTGTTCATGGCCTTGCGGATCTTGTCGTCCTCAAGGACGAAATCGCGATAACGCTCGCCGGCCTTGACGGAATCGGAGAACCACTTGGAACGGTGGTTCTCGGTGATGCCCAGACGGTAGCCAAAGGGATTGATCTTCTGACCCATCTTTAGCGGGCTCCTTCCTTGCTAGCGACGATCACGGTGATGTGGGAGGTGCGCTTGTTGATACGAGCGGCACGACCCTGGGCACGAGCGCGGAAACGCTTCAGCGTCACGCCCTCATCAACGTAGGTCTCCTTGATGACCAGATCGTTCTCGCGGAACGCCTCGTTGGCCTTGTCGGCCTTCACGCGGGCGTTGGCGATGGCGCTCTCGAGGACCTTGCGGACCGGAAGGGCCGCGTCCTGGGGAGCGAACTTCAGAATGGTGATGGCTTCGGTCGCCTGCTTGCCTCGGATGAGGTCGACCATGCGGCGAGCCTTGCGCGGCGTCACGCGGACGTGACGAGCGATTGCTTTAGCTTCCATGTGTCCTTACTCCTTAGCGGCGTGCCTTCTTGTCGTCCTTCACATGACCCTTGAAGGTCTTGGTCGGGGCGAACTCTCCGAGCTTGTGGCCAACCATGGCCTCGGTGACGAACACCGGGACGTGCTTGCGGCCATCGTGAACAGCGAAGGTGTGTCCGATGAAATCAGGGGTGATCATCGAACGGCGCGACCACGTCTTGATGACGTTCTTCGTGCCCTTCTCGTTCTGCTCGTCGACTTTCTTCTGCAAGTGGGCGTCGACGAAGGGGCCCTTCTTGATGCTACGAGTCATCTTCTCGCTACTCCCTTACTTGCGGTTCTTACCATTCGGGCGGCGACGAACGATCATCTTGTTCGAAGCCTTCTTCGGACGACGGGTACGGACCTCGCCCTTGCCCCAAGGAGACACCGGCGGCTTGCCACCGCGGGTACGACCGCCATGCGGGTGGTCGACCGGGTTCATGGACTCACCACGGGTGATCGGGCGACGGCCGAGCCAACGGGCACGACCGGCCTTGCCGAGCTGGATGTTGGCGTGGTCCTCGTTGCCGACCTCACCAACGGTGGCGCGGCAGCGGGCATCCACGTTGCGGATCTCGCCGGAGGGCATACGCAGCTGGGCGTACGCACCGTCCTTGGCGACGAGCTGCACGGCGGCGCCGGCGGAGCGGGCGATCTTCGCGCCACCCAGCGGGCGGAGCTCGATGTTGTGCACCACGGTACCGGTCGGGATGTTCTTCAGCGGCAGGTTGTTGCCCGGCTTGATGTCGGCCTGCTCACCGGTCTCGATGACGTCACCCTGCTGGATGCCCTTCGGGGCGATGATGTAGCGCTTCTCGCCATCCGCGTAGTGCAGGAGGGCGATGCGGGCGGAACGGTTCGGGTCGTACTCGATGTGAGCGACCTTAGCGGGCACGCCGTCCTTGTCCCAACGCTTGAAATCGATGAGACGGTAGGCGCGCTTGTTGCCGCCACCACGGTGGCGGGAGGTGATACGGCCGTAGGAGTTGCGGCCGCCGGTCTTGGTCAGCTTGCGAACCAGCGACTTCTCAGGCGTGGAGCGCGTGAGATCGGAGAAATCCGAAACGGACGCGTTGCGACGGCCTGCAGTCGTCGGCTTATAAACGCGGATAGCCATAATATAGTTCTTCCTTTAACTTTTGTCGGCTAGCCTTCAGTTGCCGAAGATGTCGATCGTCTGGCCCTCGGCCACGGTCACGATGGCGCGCTTCTGGGTCACGCGCTGGCCGAAGCCGTAGCGGGTGCGCTTCACCTTGCCGATGCGGGTGAGGGTGTTGACGTTCGTCACCTTGACCTTGAAGATCTGCTCGATGGCCTGCTTGATCTGGACCTTGTTGGCGTCCTTGGCCACCACGAAGGTGTACTGGCCGCGGTCAGAGTTGGCGTAGCTCTTCTCGGAGACGACGGGCTTGATGATCACGTCGTGCGCGGGGTTGTGGATAGCTGCCATGTGGATCAGGCCTCCTTGGTCTCAGCCTGGGGAGCCTTCGCGGCGAGGAAGGCCTCGAAGCCCTCCTTGGAGAAGACAACGTCCTCGGCGGTGACCACGTCGTAAGTGTTGAGCTGATCGGCGAAAATCGGGTGGACGTTCGGCATGTTGCGAACGGACAGCCACTCGTTCACGTTTTCGCGGGAGAGGACGACCGTGGTGAAACGGTTCTCGGTCACGGCCAGAGCCTTGACGGCGGCCTTGGTGGACGGAGTGTCGATGACACCGAAGTCAACCACGTGCACGCGTCCGGCGTTGGCGCGATCGGAAAGGATGTAGCGCAGGGCTGCAGCCTTCATCTTCTTGGGGGTGCGCTGGGAGTAGTCGCGCGGCTGCGGGCCGTGCACAACGCCACCGTGGTACCACTGGGGAGCGCGGATCGAGCCCTGACGAGCGCGACCGGTGCCCTTCTGCTTCCACGGCTTACGGCCACCACCGGAAACCATGCCACGGGTCTTGGTGGCGTGGGTGCCGGCGCGAGCGGCCGCGAGCTGGGCGATGACGACCTGGTGGATCAGCGGGATGCGGGTCTGGATCTCCTCGGCGGTGTGGCCGAAGATCTCAGCGGGGGCGTCGACCGTGCCGGCCGACTGGCCCTGGGCGTCCGTGATGTTCAGAGCGATGTTAGCCATGATTTATCAGGCTCCCTTCACTGCGGTGCGGACGAGGACGATGCTGCCCTTGGGGCCGGGGACGGCGCCCTTGAGCGCGAGCACGCCGTTCTCCACGTCGGTGGAGACGACGGTCAGGTTCTGCACGGTGGCGGTGACGTGACCCATGCGGCCAGCCATGCGCTTGCCCTTGAGGATACGACCCGGGGTGGCGCATGCGCCGACGGAACCGGGGCGACGCTCGTTCTTGTGAGAACCGTGGGAACGACGGTAGGACTTGAAGCCCCAACGCTTGATGGTGCCGGCGAAGCCCTTGCCCTTCGTGGTGCCGGTCACGTCGACCTCGGAACCCTCCGGGAACACCTCGGCGGTGATCTCCTGACCGGGCTCGTAGGTCTCGGCGTCCTCGGTGCGCACCTCGACGAGGTGGCGACGCGGGGTGACGCCGGCCTTGGCAAAGTGGCCAGCGAGCGGCTTGGTCACCTTGCGCGGATCAATCTGGCCGTAGCCGATCTGGACGGCCTTGTAGCCGTCGGTCTCCTCGGACTTGACGGCGGTCACCACGTTGGTGGAAACCTCCACCAGGGTGACGGGGACGAAGAAGCCATTCTCGTCCCAAACCTGAGACATGCCGAGCTTCTTGCCGAGCATAGCCTTGTGGCTACCACGCTGCGAAGTCATAATGGTTCCCTCCTCCCTTACAGCTTGATCTCGATGTTGACGTCTGCGGGCAGATCAATGTGCATCAGGGAGTCCACAGCCTTCGGAGTGGGGTCCACGATGTCGATGAGGCGCTTGTGCGTGCGCATCTCAAAGTGCTCGCGAGAATCCTTGTACTTGTGAGGAGAACGGATAACACAGAAAACGTTCTTCTCGGTCGGCAGCGGAACGGGGCCAACAACAGTTGCGCCCGCGTTCGTCACCGTTTCGACGATCTTCTTCGCCGATTGGTCGATGACCTCGTGGTCATAGGACTTAAGCCTGATGCGGATTTTCTGTCCCGCCATTGCCGTCCGCCCTTTCTAGCGATTCGTTACTATTACCAACCTGCTTTCGGGCACCGGCAGTTCGACGCACGCGGGCGAACCCGGCGGTCTTACCACATCAGTGCGTGAACCCGACCGTCCGCTTTGCGCGTAGGCCGCCTCACGCTCGCTTTTTGAATTCCAATTTGCGAGCCCAAAACAGGCAACTTGACTATTAAAGCACAAACCCATCCCCTAGCAGAATCCGGGCGTGTCGCGGACTTGTCGCGTCCACTCCAGCCCGGATGCAGCCGATCCGCCGCGCGTATCACTCTGCCGGATAGAAGGGCGCCGAGCAGCGGGCGCGATTGATGCGCACGGCGGCCTCCACACCGCCGTCGCCGAATGTGGGATGACCCATGAACGACCGGGTGTGCATGGAATGCTGCAGCAGTTCGGGATGGACCTGCACGGCATCCTCCCACATGCGCAGCCGATCGCCGGCCAGCGCGTCCAATGCCAGCGCGGTCGACTCGACATGCGCGGCGTAGGACTCGCGATGCCGGCTGATGATCCGTCCCAGCGCCCGGCTGCGCCGCTCCATGTACGTCGTCCCCGACTGCCCAGGCAGCGTGCGAAGGTTCACCAGCAGCTCGTCCACCACCTCGATCCGCGCATCGGGACCGCCGGCCTCCAGCAGACCGATGTGGAACTCCCAGTCCTCGAATCCTTCGCGCATCGACTCGTCGTATCCGCCCCGGCGCTCCCACAGGCCGCGACGCAGCAGGCATGCGGACGGGCAGCAATCGCGAGGCAGGAAATCGGCCAAGGTCCCTCCGACTGGCCGCACCACGCCATTGAGCACGCCGAAGCATTTGAGCAAGCCGGAGGCCGCGACCACATTCGTATCGTCATGCAGTACCGGCAGCGTGCGCTCCACAAAATGAGGCAGCAGCCGATCGCCGCCATCCAGCACACATATATAAGGTGTATTCGCGAGGGCGATGCCGGCATTGCGCGCCGCGGAAACGCCGCTGTTATGGTCCAGTCGCACGTGGTCCAGTCGCACGATGGTCACGCAATCCGCATCGTCACCGGCATGGCTTTCCGGCGTTTTCGGAGCATGCAATGCGGCATCAACGTCTGCACGATCGGCCGATCCGTCATCCACCACGATGATCCGCACCGGCCTGACGCTCTGCCCCAGCACCGATTCAACCGATTCGACGAGCCCGGTCCCCTGACCGCAGGCGGTGACCACCGCGGTGACGTCCTGCGCGATGCGCTGATGTGATGCCATGGAACCCATCCTACCGCCCGCAGGGCAATCGGAGTCTGGCGGGGATCGGCCGCGTGGCTTAAGGTGAGAGGCATGAGCGCATCAATCGCGAAGAACATCGAACCGATCACCGAGCACCGCGCGAATGTGCTGTACCAGCATGGCACGCTGGCGCTGCTCGTGCCCGGACTGCTTGAGGGCACCACCACGATGGGCGAACTGCTCACGCACGGGGATACCGGCATCGGCACCGGGGAGGGATTGGACGGCGAGATCATCGTGCTCGACGGCAAGCCGTGGCGCGTGGGCCAGGGCGGTCGCGTGGAGGCCGTGCCGGACGATTTCGCGATGCCGTTCGCCACCATGCACCGCGCGGCGTTCCAGTATCAGTGCGAGCGCGCGGACATCGGCCTCGAGGAGCTCAACCGGCGCATCGTCGAGGCGAACGGACGGGCGAACACATTCTTCGCGGTGATCGTGCGAGGCACCTTCAGCTTCATGAAGACCCGCGCCGTCATCAAACAGCAGGCCCCATACCCCACGCTCGAGGAGGTGGCCGGCCGTCAGGCGATCTTCCTTGGTCAGGATGTGCGCGGCACGATGCTGGGCTACTTCTCCCCGATCATGTTCCATGGGGCCGCCGTGGCCGGATTCCATGAACACTTCCTCGCGGACGACCATTCGATCGGCGGCCATGTGCTGGATGCCGTGCTGGAACGCGGCGAAATCCTCACTCAGGTGTTCGACACCCTGGTCCAGCATCTGCCCGTGGACAACCCCGAGTACCGCAACCACGACTTCACACACGACAACATCGGCGAGGCCATCACGAATGCGGAAGGCTGAGCCGTTAAGCTCGGAGCCCGGTGGGCTCCGAGTAGGCTCAGCCGAGCCGCCACCACGGCGGCGAGGACAACACTGAGACCGGCCGCAAGGCCGGACCCTAATTGCAGGGCCGAAGGCGAGCCATAGCCTTGGCAGGACCGAGGTCGAATCGCCCGAAGAGCCATCACCAAAACATAACAGCGGCGGGGCTGGCGCTCGTTCGATGCCACTGCACCAAACGAGCGCCAGCCCCGCCGTCACGCTATGCCGTCAGTCAGCGCTGCGACGCCTCCTCGGTGGCGGCTTCGCCCTCGCGCTCCACGCGGATGCGGTGGCCCTCCTCGCGGGAGACACCGTAGTAGGCGCCGATCGCAATGTCCTTCATGTCGTTGATCATCGGGATGCGCGGGTTGGCCGGGGTGCACTGGTCCTCGTAGGCGCGCATGCCGATCTGGTCCAGCACGCTCCAGAAGTAGTCCTCGTCAACGCCGGCGTCCTGGAAGGACTTGTTCATGCCCAGCTTGTTGTCGCGGTAGTCCTCGACGGCCCTCGCCAGATTCTCCACGCCCTCGGCCGGGGTCTTGCCCGGGTCGATGCCGAGGTTGCGCGCGATGTCCTGGTAGCGCTCGGCGGCCACGTACTTGCTGTACTTCGGCCAGCTCGTGGGCTCCTCCGGGATCTCGCCGTTGTAGCGGATCACGTACGGCAGCAGGATGGAGTTCGTGCGGCCGTGCGCGATGTGGCACAGCGCGCCGATGGTGTGCGCCATGCCGTGGCACATGCCCAGGAACGCGGAGCCGAACGCCATGCCGGCCATGGTGGCGGCGTTGTGCATCTTCTCCTGCGCGGTCGTCTTCTCCAGACCCGGCTCGCCGTTGACGGACTCAGCCAGGTTGTCCCAGATCAGCTTGGCCGCGTGCAGGGCCATGCCGTCCGTGAAGTCGTTCGCGTACACCGACACGTACGCCTCCATGGAGTGGGTCAGGGCGTCGAAGCCGGCGTCGGAGGCGAGCTTGCGCGGCTGGGTGCGGGCCAGCACCGGGTCCACGATCGCGACCGACGGGGTCAGCGCGTAGTCGGTGATCGGGTACTTGTAGCCGGTCTTGTGGTCCGTGATCACCGCGAACGGCGTGACCTCGGAGCCCGTGCCGGATGAGGTGGGCACGCACACCAGCTTGGCCTTGGAACCCAGCGGCGGGATCTTAAAGGCGCGCTTGCGGATGTCGAAGAACTTCTCGCGCACGTCGGAGAAGTGGATCTCCGGGTGCTCGTAGAGCAGCCACATGATCTTGGCCGCGTCCATCGGCGAGCCGCCGCCCACCGCGATGATGGTGTCCGGCTCGAACTCCTCGCGCATCATCTCGGCGCCGCGCTCGACGGTCTCCACGCTGGGCTCGGGCTCCACGTAGTCGATGATGCGGAACGTGACGTTGTTCGCGCGGGCGCGCAGCTGGTCGATGACCTTGTCGATGACGCCGAGCTGCTCCATGACCTTGTCGCACACGATCACGGCCTTCTCGATGCCGTACATGTCGCGCAGGTACTTGATCGCGTTCGGCTCGAAGTAGGTCTTGGCCGGGATCTTGAACCACTGCATGTTGTTGTTCCTCCGAGCGATGCGCTTGATGTTGATCAGGTTCACGGCCTGGACGTTGCCGGACACCGAGTTGCCGCCGTAGGAGCCGCAGCCCAGGGTCAGCGACGGGGCGATCGCGTTGTAGATGTCGCCGATGCCGCCCAGGGAGCTCGGCTGGTTCCAGATGATGCGGCACGCGTGCATCCTCAGGCCGTACTCGCGCACCAGGTCCTGGTTATTGGTGTGGATGGCGGCGGTGTGGCCGGCGCCCAGCTTGAGCATCTTCTCGCACATCTCGAAGGCCTGCTCCTTGGAGTCGGCCTTGAGGACGGCCTGCACCGGGGCGAGCTTCTCGTGGGTCAGCGGCTCGTTGTCCGAGACCTCGGAGCACTCGGCGGCCAGGATGGTCGCGTCCTCGGGGATCTCGAAGCCGGCGGCGCGGGCGATGTACTGCGGGGACTTGCCCGGCACCACGGAGTTGAGCTTCGGGGTGCCGCCGGAGAAGGCGGTGCAGCCGAACATGTACTGCTCGAGCTTGGCCTTCTCGTCCGCATTCACGAAGTAGGCCCTGCGGCGCTTGAGCTCCGCCACCAGCGGCGCGTAGACGTCCTTGTGGGCGATGATGGCCTGCTCGGTGGCGCAGATCATGCCGTAGTCGAAGTGCTTGGACAGGATCAGGTCGTTCGCGGCGCGCACGATGTCCACGTCGGCGTCCACGTAGGCCGGGGCGTTGCCTGCGCCCACACCCAGGGCGGGCTTGCCGGAGGAGTACGCGGCCTTGACCATGCCCGGGCCGCCGGTCGCCAGGATCGTGGCCACGCCCGGGTGCTTCATCAGCGCGCCGGTCGCCTCGATCGAGGGATGCTCGATCCACTGGATGCAGTCGGCCGGGGCGCCCGCCTCGATCGCCGCGTCGCGCACGATCTTCGCGGCGGCCACGGAGGAGTTCTGCGCGCCCGGGTGGAAGCCGAACACGATCGGGCAGCGGGTCTTCAGCGCGATCAGGGACTTGAAGATGGCGGTGGAGGTCGGGTTGGTGACCGGGGTCACGCCGGCGACCACGCCCACGGGCTCGGCCACCTCGTCGATGCCGTTGATGTCGTCCTCACGGATGATGCCAACCGTCTTCTGGCCGGCCATGTAGTGCGTGACGTGCTCGCACGCGAAGATGTTCTTGGTGGCCTTGTCCTCCACCAGACCGCGGCCGGTCTCCTCGACGGCCATCTTGGCCAGAACAAGGTGCTTGTTCAGAGCCGCGACCGACGCCTTGGCGACGATGTGGTCGACCTGCTTCTGATCCAGCTTCTCGAACTCGACCAGCGCCTTGAGCGCCTTCTGGACCAGCGCGTCGACCTCAGCCTCTGCGGCCGCCTGCCTCTCCTCCGGGGTCGGCTTGGTGGGCTCGACGGCCTCGGTGTTCTGCTTCGCTTCTGCCACGATATCCTCCTATGGATGACGGGTTTTGTTGGGCAAAGTCCGTGTGTTGTTGCATTGCTTTTCTGTTGTGCTGCATTCGCCTCATGGCGACGCCGTCACATGGGATGTGACCTACCTCACAATGTACATGACCGTCACAAACCATGCATTCGCACAAAATCGACGGCGTTTCGCGTTCTTTTCTGATCTGTTTTTGTTAGCATCTGTGAGTTTATTGGTGATTTCATAGGAAAAATCGCCCAAAACGACGGCTTTTGTTTACTTTTTTGTAACTTTGCACAAGTCTGAAACAGGCTTGAACACCCACCTTTCATAAGGTCTCTTTTCATAAGTTTACACAACTGTTACAATTATAGAAATCGTTTTTATATAAGTACGCCAAAACCCTATGATTGCAATGCTTTCCGAGCCATCACCGACCACTCACCGCCGAAGTGCCGGTTGTCATAACCACTTTTGTAAAATGCTTCTGCCATTTATGGGAGCGCCGACTTGACGCGTCATACACATCAGGCGCTCCAAACGCACCAGACGCACCCGGCACACGCACACCAAGGGAGGTACCGATGAAGGCCATGCCGTCAACGGCGGTCAGGGAGCACAACCGCAACGCCATGACAGGATACCTGTACGATCACCGCCAGGCCACCAAGCAGATGATCGAACGCGATCTGGGACTGAGCCTGCCCACCATCACCCAGAACCTGCGCGATCTTGAGCAGGCCGGCATCATCGCACGCGGCGATCTGATGGATTCCACAGGCGGCCGCAAGGCGCAGGCGTACGCCTTCAACCCCAGACACCGCGTCGCCATAGGCGTGTCCATGAAGGCGAATGAGGTGATCATATGCGCCATCGACCTGTTCGGCGCCACCATCGCCGAGCTGCGCCGCACCCTTCCATACCGCAACGATGCGGCCCACTACCAGCGCGTTGGCGCGATCATCAACGACTTCGCCGCGGCCGTGGAGAAGACCGCCGGCCCGGTGCTCGGCGTGGCATTTTCCATCCAGGGCATTGTTTCGGCGGACGGACAGACCATCACCTTCGGCGCGATCATGGACAACACCGGCCTCACGCTGGATGAAATCAGCCAGTCCGTGCGCTATCCATGCATCATGATCCACGACTCCGACGCCTCCGCCATGGCCGAACTGTGGGCAGACCCCTCGCTCACCGACGCCGTATGCGTGTACCTGGAGCGAAGGCCCGGCGGCGCGGTGATCATCGACGGCAAACTGCATCAGGGCCCCAACCAGTGCAATGGCACGATCGAGCACATGACGCTCGTGCCGGATGGCCGGCCGTGCTACTGCGGGCGAAAGGGATGCATGGACGCCTACTGCTCGCCGGAAACCCTGACCGAGGATTACGAGAGCATACCGGGCTTCTTCAGCGTGCTCGAGCAGGGCGAAACCAACCACCGCAAGCGCATGAACCAGTGGCTCGACTACGTGGCGCAGACCATCGTCAACGTGCGTTCGGTGATCGCCGGGGACATCATCGTGGGCGGCGAGGCGGCGCACTATCTGGACGATGAGGAGATCGCCGACATCAAACGCCGCGTGCGGGAGCGCAGCGCATTCGGCGGCGGAGACTTCACATTGCGCAAAAGCCGCTGCGCCGACAACCAAAACGTCATCGGCGCAGCGCTGAGGTTCGTCCAGTCGTATCTGAACGAGATCCGGGGAGCGTGAGCTCCGGAGAGAGCGGGGCGGGAAAGCCCTGCGTCACACGATCGGGCTCACACGATCTGGCAGAACTCCAAGGTCTCCCCGTTCGGACCGTAGATGTTGAAGTAGCGGATGCCGTTGTCCCAGAATGTGGGGATCGACTGGATCTCATCCTCCTTGACCTTAAGGCCCAGCTCGTGCGCATTGGCCCACGCGGCCTCGATGTCCGGGGTGTTGAGCGCCCAGTGGTTGATCGCGCCGGTGACCATGGGCGCGGGGTCGCCCTCCCATGTCTCGATGGTCAGATGGCCGTAACGCAGGAAGGCGCAGCGGTTCTCCCCATTGTGGAACAGGCCGGCCAACTCGAAGCCAAGGGTCTTGGTGTAGAACTCGATCGTTTCATCCAGATCCCTGGCCGGCATGCCGGAATGCTGAAAATCGGTGGTGAACGCGGTCATGGGTGTGGTCATGATGTCTCCTTTGATGATGATTGCCGGCGTCGGGTCCGCGGTTCGCTATCCTGCGATCGCGCCGACGTCGAGCGCCTGATGGGTGAATGATGGGATGATGTGCCGGTCGGCCCAGCCGGTGATGCCACCTTGGCACAGGAAGGCGTACAACGTGCCGACGCCGAAATAATTGACGGTCAGTCCGCCGTTGCGCGCCGACAGAATGATGACGGCGACGATCGCCACCAGCGCCGGCGGCACGTACGACAGCCACATCGCCACGGCCGCGTTGCCTTTGCAGTACTTGAAGCGCAGGATCTGCATGAGATCGTCCGCGGGATGCAACGCGATGTTGGCCCTCTGGTACAGGGAGATCGCGATGGCGATCAACGCGACGCCCACGCAATTGAGCAGCACATAGGCGACGTGAAGGGCGATGTTCGACCCGGCGTATGGCAGGCCGCCCCACCCCGGGGTGAATCTGCCGAGCAGCAGATCGGTGAATACGCCCACCAGCAACGAGAAGGGCACCAGGAACATGATGTTGCCGAAGATGCGCCTCCAGTTGACGTGCCCGACCAGAATCTGGTTGAGCGCGATCACCGCGAGCCCAACCATGAAGAACGACCAGAATTGGACGTTGAATATGCTTCCGACGTTCATCCAGGATGGGAACACATCCGCCATGTTGTACTCGCCGGCGGTCCAGAACGCGGCCCCCAGATAGGAGGCCTTGGCACCCGGTCCGGCAACCCGGTTGCTGGTGACGGCGGTCAGCACGTTGCCGAGCGCGTTGATGGGCAGGGACAGCGCGAACAGCCCGACGGTCACGCCCATGGTGGCCGTGCGCGCCGGCCGCGTGGCACCCGTGTGTTCTTCAGTCATCATTGACTCCTTGGGAATTGTGAGGGGAAGAGGAAGGGATGCGGCCGCCGCGGGAAACGGCGACGGCCACGGGACGGTTGCCAAGTCGGATTCACTGCCATGTCCGGCGGCAGCCACATGCGATTCGATCGGCCCGATCGTCAGCCGATCCTGACAACGGCCTTGGAGACGCCCTTGATCTTGCCATCGAGGAAATCCTGGACCTCATCGAGTCCAAGCTCGTGGCTGATCAGCGGGTCAACGTTCATCTTGCCGGACTCGAGCAGGCTGATGGCGTCCTTGAAGGTGAGCGGGTTGATGAAGGACCCCTGGATGGTCATCTGCTTCTTGTAGATGTCGTAGGTGTTCATCTCGAAGTGGGCTTCCTGCGGCCCGACGCCGAACATAAGCACCTGCGCGCCCTTGCGTGCGGCCTTGACGGCTTGGGCCTGGGTGGTGGGCAGACCGACCGCCTCGATGATCACGTCATAGGAGTCCGCCGGGATTTCCTCACGGGTGGTGTTGTAGGTGTTCGCCACGCCGAAGAGGTCCTTGTTGCGCTGGAGCTTCTCATCGAAGATGCCGGCGAGATCCACCTGATGCACGCCGTACGCCTGCACGATCTGCACGAACAGCTGGCCCATGAAGCCGTCGCCGATCACCAGCGCCTTCTGATAGGGACGCAGCTGGAGCAGGTCAACGCCATGCACCGCGCAGGAGATGGGCTCGATCGCGGCGGCATCCTTCAGGGAGACGTTGTCCGGCAGTTTGTAGACCACGGAGGCGGGGGCGGTGAACTGCTCGGCCAATCCACCATTGCGGGTCACGCCCACGGCGGAGAGATGATCGCACAATTCCGGACGCTGGGTCAGGCAGTAGTCGCACTGGCCGCAATAGATGTTCGGATCGACGGCCACACGATCGCCGGGCCTGACATTGGTGACCTGATCGCCCACTGCGGCGACGACGCCGGAATTCTCGTGCCCCAGGACGATCGGCGGCACGGCGGCGGCCGATCCGGGGCGGCCCGCATACAGGTCATGATCAGTACCACACACGCCGGCGTACGCGGTGTTGATCAGGACTTCGTCAGGCTTGATGGACGGTGTGGGAAGGTTCTGGATCTCGAATTCCTTGACGCCGGTGAGCACGAGTGCCTTCATGATGGATTCCTTTCTACGTTGAAAGCTGTTCGCTTTGCGGGTGTTTGCGGGTCCGTTCCCGCCGTAGTTATGAATATACGCTTTATTATTCTGTTTTGCAAATCAGTTTTATCTAAGTGCTTTATATGGCGTGTCGCCGAGTACCCCAACACTGAGCGGCCCAACTCCGAGCGGCCCAACTTTCTCTCGCGCAAACTGGGCAAATCGGGCCCCTTCCCAAAAGAACTGGGCAGATCCGGTCATCTGGACCCCCGAATCGGCCTCCAGACGGCCGGATCTGCCCAGTTTGCAAAACGAACGGCCGGATCTGCCCAGTTTGGCCGGGGCGCGGGCACCGGGAGAACGAACGCCGCGCGACGCCGCCGCATAACACCCCAAGCGTTCATCTTGGGACCCCATTGCCGAAATCCCCGGCAACTACAATGGGAGTATGAAGAACGCAATACCCCAGCGGTACGCGATACCGCACCGTTACGCAACGAGGCCGGGCCTGTACTTCACCGAGGATGGGGGCGCGGACGCAGTGGTGCGCTCGGAGACCGCCTCGCAGGTATGGCTGTGCGTCTATGAGCCCGTCGATCAGCCCACCGCTTTTTTCAACGACGCCATCCGCGTCTTCGAAGGCTCCCCCGTCCCGCTCATCAGGGACATGTACAGCCACCCGGCGTGCACGCGCATCATCGAGTCGATGTACGTGCGCGAGACCATGTTCCGCATGGAAGGCCCCAACTACGGCCTGTGGTACGTCCATCTGCCCAAGGCATGGGACGGCATGCGCTATGCCTACCGCGTGGACGGCGCGTGGGACCCGGACAAGGGCGTGCGGTTCAACCCGTACAAGCTGCTGCTCGACCCGTACGGCAAGGGCATCGACGGCCGCATGGAGCTCGATCCGGCCGCCTTCTCCTACCAGTGCGAGATCACGCCCGACGGCAAGGTGCAGGGGTCGGCGTTCGGCCCGATGAGCACCGTGGACGCACTGGGCAAGATGCCCGTCTCCGTGGCCATCGACGACCGCGACGAGACCAAGCACGACGCCGATCCGTCGCATCCCCATGTGCCGTGGAGCAAGACCGTGCTCTACGAGCTGCACGTCAAGGGCTTCACCGCCAACGCGCCCTGGCTGCCTGAGGAGCTGCGCGGCACCTACGCCGGGCTGGCTCATCCGATCACCCTCGCCTACCTGCAGGGCTTGGGCGTCACGTCGATCGAACTGCTGCCCATCCAGGCCAAGCAGGACGAGCTGTTCCTGCAGGAGCGCGGCCGCCACAACTACTGGGGCTACTCCACGCTGAGCTACTTCAGCCCGGAACCCTCGTACGCCACCAAGTCGGCGCAGGCCAAGGGCGCCGGAGCCGTGCGCGAGGAGGTCATCAACATGGTCCGCGCCCTGCACGAGGCGGGGTTCGAGGTGATCATGGACGTGGTCTACAACCACACCTGCGAAGGCGGCGTGGAGGGCCCCACGGTCTGCTGGAGGGGCCTGGACGCGATCGCCTACTACCGCCGCGAGAAGGACAACCCCGGCCGGCTCATCGACACCACGGGCTGCGGCAACACCTTCGACTTCACCAACACGCATGTGGTCACCTTCGCCGTGGATTCGCTGCGGTACTGGGCCAAGAGGATCGGCATCGACGGCTTCCGCTTCGACCTCGCGGCCACGCTGGGGCGCCTTGACGGCAACTTCACCAAGCACCACCCGTTCCTGTACGCCCTGCGCTCGGACCTGCTGCTCGGCAACCTCAAGCTCATCATGGAACCGTGGGATCTGGGTCCGGCCGGCTGGCGCACCGGCGAATTCGGCATGCCGTTCAGCGAGTGGAACGACCGCTTCCGCGACTCCGCCCGCCGATTCTGGCTCGCGGACACCAAACTCGGCGCCTCACCGTCCGTGGGCATGCAGGAGATGGCCACCCGACTGTGCGGATCGGCCGACCTGTTCGCCACCGAACCCGGCCGCGGCTGCGCCTCCTCGGTCAACTACGTCGTGAGCCACGACGGCTTCACGCTCACCGATCTCACCCGCTACGAGCGCAAGCACAACGAGGCCAACGGCGAGGACAACCGCGACGGCACGGACAACAACCATTCCAACAACTTCGGTGTGGAGGGCCCCAGCAACAGCCCGCTGATCGAGCGCCGTCGCGAACGCGCGGCCATGAACCTGCTCGGCACGCTGCTGCTCTCCCTGGGCACGCCCATGATCATGGCCGGCGACGAATTCGGCAACACGCAGTATGGCAACAACAACCCGTACGCGCAGGACAACGAGATCACGTGGCTGAATTGGGATTGGCTGTACCAGACCCGCAAAACCCAGCAGATGCGCCGTCTGGAGCGCATCTCGCGCCTGATCGCCCTGCGCAAGTCGCTTGATCTGTACCATCAGGAGGAATTCTTCACCCGATTGACGCAGATCGGCCTGTTCCGCCCGTCCAGCCGCGTGCAGTGGTATCTGCCGGACGGCACCACGCCGACGGATCAGGATTGGTTCGACGGCAGCCGCCGCAGCTTCGTCATGCGACTGCGTTCCAAGAAGTACGACGACATCCGAGACATCCTGATCGTGATCAACGGCTCGGGCGAGGACATGCGGTTCCGTCTGCCGTCCGATTACGGTTGGGCGTGCGAGTGGAGCTCCGGCCTGGCGATCGGCGTGGAGCCCGCACAGGGCGGCCGCGTGAAGCGCACGGACAAGCCCAACGATCAGGACCTCAACTGGACGACGATCGTGGACGACCGCGATGGGATCACCGATCTGGTCAGGCAGGTGCAGTCCCAGCTGGCCGCACAGGCGAAGCTGGATGCACCGGCCGATGCGGAGCGGACAGGCGGCCACCGTGTGAACACCATCCCGGCACGGGGCAACGCCACGTCCGGAACCGAAGATCCGCACGTGCTTATAGCGGCCCGGCACCGGCCGGGCGGCAACGCCACCGACGATGCGATCTCCGCGCTCACCTCCGCGATGGACGTGCGCGACGGGGGCATGCAGCACATCGGCGGGGCCGGCGACGTGGACAAGGATGTGACCGAGCGCAACGATGCGGCGACGTCCGCGGCCCCGGATGCCGCCGAGGATGCCCAGAACATGTCCGAGGCCTCGGCGAACGACGATCCGGGCGTGTGGACCGTGCCAGCGCTGACCATCAACGTCATGTGCCAGATCCAGTAACCGTTCCTCAGGCTTGCGGCGGCGCGAAACGAAAAAAGGGAAGGCCCCTTCGGAAGCGAAATTCCGAAGGGGCCTTCCCCATATGGCTCGCGAAGCAGCCGAAACTTAACGCTTCGAGAACTGCGGAGCGCGACGGGCCTTATGCAGACCGGCCTTCTTGCGCTCGACGACGCGGGCGTCGCGGGTCAGCATGCCGGCCTTCTTCAGGGTGGCACGGTTGGCGTCGCGATCGATCTGGTTTAGAGCGCGGGCCACGCCGAGGCGGATGGCGCCGGCCTGGCCGGTCACGCCGCCACCGTCGACGAGGACGACAACGTCGAACTTGCCCTCAAGCTTGAGGAGCACGATCGGGGAGTTGACCTCGCGCTGGTGCAGGCGGGACGGGAAGTACTCCTCCAGCGTGCGGCCGTTGATGGTCCACTTGCCGGAGCCCGGGATCAGGCGGACGCGGGCGACAGCCTCCTTGCGACGGCCGGTGCCGTAGCCCGGGGCGATCGCGGAGGTGCCGGTGCCAGCGCCGGCGTTGGTCTCGGTGGAGTAGTTGGTGAGCTCCTCTTCGGTCTCGAGAACCGCGGAATCGTTGGTGTTTTCAGCCATGATGTCTTATCTCCCTTCGGTTCTCACTTGGCCTGCTGCGAGACCTGAGCGATCTCGAAGACCTGGGGCTTCTGGGCACCGTACGGATGCTCGCCGTCCACGAAGATGTGGAGGCGCTTGATCTGGACGGCAGCCAGACGGTTCTTGGGCAGCATGCCCTTGACGGCGCTGCGGATGATGCGCTCGGGCTTGTTCGCAAGCAGCCAGGCGTAGGTGTCGCGGCGCAGACCGCCGGGACGACCGGAGTGCTGGTAGAGCTCCTTGCCCATCTTGTTACCGGTCAGCGCGATCTTGTCCGCGTTGAGAACGATGACATGGTTGCCGGAATCGGCGTGCGGGGCGTAGGACGGCTTGTTCTTGCCGCGCAGCAGCGTGGCGACCTGGGTGGCCAGACGGCCGAGCACCACGTCGGTGGCGTCGATGACGTACCAGTCGTGGGTCAGATCAGCCGGCTTCGGAGTGAAAGTCTTCACTGTAATACCTTTTCTTACTATTGTGTTCCGGGCTTCCGCTGCTCGGCGTGCGTTTGGTTAGGACGCGCGGCCCGAGAGGCTTCGGCCTCATTATCCGTGGGCTCCCTGAAAGTCCTCGATGGCGAGTGGGAAAGCGCTTTGAAGGACCCCTTAGGGAAACACAACAATCGACTATTGTATCGCAACCCTTGACATTTGGCGTTCGCCGGGCCGAACGCGACACGCCGATGCGACACGCCAATGAAAAACGGGCTCCCCGGCATGGGAAGCCCGTTGAGTCAGTCAGACATCAATCAAGCGAGCGGATCGCGCCTCACGCGTTGAGCACGCGGGCGAGCGACTGCATGCGCGGCTGGTCGAAGAGGCCCTCGACCATGATCGGGTTGCCGTCGCCGTCGGCCAGCGGGACGCGCCAGTTCGGGTACTCGTTGTTGGTGCCCGGCTGGTTCTGGGTGCGGGTCTCGCCCACACCGTCCACGATGGCGGCCGCAAGCAGCTTGCAGGGGGATGCGGTCATGGCCCGGTACATGCCCTCGATGATCTGCTGCAGATGTCCGGGAACATCGTTCACGCAGTCGGCGGAGATCCAGCCGCCGTTGAGCAGCATGCGCAGCATGGCGCGCTGCTCGGCCTCGGCAGACTTCTGGAAATCGTCCACGCTGCCCTCGAGCAGGCCCAGCGCGGCACGCACCTTGACGTGCTCGTACTGCAGGTACCCGGCGCATGGCGGCATGTCGTGCACATCCACGGAGGCCAGGGCCATTTCGCGCCAGCGGCGGGGATCGCGGAACACGCCGTTCATCTGCTCGAACCACTCCACGGCGCAGCCCAGCACGCCGTGCGAGGCGAGCGACGAGGCCACCTGCTCCGGGACGACGCCCAGATCCTCGCCCACCACCACACCGTGGGCGCGGGCAGCCTCAAGCGCGAGGATGCCCAGCATGATGGCCGAATCGTACGCCACGTAGGTACCGTTCTTGGCACCCTTGCCGGCGGGGATCCACCACAGGCGGAACAGGCCCAGGATGTGGTCGATGCGCAGCGCGCCGGCCTGCGCGAACATGGCGTGCACCATCTCGCGGTAGGCCAGGTAGCCGGTCTTCTCTAGGGAGATGGGGTTCAGCGGCGGCTGGCTCCAATCCTGGCCCTGCTGGTTGAACATGTCCGGCGGGGCGCCCACGGTGGCTCCATTCGCATAGCGATCCGGGTTCCACCACACATCCGCGCCCAGCGGATGCACGCCCACGGCCATGTCCGCCATCACGCCCAGCTCCATGCCGGCCTTGCGGGCGGCACCCTGGGCATCGGCCAGCTGCTCGGTGGCGATCCACTCCATCCAGCGGTAGAAGTCCAGCGTGTCCGGGTAGCGGTCGCGCAGGGCCTTGACTTCGGCGGAGTCCTTGTTGGTGGTCACGAACCAGGAGGATGGGGAGGCGGACGGGGCGCCCCACTTGTCGTAGGCAAGGCACCAGGTGGCGTAGGCCTCCAGGCCCTCGCCGCGGGAACGCTTGTACTCGTCGAAGGCGGCCTGGCGCTCGGGGGTGCGGCCTGCCTTGAAGATGATCCACAGGGCCTGCATCTTCGCGGCCCACATGGCGTCTCGGTCGATGTGGTCGGTGTTGGTGTTCAGCGAGCGCACGGAATCGTGCAGCTGCTTGACGCGCGCGCGGGACTCCTCGCCCAGCAGACCGTACTCGGCGATCGCCTCGGGGCGGATGTACGTGAAGTTCAGGAAGGTGCGCGAGATCGGCAGGTACGGCGACGGCGTGAGCGGCGTGACCGGCTCGGCGGCGTGCACCGGGTTGATGAGCATGAAGTCGGCGCCGGTCTTGGTCTTGGCATCCGACAGCATGGTTCCCAGATCCGCGAAATCGCCCACGCCCCACGACTCGCGGGAGCGGATGGAGTAGATCTGCGCCATCCAGCCCCACAGGCGGTGCTCCTTCATCGCGTCGATCAGCTCGATGCGCTTGGGCACGCTGATCAGCGTGGCGTCCTGCGTGCGGCCGGCCACCTTGACGTGCAGGGTGTGGTAGCCGATCGGCAAATCGGCGGGGATCACCACGGAGGCGGTGGTGACGAAGGCGTCGTTCATCCAGTAGGCCGTGGAGCCGTCGCCGGAATCGGGCATCACCTTCCCCTGATACGGGGTGCCGTCCTCCAGCGTGATGGAGGCCTCGGGAATGTCGAACACGCCCACATTCACGAGGACTTTGGAATCGGAGCCCTCCACATGCAGGACGGTGGGCGCGACCAAACGACGGTGCTTGTCGTCCAGCAGCGTCTTGAGGGATGCGGCGATGGCCTCGTCGCTCGAAGCATCGATGCCCAGTGCGGCAAGCACGGACACCAGAACGTCATCGGCGATTTCGTGGTAGTCATTGCTCATGCCCATGTAGGACGTGGCCACCCCGACAGCCTTGGCGAGACGGATGAGCGGGCGCTCAAGGCGCTCGCGGGATTCACGATACTGACTCATACCGCCAGTTTAAACCCACCCTAGGCCGACAGGCCCGGTTCGGCAGGAAAGATGCAAACGTTTGCATTCCGTAGCGACGGCAAAACAGGGCAAATCCGTCCGCGAGCGTCTGCGTGCAGCGTCCGCGCGCAACGTGAAACGGCCGCCGCTCGGCGTCAGCCGTGTGACTCGATCCACCGTCTGGCCTGCCGGGCCACCTCGCCACTGGGGTCCTGGGCCAGCCGCGCGCGCGTCTCCGGGGTGGTGTTGGGGTTGCCGGCCACGGCCCTGCGGACCATGGAGGCCAGCACGCCCGGAGCATCCGGCTCGAGCTCAGTGCCAAGCTTGCCTAGAAAATCAAGGGTTTCGGCGTCCACATCCGGATTCTGCGCCCCCTCGAGCCGCATCTTCCACGACGTGCGGGGGTTGAGCAGGGCCGCATCGCGCACTTCGGGGACCGGATCCTTGGTGAGCCGGCCCACCAGCCAGTTCTTGTCCGCCTTGTTGCCGGCCACCGCCCTGCGCACATCGGCCACCGGATCGCTGGACAGCTTGACCAGGATGTTCGGGAACGGCATGGTCTCACCCAGAAAGATGCGGTCCTCCACCGGCGTGTGCTCGTTGCCGGCCACCGCCTCCAGCAGTGCGGTGGCACGCGAGAACGCCGCCTGATCGGCACGGTCCGGCAACGGGGTGCGCGCGAACGAGCTCAGCTCGGCGGGATCGGAGGAATGGCGCAGCCGCTCGTAGGTGACGGTCAGCGGCTCGAAATCGTCGGGCAGCGTATCGTCCTCATGCGGCGCCGCGGGCTTCGCGCTGCCCGCCGGCTTCGCGTCCTCGTCGGGTTTCGCGTCCTCGGCCGGCTTGTTCTCGGAATCGGTCATGCGTCCCAATGTAGCGCAGCGGCGCTACCCGATCGCCACAGGCCGGTTGACCATGTCCAGCGGCTCCGGCGTCACCGCCGCGTTGAACGCCTCGATGACCCGCGCCTCGAACCGGTCGGCGTTGCCCGCCGGGATCTCGGCGATCATGCTCACCATGTCCGTGTATGACTCCTCCGACTGTCGCCCGTCAACGGCCGCCAGAATCTGCTGAAGCGAACCCAGCTGGGGGTAGGACACGGTGACCATATAGCGCCGGCACGCCTCGATCCGGGCCAGTTTGCCGGCCTTCACCGCCAGGGACGCGGCCGAGGAGTAGGCGCGGATCAGCCCGCCGGAGCCCAGCAGGATGCCGCCGAAGTACCGGGTGACCGCGATCGCCGTGTCCGTGAGCCCGCCCTGGCGCAGCACGTCCAGAATCGGCTTGCCGGCGGTTCCGGAGGGCTCCCCGTCATCGCTCATGCGCTCGGACTGGCGCCCGTCGGCCCCGCCGCAGATCGCCGCGTAGGCCACATGGCGGGCCTTGGGATGCCGCTCGCGAATCGAGGCCACAAAGGCCATCGCCTCGTCCAGCGAGTCGATGTGGCAGGCGTCGCCGATGAATTCGGATTTCTTCTCCACCAGCGCGTCGTGCGCCGGCGAATCGGCTGCGTCAAGCAGCGTGAATGTCTGTGCGGCCATGCGCGGGCTCCCCTCAGTCCACCACGTGCTCGGGCGAGCCGGCCAGGAACGCGCGGATCGTGTCCGCATTCTGCACGGCCACGTTGTCCAGCGCGCGAACGGTCTTCCACGCGGTATGCGGGGTCGTGACCACGTTGGGCAGGGCGAGGATCGGATCGTCCGGGGCGAGCGGCTCATGATCGTACACGTCCACGCCGGCATGGATGTCCCCGCGGCGCAGACGTTCCACAAGCGCGCCGGGGGCGATGATCTCCGCCCGGGCCGTGTTGATGAGGATCGAACCGGGACGCAGCATGTCCAGCTCATGCGCGCCGATCATGCCGCGCGTGGCCTCGTTAAGGGCCAGATGCAGGCTCACCACATCGCAGCCGGCGAACAGATCGTCCAGCGACGCCGCCGGCTCAGCATGGAATTCGGCCAGCGGCTCTCGATCGGGATGACGGCACCACACCTTCACCCGCATGCCGATCCCATCGGCGATGCGCGCGACGGCCCGCCCCACGCCGCCGAAGCCAACCAGTCCGATCGTCAGCCCCTGCAGCTGCAGCATGCCGCCCTCGTCGAACCACCGTCCGGCGTGCAGGCTCGCGTTCTGATGCCCCACGCCGCGCGCGATCTCGAACAGCAGGGCGATCGCATGCTCGGCCACCGAAGCGTCGCCATAGCGCTCGGCATTGCACATGGTCACGCCCAGACTGTGCGCAAGGGGCACGTTGACGAAGCTTGCGATGCCGGTGCCGCTGAACACCAGACAGCGCACATGCCCGGACAGTTCGCGCAGCACGTCGTCGGCGATGTGGAAGCCGGCGATCACGGCCAGATCCGCGCCCTCGATGCGACGCAGGAACTCGCGGCCATCGGTGATCGAATCGTCGTACATGCGCACGCGGGCCACGTCGTGCAGGGCGGCGAGGCGTTCGCGGTAGGCGGGCACAAGCGCCGGCACGCAGCTCGGCAACGTCACTTGGGGCAGGTCGGGACGGTCGGCGGGCAGATCGATGAAACTCATGGCGTCCAGCCTAGTACGCGGCGCTGTCCGGTCTTCGCGGATCGCCCGCGACTACGCGGCCGGCTCCTTCGTGATCTCCCATTCGCGCACCACGTTCGGATCGGCGCCCTTGGCATAGATCACATCCCTGATCCGCTCGCGCACGCGGGCGTCCTCGTCGTCGGACCAGCAGGCGCCGTCCGGGCGGTCGGCGGCGATGGGGCACCAGCGGTACAGGCCTTGCCGCATGTTGGCGGTGGGCAGCCAGTCGATCCGGTTCACGCGCCACGAACCCGTCTGCCCCTTGCGTCCGGCGAACTGGATGCGGGCCGTCACGCCCTGGTTGTTCACGGCCCGGCTGGGGTCGGAGGCCGTGACGGTAACCGCGTTGCCCAGTCCGTAGATGATCCACGTGCCCTTGTAGTTCTCGATCGGCTGCGCAGAGTGGCTGCCGGTGCCGAAGATCAGGTCGAACGCGCCGGTGTCCGCGAGCGCATGGGCCTCGGAGACCTGCCAGTCGTCGGCGTAGTCGATGTATTCGACCACCGAATGCATGGCCACGGCCACCAGATCGGCACCCTCCTCGCGGGCCGTCTTCGCCTTGGCCACAGCCCGGTCGATGTCCTGCTGGTGACGCGGGTCCTCCTTGCCGCGCAAGCGGTCGATCATCCAGTCCTGGCTGGGCTTGTTGCCGTTGAGCGAGACGGTTCCGGCGATCACGGCCAGCTTGCCGCCGCCGGTGGGCGAGTCGAGGACCATGGGCTTCATGGAGTCGGCCTCGTTGGTGTACGACCCGGTGTGCTTGAGGCCCACCTTGGTGAGCGTGTCGTTGAGCCGCTGGATGCCGGCGGCGCCTTGGTCCCAGGAATGGTTGGTGGCGTGCGTGCAGGCCGTGTAGCCCACCTTCGCCACGCCCGTGGCCACCTCCGGCGGAATGTTGAACGACGGGTAGTCGGCGTATGGGCCGCCGGGCTTGGACACCGGGGTCTCGAAGTTGCATACGGAGATGTCCGACGCCTTGAGATAGCGAGACATGGGCGCGAACAGCTCCGTGAAGTCGAAGGCAGTGCCGTCCGTGGCCGATGTGTTCGCGCCGGCGAAGTACCGCCACATGCGCTCGTGGAACAGCATGTCGCCGTTGACCATCAGCGCGATGCAGTCAAGGTCCGGGCAGTCCGGGGAATTGCCGTGGTGGGCGTCGACCGGCTCCGGGACGGCATCGCCGCCTCGGGTCAGATCGCCGGGAGCCGACGATGCGTCCGCGGTCGCCAGGTCGATCGTGGTTCCCGCCCCGCCCTGCGGCCGCGTCCAATGCCATGCCATGCCGATCGCGACGACCAGCACGACGGCCATCAGCGCGGCGATGGCGGCGACGATGATGGAATGGAGACCGGCAAGTTGCGCGGATCGGGCGCGGGTATGAGTATGGGCGCGGGCATGGGTACGGGGGCGTCGGGAGGAGGGCGCGAGGATACGGGAGCGATCGTCGGCCTGATCGTGATCGTCCATCCGGCCGTTTGCTCGGCTGCCAGACCGGTTGCTCGCCACACGCCTTGGCGACTTGCCGGCGGACGTGTCTCCGGCGCGCATAGGATCCCCGTTCTTCATCGGATCTCCTATTGGTTTTCCTGTCGGTTCTTCGCCGTTCCCCGGAACTCCATTCGCATCATCGTACGACCGCATGCGCGCGTGCCTCCCCCCGCTCATTCCTGCATTCTCTCTATGGGAAGGATATTCCCACCGCAACAGGACGCGCGAGCGGCTCTTCAAAACCGGCCCGCGAAACCGACACGCTCAAACCGCCGAATTCCAGCACTGTTAGCGCTCCCGTTGACAGGGCCCGCCCCCATCCCCATACAATGTGATGCGGAGACAGGTGGACAACGGCGTACCTCTTGTCCCCTTTATTTCGCCGAAAACACGCCGTACATCAGCTGGGATTCGGCATCCGCTGCGCAAGCCTCATTCCCACCTCTCCGAGCGGTTCAATTCACGACGCAAAATGGGCATATCGGATGCCTTGCCCTTCGGATCACCTCTCGGATCACCCAGAGTCCCCCCGATCCCCATCCGTCCGGTTCCCAGCTCAGTTGCCATCTCGACCCCAGTCCAGTTCCCGCATTGGATCTGCTCACTCTGTTGGCCTCAAGTCGCAGAATGAGCAGATCCAATGCGGTAGAACCCCGATCCGGCCCGCAGGACATCGAATTCGCTCAATCTGCCCGCCGCGCTTCGCAAAATGAGCGAATCGGATGCCTCATGCGCGCCTCGCAGTACGATCACCGCACATCGCGCAGATCTTCAGCCTCCAGATGGCCCGATCTGCCCAGTTCGCGGCGCAGCGGGCACGGACTGGACACGGGCTGGACACAGACTGGGCAGATCAGGACGATTATTGTTCAAACTGGGCAGATCCGGTCATCCAGCGCCCTAAAACGAGCTCCAAATGACCAGATATGCCCAGTTGGCAAACACCGTGGCCGGATATGCCCAGTTCATGATGCAAATTGGGCGAAAAGCCGGCAATCCCCGTTTTCGGCATGAAAAAAAGGGATTCACGAAAACCCGTGAATCCCTAGTGTGCGGAGTGAGAGGGATTCGAACCCTCGAACCGCTAATACGCAGTTAACACCTTAGCAGGGTGCCCCTTTCGGCCACTCAGGCATCACTCCAGTCGCACCCGCTTCCGAAGAAGAAAGCGCAACAGGGGTTAACTATAGCACCTATGCCGGATTAGAATCGCCGGAGAACGTAATTATTACGGCAGAAATTACGAGCACAATGCCCACGATGTCCCAAACCGTTGGAATTTCGCCGAAAACAAGGCCGATCAGCGACGCCATGGCCGGGTTGACGGACTGCATGACGGAGAACGCGCCGGACGTGGTGCGCCGCATGATGAACTGGTCGATGATGTACGGCAGGAACGAGGCGCAGATGGCCACGATCAGCAGCAGTCCCACCAGCATCAGTCCGCCGCCGGGCTGCGCGGCCCATGTGGCGCTGGGCTTCGGATGGACGGTCTCGCGCACGGCGGGCACGGCGAGGAAGACCGACTGCACGGCCCAGCCGATCAACATGCTCAGGCTGAGCCAGTCGAGCGGGGTTCCGCCGGCCGCCACCTTGCGACCCAACACAATGTATACGCCCCACATCGAACCGCCGAGCAGGATGGCGATCAGACCCACGAGGAACGTGCCGCCGCTCGGCTGGGCCAGCGACATGCCGGCCAGGGTGATCACGCCGGCCGCGGCGACCACGATGCCCACGCGCTCGCGCCACGACCGCCCGGCGATCACCGCCACGGTCAGCGGGCCGATGAACTCAATGGCCGTGGCCACGCCCACGTTCATGTTGCTGATCGCCACGTAGTACATGGTGTTCATCATCGCCAGCGCCAGACCGCAGCCGACCACCACGGACCAGTCACGACGGCCCCGGGGCAATCGGTCACGCTTGGAGGCGATCCACGGGCGACGCCACAGCAGCATCAGGATCGCGCAGAATCCCACGCGGTACCACACCGCATACAGCGGATCAAGCTGGGTGAACGCCTGCTTGGCCACCAGCGTGGCCGCATACATCACCGCCGCCTCGCCAAGCACGAGCAGGAACACGGGCACCCGACTGAGTACGAATACCACCAGTCGCTTCAATTCTCTCCACATGCGTCCCAACGCTACTCCCTCGCGGTGATGAAACGATCAACGCGGGCCACGACGGCGATTCGCGTGCCCGGCGACCCATGCACCCGGCGACTCGGCAGCGCGGGGATGAGGCTCGTTCGGGCTACCATGGATCCATGAGCACCGCACCGAGACTTCAGGCCGCCAAGAGGGATTGGGGCCACGACGAAACCGGATGCACCGTGCTGCATATCGACATGGATGCCTTCTACGCCTCGCTGGAGATGGCACGGCATCCGGAGCTCAGGGGCAAGCCGGTGATCATCGGCACGGGCACGCGGTCGGTGGTGTCCGCGGCGAGCTATGAGGCCCGCAGGTACGGCATCAATTCAGCGATGGCGTCGGCCCGGGCGCGGCAGCTGTGCCCCGACGGGATCTTCCTGCCTGTGGACATGGCCTACTACCGCGAGCAGTCGCGCCGCATCTTCACCGAAGTGTTCGAGCAGGTGACCAACCGGATCGAGAAGGTCTCGGTGGATGAGGGCTACATGGACGTGTCGGCGGCGCTGACGCAGTGGGACCGGCCGAGCGCGATCGGCGCGTGGATCCGCTCCGAGGTGTCACGGCGGTTCCATGTGACCTGCTCGGTGGGCGTGGCGGGCAACAAGCTCGTGGCCAAGATGGCCTCCACCAACGCCAAACCGGACGGCATGCTGGTGATCCCACTGGCGAGGCACGCCGAGTTCGTGCAGATGATGCCGCTGCGGGGCATCCCCGGCATCGGACCGTCGCTGGAGAAGCGGCTCAAGGCATGGGGCGTCAACACCGTGGCGGATCTGGCCGCGATGGATGAGACAGCGCTCGCGCAGGCATGCGGATCGGTCACGGGCGCGCACGGGCTGTGGCTGGCATCCCGTGGCATCGACGAGCGGCGGGTGACGCCCTACACGCCGGAGAAGTCGGTGGGCGCCGAGCGGACGTTCAGCGCCGACACGCGATCGCTGCGGCAGGTGCGCGATCTGCTGCGGTGGGCGTGCGACGATGTGGCGTCCACCTTGCGCCGGCGCGGACTCATGGCCCGAACGCTGACGGTCAAGCTACGGTTCGCCGATCTGAGCTACCAGACGCGAGCGCACACGCTGGAGCAGCCATTCGACACGGCTGGCGTGATGCTGCCCGAGGCCGTGCGACTGCTGCGCGGCATGCTGGGCATGGATGCGGGTGCCTCCGCGAGCGCCGGAACCGATGCAACACTGCCCAAACTGATCCGCCTGGCCGGCGTGAGCGCGAGTGGGCTGACCGAGGCGCGCGAGACCGTGATCCAGCCCTCTTTGGAGGACCTGATGGAGGAGCACGACGCCGTCGGCAAGCGTCCCGGCGATGGCACCACCAAACCGCAACGGCTCAACCGCGCCGAACAGGCGTTGGATGCGGTCCGAGCGCGGTTCGGCAGCGGCGCGGCCAGTTTGGGGATCTAATACCGGCCTCTCGGGCAGTCACGCCCGGAAATCACACGCCGAAACCACACGCCGGAAGACTCGGACGCGTATCGGATGCCACGCATGCCTCCGTTTTCATGGGTATTCGTCAAAGTGGGGGCGGATTTCGCTACTTGCGGCGCGATATACATCAAAGTGGGGGCGCCGGAACGATGCATCCACGAATACGGCGTCACGTCATTCCGCGGTTTTGGCCGCTTGCACAACGCCGAATATCCGGCATTGCCCTCGCGCGACGCCCCCACTTTGATGTATATCGTCATGCAAACCCCGAAATCCGCCCCCACTTTGACGAATAGCCCAAGATCGGGCCACAATCAAGCAAGACTCAAGTCATCCGCGCACGTTCACGAGGCGTCGCTTAGAACTCCTTCGAGGGATCACGTCGCAAAAGGCCCCACGGAATCCCCATCAGGGGAATCCGCGGGGCCTGGCGGACATCACGAGGATGTTATGCGCGGTTCCGCAGTCGTTCGGCGGCCAAGTCGACCACCGCATCGGTGGCGGTGGCGGCGAAGCGCAGGTATTCGGGCGCGGAGTAGAACTCGCCGGGGCTGGGCACGATGCCCAGCTCGGCCAGATCGGCCATGTCCTTCCAGCAGTCGCCGCTCAGCGCGCGCACCCACACGTACAGTGCGCCTTGGGGCATATGGGCGTCGTACCCGTATGCGCGCAAGGCATCCACAAGGGTGGCAAGACGTCGGCGGTAGCGCTCCCACTGCTCGTGCACGGAGACCACATCGCGCAGCCCGGCGGCCATGGCGGCCTGCACCGGCCCGGGGATGATCTGGCCGATCTGCTTGCGATAGTCAATCATTTCGGCGACCAGCGCGGCATCGCCGGCCACCAATGCGGTGCGATAACCGGCCATGTTGGACTGCTTGCTCAGCGAATAGAGCACCAGCACGCCGCTGGCATCTCCCCCGCACACCTGATCGGACAGGGCGCACGGCGTGGCGGTGAGCGAGAAGGCGTTGGCCGCGGCGGGCTCGTTGGAGTCGACCGCAGGCGTCCCCTCCATGCCGCGCCAGTCCATGAGCGCGTAGCATTCGTCGGACAGCACCACGGCGCCGATGCGTCGTGCGGCGCCGACGATCCCGGCCATTTGCGCGGCGGACAGCACCTCGCCGGAAGGATTGCACGGCGAGTTGACCCACACGGCCTTGACTCCGGGCTCGTTCGCCCATGAATCGACATCGGCCACGTCATCGACCTTGAGCACGGTGGCGCCGGCCAGCTGCGTGCCGATCTCATAGGTCGGATAGGAGACGCGCGGCTGCACCACCACGTCGCCCGGTCCCAGATGCAGCAGCGAGGCCATCAGGGCCACGCCCTCCTTGGAACCGACCGTGGGCACCACGCGGGCGCCGACGGCCTTCAGATCGACGCCGCGCAGATGGCGGAACCACTCGGCGATGGCGTCCTGCAGGTCCTTGGTGCCGACGGTGACCGGATAGCCGTGGGCGTTCGGCGCGTCGGAGGCGGCGGCGAGCGCGCCGGCTACCGATGCCGGCACGGGGTCGACGGGAGAGCCGACGGACAGATCGGCCATGCCCCCGGGCACGGCGGAGGCGATTGTCTTGAACTCGGCGATGCGTCCCCAGTCATAGGGGGAGGAAAAGGCGTGGAATCCCATATCGCTGGTGTTGTTGCGACGTGGCGGGATCAGGCCTGGTTCTGCGGGGGCAGCTCCTCGACCTGCTTGGGGTCCTTGCCGATCGGACCGGCGGCGGAGGCACCGCCCAGATCGCCCACCTCATCGAAGAACTCGATGGCGGCATCCTTGCACCAGGCCCACTCGTCCGGCAGATCGTCCTCGTAGAAGATGGCCTCGGTGGGGCACACGGGCTCGCAGGCGCCGCAATCGACGCACTCGTTCGGGTTGATGTACAGCGAGCGCTTGCCCTCGTAGATGCAATCGACCGGGCACTCGTCCACGCAGGCCTTGTCACGGACATCGACGCACGGCTGGGCGACAACGTACGGCATGATTCCTCCTCAATGTCAAATCCTCGTTGCGGCGATCGACGCCGCTTTGCTGCATTCCAGAGTACGCCGGGGCTCGGATGGACAGCGGGGCCAGGACGCAAATTCCGAGGCCGGCCGAAGGCGCTCCGCGGATTGCCGTTATTCGGTGGGACCGTCTTTGAAGATGACGACACCCTGCATCGCGTTGCGCTCGTTGTTGGCGCGGGCGCCGTTGACGGTTTCGAGGACCAGGTCGCGGAAATCGGCGTCGACGACTGCGGCGGACTCGTCGAGGAGACGGCCAGCGTTGAAGTCGATCCAGCGGTGCTTCTTGGTGGCGAGGGGGGTGTTGGTGGCCACCTTGAGGGTGGGGACGAAGCAGCCGAAGGGAGTGCCGCGGCCGGTGGTGAAGAGGATGATCTGGCAGCCGGCGGAGGCCATGGCGGTGGTGGAGACCATGTCGTTGCCGGGGGTCTCCATGAGGCTCAGGCCGTTGCGGCGCAGGCGCTCGCCGTACCAGAGGACATCCTCGACCTCGCACTTGCCGCCCTTGCGGATGCAACCGAGGGACTTGTCCTCGAGGGTGGTGATGCCGCCGGCCTTGTTGCCCGGGGAGGGGTTGTCGGAGATGATCTCGCCGTACTTGCGGAAGTGGTCCTTGAACTTGTTGATGAGGCGGACCACGTCGTGGAAGACGCCCTCATCGCGGGCCTGGGACATGAGGACCGTTTCGGCGCCGAACATTTCGGGGACCTCGGAGAGGATGACGGAGCCGCCCTGGGAGACGACCCATTCGGCGAACCGGCCCACGAGCGGATTGGCGGTGATGCCGCTCATGCCGTCGGAGCCGCCGCATTCCACGCCCACCTTGAGCTCGCTCATGGGGATTTCGACGCGCTCGTCGTTGGCGGCGGCGTCGTTGAGCTCCTCGAGCAACTGGGCGGCGGTTTCGAACTCGTCCTCCATGTCCTGGCAGATCATGAAGCGGGTGCGCTCGGGCACATACTCGTGCATGCCCTCCTTCATGAGGTCCATCTGGTTGTTCTCGCATCCGAGGCCCACGAGCAGCACACCGCCCGCGTTGGGATGCTCGGCGATGCCGCGCAGGGTGTTCTGCGTCCAGACGAGGTCGCCGCCGAGCTGGGAGCAGCCGTAGGGGTGGCGGGCGACGATCACGGAGTCGAAGTTGCCGTTGTCCGGGTGCAGGGCGCGGAAGGACCTGGCCATGGTGTCGCACAGGCCGTCGATGCATCCCACGGTGGGCACGATGTACAGGTCGTTGCGGATGCCGACCTTGCCGTTGGCGCGGCGGTAGCCCAGGAAGGTGGCGGTGGGCGTGCCGGGCTTGACGGTGTCGTCGGTGGGTTCGTACTCATACTCGAGGTTGGCGCCCAGATTGGTCCGGATGTTGTGGGTGTGGACCCATTCGCCCTTCTTGATGTCCTGCTTGGCGCGGCCGATCGCGAAACCGTACTTGACGACGTTCGTGCCCTCGGGGATGTCCTGAAGGGCGATCTTGTGGCCGCGCGGCACGTCGTTGAGGACGGTCAGCGGCTCGTGGCCTTCGACGGTGACGGTTTCGCCGGCCGCGATCGGTCGGGCCGCCACGCACACCATATCCCCCGGCGCGAGGAAGATGGTGTCGAGCCCGGTCTTTTCCGGGATCTCGGCGATATAGTCGTGCTGCTTGGCGCCCGCCGCACCGTCGCCGCACGTCGGGATGAACCCGGTGCTGGCGTCGATTCCCGGACGCAGCTCGGCACAGTTGCTGGTCGTGCTGTTCGCGTTGGTGTTCTGCTTCGTTGCGCTCATACCATCAATGGTATGGACTGTCAATACCCCCGCGGCTCTTTGTTGCCATACATTGCAGAATGCGCTCGGGTGAGCGAGCGCGTCTCATCTTTCATTCCTTCCAACATGCCGCCCAATCTTTCCAATCTGCGCCCCGATTTTCGCAGATTGGAAAGAATCTGCAGATTGGAACACGAAAAGCGGGCCGTAGACGCAGAATCCTTCCAATCCGCGATTTCAAGGATGCAGGTTGGAAAGAATGAACAGGTTGGAAAGAATATGCAGCATGGAAAGGCTATGCAGTATGGGCGATCAGCACTTCGGAACACCGGCGAGATCAAGTTTGAATCGCAGCGCTTCCGACTGCTCGGTAGCCTGTTTGAACGTCGTGCGCACGAATCGGATGTCCCCGCGCAGCTGAATGCCGCTCTCGCGCTCTTTCTCGGCCAAAATCACATCCGTCACGTCGCGACCATCCGTCATCACAGGATTAACGTATTTCTCTCGGCCGTCCAGTTCCAAGACGATCATCCGCCCATCGGGCAGAATCCACAAGAAATCCACACGCCAGCGCCTGCCGGTCACCGGATCGGTGATCCACTGCTGCATCAGCGGAACCGCATAGCCCCACTGGATCAGCAGCGCCCGCACAATCGATTCGCCGCCATTCTCACTGCGCGGGTCGGCATGGGCGAATACCTTGCGAGCCAAGCTGACTCCTTTGAAGCCGCGATGATTGGCAACGAACGTCTCCATCGCCGATCGAGCCAGTCCGTGGATGCGCATTGCGGCATCGCAGATCGCCAACGCCTGATCAAACGGGAGCGTGCGCGCGCAATCGAAAACGGTTTGCAGGAGACCGGTGACCGGCAAGCCATTGCGCATCTCCGGCTCAAGACTTGGCACCAGTAGAAATTTGAAGTACCTGCGATTGCGGCAATGCGATCGAAGATCCGTGGCCAGATAAACATGGTCGTGCATTCGATAGGTTTCATTCAATCCCCATACCGCCGCAGCGCTGAGTCCCCCAAGCACCCACTTCCGATGCTTGGCGATCACCGCCCGCAAAATATGCATGATCTGTTCAATGTAGGGCAGCCCAGACCAGTACGACGGCCGTGCGAACAGATCGTCGCGAACCGCGATGAGCTCGCCGGCTTTTACACGGGCGCGTATGCTTCGCAACCCATTCGGGTCGCGTGTCCACAGACACATTCCGGAATTTTCCGCGTTGGTGATGGCGGTGGTCAATCGTTCATTGGCTTTCATGCCCCGTACGCTATCCGCAATCGTCCATATGCCGCCAGCTGATCGGAGCACTGTGGTCGAATGGCTCCCCCCAATTTGATCTCCGGGCGTGTCGCGCTGCCGATCGTGCACATGTGCATAACTCGGCCCATCATTATCCAGACACCTGACCTTTCCAATCTGCGCCCCGATTTTCGCAGGTTGGAAAGAATGTGCAGATTGGAACACGAAAAGCGGGCCGTAGACGCGGAACCTTTCCAATCCGCGATTTCAAGGATGCAGGTTGGAAAGAATTGACAGGTTGGAAAGAATATGCAGCATGAGCAAGAGCTGCCGGCAAACCGCATGGAAAAGCCCCATCCGGAGGGGAAAGACGATCTCCGGATGGGGTGGCTTTGGATTGGCGCGAGTCGGCGGCACGGAATCGGCGGCGCGGCGCGCAATGGGCGGAACTCAGTCCAAGGCTCAGCCCAAGGCTCAGCCCTTGACGGCCCCGAGCAGGACGCCCTTGTTGAAGTACTTCTGCAGGAACGGGTAGATCACCAGCAGCGGCAGGGAGGACACGAAGATCACGCCGTACTTGATCTTGTCCGCGAGCTCCTGCTGGGCGGCCGCGTCGAGCGACGCGGAGCCCTCGGCGCCGGTCTGGTTGGACAGCAGAATCGCCTGCAGCACGTTCTGCAGGGGCTTCCTCGAGTCGTCGTTGATGTACATCAGGCCCGTGAAGAACTCGTTCCAGTGGGCCACGAAGTAGTACAGGGCCACCACCGCGATCACCGCGCTGGACAGGGGCAGCACGATCTTGAGGAAGTAGCCGCCGTAGCTCATGCCGTCCACCTTCGCGGAGTCGAACAGCTCCTCCGGGACGGCGGTCTCGAAGAACGAGCGGGCGATGATCAGGTTGTACACGTTGACGGCGGACGGCAGGATGAACACCAGCCAGTTGTCCACCAGGCCCAGGGACTTGAACAGGAGGTAGGTGGGGATCATGCCGCCGGAGACGAACATGGTCAGCGAAAAGAAGAACAGGACCACGCGGCGGACCTTGCCGAGCTCCTTGCGCGACAGGGCGAATGCGGCGGGCAGGGTGACGAGCATGTTGAGCGCGGTGCCCACGACCGAGTAGACGATCGTGTTGCGGTAGCCGTCCCAGATGCGCGTGTCGGCGAAGATCTCGCGGTAGCCGTCCCAGTTGAACCCGACGGGCAGGAGGGTGACCTTGCCGAGGTTGACGGCGTTCTGGTCGGACACCGAGGCGATGAGGATGAACCAGATCGGGTAGGTGATGATGACCACGATGGCCGCGAGCAGGAGCCAGATGATGACGTCGACGATGTGGTCGGACAGCTTCTTCTGCATGCGGTAGTGGTTCCAGGGGATATCGCCGGCGGGCAGCTTGGCGGGCGCGGTGGCGTTGGTGCTGGTCATGATGTGTGTCTTCCTTTCCCTTGAAGACCGGTTAGAAGATGCTCACGTCGGACGCGCGGCGGGCGATCCAGTTGGCCGCGAGCACGAAGCACAGGTTGATGACGGTGTTGAACAGGCCGATGGCCGTGGCGTAGGAGAACTGGCTGGAGAGGATGCCGATCTTGTAGGTGTACGTGGAGATGACCTCGGAGACCTGCATGTTGAACGGGTTCTGCATGAGGTAGACCTTCTCGAAGCCCACATTGAGGACCTTGCCCATATCCATGATCAGCAGGATGATCGAGGTGGGCAGGATGGTGGGGATGTCCACGTAGCGGATGAGCTGGAGGCGGGAGGCGCCGTCCATCTTGGCGGCCTCGTACAGGGAGGTGTCCACGCCGGAGAGGGCCGCGAGGTAGATGATCGATCCCCAGCCCATCCCCTGCCAGATGCCGGACAGCCAGTACAGTGGCGTGAACCAGGCCTCGATGTTGAGCAGGTTGTCCGGGCCGGCCACGCGGCCGATGAATCCGGACTTGGGGTCGAGGAAGATGGTGAGCATGGTCACGATCACGACCATGGAGATGAAGTGGGGCATGTAGGTGATCGTCTGGATGAAGCCCTTGATCTTCTTGCCGGCGAGCTGGTTGAGCAGCAGGGCCAGGATGATCGGGGCGAAGAAGCCCATGACCAGGCTCCACAGGGAGATGCGCACGGTGTTGGTCAGGGTCTGCACGAAGTTCGGGGAGGAGAAGAACTGTTCGAAGTACTTGAACCCGACCCAGTCGCCGTCGAAGCCGCCGGAGCGGGAGTTCTTGCGGAAGGCGAGCTGCAGGCCGTACAGGGGGATGTAGTGGAAGATGAACACGAACACGACGGCCGGGATGAACATCAGCCACAGCTGCCAGTAGCTGCGGAAGTGGCCCATGATGCGCACGGGCAGCGGGCGGGAGCGCTTGATCGCGTCGTTGTCGGGAATCTCGCCGGACATCATGCCGGCCGCGGCCGCGTTTTTGGGCGCGTTGGACTTATGAGACATGTCTTTCCCCTAAAAATTGCGTTGGTTGAACGATGGAATCGGATCGGAGAGCCGATCGCAGGGATCGGAAAATCAGTGAGGGGGCTCCCGGCCCGCCCCGGGGTGGTGGTTGGGACGGGCCGGGGGCACGATTTGCTGCTACTTGAGCGCCTGGGCGCGCTCGTAGATGGTCTGCCAGATGTCGATGTCGCGCTGCAGGCCAAGATCGTTCATGTGCTGCACGTAGGCGTCCCAGCCCTCATCCACGCCGCCGTCCTTGAGCCAGTTGGCGAAGATCGTGGGCGCGTAGCCCCAGATGATCGCACGGTCGTTGGAGAGGGTCTCGGACTCCTCATCGTTCGAGGCGGCGTAGATCGGGAAGCGGTTGGCATCGATGTCGCCCAGGTTCTCGCGCTGGGAGGCATAGACCTCCTCGGCCTCCTTCAGGGCATCGACGTCCTTGGCGCCCTCGATCTTGAGGTTGTTGTTGAGATAGCCGGTCATGTAGTTGAGGCCGAGCCACTGGGTCTTCTTGGTGCTGAAGACCGACTCGTCGACCTTGTAGGAGTGGTCGCCGGTCTTGGTGACGGTCTTGCCGATCGCGCCGTAGGTCTCCTCAATGGAGGTCTCCTCGCTGTACAGCTGGTTGGCGATCTTGTACAGGGCCTCCTTGACCTCGGGGGCGGCCTTCTTGGAGATGGTGAAGCCGTCGCCCTTGAAGCCCTGGACCTCCTGGCTCAGATCGGCGTAGACCTCGGAGTCGCTCATGTCCTCGGTGGCCTTGGGCCACGGGATGGCCACGTACTGGTCGGACAGCGAGGAGAAGGTGAGGGCGGAGTCGGTGATGGTCAGGCCCACCTTGGCGGTCTTGCCGTCGGACTGAACGTTGGCGTTGTACTTGGTCTCGTCGGAGATGTACTCGGCCGGGTAGAGATCCTTCTCCACCAGCGTGTGCATGTACTTCATGACCTCCTTGAAACGGTCGTCGGTCAGGAAGTTCTCCACCTTGCCGTCCTTGACGTAGGCGCCGAAGTTGCGGGCCTCGTGCGAGAACTGGGTGGGGATGCCCACGGAGTTGAGGAAGGCGAAAACGCCCTGCCAGGCGAGACCGGTGGTCTGCATGGCGCGGAAGGTGGCGGGGATCTCGTCGGCCTCGCCGTTGCCGTTGGGGTCCTGGGTCTTGAAGGCCTCGAGCACGGCCGTCAGCTCGTCCCAGGTCTTGGGGACCTGCAGGCCGAGCTTGTCCAGCCAGGCCTTGTTGATGAACAGGTGGACGCGGGAGTTGGAGCCGAACTCGCCCTTGTGGCGCGGGATGATGTAGATGTCGCCGTCGGTGGACTCGACGGCCTTGCGGGCGTCGGGCTCGGCTTCGAAGAAGGCCTTGACATTGGGCATCTCGTCCAGATGGTCGTTCAGATTCTCGAAGTAGTCGTAGGAATTGGTTTCGCGCGGGTAGTAGAAGTTGAAGGCGCCGTCCGGCACATCGCCTGCGGTCAGGGTGGTGGGGCGCTTGCGGTTCCACTCGTTCTGCGGTGTGAGGTTCCACTTGATCGTGCAGTCGCAGGCCTCCTGCAGACGCTGGGTCCAAGTCATGTTCTCCATGTCGTCCCACGTGGTCTGGGAGACCATCTGGATGTTGACGATGACCTTGCCGTTGGCGTCGTACTCGGCCTTCTTGGCACCGCTGCTGTTGCCGCAGGCGGCCATGGGGACGACGGTGGCCAAAGCCAGCGCGGCCGCGAGGGCCCGCTTCACCGTTTTGTTACTACGCATCGTTGTGTTCCTTTCCCTGTTTTCCTTGTGGCGTCCTCGCCAGTGATCGGTTCAGCTACGAACCTCTCTTGGTTTCAGATTTTATCAGGTTTTAAGTAAAATTTTATTCGTTTGTTGTCATGATTTTCATCGATTCGGCAGTCTGCAATCGTTCTACCAAGCCTACCGGCCACAAAACCACGGCACCTCGGTCCTTATTCAGCAGATATTTACCATCACCCCGAAAGATGACAGAAAACTTTTCCTTCCGTTGCACGGAAACTCTTTTATATACTGGATTCCCATGAAGCAATCTCTAGGAGCACCCCACGGCCGCACGCGACTGCAGGACGTGGCCAAGGCGGCCAACGTCTCCATCGCCACGGCGTCGAAGGTGATCAACGGGCGGACCAACGTGGCCAGCGACACCCGCGAGCGCGTGGAGCGGGCCGTGCGCGAGCTGGGATACATCAAGGCCAAATCGGGGGACGATGCGGCATCGGGCGTGATCGAGGTGGTGTTCACCGCGCTGGACCACTTCTGGGTCACGGACGTGCTGCAGGGCATCTCGATCGTCACCGAGGAGCAGGAGGCCCGATTGGAGGTATCCGCCGATGCAGCGGACACCTCATGGGTGGAGCGCGCGATCGTCAACCAGTTCCTCGGCGTGATCGCCGTGATGCCCAGCCCGGACGCCGATCTGACCGCAAAGCTCGCCGCCCGTCGCATCCCGTGCGTGCTAGTGGACCCGTGGGGCAATCCCCCCGCTCCCGGCGTACTGTCCGTGCAGACCGATTTCTGGTCCGGCGGGCTGATCGCGGTCCGTCATCTGGTGGGCATGGGCCATCGCCGCATCGCCACGATCACCGGACAGACCTCGGAGATGCGCGCGAACGCCCAGCTCGACGGGTTCGGCAGCGGATTGGACGAGGCCGGCATCCCGCGCGACGATCGCATGGTGGTCCGAGCGGCGGCCTCGTGCGGACGCGGGCGCGAGGCGGCGATGACGCTGCTCACCATGCCGGAGGGCGAGCGGCCCACGGCGATCGTGGCGCAGACCGATCTGATCGCCATGGGCGTCTACCAAGCCGCATGGGAACTGGGCCTGCGCATCCCGGACGATCTGTCCGTGGTGGGATACGACGACATCCGCCCGGCGCAGTACATGACCCCGCCGCTGACCACGGTGGCCCGCCCGATGAACCGGATGGGGCAGATGGCTGCGCAGATGATCTTCGACTACCGCTTGGAGGACGAGCCGGTCGACGGCCGCATGATCGCCCCGCCCGTGCTGGTGGAGCGCAGCAGCGTGGCGGCGCCGAAGATGATCTGACTCACGCGCGCGCCGCGGCCGAGGCGGGCTGCCTCCATCGCGGGCTGGCCGCCCATCCGCGAGCTGATCGCCTCGGCCGCTCCTCTACGCCGTGATGGGCCGGTATGTGAAATGCCGGAAGGTAGCGGCGGTGGCGTTGCGGACGTTCTGGTCCACGCAGTCCAGCGCGATGAAATCGCCGGTGAATCCGCCGGCCAGAAATCCGGCATCCACATCCTTGGCCACCACACGCGGTTCCGCTGGGCCGGCGGAACCGGCTGAATCGACGAGACCATCATCCGTCACCAGGAAGTCGGCGAGCGCGCCGCGGACACGCATCGTCAGCCGGCCGGATCCGCTCCACGGCTGGAAGTCGCCCACCAGGGAGAATTCGCCGTTGCGATCCTCAAGCAGCCCGATCACCGGATTGCCGTCGAAGTCGCAGGTGGCGGCCAGGAACAGGTATCGGGTCACGTCCAGATACAGCAGCATGCCGGCCGCGTTGAGGAACATGCCGGGCATGTATGCCATATCCACGCAGGCTTCGAAATCATGATCCGTGCGGCGGATGCCCACCAGATGCTGGTCGAAGCCGGACCGGGGCGAGGCGCCGCCGCGGATGACGAACGCACCTTCCTGCGCGCCTTCCTGCGCGCCTTCTTGCGCGCCGCCACTCTGTGCCGCGTTGCCCTGTGCGCTGCCGCACGTCAGCCAGTCGCCGGGCATTTCGCGCAGGGTGTTCCAGTGGACGGGATCAAGGGAGAGGGCGGTGAAGTCGTCGTGGAAGGCGAGGCGGGATGGGGAGGTTAAGGATCCTTCGACGTCGGCCTGACGGCCTTTGCTCAGGATGACAGGGGAAGAGGTTTGACGGGCTTTGTTCAGGATGACGGGAGCAGACTGCGGGACGGGGACGTCGACGGCCGGGTGATGGCCGCCATGGGCGAGCCGCAGCCAACCATCGTCCGTCCATTCCACGCGCTGCAACGAGGTTTCGCGGCCCAGCGGCGCGGGACGGGGAGCAACGGCCACCGACCCCTTATCCGGCAGAGGACGGGTCATCAGATGGGCCATATACCAATCGCCGCTGAACGACTCCACCAGGGATCCATGCCCCGCGCACTGGAACGGCAGGGCGGGATCGTCCTTGGAAGTGAGCAGCGGCGTGTTCGGATCGGCCTCGTATGGGCCCCAGATGGACCGCGAGCGCGTCACGGTGACCTGATGGTTCCATCCGGTGCCGCCCTCGGCCACGATCAGGTAGTACCACCCGTCGCGCTTGTAGATCTGCGGGCCTTCGGTCTTGTCCGCCTTGGTGCCGGTGAACACCTTGCGAGGTTCACCCATGAGCGCGAAGGTCTCCGGGTCCATGCGCTGGATCACGATCCCGCCGGCATGCTCCACCTCGGGACCGAGCGGCAGGCGGTAGTCGAGGATCTTATGCGCGTAGTACATGGATCCGTCGTCGTCGAAGAAGATGGTCGGGTCGAAGCCGGCGCCGTTCAGGTACACCGGATCGGACCACGGGCCGTGGATGTCCTCGGCCCAGGTGATGTAGTTGTACGAATCCTTGTAGGGGCGGGACACGTTCTTCGCATCGGTGTAGACAAGGTAGTAGCGGCCGTTGTGCCAGCACATCGAGGGGGCCCAGATCGATCCGCCGGCCGGATTGCCTGCCAGCGCGGCCATGCGAGGGGAATCGAGGATGGACGTTTCATAGCGCCAGTGCGCCAGATCGTCCGAAGCGTAGACACGCACACCGGGCATCCACTCGAAGGTGGAGACGGCGATGTAGTAGCGCTCGGCGTCGCGGAAGATGCACGGGTCGGGATTGAATCCGGGGAGCACCGGGTTGTGAATCATCATGCGCACCACGCTAGAGCCTGCGGGATGCCGGCCGCCGGACTACCCGCCACTCATGCACAAACCCGCCAAATTCTAAACTTTTCGAGGCTTTCAGTACCATCCCCTGAGCAGGTCGCCAACGTCATCCTGAGCGATCCACCCGCTGTCATCCTGAGCGCTGAGCCGTGAAGCGGACAGCCCGGTGGGCTGTCCGTAGGCGAAGGGAGCCGCCGCCAAGGCAGCGACGGTCCGGCTCAGCCGGACACCGAGGGGCGGAGTCGAAAGATCCTTAATGTGCGCAAAGTTAAGGATCCTTCGACTCCGCTGCGCTCCGCTCAGGATGACGAGGACTAATTCCGCTCCGCTCAGAATGAGCGGAGATTTTGCAAACTGGGCAGGCTGGTATTTCTGGAGGCCGATTTGGGGGTCCAGAAGCCCGGATCTGCCCAGTTTGCGGGCTCTGGGGATGCGGATTCAGGCGCGGGCTCGGGTTGGCGCGTGTCACAGGGTGCGAAAGGTGCGTCACGGGGTGCGAATGGCGTCACGGGGAGCGGTCGCGCCGGGTGACGTGGTTTGGGAGGGCTTGCGGCAGTAGGGCTCCGGGACGGCGTCACGGGGGGCGGTCGCACCCTGTGACGCGCCTCGCGCCGAGTGACGGTGGGGTCGCGCCCGGTGACGGGGAGGACGATTGGTTCCGTCATCCTTGAGCAGCCCGGTCGTTCTGGGCAGCCCCGGTCGTCCCTGTTGCCGTCCTGAGCGATCCGCCCGCTGTCATCCTGAGCGGAGCGAAGGATCCTTAACTTCCTGCACTATGCCTCCGTGCGAAATGACGAAGGATCCTTCGACTCCGCTACGCTCCGCTCAGGATGACCGGGAGTTAATTCCGCAGCGCTCAGGATGACCGGGGAGCCAATTCCGCTTAACGGCTCGGCGACCAGGACGACAGGGACCGGCACACACCAGTTGGCAACAATCATGACAATCGTCAGCTTTCGCGGATACCGTGGAATCGTTTGCAGCAGTTCCATCCCCTTTCGACAACGTACATCAGCAACGTACAAAGGAGTACCGCATGAGCGACATCGCTTCCATCGTCCGCAACCATACCATGGCCATCCGCGAGCCGAACATCCCCGAGCGCCGCGTGGTCGCATCCCTCTATCCCACCATCCAGGACGCGGTCGATTACTGCGCCGGGCATGGCGGCGGCACGGTCGTGGTGCCGGAAGGCAGCTGGCATTCCGGCCCGATCCATTTGTCCAGCAACATCAACCTGCATGTGGAGACGGGCGCGACGATCGAGTTCACGTCGAAGCGCGAGGCATACCTGCCTGCGGTGTTCACCCGCTGGGAGGGCACCGAATGCTACAACTACTCCCCGCTCATCTACGCGAAGGACTGCCATGACGTGGCGATCACCGGCGACGGCACGCTCAAGGGCAACGGCATGGACTGGTGGGACTGGAAGACCGACCAGATCGGTGGGGCCAACCGCCTGTACGATCTGGCGGCGACCGGAACGCCGGTGGAGCAGCGCATGTTCGGCACCGAGAAGGACGCGCTGAGGCCGTCGTTTGTGCAGTTCGTGAACTGCAGCAACGCGCTGATCGAGAACGTTGCGATCGAGGAGGGTCCCATGTGGACCATCCACCCCGTGTACTGCGAGGATGTGATCATCCGCGGCGTGCGCGTTGAATCGATCGGCCCGAACGTGGACGGATGTAACCCCGACTCCTGCCGCAATGTGCTGATCGAGGGCTGCCGGTTCAACACCGGCGACGATTGCGTGGAAATCGACTCGGGCCTCAACGAGGACGGCTGGCGCGTGAACCGGCCGTGCGAAAACATCGAGATCAGCCATTGCACGATGATCGGCGGGCATGCGGCCATCGCGATCGGATCGATGGTCTCCGGCGGCGTGCGCAACGTGTACGCGCACGACTGCACGATGGCGGCGGTGGAACGCGGCGTGCACATCAAGTCGATGCGTGGCCGCGGCGGTTTCGTGGAGGACGTGCTGCTGGAGAACCTGACCATCAAGGCCGTGCGGCATGAGGCGATCCGATTCAGCATGTTCTACCAGATGAGCACCGTGACGCCGAAGACGACCACGCCCACCAAGCTGCGTCGCATCACGCTGCGGCACATCACCGGCTCCGGGGCCGCCGCCGCATTGGAGTTCGCGGGTCTGCCCGAGGAGCCGCTGCGCGACATCACGCTCGATTCCGTGTACATGACCGCCGGCGAGTCGATCCGCTCCTCCGACGTGCTGGGACTGTATATGCGCGACGTCCAGCTCACGTCTGAGGCGCAGTAGAGGAGCGACGATCCGAATTACGGGCTGCGCGGGCCGTTTTCGGCGATTCGCAGCGCCATCGGGCCGAAAATCGCGCGAAAAACGGCCCGATGACGCTGCGAATCCCGGATTTCGGCCCGCGCAGCCCGTATTTTGCGCGTATTTTGCGCGCCAAACCCTGTGCTCAGTTGTGGGCTCGGTCAAGTGGGCGGTATTCGAAACGCTCGAAGCGGGCGGGACATGCTCCGGGACCCATGCGCCGGTTCATGCCCACGTTGGTCAGGCCGATGAAATCGCCGGTGAAGCCGCCGGACAGGAAGGTCACGTCCACGCCGGTGGCCACCGTCCGCCCGTTCACCGCGAAGTCGGCGGTGGCCCGGTTCACGGTGACGGCCAATTCGCAAGCGGCCTCCTGATCCTCGTCGGCGAGCGCCGCATCGCCCAGTATGGCGAAGGTGCCATCGCGGTTCTCCATCAGCCGCGCGATCACCGGTCCGCCCTGACCGTCCAGCCGCTCGTCGAGCGTGATGGCCAGGAACAGGTAGCGCCGGGCATCCAGATACAGCAACATGCCGGCCATGTCCAAGTAGGTGCGCGGCTCGTATCGCAGCGACGCCGTCGCGCGGAAGCTGAAATCGGTCTGCCGCGTGGCCACCATGTGCTGGCCGATGGGCGATTGCGGCGAAGCGCCTGGCATGATCGTCAGGCCGTCCGGGCCGGTGGACAGCCAGTCGCCGGGCAGCTCGCGCAGGGTGTTCCAACGGGCGGGGTCGAGGGAGGGCGCGGTGAAGGGGTCGAGGAAGGCGGGGTGCGGGGAGGTTAAGGATCCTTCGGCTCCGCCCCTATCAGTGTCTGGCTTCGCCAGACCGTCGCCGCCTTGGCGGCGGCTCCCCTCGCCTACGGACAGCCCACCGGGCTGTCCGCTTAACGGCTCGGCACTCAGGATGACGGGAGAGGGCTGGGGCGCGGGGACGTCCACGGCGGGGAGATGCCCGTCGCCGGCCAGTCGCAGCCAGCCGTCGTCCGTCCATTCCACGCGCTGCAAAGCGGCCTCGCGTCCCAGCACCGCATGACCGTCGATCGGCCGCGTGCACAGGTGGGCCATGTACCATTCCCCGCCGGGCGTCTTCACGATCGACCCATGTCCGGCGCACTGCAGCGGCCAGTCGGGGCGGTCCTTCGACGTGAGCATGGGCGTGGCGGGATCGACCTCGTACGGCCCCCACACGCTGTCCGACCGGGCGACGGTGACCTGATGGCCCGTTCCGGTGCCACCCTCCGCGGTCATCAGGTAGTACCGGCCATTATGCCGGTAGATGTGCGGTGCCTCGGTTTTGGCGGCCTCGGTGCCGTCGAAGATGCGTCGCGGCTCGCCCATGGGCTGGAAGCCGTTCGAGTCGAGGCGCTGGAGCACGATGCCGTCGGACTTGTTGTGCGTGGCGCGACGGTAGTCCCACAGCTCGTTGACCACGTACATGGAACCGTCGTCGTCGAAGAAGATGGAGGGATCGAAGCCGGAGCCGTTGATGTAGACCGGCTCGCTCCACGGCCCGTGGATGTCCGTGGCGGTGACGATGTAGTTCGAGGCGTCGGCGAAGGGGCGCTGTGTGGTGCTCACGTCGGTGTAGATGAGATAGTAGACGCCGTCATGCCATGTCATCATGGGCGCCCAGACGGCCATGTTGTCCGGGCGGCCGGCGAAGTCGGCGAGCGCGGGGGTGGCGAGCACGCTGGTCTCATACCGCCAGTCCACCAGATCGTCCGAGGCGTAGACGCGCACGCCGGGCACCCAGGTGAAGGTGGACACGGCGATGTAGTAGCGGCGGCCGTCGGTGAAGATGTTCGGATCCGGGTTGCATCCGGGCAGGATCGGGTTGTGAATCATGCGGTCAGACATGGCGTTCTTCCTTGAATCGTTTTCGGTCTTTTTTCGTGACGTGTCTCCATTGTAGAAGCGCTTATACGATCACCGCAAATCGTTGCCAATCGCCGCAGCACAGCAAAAACCGGACCGTAAAGCCATATATTCCATGCCATCGGCGGCTCCCACCACGGCAATATGTCGATATCTTGGTAGTAAAATTTTCTTTAGTTTTTATCTGATTATGAAACATTTCGTTCGCCCGATGCCGACGATGGCCTCGCGGCGGACGCGGGAAGGGAGTACCCATGACCAGTGGCAACGGCGGCAACGGCGGCAGACGCGTGATTCTCAGGGATGTGGCCGAGCGGGCCGGGGTTTCGATCGCCACGGTCTCCAAGGTGGCCAACGGGCGCGGCGAGGTGTCAAGGGACACCCGCAACCGCGTGGAGCGCGCGATGGCCGATCTCGGCTACTTCCAGTCCTCGCCGCACAAGGCCGGCTCGTCGCCCTTGATCGAGGTGGCATTCCATCATTTCGACACGGTATGGACGCTGGACATCATGCGGGGCATCGCCGGACCCACGCAATCGGCCGGCGTGCGATCGGTCGTGTCCCTGTTGGACTGCGATGACGCGCAAATGACCGCATGGGTGGAGGAAGTGGTGGCACGCCGGCCGATCGGCGTGATCGTGGTGTTCTCCAAGCCCACCGAATCGCTGGGACGCCGGTTCGCCTCGCGCAACATCCCCTGCGTGTTCATCGACCCGCTGGGCAATCCGGAAAGCGGCATCATGAGCGTGCAATCGGACAACTGGTCGGGCGGACTGTATGCGGGCCGGCATCTGCTGGCTCTGGGCCATCGCCGCATCGCCACCATCACCGGGCCGGGCAACGCCATGTGCGCCAACGCACGACTGGCCGGATTCCGCAGCGCGTTCACCGAATTCGACGCGTCATTCGATCCCACGATGGTCCGGCACGGCGAGTTCACGGCCGATTCGGGCGAACGGCTGGCACGGGAGCTGCTGGACGGGGATGCGATGCGCGCGGATAGGCGACCGACCGCCATCTTCGCCCAAAGCGACGAGATCGCACTGGGCGTCTACCGGGCCGCCGCCGCGCTGGACCTGCGGATCCCGGATGATCTGTCTGTGGTGGGATTCGATGACGTCCGAACCTCAATCACGCTGATGCCGGCGCTGACCACCGTGAGCCAGCCGCTGGCCCGCATGGGCGAAGCCGCCGCGCGCATGGTGATGGAGCGACGATCACCGGACGCCGACCCGCGCGTGATCCTGCCCACCGAACTCGTGGTGCGGACCAGCACGGCGGCGCCGGGCGATCAGGCGCCGAGCAGGGCGGACAGCCTTGGCGCCAAAACCCTGGCCATGACGTCGTAGCCATCCTGGTTCGGATGGATCGAATTGCCATACAGATCGCGATGCTGGTTGATCGCCGCGGCGAAATCCACGAAATGCCAGCCGTGCTCGCGGCACATGCGCCGGTATGCCGGATTGAGTTCGTCCACCAGCACGTTCATGCGTCGCATGCCCTCCAGCCCGAACCGGCTCATCACCGGCTCGCCAAGCGCGAACTGGATGATGGAGAGCACCGCCACCTCGGCGTGCGGGGTGAGCGCCGCAGCCTCTTCGATCAGCCCCACATACCGCGCGATGTGCGCGGGGACATCGTCCGGCGACGTGACGAAATCGTGGCCGATGTCGTTGGTGCCCAGCATGAACGTCACCAGATCGGCGCCGGGCAGCTTGGACTTGGCCAGCTCCCATTCGGGGCATTCGCGGTACCGGGCCGCCTCGATGCCGTTGTGCCCGCAGTTGAACACCTCCACGCCCAGCATCTCCCCCACCTGCTCGGGCCACGGGCGCGGGGCGTTGAAGCCGAGGCCCGTGTCGCCGTGCGTGATGCTGTCGCCGATGCACACGATGCGCGCGCGGGACGAGGGAATGCGGGTAATCGCCAGCCCGGCGGAATCGGCGGAATCAGAACGAACGGAATCGGAGACGGCCATGGAAACTCCCATCGACGATGATTGCGGACTGTTTCCGAGCCTAACGCGGCCGCACGCGATCATGCAGCGCGATGCCAAACGTTGCCCGCCCAGACCGCCGGTTACCGCCCCTGCAGCGGATTCTCCCCGGCCGGCAGGGTGTCCGTGGCCAGGGAGCTCACGTTCTCCATGGTCACGTTGCGCGCGTACGCCATCTCCACAAGCCCGGAGCCATCCTTCACCCCGCCCAGCGTCACGTCGCGCAGCACAACGTCGCGCACCTCGTGGCCAGGCTTGGCGAAGCCGCGGACCAGCACCGCCGTGGTGGGATGGACTTCGCCATCGCCCTCACCCCAATGGCGGCCAAGCACCTTCACGCGCTCAAACCGGAAGTTCTCGAACACCGGCTGGTCGGGGCCCGGCTCGCCGTCGTCGTTGTACTCCACCGCATGGATGGTGATGGCCGCAAGCTCGCAGTCGCGCACGGTGACATTGCGCACATAGCCGCCGCGCTTGGGCGTGCCCTTGATGTGGAAGCCGTAGCAGGACTTGGCGATGTCCACGTCCCACACCTTCACGTCCTCCACGCCGCCGCTCATCTCCGATCCGATCGCGATGCCATGGCCGTGCGTGGCCGAGCAGTCGAAGATGCGCACATGCCTGGTGGGACGGTTCACCGCATTGCCCTCCGGGTTCTTGCCCGATTTGATGGCCACCATGTCGTCGCCGGTGTCGAAGCGGGAGTCGAACAGCCACAGGTTCGTGGAGGAGTCGGGATCCCAACCGTCGCCATTCCACACACCCACGGACGTGAACGCGCAGTTGTGCGTGACGATCGTATCCGAGTAGATGAACTGCAGGTTCCAGCTGGGAGCCTGTCCCAAGGTGAGTCCGCTGATCGTCACGTTCTGCGCATTGGCCACGTTGATCAGACGGCCGCGAACGCGCCCGGGGATCGTATTCTCGTTCTCGCAGGTGGCGATGTAGTCGGCCATGGCGGCGAGCTGGTCCTTGATGCGCTCGCGCTCCAGATCGATCGTGGCGTGCATGAGCTCGGGACCGCCGCCAAGGATGGACCCCTCGCCGCTGATGGTCACGTTGCGCGTGGTGTAGCTGGCATCGTGGTCCATCCGGCCTACGTTGATCAGGCTGCGGTAGCATTCGGTCTCCACGCCCTCGAAGCGCGTGCGCACGCGCGGCTCGTAGTCCGCCGGGTCGGTGGAGCCCTGCAGGGTGCCGCCGAACAGCACGGTGAGCTCGGAATCGGAGTGCATGGTAAGCGCACCGGTGAGGAACGTGCCCTTGGGGACCACCACGCGGCTGTTCGCGTCGCAGTCGTCCAGCGCCCGCTGGATGGCCGCGGTGTTCAGGGTCTTCCCGTCGCCCACCGCATTGTAGGGGGCTTGGGTCACATCGATCGCGCGCTTGGCGGGCAGGGTGCGGAACGTGCCGGACAGCATCGGCTCATAGTCGCCATACTCGCCCTCCTCGCTCAGACAGACGGAGAAATCGTGACTGGTGTCCGGTTCGAGGTCCAGAAAGGTGACGTGGGTGCGATCGGTCTTCGCGGCCTCCGGGCCGTCGAAGCGGATGCGGTAGATGCTCTCCGGGGTGGCCTCATCGGGCTGGTCCCAGAATAGGGTGATGGACGTGTCCGAGACATCGGCGTAGAGCCCGTTGCAGCTTTGGAACATGGCTTCCCCTTCGTGTTGAGTGGTGCGTGCCTAACCGATGCCAAGGATACACCGGGGCCTGTGGAAAGGCTGGGAACCAATGAAACTCTTGGCAAAAGAGGAGCTGTCGTCATCCTGAGCGAAGCGCAGCGGAGTCGAAGGATCCTTAATACTCCGCGCATAGTCATGGCTCCTTTACGCATGAAGTTAAGGATCCTTCGACTCCGCGCTACGCGCTCCGCTCAGGATGACGGAAAAGACCACTCAGGATGAAACCCGCTGCCGGGACTCACACCCCACGTTCCCGCCGGAGCATCTCCACGTAGGCGAGCACCAGCGGGGCCACGCCCTTGGCGTCGTTGCGCACCACCGGTTCGCGCATGTAGTACTCGAACGTGCCCTCGCGATGGTCCGTGTTGCCCAGGCCCGCCACCAAGCAGATGCCGTCGAGCGTAAGCCGGCCATCCTCCTCGCCGAGCTTCGTGTCGCAAATGCCCTGGAACGCCCTGCGTCCCGCTTCGAAATAGGACTCCGGCAGCACGCCCAGGCGCACGCCCTTCATGATCGCGTATGCGAAGATCGCCGAGCCGCTGGTCTCCGCATAGTTCGGGGCGATGTTCGGCAGGTTGATCACCTGGCTCCACATGCCGGTTTCCCCGTCCTGATACGGCAGCATCGCGTCGATCAGTTCGCGGAACATGCGCCGCAGGATGTCGCGCTCGCCGCTCATGGATGCGGGCATGAGCTCCCAGGTATCAACCAGCGCCATCGCGAACCAGCCCTCGGCCCGCAGCCAGAAGCAACTGGACAGGCCTGTGACCGGATCGCACCAGAACGATTCGCGCGAGGCGTCGTAGGCGTGGAAGTACAGCCCGTTGCGATCGTCGCGCATCCGCTCGCGCACCACCTCGAACTGGTGGAGACTGTCCGGGCACCCGCGGCCGTCGCGGAAGCTCAGCTCGTACTGCATGTAGAACGGCTGGGCCATGTACAGGCCGTCGAGCCACACCTGGTTCGGATAGATCAGCTTGTGCCAGAAGCTGCCCTCCACCGTGCGCGGCTGGCCTTCGAGCTGGCTGTAGATGGTGTCCATCGCCTTGCGGTACTTGGGCTTTTCGGTGATCGCATACAGCTGGTAGAGCGTCTTGCCGGCGTTGACGTTGTCCAGATTGTAGGCCTTGGGATCGTACGAGGCGATCGATCCGTCCTCGCGCACGAAGTGGTCGATGAACCGGTCCGCGAAATCGAGGTAGGCGTCGTCGCCCGTGATGCCGTGGAGATCCAGCAGCGCCTTGATCATGCAGCCGTCGATGTAGTTCCATGTGTTCGGCTTGCCGGCGCGCAGCTTCTCGATGTTCCACGCGGGGGCCTCCGGCGTGCTCGTCTCGATGAGCTGATGGATGTAGGTGTTGAGGATGCGTGCATTGCCCATGCGGGGAACTCCTTTCGTGCAGTCGGACGCGATGGTCAGAAACCGATCACTGACTCGCGCGAGAATCGGGCGAGATCGGCATCGGGCAGGATGCGGGCCCACCGGGGCCATGCCATGGGCGCGGCACCGGGACCGGTGGGGTTGATGGCCTGGAAGGTGGCGTGGAGGCGGGCGTCGGGCTTGTTCCAATCATCCCACCCATCCGCGCGGATATGCGCGCCGAGTTCGCAATCGATCAGCGTCACCCGCGCCCAATCGCGCCAGGGACGGCCCAGATACACGGAACCGGGCGCGGCCGGATCGTCCGGATCCGTGGTGAACCGGCAACGATCGAACACGTAGCCGTACGGCTCGTCCTGCGGGGTGGAGGCCGCGGTCGCATAGCCGTTGATCGCCTCGCCGCGGTTGAGGGACATGATCTCGCAATCCTCGAACCATGCTCGCGCCGATCCGAAGATGAAGTCGATGTCCCCGGCGATCAGGCAGCCGCGGTACAGCTGCCGGCCCACCACACGCGGCGCGAACCGCTTGGGCCCAAGGAAGCCGCCGGGCTGGATCTCCTTCGGCGGCAGCGGACCGGTGAACAGCGTGTCCTGATGGCCCAGCAGCGCGCAGTCGTCCACGGTGAGCCGGTCGCCGTCGGCATACAGGGCGATCGCCTGGCCCACCTCGCGTCCGTCGCCGGCATCGTTCTCGATCACCAGGCCCCTGAGCGTCACATCGTGCGCGTCCACGAACACGGTGGCCGTGCGGAAGGTGCCGCGCCTGTCTCCCTGACCGTCCGGTGAGGGCATTTTGCCGCCCAGCCCGTAGACGATCCGGGCCGATCGGGGCGCGCCGGCCGCCTCGATGGTGAGGTTCGGGCGGCGGACGATCAGCCGCTCACGGTACTCCCCCGGCTTCACAAGAATGCGCGCCGGGGCAAGGCCGTCGTCGAGCGACATGAGATGGTCCAGCGCGGCGCCGATTGTGGAGAACCGGGCGGAACCGTCCGCGGCGACCGTGAGCGTGGGTGGATCGGCGGATTGCGCGAGCCCGGCAGATTGCGCGAGCCCGGAGGATTGCACGAACCCGGTGGCCGTTCCGGCGATCGGACCGGCGGCCGTCCCGGCGATCGGACCGGTCATTGGCGGACCACCCTGTCCACGTTGGTCAGCTGCAGCTCGTCGCCGTCCTGGCCCTCGATGCGCACGTCGTCCAGCACCAGCGTCTCAACGTTCTGCGCGATGATGCCCTGGCGGACCATCGGCTCCACCTGGCAGGCCATGGCCGGCGTGGTGGGCTCGGCGTCCGGAGAGAAGGTGACATGGATATTGTGGAACTCCAGCTTGCCAACCTTGCTTTCCGGCAGACCGGTGATCCACGTGGCGGCGGCGTGGCAGTTGAGCGCCTCGATGTCGCGGAACTCCAGCGACTCCACCTTGGGCGTGCGATCGTCCACGGGCAGCGGCTCGCGGGTCTGCACGTAGTCGGTCTTGCCGTCGGGGTCGCAGAAGTAGAAGGAGTTGACCACGAAGGGGGTGAGCACCTCATCCATGCGGATGTGCTCGAAGCGGATGTTGCGGTAGATCGAATCCTTGCCGCGGCCGCGACGGGACTTGATCCGCAGACCGCGATCCGTGCGCTCGAACAGGCAGTCGCGCACGGTGAGGTTCTCGATGCCGCCGGACGCCTCGGAGCCCAGGACCACCGAACCATGGCCGTCGTGCATGTAGCACTGCTCGACGATCATGTTGCGGCATGCCGGGCGCAGCGATCGGGGCATGGAGATCTTGCCCGACTTGACGGCGATGCAGTCGTCGCCCACGGAGAAATGCGTGCCGATCACGCGCACGCCGTCGCAGGACTCCGGATCGAAGCCGTCGGTGTTCGGCGAGACCTTGGGGCTCTCGATCGTCACGCAGGCCAGCGTGAAATCGCGGCACAGCGTGGGATGGAAGTTCCAGCTGGGCGAGTTGCGCACGGTGATGCCGGCGAAGGTGGCGTGATCGCAGTCGGACAGGAACACCATGTGCGGGCGGGCGGCGATGCGGATGCGCTTGGGCTCGAACCACCAGTTGTCCTCATCCCGATTCGCGCCGCCGTCGATCGCGCCGCGGCCGCAGACGGTCACGTTCTCAAGGCCGATGCCGGTGATCACGCCGCAGAACATCGGGACGACCGATTCGCCCTCCCAGGTGCCCAGGGGCAGGAGGCCAGTGCCGTTGTAGCCGTCGCACGGGGCGTTCGCGGGCTCGGCGGCGTTCGTGGCCGCGTTCGTGGCCTTCGCCGCGTTCGTGGCCGTTTGGGTGACGGGCAGGTAGGCGAGATTCTCACGATCGTGACGGGCGCGGATGGTGGCCCCCTCGGCGATGTCGAGAGTGATGTCCGACTTGAGGAAGATGTTCTTGACGCGCCAATCGCCGGCGGGCACCAGCACGCGGGCGTCGCGCGGGGCGGCCATGATCGCGGCCATGATCGATTGGGTGTCATCATGGACGCCGTCGCCGATCGCGCCGAAATCGCGCACGTTCAGCGTGAACGATTCGTGCTTGGTGGTGAATGCGATCTCCACGGGCTCGGCGGCGACCATGCCACCGCTTGCGACGGGCTCATAGCGGACGATCTGCTCGGTGTCCGGCTCGAGACCATCGAGGTAGGTGACGATGTGATCGGTCTCGGTTTTCAGCTCGCCATTGACGAAAACTTTCCACGGATTTTCCGCGCGCCAGATGCCGGCGTACTTCATTTCGATGACGGCGAATCGTGCGCCAACGGTGATCAATTCCAGCTGCATGACTGTCCTCTCTAGACTTTGGCTTCATTGCTCTACAGTCAGCCTAGAGTGATTCCAAGCGGCGATCACGTTCCGTTGCCAATTGTTGCATCATGCACAGCCGAAAACTTTTCGGCGCGACCATCGCAATCCGATTCCCAGCCGCACGGTTTCCCGCCGCACGTTGCGTATACATGTATACGCAAACGACGCCGAACGGGCGGCACCGATTCCCCCACCGCGCCGCTTTCCCGCCGATACCCTACCGCACGGTTTGTAACATTGTTACAGAACGCACCTTAGACGACGCACCTCGCGGCACTTTCCGTAACAGATTTACGGAACGCACCTTAGACGGTACCCTTCCAAGTTCGTTCTGTAACTCTTTTACAGAACGGACATGGAACAGCACCTCCCCACGCACTTTCTGTAACGGATTTACAGAATGGACGCCGAACGGCCTCCCCCGTCGCACTTTTTGTAACACCGTTACAGAACGGACCACGAGGGGATCGTAATCGGCACTTTTTGTAACGAATTTACAGAATAAGCATCGCAATGGCGGCGGACGGCATGAGTCGAGCGGCAGTCATCAGGCAGCGAGACCAACGGCGAACCGGCGACTCTTCGGCCACGCGTCGCCACCTGTCTGTCGTCCGCCGCCGTTTGCCTGTCGTTTGCATATACGTGTATACGCAAACGACAATACGCAAACGACATCAAGTACCGCCCCACAATGCACGTTGCGTATACATGTATATGCAAACGACGTTGAACAGCCTCTCCCGCCGCACATTGCATATACACGTATATGAAAATGACGCCGAATGGGCCGCTCCGCTGTCCATTGCGTATACATGTATATGCAAACGACGTTCAACGGCCCGTTTCAACGCATGTTTCATATACGTGTATATGCAACGGGCGGCGAGAGAGGAGCCGGCGGAAAGCGCAACGGCCAGGGGAAACGCAACCGGCGAAGCGGCCGGGCGATCGGCGATCGGGCAAACAACGGAACCCGCACCGACCACCCGGCCGCGACAGTCACGCAACCGTCACGCAACCGTCACGCGGCGGGGGTGATCTCCTCCTCCTGGTAGCCGATGTTGTTGTGCGCGAAGCACTGCTCGTACTTGAGGCCGGAGAGGTCCTCGCACACGCGGCGCACCTCGGGCTTGACGTCCTTCATGAGGCCGCCGTTCTTGACGCGCTCCACTTCGCCGGTGACCACCGCGCAGGTGTCCTTGTCCAGCGTCAGGAAGTGGGAGAGCACAGCGGAAAGGATGAACATCACGCAGCAGCCCACGAGCAGGGTGATGGCGATGGTGACCGGCACGGAGATCGGCTGCTCCACATGCTGGCCCTTGGTGGAAATGAAGCCGGAGGCGAGCAGGACGAAGCCGAACACCGTGGTCACGATCGCCTGCAGCAGCTGCTGGACCAGACGCTGGGAGGCGGAGTAGACGCCCTCGCGGCGGCGCAGGGTGATGAGCTCGTCCACATCGGGCACGTAGTTGAGCATCGCGTCGGGCAGGTACTGGAAGCCGGCGTAGAAGAACTTCCACACGCAGAAGACGATCGGGTAGGCGACCATCACGGCGGCCACGGGGATCGCGTCGGTGAACTGCAGCACGCCGAAGGTGACGAACACGGCCATGGAGACCGCGGCGCCGATCACCGCGAACCAGTAGGGCTTGTGGAAGCCCTTCTTGACCAGCAGCGGCACCCAGATGGCCATGCAGACGATCGCCACGATCTTGCCGGGCATTTCGGAGCCGGACGCCCACGCCTTGGTGATGCCGAGCGTGTAGACGATGAAGTAGCTGTAGGCCGCGGACCACACGGAGGCGGCGAACTGGGACGGCATCCACGTGTAGAGCAGACGGCGGAAAGCCTTGTTGCGGAAGGTGGACAGCACGTCGATGACGAGCTTCTTGATGCCCTCCCACACGTTGACGATCTTCTCCTCGGCGACCTCGTCCACGGTCTTCTCCCAGGTGCTCAGGTAGAGGGTGACCAGGCCGAAGATCATGATCGAGGCGTTGATGCAGGCGATGATGAAGTAGGAGTGCGGGTTGTCCTCGCCGAACACGCCGAAGCCGAAGGCGGTGAGGGCGGCCATGAGGAAGCCGGTCACGTTGCCGAAGACGCGCTTCATGCCGGTCAGGTAGCCGCGCTCCTGGAAGTCGTCGGTCATCTCGATGGCGAGCGGCACGAGGGACGTGGACGCGAAGGAATAGCCGACGTTATAGATCAGGTAGCACACCAGGTAGTAGCCGAAGCCGAAGGGCGTGACCAGGAAGATCAGCGGCTCGGCGACCATCATGGGGATGGCGGCGAGGATCCAGAAGCGGCGGCGGCCGAAGCGGCGGCCGAGCCTGGTGGCGTAGAAGTTGTCCGAGAAGAAGCCCATGAGCGGGGCGAGCACGGCGTCCAGGTAGATGGCGGCGGAGGCGATGATGGCCGCCTCACCCGCGGACAGGCCGCACTCGGTGGACACGAACATGATCAGATACGTGTGCGTGAACGTGAGGGCGCCGGAATTGAGCAGACCGCCCATGCCGTAGCCGAATCGCGTCCAATACGTGATCTTCCTCTTCTTGCCGACCCATGAGAGACCAGCCATAATCAACCACCCCTTTGTAATTGCGTCCCACGGCTGCCATCGCGCGGTGCTGCGCATGTCGCGGAACGAAACTTTTCAGTGACGGGAGTGAAGATTAAGCAAGCTTTCTTAATGATCGTTCATCCGTTGCCAGCCTTTGCAAAACGATTGACGTAAGCGACGGGGCGGATTCGGGACCGGATTGGGGAACCGGGGTCGAGGGACGATCCAGGCAAAGACAAAGGAAAGGCAAAGGAAAAGGCCGACCGGTGGACAGGACCGGTCGGCCTTGGGAAGGAAATAATCAGGGGGAAGAGAAACGTCCGGCCGGGCGCGGCAAGGAACCGAAGGCGTCCGGCCGGGGTGGATCGCCAAGGCGGTCCGGGATTGGATCCGCGGCAAACGGCGGATCCGATGGATCAGATCAGGGACAGGACGTAGTCCTTGATCTCGCCATCCTGGGCGTTGGCGGTGAACAGCTCCTTGAAGTGCTCGCCGGCGAAGGCGCCCTTGACCAGCTCCGGGTCCAGGGCCTTGTAGATGTCGACCAGCGGCTTGAAGGCGGCCTCACGGACACCGTCGAGGATCTTCTTGTTGCGCTGCTCGGGGACGACGCGCTCCTTCGGGTAGCCGGAGCCCGGCTCCTCGAGCCACATCTGCTCGAAGATGTACTTGAGCTGCAGCTCCTGGCCCCAGCCGTTCTTGAGGGCGAACGGGATGGCCATGGCGTTGCCGTCGTTGATCTGGGCGAAGGTGTAGGCGTCCAGCGGGTCCTCGACGTGACCGCAGATCACGCCCGGGAAGGAGTTGAGCGCGAGCATGGCGCCCTCGCCAGTGCCGCAGCCGGTGACGACGAAGTCGGCGGCCTTGGTGTTGAGCAGGGCGGCGGCAAGGATGCCGTTCTGCACGTAGGTGAGCTGGGCCTCGTCATCGGCGGCGTACATGCCGTAGTTGTCGACCTCGAAGCCCTTTTCGTCGGCGACCTTCTTCAGGGCGTCGTAGATCAGGCCGTTCTTGGCGGCCTGGGAGTTCTCGTTGATCAAAGCGATGCGCATGGGTGTGTTTCCTTTCATTTACGAAAAACCGATGCGGAGGGGAGCCGAAGGATCCTTCGACTCCGCTCCGCTTCGCTCAGGATGACGGGGAGACGCCCGTCACGCCGAAAACGGTGACGGCGCGTGCGACTTCAAGGCGCGGAAGACGCTCCGTCACTTCACTTTCCACAAATCGCGCGGCGGCGCGTGCGGCTTTCGCCGTCGCCGGGCGCAGGCGTACGAAGGTACGTCAAGCCCGCCGTAAGGCGAAAGACGCTCCGCCGCCGCGCGATTTGCTCACTGGGGCTGCTTGCCGATGTAAGCCAGAATGCCGCCGTCCACGTACAGGACGAGGCCGTTGACGAAGTCGGAGGCGTCGGAGGCGAGGAAGACGGCCGGGCCCTGAAGATCCTCGGGGGTGCCCCAACGGGCGGCCGGGGTCTTGGCGACGATGAAGGCGTCGAAGGGGTGGCGGGAGCCGTCGGGCTGGCGCTCGCGAAGCGGGGCGGTCTGCGGGGTGGCGATGTAGCCGGGTCCGATGGCGTTGCACTGGATGTTGGCTTCGCCGTACTCGGAGCAGATGTTGCGGGTGAGCATCTTGAGGCCACCCTTGGCGGCGGCGTAGGCGGAGACGGTCTCGCGGCCGAGTTCGGACATCATGGAGCAGATGTTGATGATCTTGCCGTGGCCCTTCTTGATCATGCCGGGCAGGACAGCCTTGGAAACGATGAAGGGGCCGTTGAGGTCGACGTCGATGACCTGGCGGAAGTCCTTGGCGGACATCTCGAGCATGGGGATGCGCTTGATGATGCCGGCGTTGTTGACCAGGATGTCGATGGTGCCGAGATCGCGCTCGATGTCCTTGACCAGCTGGGCGACGGCGTCCTCATCGGTCACGTCGGCGACGTAACCGTGAGCCTCGATGCCGGCCTCCTTGTAGGAGGCGAGGCCGCGATCGACGGCCTCCTGGGTGCGGTCGTTGAAGGCGATCTTCGCACCGGCCGCGGCGAACGCGGACGCGATGGCGAAACCGATGCCGTAGGAGGCGCCGGTGACCAGCGCGACCTTGCCCTCCAGGGAGAACTTGTTCATATCGAAGGCCATGATTAGGCTTCCTTTCTGTCGTCTATGACGATTCCATTCAATCTTCAGTTATGCGGTTAGTCAACCTTGTTGCACGTCGTTGTCACGATCGTGAAACCGGTTTCACATCGCCCTAGCAATACGATACCAGCATTTCCGTGAACGCCAAAACCGTCAGCGATTGGCCATACGGCATGGGTGTCACGTCGATGTTGCGATAGTAGTCGAAATCGGATCCGATGCCCGTTCCGGCGGAGACGTTCCCCACCTCGCCGGCCTCGTTGATCCGGCCGATCAGACCCTTGATGGCGCGGTAGGCGACGGGCGCGTAGGCGGCATCGATGTAGCGCTCATGGACGGCCTTGAGGATGCCGTAGGCGATGCCGGCCGTGGCGGAGGACTCCACATAGGACTCCGGATCGTCAAGCAGGGTGTGCCACATGCCGGTGCGCTCGTCCTGCAGACGGGTCAGGGCCTCGACCTGCTCGCGGAGGACCTCGATGAGCCAGCGGCGGACGGCGTCATGCTCGTCCAGATCGAGCAGCGAGAGGAACTCGGGGATGGCGATGGTGGCCCAGCAGTTGCCGCGGCCCCAGTGGGCGGCGGAGAAGTTGTTGCGGTCATCGAAGGTCCAGCCATGGAACCACAGGCCGGTGGCGGAGTCCATGAGGAACTTGGCGTGGATGAGGAACTGGTACTTGGCCTCCTCCAGATACTCCGGACGATCCAGCACCTTGCCGAGCTTGGCCAGGGCCAGCACGGTCATGACGAGCGTATCCGCCCACAGCTGGTTGTGGTTTGCGTCGGCCAGGGTGACGTGCTGGATGCCGTCGCCCTCCGTGCGGGTCTGGTCGCGGTAGATCCACTCGCCCCACTGCTTCAAGTAGGGCAGGTAGCTGGGCTCGCCGGTTTGCTCGTAGAGGAAGGCGAGGGTGAGGATGGGGGCCACGGAGTTGACGTTCTTGGCCGGAGTGCCTTTGGCGAGGGCCTGATCGAACCAATCGGTCACGGTTTTGAGGGCCTTGGGATTGCCGGTGATCTGATAGTTTTTGTAGATGCCGTACAGGCCCACGCCCTGCGGCCAGTTCCATTCCTTCCAGCTTTTGTCGTCCACCACAGTGCCGTCCGGGTTGACCCACAGGCCCTTGGTATCGGTGACCTCGATGGTCACAAGGTTGTCGATCATGCGGTCGATCAGCCCGCGGATCTCTTCACGGCTGGCCGGCAGTGCGGATTCGGTCATATGGATTCCTTACGTAGACGATGCACCCGCGCAACCACTTCATTGTGCGGATGGTTTCATTGTATGAGTCCGGCAATGGACCGTCACGCTCAGAAATACGCAGCTTTTGCACCATGAGTGTCTTTTCTTGCACTCTTGGGACGAGGGACACGATCGCTATACTGGGATTCAGCATCCGCGCAGCTTTGAACGAGGGGGTCCGGTTTCATGCCAGCATCGCAGGCCGTGGTGGTCAACCCGATGATCACCGACCGCTTCGAGATCTTCCACGTCAACCAGACCGTGGAGGAGGACATGCCGCTGCACTACCACGACTACTACGAGATCAACTGCGTACTCAAGGGAAGCGGCGTCTTTTACCTTGACGGCGACGAGTACGAGACCACGCCGGGCACCGTGATCCTGGTGAACATCAACGACCTGCACAACATTGTGCGGCAGTCGACGGACAGCTATGAGCGCGCCTACGCCTACGTGACCGACGAGTACCTCAAGTCGCATTCCACGCCCGCCACCGATCTGACCGCATGCTTCTCGCACTACGGCAAGCCGGTGAGCCGCGTGATCCGCGTGGATCCGGACATGCTGGCCGAGCACATCGCCAGACTAGACGAGAAGCCCGGGCGGTCGTACGGCGACGACATCATGTACGAGCAGCGGTTCCTGGAACTCATGATCGCGCTGAACAAGGCCGTGCTCGCCTCCACGAACGACATCATGCCGGAAAGCTCGATGGTGCCGCGGATGATCGGCGACGTGATGAGCTACATCGGCGACCATCTGGACGAGGACCTTTCGCTCGACGCGCTGGCGGCGAGGTTCTACATCAACAAGTACTACCTGAGCCGCGAGTTCAAGAAGCACATGCGCGTGAACCTGCACGAGTACACGCTCACCAAGCGGCTGCTCAAATCCAAGGAGCTGCTGCGCAAGACCGGCAACGCCAAGCGCGTGTACCACATGTGCGGGTTCAAGTCGTACACGCACTTCCTGCGCTGCTTCAAGAGGGAGTTCGGCATGACCCCCAAGGCGTTCGTGACATCCAACGCCGAGCCGGACGTGATCCGGTTCGAGCATGCGATGTGAGCCGGCAGGTTTCCTCTCGTCGTCCTGAGCGTGGGCCGTCTTTTGGTCATCCTGAGCGTAGGCCGGCAAGGCCCCTCCGTCATCCTGAGACCGAGCCGGCAAGTCCCCTCCGTCATCCTGAGCGTAGGCCTTTAGGGCGGAGTCGAAGGATCCTTAATTTGTGCATACAGTTAAGGATCCTTCGACTCCGCCCTTCGGGCTTCGCTCAGGATGACGGGGAACCGCCGCGTCGCTTCGCTCAGGATGACGAGAGAGGACATCTTGCCGGCGTCCGGCTACACCGGACCGTCGCCGCCTTGGCGGCGGCTCCCTTCGCCTACGGACAGCCCACCGGGCTGTCCGCTTAACGGCTCAGCCCACCGAAACCAGTGTGTCGATGACGAGGAAGTCCTTTTCGAGGGTTCCGGGATCGAAGTGGTCGAAGTGGCTGAACGGGTCCACGTCGAGCCAGCGCTGGATCTCCTTGGATTCGCCCTGTTCGCGGCGGATGTTGACCTGCTCGCGATCGCGCGGGGTCTCGAAGTAGCTGAAAGCCACATCGTCCAGCACGGAGATGAACTGGTAGCGGTCGCCCACGGCCAGACCCTCGCGCGCAATGAGCTGATGGTGGAGCACATAGTCGATCACAGCGTCCGGCCAGAAGTGGGCGATGCGGCCGCAGCGGGCATCGGGCTCCTGCGCGCGGCGGAATGATTCGACATCCTTGGGCTCGTCAAACCAGAACACCGGATGCATATAGGCCCAGTCCGCATCCCCGCCGAACTGGGGGTACGGCGTGAGCAGGCCGGCGAACCAGCCGCGGGAGGCGGGCAAGCCGGTGATGGACGCCATCGCCTTGTGCGCCGGATGCTCCGGCACGATGTGCTCCACGTAGAGGAACAGCTGTCGGCCGTAACGGGTCAGGCAGACCGTGAGCACGCGATCGTCCGCCTTGAGCCGTTCGGCGTCCTCGTGGAGCGCAGCCGCGGCACGGGCGACGTCATCCTCCGTGGCTTCGGCTTTGAGAAAGCCCCTGTACGAGGCTCGTTCGACGGTTGACATGGCGTTTATCCCTTCTGTGTCTTTCCGGATGCCATCCGGATGCCGTCCGGACGCTAGAACCGGTAGAACCTGCGGGCGTTGTCCACGAACAGGGCATCGCGCTCGGCTTGCGAGAGGTCCTCCACGCAGCGCTCGTAGGCGTGCACCAGATCGGCAAGCGAGCAGTGCAGCTTGTCCACGGGGAAGTTCGAGGCGAACATGACCTTGTCGATGCCGAAGGCGTCCAGCACGGTGTAGACGGCGGGCTTGATGCTTTCGATGGTCCAGTAGTGGTCCATGGACGGCAGGCCGGAGATCTTGATGGCCACGTTGTCGCGTTTGCCAAGCTCGTACAGGCCGTTCTTCCACAGCCGCCAGCCGGCGAGGTTGCGGTCGGCCAGCATGCCGGCGTGGTTGATGATGAACAGCGTGTCCGGATGCGCGTCGATCACTTCGGCGGCTCGCGCGAACTGCGTGGGATACAGCTGCATGTCGAAGCTCATGCGGTATTTGGGCAGCAGGGCGAGGCCGGCGAGCCAGTTCGGATCGTCCATGTACGACTTGTCCACGTAATGGTAGAGGGGATGAGGATGCATGTTGAGGTTCTGGCGAAAACCGCGCGTATTGGCGTAATCGGCCTCGCGCTCAAGCGTGGATTCGATGTCCGGGCTGGACAGGTCGCCGCCGGCCACGATCATGATCGGCAGACCGCTGTCCTCGCTGAGCTGCTGTTCGAAGGCGACTTCAGCCACGGGATCGTCCGCATTGGCCTGGACGTGCACGGCGCCGACGATGCTGGCGTTGGATCCCTTGAGCTCGTCGACGAGATCGTCCGCCAGATAGTCGCCGGCTTGGAACAGCGGGTCCCATGGGCCTTCGAAGGTGGCGGCCTTGGACGGGTTGAACCACGAGTACAGGCTCGTCTTCATGAGATGGACATGGGTGTCGATGAACGGCCTTGGGGCCTTGGCGCGATCACCGTCCTCGGGAATGATCGTGTACAGCCGCCCCTTGACCGGCTCCTGATAATCCTCTCCAAGCGTCATATTTGCTCCTTTGCAATGAAAACGAATACATCAAGCGGGGCCCCTCACCCTTCGAGAAGGCCCCGCCGATCACATGCCGGATCAGCAATCAGCAAGCCAATCCGTCATCCTCCCGCGGCTGTGATCGCCGCGATGCGTGCGGCTTCTAGGCGCGGAAGGTGAAGGCGTACGAAGGTACGTCGAACCTTCCGCAACGACGAAGACGCTCCATCGCGGCGATCACAGGACGGAACGAGTGTCGTTTTCGTAATTATTCCTCCCCTGCCCCGTGGCCGCGGTGGTGCCGCCGTCGACGGGGACGACGAGGCCGGTGAGGTACTTGGCACCGTCGGAGGCGAGGAAGAGGGCAAGGTCGGCGCAATCCTCGGGCTTGCCGGTGCGGCCGAGGGCGACGCGCTCGATGTAGGGCTTGAGGCGCTCGGGGTCGGTCCAGACTTCCTTGTTGATGTCGGTTTCGATGAAGGCGGGGGCGAAGGCGTTGACGCGAACGCCGTACTGGCCGTAGTCGAGGGCGACGCAGCGGACGAAGCCGTTCATGGCGTGCTTGGTGGAGTTGTAGGCGGTCTGGCCCCAGTCGCCGAAGAGGCCGGAGACGGAGGTGTCGACGACGATGTTGCCCTTGGATTCCTTGAGGTACGGGAGGGCTTCCTTGGTGAGGTAGAAGAGACCGTCGACGTTGACGGAGAAGAGCTTGTGCCAGACGTCGTCGGACACGTGCTCGATCTCGCCGCCTTCGAAGATGCCGGCGTTGGAGACGACGACGTCGATGTGGCCGAAGGTGTCGGCGGTCCACTTGACCAGCTCGGCGACCTGCTCGTGCTTGGAGACGTCGGTCTGGTGGGCGTAGCCCTTGCCGTAGCCCTCGATGGTCTCCTCCAGCGGGGCGAGGCGCTGTCCGACGGCCACGACGGTGGCACCGTTGTCCAGGAAGCCCTGGGTGATGGCGCGTCCGATGCCGGTGCCGCCGCCGGTGACGATGACGACCTTGCCTTCGAAGTTGTACTTGTTCGCGGTCATGTGCTGATTCCTGCCTCTCGACTGCTTTGTCCGTTGGTGGCGGGCCGCCGACTGGACGGCTTGCCCATACGCTTACCCAGTATAGTGATTTTGGAACCGCATCCCATTATTTGGGACCTATGAGAAAGCATCCGCACCCCACGACGCCTACCGGATGCGACGGTCTACCTGACGCGACGGCCGGCGCACCAGACGGATTCGACGGACCAGTCGGACGAATCAAGGAGCAGCAGATCGGCCGCATAACCGGGGGCCACCAGACCGATCGGGGCGCCGGTGACCGGATTGGGACGATCGAAGCCGAACGCGCGGGCCGGGGTGAGCGTGGCGGCCTCCACGGCGGCGGACGGATCGATGCCGAGCTCCAGCACCGCGCGGCGCACGGCCACCTCCAGCAGCAGGGTGGACCCGGCGATCGCCCCGTTGGAAACGAGCCGTGCATGGCCGTCGACCACGTTGACGTCGAGCGCGCCCAGCTTGTAGGCGCCATCCGGGCAGCCGGTTGCGGCCATGGAATCGGTCACGAAGGCGATGCGATGCGGGGCGAGACCGAAGCCGAGCCGGACCATGGGGTTCTGGACGTGGAAGCCATCGTTGATCAGCTCGATCGTGACACGAGGATCCTCCACGGCGGCGGGGATCGGGCCGGGCTCGCGATGATGCAGGCCGTTCATCGCGTTGAACATATGGGTCAGGATGCCCGCACCGGCGTCGAAGCCCGCGCGCGCCTGATCGTAATCGGCATCGCAGTGGCCCACGGCCGGAACCACACCGGCGGCGGCGAACCGGCGGATCGCGTCGAGCCCATGCGGCAGTTCGGGGGCGATGGTGATCTGGCGGATGCAGCCGTCGGCAGCCTCCAGCAGCGCATCGACCAGTTCGGGAACCGGATCCTTCAGGCAGATCGGATCATGCGCCCCCTTGCGCGCAAGGGCGAGGAACGGGCCCTCCAGATGGGCGCCGAGCACGTCCGGCCGGCGATCCATGGCCGCGCGCACATAACCGAGGTTTTCGCGGATCACGTCGATCGGGTTGGTGATCAGTGAAAGCACTTGGCGGGTGGTGCCGTGGATGACATGGCCCGCGCGCGCCACGGCGATGCCTTCGGGACCGTCGTCGAAGCTGCTCTCCCATGCGCCATGGGAATGGATGTCCACAAAGCCCGGCGTGAGCAGGCGGCCGGCGGCGTCGATCGCGCGGACGTCGCCGTCAACGGCAGTGGGGTCGATGTCGGCGGACCGGGCGGCGGACTCGAAGTCGGCGTCGGAAGTGCCGGTGGCGGCGATCACGCCACTGGGGCTTGCGACGACCCAGGTATGCTCCCGGATGCCCCGCGCATCGATTCGGCGGGCATTGCGGATCGCGAAGGCCGAGGGCTTCCCCTCCAGCGCGGCGGTCACGCGGTTGACGATGGTTTCACGCGATTCGGTCATGTCACTCCTTTGCGTCCGACATCTGCAGTGTACGCGGGTTGAGGTCTTGTCATCCTGAGCGGAGCCCGGTAGGGCGGCGATGGTCTGACGCAGCCGGACACCGTAGGTACCCGTCATCCTGAGCGGAGCCCGGTAGGGCGGAGTCGAAGGATCCTTGGCCATTGCGCATCAATCGTGGCATCCCTTAGTGCGCACAGATTAAGGATCCTTCGACTTCGCTACGCTCCGCTCAGGATGACAAGGCGGGAGGCTCACGGCTCAGTGCTCAGGATGACAGAGAGGGAACGGTTCGGCGTTCAGATGCCCTGCCAGGCGGGCTTGTGCGCGAACGCGTAGCGGTAATAGTCCTTGTTGCGCAGCTTGGAGGCGGCCTCCCCGTCCACGATGATCGTGGCGTGCGGGTGCAGCTGCAGCGCCGACGCCGGGCAGTACGCGCTGATGCCACCCTCCACGGTCTCCGCCACGGCCTCCGCCTTGCCCGCGCCGAACGCCAGCAGCACCAAGTGCCGCGCCTTCATGATCGTGCCGATGCCCTGCGTGATGCAGTGCGTGGGCACCTGATTGATGTCATCGTCGAAGAAGCGGGCGTTGTCGATGCGGGTCTGCTCGGTCAGCGTCTTGACGCGCGTGCCGGAGGCCAGCGACGAGCCGGGCTCGTTGAAGCCCACATGCCCATCCGTGCCAATGCCCAGGATCTGCACATCGATGCCGCCCGCCGCCTCGATCGCCGCATCATAGGCCGGGCCGGCCGCGGCGACCCGCTCCCCGTCGGACAATGGCGCGCCGTCCAGCACGTCACCGGGCACGTGGACCTTGTCCGGGTCAAGGCCCAGCGGCCCGACCACCGTGCGGTGGATGGTCGCGTGGTACGACTCGGGGTGGGCCAGCGGCAGACCGATGTACTCGTCCAGCGCGAAGCCGCGCACGCGGGACACGTCGATCGACTCATCGCGCACGATGGACGCCAGCGCCCGGTACGCCGCCAGCGGGCTGGAGCCGGTGGCCAATCCCAGCACCGCATCCGGCTTGGCCTTGATGAGATCGGCGACGCAGCGCGCATACAGCTCGCCCGCCTCCTCCTGATTCCTGACAATGATGATCTCCGCCATGACCCACATCCTTCCTGCCACTGGCAATTCCTGAGTAGCGGCCATGCCGCCACCTTCAATTGTTAATAATACTTACATAAATAGAAAACAGCCAATTTCCAAACCTTTCAGCGAGTCGCAACGAATCTATACGGATATAATGAAAAGAACGTATCTTCCGACTTCAACGGTGAGGTCTATATTCGAACGGCGGATACGCGACGGACACGAAACGGACAATCCGCAACCAGCGGCACATGAAAGGAGGGGGCTCATGTCGGCTCCCCTGCACACCCCCGGCAGAACGGCGAAGGCGAACCCGTCGGACGTGCGCCGCAACAATCGCGCGCTGATCTTCAGCCTGCTGTTCCCCTCCAGCCAACTGTCCCGGGCGGAACTGGGCCGGCGCACCGGACTGTCCCGCGTGGCCGTGTCCGACGTGGTCAACGACATGCTCGATGAGGGCCTGATCCGCGAAAACGGCTACGAGACGAACGCCACCGGCAAGGGCAAGCGCGGCACGCTGCTGAGCGTGGACACCACGCGGCTGCGGATCATCACCGTCGACCTGTCGCAGGAGCAGCTGGTGCAGGGAGCGGTGGCCGATCTGCTCGGTCTGCCGCAGGACCGCATGGAGATCGCGCTCGGACCGGACGCGCATGTGGACATCGACGCGATCGTGCAGCTCGTGGATCAGCTGCGGGAGGGACTGGACACGGACCGGATCCTTGGCATCGGCGTCTCCGCGCCGGGCGTGATCCAGGACGGCGTGATCCGCGAATCCACGTTCCTCGGATGGCATGACGTGGACATCAAGGGCATTCTGCAGCGGCGGTTCGGCCTGCCCGTCACGATCGGCAACGACGTGACGAACTCCATGCTCACCGAACGCTTCTTCGGCGAGGCGGGATCGAATCTGCTGTTCGTCAAGAACGATCGTGGCATCGGCGCGGCCACGCTGATCGACGACGTGCCGGTGACCGGCGAGGGACATGCGGGCGGCGAAATCGGCCACATCTCGATCGATCCGGTGGATGGACCGCTCTGCCCGTGCGGCAAGCGGGGGTGCATGGAGATGCTGATCTCCGCACACGCGATCCGCGAGCGACTGGCCGGGGCGGACCGCGGCGAGTCGCCGGAGATCATCCGCGCGGCGGGCGCCCGGTTCGCCGCCGCACTGGCCGTGCCGATCGGACTGCTGGACATCGCCGACGTGTGCGTGTACGGGCCGCCGGACGTGATCAACACCACGTTCCTCGACGCCGCCCAGCGCCAACTCGACCGTCTGACCACCTCGAAGTTCCACGCCCGCACCACGATCCGCCGCTGCCAATGCGGCGCGGACATCACGCTGCGGGGCGGCGCGATCGCGGTGATCAGGGATCATCTGGATCTGGGCTGAGGCTTTACGGGGCCGCGCGCCTTACGCGACACGAGGCATTTCATCCCTCACGCGCACAGGGCCGCGCCGAGGGCGCCTAGGTTGATGTCGACGGGGGCCAGCCGCAGCCGCTCCCCCAGCTTCAGCCCAGCAAGGAAGGGACAGTCGGCCTCGCGTTCGTGCAGCTCCTCGCGGATGACCTGCACGAACGGATCGCCGGTTTTGGCCATGCCGCCTCCGAGGACGATCAGCCGCGGATCGTAGGCCTGACCGATCATCTGCAGGGCGTCGGCGATCGCATGCATCACCATCGCAAGCACCCGCTGGGCCGCGAACTCGCCGGCGCGGGCGCGGTCGATCAGATCGGGCATGGGCGGCCGGCCATCGATCGTCCGGGGCCACAGCCGGGCCACGGAGGCGCCCGAACACACGGTCTCCAGGCAACCGCGCTGGCCGCACGGGCAGGGGAAGCGGTTGGGATCCACCGGCACGTGGCCGATCTCCCCCGCCGCACCGCTGAATCCGTGGACCACACGGCCTTCGGTCACCACCCCGGCCGCCAGCCCGGTGCCGAAGTTGAGGCACACGATCGTGCCGGACGTGTCGTTGCCGCACAGCGCGCGGGCCGCTCCCACGGCCGCCGCGTTGACATCGTTCTCCACGTGGACCGGCACGCCGAGCCGTTCGCCGGCGAGCGCGCCGAGCTCCAACTCCTCGATGCCGAGATTGACCACGTGGGCAATGTGCCCGGTGGCCGAATCGACCTGGCCCGGCGTGCCCACGCCCACGGCGGCGATGGAGGATTTCGGATCGCCAAGATGCCCGGCCACCGAGCGGACCAGAGCGGTCACGTCGTCCAGCACCGCCTCATTGCCGGGCCTCGCCGGCACGCGCTCGCTCGCCACGATCTCGCCCGCCGGTGAGACCAGGGCAGCCTCGATCTTGGTACCGCCGATGTCCACGCCGACCCGCCACGGGCCGGCATACGTTGTTTGTGCATTCATGATCGTTCCGTCCCCGAATCATCCGCCGCGATCGATCCGGCGACGCCTCCCGCGTGCTGCATGAAACCCAGGGATTCCAGAAATCCCAGAGTGAGCGCCTTGTTCTTGAAGACGGCGGTGTTGCCAAGGATGCGCTCGCATACCGATCCGAGCTCGTCGCGCACGGCGGCGCGGATCGCCTCGCGGCCATATGCGCCATCCGGGCCGGCTGCTGCGTTGGCGGACAGGATGGCGGCGATCTCGTCGCGGATCATCCGGAATTCGGCCATGTCGTCCGGCAACGGCCTGTCTTCGGCGATCGAGTCCTCCACCCGCCCGAGCTGGTCCACCAGACGTCCGGGCAGGATGAACAGGCCCTGCGCCTCGATCAGGCCGATAGGCTCCTGCTTGATGGGCCAGAATTCGGGGTGCGCGTGGAACACGCCCTCCGGGAATGCGTCGCTGACCGCGTTGTTGCGGAAGATCAGGTTCATCTCGTAGCCGCGGTCGGTGCGGATCGCGCTGGGAGAGAGGGCCGACTGACGGTTGCCGTTGGCGTCGTGGCTGACGATATCCAGATCGGGGTTGTTGTAGTCGATCCACGCGCGGCGGATCAGATCGGACACCTCCACGATCGTCCCGCGCGACGGGGAGACCACGCGCACGGCGGTTCCGGGCCAGTTGAGGATCTCCACCACGGCGTCCGGGTGCGCATCCAGATGCAGCGTGGCCCAAGCGGGTGCCTTGAGCATGGGCAGGATCTCGCCGCCGCCCTGGTAGTGGTCGTGTGCGAGCACCGAGCCGCCGATGCGCGGAAGGGCCGCGTTGCAGCCGAGGAAGTAGCCGGGGAACCGGTCCACGAAGTCGAGCAGATGGACGAACGTGTCCCGGTCCACATGCATGGGCGTGTGCTCGCGGTTCACGCAGATGCCATGTTGGCTGAAGTAGCCGTAGGGCGAGAACTGCCAGAACCAGTCCTCGCCGCCCAGCGTGACCGGCACGGTCCGAAGCGTGCGCTTGTTGCGGCCCGCGAAGCCCTCGTTCTCGTGGCAGATGGTGCACTGCGGGTATCCCCCGGCCACGGCGTTGCCGGCGGCGGCCTTCTTCATGTTCCGGAATTCCGGCTTGACGCGGTTGATGGTGACCACGATCCCGTGCGATTCGAAGCGCGGGTTGCGGTCGAGCTGCGACTTCTTGACGTAGGTGTTGGACACGCAATGGTCGTAGAGCCATCGCATGGCGGCCATGCCGTCGTACGCGCCCTCCACTTCGGCGAAGGCGTCGGCAATCCGCGCGGGATCCGCGGTGAGGATGCCCATCACCTCGTCCTCCACGGCCGGCCAGTCGTCATGGTCGGACAGGCCCGCGGATTCGAGCGCATCGCGCAGACGGGCCAACAGGGCGTCGGGGGCCGGCGCATCCTGAGCGTCTTCACCGGCGGTAGCGCCGGTGGGACGGTAGGAGGACAGCCCGAACAGCGCGAAGATGCGGTTGCGGATCCAATCGGCGTTGCGGGGATCCAGATCGAGATGCCGGCCGGCGTAGTCGACCAGCGCATCGATCGCTTCGTAGACGGTGGTTTCCGGCGCCGGATGCTCCATGGGCGATGCCATCAGCGGACCTCCTGCGCGGGCGCGGACATCACGGCGTCCACGATCGCATTGGTTTCGGCGGCCTTCTGTTCCATCTCGCGCACGAGCTGGATCTGCGTGCGGCAGCGGACCAGGTTGTGCTCGGGGTACTTGGTGGCGAAGTAGGTGTCGCCGGACAGGTAGTCCGTGAGGAACCGCATGCCGCATTCGAGGGTCATCATGCGCGCGCCGAGCGGCAGGAGCTCGGCCTCGCGATTGGTGATGCTGTGGCGCAACTCGCCCACGAAGCCCTCGGTGTAGGCGCGGAACAGATCGGTGCTGAAGTGGACCTTGCTCAGATCGGGCTCGTCCTCAAGGGCGGTGGAAGCGCCGAAGCGGATCGAGTCGCCGAAGTCGTAGAGCATGGACCCGGGCATCACGGTGTCGAGGTCGATGATCGCGCGGGCCTTGTGCGTCCCGGCGTCCATGAGGATGTTGTTGAGCTTCGTGTCGTTGTGGGTGACACGCAGCGGGATGGAGCCGTTCCCGAGTCCGATCACGATGGTGGGGTACACGTCGGCGTGCTCCAGATAGAAGTCGATCTCCGGCCGGCAGGTGGCGGCGCGGCTCTGCGTGTCCGCGGCGAGGGCCGCCTTGAAGGCGTTGAAGCGGTTGGGGGTGTCGTGGAAGCGCGCGATGGTTTCGGTGAGCTGGGAGGCGTCGAAGCCGGCCAGGCGGTTCTGGAAGGATCCGAAGGCCGCGCCCGCATCACGGAAGACGTCGGCGTCCGGCACGAGGTTGTAGGAGATCGTGTCCTCGATGAACCGGTATACGCGCCAGGCGCCGGAATCGTCCTGCAGGTACGATGCGCCCGTGGCGGTGGGCACGATGTCCAGCGTCTCCTGCCCCTGTTCGCGCAGGAAGGCGGTGACGAGTTCGATGTTGCGCATCAGGTTCGCCGTGTCCGGGAAGATGGCGGTGTTCATCTTCTGCAGGATGTAGCGCCGTTGGCTGGTTACGACAAGATAGGTGACATTAATGTGCCCGTCGCCGTACGGTTCGATGGTTTCAACCGTGCCTTCGAGCTGGAACCGCGAGGCCACGGAGGCAAGCGTGACGTCGATGTCTGCCATGGGAATCCCCTTTCTGCTATTTATGCTGTAGTGCTTTCTCTATTTGTTAAGTATATATGCATTAATGCGGGCGCGAGGCGCGTGTTGCGCGATTGATGGGTGCGACTTCGGGCACAGCAGCTCTCCCTTGCGTCCGAAAACGCCACCCATTGCGAAATTGGGGGCGACTTGAGACACAGGGGGGCCCTTCCGCGTCCGAAACTGCTACCGAATCCCGGAATGGATGCAACTTGAGACACAGAAGACCGCTCCCGCGTCCGAAAACGCCACCGAATCCCGGAATGGATGCAACTTGAGACACAGAGCACCTCCCCCGTGTCCGAAAACGCCACCGAATCCCGGAACGGATGCAACTTGAGACACAGAGCACCTCCCCCGTGTCCGAAGTCGCCGCCCATTGCGAAATTGGCGGCGACTTCGGACACGGGGAAGACTGCAGCAGCACGACGATCGGCCGGCCTTGCGAAATCCGCCCGAAAGTCCGCCGACTTGCCGTCCTGCGGGGGATTTCACACCGGACTTCGTTCTCCCGAGCGAAGTTTGAGGGACGAGGTTACGGATCCTTCGACTTCGCTGCGCTCCGCTCAGGATGACGGAGAAGACCGATCCGCTCCGCTCAGGATGACGGAGAAGACCGATCCGCTCCGCTCAGGATGACGGAGAAGACCGATCCGCCGCGCTCAGCGCCAGGCGATGCCGCTGGGCTCCAGATCGAAATGCTCCACGGCACCGCCGGGCAGGGTCACGTCGGTGGACTGCGCGCGATCCGTGTTGTTCACCACGCAGTACAGGCCCGCGTCCGGCCAGTGCGCGACCTCGCACTCCGGGTTCGAGGAGCTGTACGCCGCGTACCGATCCTCAGCGCCCGCCGCCCAGAACAGCATGCGCTCCAGCAGACGCGCGTTCGCCGCCGAATACGGCAGACCGGACACGTACACGCCACGGCCCAGGCCGTACCCGTTCACCGCGAGCTGCACCTGGCCGCCATCGGCCCGCAGCAGCGTCACATCCTCATTGACCGGGAACGTGTTCAAAATCGGCTCGCCGAAATCGATCCCGCCCAGCGGCGCGATGCCCTGGCCGCCGCCGCACCCGGACAGCGGGGCCCGATAGCCGGCCCGCTCCCACGCCTCGCGCGCGGACGGATCCACGGGCACGTCCGCCGTGATGAAGTGATCCGGCGTGACCGGCGGGAAGTACTTGTCCACCGACAGGGTCTGGAAGCGCTCCTCGTCCACGCCGAACACGTCGGCCAGCTGCAGGAACCGACCGCCCTGGAAGCGCACGGCCGCGCTCGGCTCGCCCACGCCCACCAGCGCCCCGCCCGACCGCACCCACGCGCGCAGCGTCTCGACCAGACGGGGATCGCGCCACACGTCACCGCCGGACCACGACGTGTCCGCCGGGCCGCCCGTGATCACCACGTCCACATCCGGATCAACACCACGGCCCAGCACGTCGTCGAAGCTGATGAAGCGCACGTTGACGCGCATGCCGGAGAGCGCCTCGAGCACGCCGTAGTAGGACGCGGTCTGCTTGTTCGGCAGCGCATGCGCCACCGTGAACGCCATCCACGATCGCATCCCGCCCCAGCAGTTGAGGATCGCCACGTTGAGCATGCCCTCGGCGGGCTCGCCCCCGGTCCGCTCGCGGATGTCGCGGAATTCGTCCGCGATGCGCGTCACGGTGTCCACGAACTTCGGGAACTTCGCCGCAAGCGACAGGTACCCGCCGTAGCCCATGCGGTCGATCGGGCTCCTGAGGATCGCGCGGCGGGCCTTGCGCCAATTATCCAGCCCCTCCACGCTCGGATCGTTGCCCTCGTAGAACGTGTCCGGGAAGAAGTACGGCAGGAACCGGCCCTCGGTATAGCGCACGCCCGGGATGTCCGCGATCATGCGCGTGGTGGTTCCGTCGCCGATCGACCCGACCACCGCGTCCAGACCCAGATCCGCGAACCCGTCCTTGTACGGTTCGGTGCCGATCCACTGGTCGCCCAGGAACATCATCGCCTCCTTGCCCGACTCGTGGGCCATGGACGCCAGGCGCTTGACGTTCGCGCGCACGAACCCGGACAGGAAGTCGATCCAATCGCGCTGCGCCCTGCCCGGCACGCGCCACGCCGAGTTGTAGCAGCCTTCATCCACGAAGTCCTCCGGGCGCAGACGGTAGCCGTACTCGCGCTCGAAATCGTCCAGGGCCTCGGGGCACACCGTGCACGAGCAGCCGAACCAGTCGACGATCTTCTCCCGGCGCCTTTGGTCGAACAGCAGCGTGAACTGGTAGAAGAACGTGGTGAACCGCACCACATCCGTGTCCGGGTTGTCCTTGAGCCACTGCTCGAACGTGCGGAACACGAAATCTCGGGTGGCGGGATGGTAGATGTCGAACGGAATCTCGTGCTCCTTGTCGCCCCAGTCATTGGTCAGGTGGTTGTACATCTCCACCGGATCCCAGATGATGTACGCCAGGAACGAGACCGTGTACTCGTGCATCGGCGTCGCACCGGTCACCGTCACCGAGCACGATTCGCGGTCCGCGTCCCACAGGGCCGGATCGACCACCCCGCCCGTGGTCCGGTCCACGACCTCCCAGTAGCGCTTCGGATCGGCGTCCCAATTCGGGGCCAGCTGCTCCTCGAAGAACGACTCCATCAGCGGGATAGTGACAGCGCACGATCCGTCACCGTCCGACTCGGCCAACAAGCGGTCCGTGAGCAGATAGACCTGAGGGGTCTGCGTCATGTGCAGGGTGATCCACTCGTTATGCGCGCGCGTGGGGAAATACGCGCTGTAGATCCGCTTGCCCAGCGCGCGCACCGCATCGTCCAGATGCGTGCCGTCCGAGTTGCGGATCGCGTCCGCACCCCACAGCTCGGCCAGCTCCGCGGTCTTCTCCGCGAAATTCGACTCGCTGGGCAACGTGAAACAACCGGTTGTATGTGCCATGAAAACGTCCTTGTTCGATGGATGGATGGATGGGGAATACGGGGGGAAGATGATTTTGGGTTCGCGGATGGCAGGGCGGTGGGTTGGCGGCCCGACGACGGGGCTGCGATTAGGGGCTGGCAGGCCACCACCGGATTGCCGGTGATCGGCTCGCCTTCGGCCCCTGCAATAACGGACCCACCCTGACGGGCGGGGCTCAATCCGACCTTCGCGCCCTTGGCGGCGGCTCAGGCTGACGCGGCCGGCAGTCCACCGGACTGCCGGCTGACCGCGTCAGCCCTTTACCGCTCCGGCCGCCAGACCGGACTGCCAGAAGCGCTGGAGGCCTAGGAAGAGCACGATCACGGGGAGGACGCCGAGCAGGGCGCCCATCATCAGGGCGCCGCGATCGGTGAACGTGGCCAGGGAGACCATGCCGTACAGGCCCAGCGTGACCGGCTTGAGGGTGTCGGAGGAGACCATCATGAGCGGCAGCAGGAAGTTGTTCCACGTGGCGACGAACAGGAACAGGAAGATCGTCACCATCGCGGGGGCCAGCAGCCGCAGCACGATCGTGAAGAAGATCCTCGCCTCGCTCGCCCCGTCGATGCGGGCCGCCTCCAGCAGCTCGTCCGGCACCGAGGACTGCGCGTATACGCGGCCCAGGAAGAAGCCGAACGGGGAGACGCAGCACGGGATGATGATCGACAGCATCGTGTTGGTCAGATGCAGGGAGTGGAAGATCGAGTACTGCGGGATGGTGAGCAGGGCCGCGGGCATGAGCATGCAGGCCATGATCACGCCAATCGCCGCGTTCTTGCCGCGGAAGTTGAACTTGGCGGTCGCATATCCGGCCATCACGGCGGCGATCGTACCGATCGCGGCGGAGACGCCGGAGTAGATCAGCGAATTGAGGACCCAGCGCCAGAAGTTACCGCGCGTCCAGCCGAGCAGGGTGGCGTAGTTCGACGCGATCGCGTTCGGCAGATCGCCCAGCCCCACGGCGAACCACATGCCGTTCGTGCCCACCATCTGCGAGGGCGACTTCGTGGAGGCGATGATCGCCCAGTAGATGGGGAACAGGAAGTAGAAGAGCGCGACCACCAGCACCACGACGGTGATGACCTTCACGGCGGCGGATGGCCGCATGGAACGGGGCAGATCGTGCTCGGCCGCCGCCCGCTGCTTTTCCAGCCTGCGTTCGGCCCTGCGGCGCTCTCGTTCGTTGACGGTTGCGGAGGACATCACTCGTTCACCTTCCTTTCGGCCAGGGTGTACAGCATGGCCAGCACGCCGGCGATCAGGGCCATCACGATCGCGATCGCGGACGCGGGGCCGTCGCCGGACGGGGTGAGGGTGCCCTGAGAGGTGTTCAGGGCCATCATCATGGGCGTGTACGACTTGGAGATGCCCGGATCGGCGGTGGCCATGATCTGCGGCTCGTTGAACAGCTGGATCGTGCCCACAATGGACAGCAGCATGGCGAGAAGCGCGGCGCCGCGCACGTTGGGCAGCTTGATCTTCATGGCGATCTGCCAACCGTTGGCGCCGTCGATGCGCGCGGCCTCGTACAGATCGTGCGGGATGGCCTGGAGGGCGGCCAGGAAGATCAGCATGTTGTAGCCGGTGAACGTCCATGTGGTGATGTTGGCCATGGACAGCAGCACCACGTTGTCCGCGAAGAAGTCGACGTTGATGCCGATCGCGGCGAGGCCCTTGACGATCGGCGAGATCTGGCCGTTGTACAGGTACACCCAGATGATCGAGGCGACCACGCCGGGGATGGCGTAGGGCAGGAAGTAGCCCAGGCGGAAGCCGGTGACGTGCTTGACGACGAACGAGTCGACGACCATGGCCAGCGCCAGGGCGGCGATGATCATCACCGGCACCTGGATGACCGTGTAGACGAGCACGTGGCCCACGCCGGTCCAGAAGTCTGCGGAGGTGATGGCGTACTGGAAGTTCTGCAGGCCGACGAACTTGTTGACGAGCTTGCCGCCGCCGTACGCGCCGCCCCCCTCGGCGATCTGGCGGAAGAAGCTGGAGTAGACGGCCCAGCCGATGGGCAGAATGAACACGAAGGCGAACAGGATGGCGAAGGGAGCCATGAACGCCCAGCCTATGCGATTCTCCCGCTTCGCTGCGAGCGACCGCTTCGGCTTGGATGACGATGTGGTTGCAGTCATGATGAACCTGTCTTTCCCAAGGAAGGCGATACAACTGGAAATGGCGACGCCGCCTGAAACGGCGAGAGGAACGACTTTGCGCCGCGAACAACATGAAGGGCCGGGAGTGCACGACCCCGGCCCTTCATTGGCTTGGCGATGCGAGACCGGTCAGATCCCGATCACTGCGCGACGGAGAGGTTGAGGTTCTTCAGCGTCTCCACCGAGGTCTTCTGCGCCTCGGAGAAGATGTCGGACACCTTGCCGGATCCGTCCGCAGCCTTAGCGGCGGTGGTGTTCATCGCGGCGGCGACGGCGGAGAAGCCGGGCATGTAGGTGAAGTCGCCCATGTTGCCGTTCGCGGTCTTGAACTCGGCCATGATGTCCTGGCCACCGAAGAAGTCGGCCCAATCCTTGGGGGTCTTGGCGTCCTCGGTGGTGGCGGCCACCACGAGGCCCTGGGAGACGAGGCCTTCGACCTGGGTGTTGAACCAGTCGAGGAACTTCATGGCCTCGGCCGGATGCTTGGAGGTCTGGAGCACGGCCACGCCGGAGCCGCCGTCGGGACTGGTCTTGCCGGAGTTGCCGAACCAGTCGCCGAGCTGGGTGACCTGCCACTGGCCGGCGCCGGTGCCGCCGGAGGAGTCAAGGAAGAGCGGGGCCTCCCATGCGGCCGCGACGGTGCCGATCAGGGAGCCGTCCTGCAGCGTGGCGTCGAAGGAGGTGTCCCAACGCGGGTTGGTGGTGACGGCCTTGGCGTCGATGAGCTGCTGGTAGACGTCCGCCACGGCCTTGGAGCCGGCGGTTTCGGTGTTGACGACCCAGGCGTTGTCCTTGACGGTGTACCAGCCGCCGGATGCGCCTGCCAGGCCGGAGATCATATTGCCGGCCTCATCGGGCTGGTAGGACATGATGTACTTGCCGGCGGCCGCGGCCTTCTTGGCGGTTTCGATGAGCTCGGACTGGGTCTTGGGCACGGTGATGCCCAGCTTCTCGAACTCGGCCTTGTTGTAGAAGTAGACCAGCGGGCCGGTGTCCTGCGGCAGGCCGAAGGTCTTGCCGTCCACCTGCATGAGCGAGTACGGGCCGGCCGCGAAGTGGCTCTGGTACTTCGACGCCTCGGCGGAGACGTCCTGCAGCAGGCCCTTGGTGAAGACCTCGGGCAGCTCGGCGTAGCCCACCTGGGCCAGATCCGGGGCGGTGCCGGCCTTCACGTCGGTCTCGAGCTTCTTGATCATCTCCGAGGCCTTGCCATCGAACTTGGTGGCGGTGACCTGGATGTTCGGATTGGCCTTGTTCCATTCGGCCACGATGTCATTGACCAGAGTCATGCCGGCCTTGTCCGGCAGACGGTGCATGTACGTGATGTTGACGACTTCATTGCTGCTGGTGGCGGTATTGGATGCGGTGTTGTTTGAAGTGCCCTCGGTGCCGCATCCCGCCAGGCCCATGCCCAGGGCGGCCACGGCGGCGAGGCCTGTAATCAGTCGATTCCTAATCATTGTCCTACTCCTCCTCGAGATGGGAATCACCGCTGCTTTGCGGCGAGTGATTGATACTCTACAGATTTCGGCAATAACTGTCAACTTCCCTAACAATTAATGCGTGTCCTCTATAATTCCGCCATTTTTAACGTTCCAGGTTTCTCGCTTTTACAGGGATTCAATGGTTTGACGAATCATGGAACCACATAAGCATACTGTCTTTACATAAGAGGGCATGGGAGAGCGACCGCAGGGTTCCGCGAGGCCTTCCGTGGGACCTTCCATGGACCGGGGCCGACCACTGGGGCCGACCACGGAAGGCCCGGATTTTCCGGGGCGGCGTTGAAATGAAGCCGATTCCGGGAAAAACCGGTCATTCCGTGGTTGGGTGGCCCGCGGCCGAACATCGGGCGGCCCGCCCGACGGGCCCGAGGGCTCAGCCCCCCCCCGCAGACTCAGTCCACGAAGTACCCGTCCGGGCAGACGGCGCGCAGCTTGTCCAACGAGCGGGCCCAGTTGCCCAGATGATCGCGCAGCAGCACGGTCATGCGGCCGGCGTCGCGACGCTGGGCGGCGGAGGTGATCGCGCGGTGCTCGGTGATGATGAACGGGCCCTGCCCGCCCATGGCGATGCCCAGATAGCGCATGCGCAGGTCGTGCGCGCAGTTGGCCATGGACAGATCGTAGGCGAGCTCACGGCCGGCGGTGGCGAAGATCATGTGATGGAAGCGGTTGTCCGCCTCCAGGAACGCCTTGAAGTCCTCGCGCATCAGACAGCGCTCCTGGATGGCGTTGATGTGGTCCATGGTGTCGAAGGTGAGCTGGTTGCACAGCCGGATGAAATCGTCGATGCAGGCGGTCTCCAACGATGTGCGCACGAAGCGCTCCTGCTCCACGCGGGACACGGAGATGGGACTCACCTCGGTTTTGGACTGCGGATGCACGATCAGCAGCCCCTCCTGTTCAAGGCGCACCACGGCCTCACGCACGGGCGTCCGGGAGCCGCCGTAGATGTCCGACAGCTTCTGCATGCTCACGGCCTCGCCGGGTTCGAGCTTGAGGAACAGTATGTCCTGTTTGATCCGATCGTACAGCCGATCGCTCAATTTGGCGTCCATGGGATCCCCCTCTCCGTCGCGAATCGGCGCAGACGCGTTCGCGACATCCGCCGGCACAACCCCCTCCGGCGTTGACGTCAGATATCTTAGACGTCGAATGTGATGATTTGACGATACAACGCCCGCGCGTTGTCCGGACTGTACGACCACATGAGCAGCACATCCAGCGCGAACGGGCAGAACGCGGCGCCCACGAGCGCGCGGGAGAACGCGCCGGCGCCGATCTCGCCAAGGCCGCGCACGGTGGAGCGGTTCTCCCTGCCGAACACCTTCCACAGGCTGATGGTGGCCGTGCGCGTGTAGATGGACGCCTCGTTGCGGTCCTCGATGGCGTGGAACAGTTCGTGGCCCACCAGCAGCGTGCGCACGCGGCCGGCGGTGGGCAGGATCAGCGCCAGATCGGAGTCGGTCCCGCCCTCGGCGGCCCGCGGATCCGCCGCGGCTTCACCGGTCTGTGTGATCACGGCAGCCTGCGGGCTTGCGGAGGCCTGCGGATCCGCCGCGGCCTCGGCGATCAGCCGCCCCCGCAGCTGATCGTACCGGTTGAGCGGATCGACCAGCACCTCGATGCGATCGCCGCCCGCATCCGGCAGATATTGGGCGAACAGGGCGCGACGGCCGGACATGGGCGACGGGTTGTCCCCGATCGCGATGCCCAGCTTGCCGGCGATCTCGCTGGGATGGTTGGTGCCCCACTCGCGGTAGACGCGATCGGCCCATTCGCGTCCGCAAGCCGTGGCCTGTTCGATCATGCGATCGCCCTCGTCGGGATCGATCTTGTCGCGCAGCATGTCGCTGGACAGGATGTAGCGGCCCCACGCGCGGTCGGACACCGTGGCGAGCCTGCGCATCATGTCCACAAGCCCGATCGGACCGGCTGCCGTCCCGTCGCCCGCGGCCGAACCGTCGAGCGACGCGGCGGCGCCGTCCTTTTTGCTTTTGCCGCCCAGCCTGTCGAAGAAGCGGTCGATCGCCCCGTGCAGGGCGTCGCGGATCTCCTCGTCCCCGACGGTGCCGTCGAAGGCCTTGTCTCGCTCGTCATCGTTGGCGAACTGGCGGGCGGTGCCGTCGGATCTGAGGATTCCCATGATGCGCTCCTTAATATTGTTTGGACTCCCGGATTCCGGGGCCCGCGGACCACACAGGCCCGAAGGCCCGAAGATCCGAAGGCCCCGAAGGCCCGCGGTTTACTCGAAGCCGTCCTGGCGGATGTTGCCGGCGACGAGCAGGATCTCCGTGTCCGGGTCGAGCGTGGAGACCTCGATGTTCATGAGCAGCATGATCTGCTCGAAATCGGGGTTGGAGAAATCCATCACGCGCGGTCCGATGCACAGATAGTAGTCCGGGCGGATGATGACCTCGGACTGGTAGACGGCCATCTCGTCCCACAGCTTGGCCACGGCCTCCTCGAAGTTGGCCGCGGTGGTCTTCAAGGCCAGGGCGCGGGCGCGCTGCACCTTGATGAAGCCCTTCTTGTCCACGATGCGCACCGGCCCGGCCGCCGCGGAGGTGACGTCCCGGTTGGTGCCGAACACGTAGAAGTGGTCGGACTGCTCGAGCAGCAGGGCCTTGGACTTGTCCGTCAGGCGCATGTCCTCGGCCGCGGCCTCCTGGGCCTCCTCGACCGTGAACTCCTTGAGGTGGTCGCCGGCCGTCTTCACCTCGGTGGAGCCGGTGGCGATGGCCGTGACCTTGGAGGTCTGCGGGTCGATCTCGATGTGGACCTCCACGCTGTCCGGCGTGGCGCCGGATTCCACGGCCTTGTCGATGGCCTCGTTCTTGATGGCGCGCACGTCGTCCTGCGTGGGGTTGGGGATGATGCGCTCCACCACGTCGCGGACCATGGCCAGGGCCACGCCGATCGAGGAGATGACCTCCGCGTTGTCCGGGATGGAGTACTTGACGCCCATCTTGTCCGCGAAGTAGACGATCAGAGAGGCCGCGCCGCCGCCCACGCCCACCAGGGAGATCTGGTCCTTCTCGAGCTTGTACTTTTCGGCCAGGTCCAGGATCACCGGCTCGATCTTGGCGTAGGAGCGCTCCATGATCTGCTTGGCGATGTCCTCCACGGTGGTGCCGCAGTAGTCGGCCAGCGCCTTCATGGCCAGCTTGGCCGCCTCGGCGTCGCCGTAGGAGAAGTACTCGGGCTTGACCAGTCCCAGCACGTTGGCCGCGCAGGTGTTGGTGATCGTGATGCGCTTGCCGCTGGCGAGCTTGACGGCCACGTAGTCGGCCGGATCCCCGGGCTTCGGGGAGAAGAACTCCACCGTGGCGCCCTTGATCTCCTCCTTCGGGTAGAAGACCGCGTACTCAAGGCCGGCGATGTGCGCGGAGCGCGGGCCCACGTCGATCACGCCCTCCTTGTTGGCGCGGACCATCGAACCGCCCGCGCAGCCCAGGACGCGTACGTCCAGCGAGGAGATGAACGTGGGGTACTTGCCCACGATCGAGTAGTCGATGGCCGGGCGTCCGTTCTTGATCACGCCGATGTTCGTGGTGGTGCCGCCCACCTCGAAGTACACGCCGTTGGAGGCGCGCAGGTACATGAGCGAGCCCATCACGGACGCGGCCGGGCCGGAGAGCATGGTGAGCACCGGGCGCTTCTTCATCTCGTTGATCTCCATGACGCCGCCGTCGCCGCGCATGATCATGAGCGGCACGTTGACGCCGGACTCGCGCACCGACTGCTCGGTGGAGTTGGCGGTGTTGAGCATCTTGGGCAGGATGGAGGCGTTGATGGCGGCGGTGCGGGTGCGGCGGGTGAGGCCGTACAGCTTGGTGATGTCCGAGGCCATGGTGACCGGGACGTTCTTCTCCTGGCAGACCTCGTAGACCAGCTGCTCAGGGCCGGCGTCGTCCACGCCGAAGGCCATGGAGGCGACGATCACCTGCGCGCCCTGGCGGATCAGCTCGTCGATCGCGCCCTCCACGGCGGCCTTGTTGAGGTGCTTGGTGGTCAGGAAGGCGTTGAAGATCTGGATCTTCTTGCCCTCGGCCACCTCGATGTCGCTCAGCTTGGTCTGGCGCTTGGCGAGGAAGGCCTCGAAGCCGCCCTTGGCCATGCCGAGGACGCCCACCTTGGCCACATCGCCCTCGATCAGGGCGTTGGTGGCCTGGGTGGTGGAGTGGGCGACGAAGATCACGTCGTCCGGGGAGATGTTGTGCTCGCGCAGGCAGTTCTGGAAGCTTTTGACGACGCCGGCCGCAACGCCGCGGGGGTCGTCGTGCGTGGTCTTGACGCTGGATTTGCCGATGATCTCATGGGTGGCGTTGTCGATCGCGACGGCCTTGGTGTGGGTGCCGCCGACGTCGATGCCCATTCGTACAGCTCGGGACATGGATTTACCTCTTCGTAAGTCTTGTGGTTTGGTGTGCAGTGAGGGGCTCCCCCGCCATCATGCCGGGACGGGGGAGCCCATATGGCCGGCCGATCGGATCAGGCCGGGATCGGGATCAGGCCGTGACCAGACCGCCGTACATGAAGTAGGCGATGAACATCAGGATCGCGCCGGCGATCCAGCCGGTGGGGATGGACATCTTCATGTACTCGCGGGAGCTGACCTTCGAGTAGCCAAGGCCCCAGGCGACCCAGGACTGGGTGATGTCGAGGTGCTGCGGGACGATCGTCGCCGTCGCCAGGATCGGGTACATGAAGGCGACCGGCCACTCGAACACGGAGAGCACCAGGGCCGCGACGGCGGTGCCGGAGCCGACCAGGTTGGTCGGGCCGCGGAAGAAGCCGAGCGGGACGGCGACCGCGAAGATCACGGAGATCAGCAGGGCGTTGTGCGGGATGGCGCCGCCCACGATGGCCTCGAAGTACGGGGCCGCGTACACGGCCGCGTTGTTGAACATGGACAGCGTCAGGAGGAAGCCGATCATCGGGGCCACATCCACGGAGCCGTCCGCGAACTCCTTGGCCAGACGACGGCATACCTCGGTGAAGCCGCCCTTGAACAGGTTGCCGGTGGTCAGCAGGGCGTACAGGGCCGCGAGGATGAAGGCGAGGATGACCGGGAAGGTAGTGGTGGCTTCCTTGCCGGTTTCCGGATCAACCTCCTTGACCTTGATCAGAACGATGATGATCACGGGCAGGATCACGGAGATCCAGGAGTACCAGGGGGCGTTCTCCTTGGAGGCGGCCGGGGCCTGGGCGGCCCAGGAGCGGGTGGACTTCTTGCCGCGCAGGGACAGGTTGGAGACGATGAGCACGGTCACCAGCGCCACGCCGGCCATGATGCAGGCGAACGGGAAGTACTGGGTGTAGTCGTAATCGTTGAGGTAGCGGGCGTCGATGCCGCCCATGATGCCCTGGTACTGCTTGAAGTTGGTGACGTTGGCGCAGATGCCGGCCATGATCGAGCCCATGAAGGAGAACAGCGCCACGCCGGACGGGATGCCCAGGGCCTGAAGGATGGGCAGGACGATCACGGCGATGGAGATGACCGGGCCGATGCCCGTCATGGACGTGAAGATGAGCATGGTGACGATGCACAGCAGGGCCATGGTGATGCGCGGACGATCGCCGCCGAGCTCCACGACCTTGCGGATGAGGGTGGCCGCGATGCCGGTGTCCATGAGGACACGGCCGAAGAACGCGCCGAAGAAGATGTTGACGAGGATGGACTTCGCGTAGCCTTCGGGTCCCGTCTGGAACACATAACCGAAGACCTCAAGCCAGTTCTGCCCATCCATCTTCGGGTTGGGCGTTATGGCGTTGCCGATCATGGCAAGCACCATCCACAGGGTGGCGATGACGAAGAATCCAACCATGAGGTTGTGGCCTTTGACGCAGTACCAGATCATGCCTACGAACGACAGGATCAGGATCACGCCGATGATGATCTCGACCATTGGAGTACTTCCCTTTCCGATTCTTGCCGGCATCACTGCCGGTTGCTCCTTGGAACGCGCAACTTTGCGCATCCCGTCAGCTGGTATGTCAACCAGGGAACTGACATGTCAGTTGAATAACTAACATGCTACCACCGTTGCCGTCAGTTGCATATTTTTGAGGAAAAGTGACGCAGATCACATCATTGTGAGCGATCACAATGGCCGAGCTGGGCCGCGCGCACGGCGTGTCGAAGCCGGCGCGCGGCGAACCGCCCCGCTACAGCAGTGCGGGCAGCCAGGCGCACAGACCCGCCATGATCAACAGCGAGATCACCGCATTCACGGTGAGGCTGAACCCGGCCAGCTGGCCACGGTCCAGCGTCTGGTCGACGAACTTGGTGGAGAAGATCGAGATGGGCGCGAACGCGGTGATCGCCACGATCATGCGGATCTGAGGGGCGAGCGGCAGCAGGTACCAGGCCGCCAGCGCGACGCACACGGCCACCGCGAGTCGCCAGACCTGCACCTTGGCCATGTCGAGCACGTCCGACCGGTCATGCGGGATCTCCATCATCATGCCCACCATGATCATGGACAGGAAGGTGTTGGCATTGGCGAACGGGGTGACCAGCGTGACCACCGGCCCGGGGATGGCGATGCCGGCCAGCAGCAGCACGATCATGACGATGTACATGTCGAACGGGACCGACGAGTAGAAGTTGCGGGCGATCACGCGGCCCCGCTGGGCTGCGGTCATATCATCCCAGTTCGGGTCGAGGTGCAGCAGCAGGTTGGTGAGCACCAGCGAGCCGGCCGCGCACATCATGGCGTTGCCGATGTCGAACATCACCACCGGCACGCCGGCCCCCGCGCCCAGAAAGGTGGTGATGACGGGCAGGGCGAAGCTGCCGATGTTGAACGTGGTGCCCGCGAGCATCTGGAAGCCGCGGGACGCCTTGGGCGCACGGCGTGTGGCCGCGTAGATGACCAGCAGCGGAATGAGCGTGGAGACGAAGCCCAGAAGGATCACCCAGAACATCCGCAGGTCATGATCGTTCTTCGCAAAGGATAAGATGACGGCGCACGGCAACGTCACGTTGAAGATCAGGGTCTGCAGGAGCCTGTAGTCCTTGGCGCCGAAGAAGCCGGCCCTCTTGCCGGCGTATCCCATGACGATGGCGAGCAGCAGCGCTCCGGTTTGCAAAGCAAGGTCCATGTCCCGTCCTTTCACTCCGTGAATTCACCTTAGCGTGGGAGTCACGGGAAACGGCGGCGGTTTCCATCGGTTGCGCACGCGGACGCATTACGGGGCCGAAGCGGGCCCCTTCGCCAAGCCGACGGCTCAGCGGGCAGGCTTGGCGCCCAGTTCGGCGCTGATGCGGTCGGCGGCCGCGCGCACCACCGGGCCAAGGCTCTTCATGCGGCGGGGAGGCATGACCTGGGTCATGCCGGACACGGAGATCGCGCCGGCCACCGCGCCGGTCGCGTCGTGGATGGGTGCGGCCACGCAGCGGATGCCCGGCTCGTTCTCCTCCAGATCGTAGGCGAAGCCCTGCTCCGCATAGGTGCGCATGGCGTTGACGAACGCGCGCGTGGAGGAGAAATCATGCTGGGGCTGGCGCTCCATGCGCCTGCGGTCGGATTCGAACTGGGACTCCCAGCGCTCGGGGCTGTCCAGCAGCAGGGCCTTGCCGATGCCGGTGTAGGTCAGCGGCATGCGCACGCCCGGCCAGGAGCGGATCTCCACATTGCGGCTGCCGTGGATCTTGTCCAGATACAGGCATTCGCCGTTGTCCTCCACGGCCAGATGGATGGTGTCCTTGGCCTCCTCGGCGAGGTCCACCATGACCGGACGGGCCACGGCCCGCAGGGAGACCTGGTCGCGCGCCTGGAAGCCGAGCTCGATCAGCGCCGGGCCAAGGGCCAGCGAGCCCTCGAAGGTGTCGCGCAGATAGCGGGCGGACCGGAGCGCCTGGATGAGCCGATGCGCCGTGGAACGGGTCAGGCCCGTGGCGGCGACCACGTCGGCCAGCGTCGCGGCCCCGTCGGCCACGGCCTGCAGCACGGCGAGGCCGTTCATGAGGGTCTGGGTTCCGGGGATGACGGGGGCCGTTGTGTTCATGGCATTCATCGTAGCGTTCCTTTGGACAGCGGGCATTCCGGCAACGGAACATGCGCGCGGATCCCCGCCTGCGAACAGGTGCGGGGATCCGCGCGCATGGAATCAATCCTGATAGTTGGCGAGCTCGGCCTTGAGACCGCGGACATACACGTCGGTGTCGCCGGCCACGGCCACGAAGGACGCGCCCCACTCGAAGTACTTCTTGGCGGTTTCGGGGTCGAAGGCGAGCGAGCCGATGGCCTTGCCGTGCGCCTTGATGCGTTCGAAGGCGTAGTGGACCTGGTCCTGGATCGCGCCCGCGTCGTCCGGATGGCCGAGCGAGGCGGACAGATCGGCGGGGCCGATGAAGATGGCGTCCACGCCATCCACGGAGGCGATCTCGTCGATGTTGTCCAGACCCTCCTGGGACTCGACCTGCAGGATGAGGCACAGCTCGTTCTTGGCGTCGCGCATGTAGTTCGGGATCAGGCCCCAGCGGCCGGAGCGGGCGATCACGCCGCCCACGCCGCGGATGCCCTCGGGGGCGTAGTTGATGGCCTTGACCATCAGCTCGGCCTCCTCGCGGTTGTTGATCATCGGCAGCAGCAGCGTCTGCGCGCCCAGATCCAGCACCTGCTTGACCAGCACCGGGTCCGCGTGCGGCGGACGCACGATCGGCGTGGTCGGATAGCCGTGCACCGCGCGCAGCTGGTCGAGGATCGTGGTCAGGTCGTTCGGACCATGCTCGCCGTCGATCAGCAGCCAGTCGTAGCCGATCTCGGCGGCGATCTCGATGGAGGTGGCCGATCCCATGGCGATCCACAGGCCCTTGAGCTGCCTGCCTTCCTTGAGGGCGGCTTTGAATTCATTGCGGGGCAAAGCGACGGATGTCATCGTTGCGCATCCCTTTCTTGACGTGTTCTGGCGGAAATGCCGGCGGATGGCCAGCAAGACGAATAACGGCCGCCCGCCCCGCAGCCATAAGGAGCGTTGGCTGCGGGAGGCGGGGACGGCCGCTCGGATCAGTGCTCGAACGGACGCTCGAGCGGGCACTCGCGGTTGAGCTCGACGCCGAAGCCCGGCTTGTCGAGTTCCTCCGCGGTGATGATGCCGTCGTGCGGAACCGGCTCGTCGATCAGGACCGGATCGAACTGCGGACGGACGTAGTCGGCGTGCGGCGAGGTCATGAGCATCTCGCTGAACGGCGTGTTGGTGAACGTGATGACCGCGTGGTGCGAGTACACGGAGGAGCCGTGGGGCACCACGAGCTGGCCGCGGGACTTGGCCACGGCCGCGATCTCGCACAGCGAGGTCACACCGCCGCACCAGCCGACGTCGGGCTGCAGGATGTCCACACCCGCGTCGGAGAGCTCCTTGAAGCCCTCCAGCGTGCCGGTGTGCTCGCCGGTGGTCATGAGCATGCCGGCGGGCATGTTCTTCTTGAGCTGGCGGTAGGACTCGATCTGCTGGGGCGGGAAGCACTCCTCCAGCCACTTCAGCTTGTACGGGGCGGCCGCGTGGGCCAGCTTGGTGGCGTAGTTGACGTCCTGGCTCATCCAGCAGTCGAACATCAGCCAGAAGTTGTCGCCGACGCGCTCGCGCATCTCCTTGAGGGTGGCGATGTCCTTGGCGATGCCCTCGTCGCCGTCCGCCGGACCCCAGTGGGTCGGCATCTTGCCGCCGATGAAGCCCATCTTCTGGGCCAGATCCGGGCGTGCGCCGGTGGCGTAGAAGTGGATCTCATCGCGCACGGCACCACCGAGCAGCTTGTAGACCGGCAGCTTGACGACTTTGCCGTACAGATCCCACAGGGCCAGATCGACGCAGGAGATGGTGTTGATCACCACGCCGCCGCCACCGGAGTAGTACTGGGTGGCGTTGAGCATCTGGTCGTGGATCAGCTTGATCTGATCGACGCGCTTGCCCTCTACGAAGCGGGACAGGTGGTGCTCGACGATGAAGCAGCCCACCGTTCCGGCGGTGGAGATGGCGAATCCCGTGGTGCCGTCCGAGGCCTCGACCTCGACGACCAGCGTGCCCAGCACGTTGATGCCGAAGGACTGGCGGGACTGCTTGTACTCATCGTACTTGGACATGGGGGTGGCGATGTGGTCGTCGATCCAGTGGTCCTTGCCCTGATCGTGATAATCGCCGCCGCCCTGGCCATGGACCTTGGCCGCAGCGCCGCCCATCGAGTACGCGCGGATATGCGTGATCGTGGGAAGCTTCAATGATGGTGCTAGTGCCATGATTGATCCTCTTCGATGCAATGGATTGGAACGCTTATCAGCATACCAGAGGTTGAAACTGCATCCCAATATTTGGCACGGAAGGCGGCGTGGGCGGGCAAAATGAGCAAATCCGATGCCCTGCGACACCCAAACCAGACACCCAAACCAGCTCCCCCACATCCGATCCGCTCATTCTGAAGTAAGCAAAGCACAGAATGAGCAAATCCGATGCGCTGCAGCCGATTTCAGACCGTCACACATCCAATCCGCTCATTCTGCGCCGCAACACCATCAAAATGAGCAGATCCGATGCCTTGCAGCCGATTGTATGCCGCCGCACACGAGCATCAACTTCATAAATATTTTATGAGAAGATGATATTATCTTCATAAAATATGTATGAAGATAGATGAATTGGGAATCGGAGGACCCATGACGCGCATCATCGATCGGCACCCCGCACCGGACTATGCCTCGCTGGTCCGGGAAATGCGTGAATACCGCTTCCCCAGACCCATTCGCCGCAAGCCGGTGATCCGGGATCTTCCCAAACCCGCCATGTTCAATCTGGTGCACATCCTCACCGGCATGCGCCGCAGCGGCAAGACCTTCCATCTGTTCCAGCTCATCAATGATCTGCTGGACGCCGGCATCCCGCGCGACGCCATCCTGTACTTCAACTTCGCCGATGAACGGCTTCAGCCCATGCCCGAGGACGTTCTGGAGCAAACCGTCAACGAATTCTGGCGCCAATGCCCGCAATCGAGATCGGGGGGCACCTACCTCTTCCTGGACGAGGTGCAGGAGGCGGCGCACTGGCAGGGATTCTGCCAGCGGCTCGCCGAACATGAGCCGGTGACGATCGTCATCACCGGCTCCTCGTCAAAACTCTCCAGCGAGGAAATCGCCACGAACTTCCGCGGCCGATCATACGCCCACGAGGTGCTGCCCCTATCGTTCCGCGAATACTGCGACTTCCATGATCTGAAGGCCCCCGCCCCCGACGACGACGCCTTCTCGCCCCAAACCACAACGGCCATGGAGGCCGCATTCGATCGATACCTGATCGAGGGGGGATTCCCGGGCGTGCAGAGGCTGTCCGAAGCGGGCCGAATCGACATGCTGCAAAGCTACATGCGCGATGTGGTAGCCAGAGATGTGGCGGATCGCCTTGGACGCAGCGACATCACGCTGGCCAACCAGATCACGCTGTATGCGCTGCGCAACACGTCATGCGAGCTGTCCGTCAGCAACATGGCCGCCCAGCTGGAACAAGCCGGCTACAAACTGTATTGGAACAAGGCAAGGCGCATCCTCGACCTGTTGGAACAGGCGTTCCTGTGCTATGAGGTCCGGGAATACGCGACCACGCTCAAGCCCGGATCCACCACGCCGCCCAAGGTCTATTCGGAGGATCCCGGCTTCACCTACGCGGTCTCCCGGGCCAACCAACAGGACGTCGGCAAACGACTGAAAACGGCGGTTTATCTCGAACTTCGCAGAAGGCAGGCGAGACGACGTACCGACTCCATCACATCGCTCACGCTGCCCACGGACAGGCATGAAAAGATCGACTTCCTCGTGGGGGATGCCCTGGGCATGGAACCGTATGCCGCCATCCAAGTCACGGCCGAAATGACGCGAGCCAGCACGCGCGATCGCGAAATCGCCGGTCTTGAGCTGACCATGCGCCGCATGCCGGAGGTGACGTCAACGATCATCACCCTGCGGCAGGAGGGGACGATCAGCACGGATTCGGGAACGATTCGGGTCATCCCGGCCTGGCAATGGGCATTGCGGGACGGGCGATGACATCAACGCAAACGGGCGCCGAGCCCCCGCGCGGGAACCCGGCGCCCGGATCGGATCATCGCGGACGGATCGGCCGGCGACCGCCGATCGGACGAACGATCAGACGAACAGCGCCTTCGCGTTGTTGTAGCTGACGTCGGCGATCAGGGGCTTGAGGTAGTCCACATCGTCCGGGACCTCGCCGCGAGCGGCCCACTCGCCCACCAGCTCGCACAGGATGCGGCGGAAGAACTCGTGGCGCGGGAAGCTCAGGAAGGAGCGGGAGTCGGTGGTCATGCCCACGAAGTTGCCCAGCAGGGACTCCTCGGCCATTACCTCGAGCTGGCGGCGGATGCCGGTGCGGGTGTCGTTGAACCACCACGCGTTGCCCAGGGCCATGCGCTGCTTCTTGCCGCCGCCCTGGAAGCTGCCCATCACGGTGGCGATGGGCATGTAGTCGTTCGAGTTGAGCGAGTAGATGATCGTGCGCGGGATCGCGCCCTGACGGGCGGCCGCATCGAACAGGCGGGCCAGCGGTTCGGCGATCGAGCGGTCGTTCAGGGCGTCGAAGCCGGTGTCCGCGCCGTGCTCGGCGAAGCCCACGGAGTTGATGTTGCGCAGGGCGTGGATGTGCAGCTGCATGGTCCAGTCGTGCGCGTCGTAGATCTTCATGAGCTCCAGGAACAGCGCGGTGCGGTACTTGGCCAGATCGTCGGCGGTCAGCGGCTCGCCGGCGCGGGCCTTGTCCAGGATCGCGTCGAGCTCGGCCTTGGTGGCCTCCTCGTAGACCATGAGGTCAGCCGCGTGGTCGGACAGGCGGGAACCCATGGAGTGGAAGAAGTCCACGCGCTTGTTGATGGCGGCCATCATGTCGTCGAAGGAGCCGATCGTGTCGCCCGTGACCTGCTCGAGCTGGTCGACCCACTCGGAGAAACCGGCCTTGTCCGGGTTCAGGGCCTTGTCCGGGCGCATGGCGGGGATCATGGCGAAGGTGTCGCCGCCCTCCTGCGCGAACTTCCTGTGGTATTCGAGAGAGTCGACCGGATCGTCGGTGGTGCAGATGGTGTCCAGGCCCATGCGGCGCAGCAGGGCGCGACGGGTGAAGTCCTTGGTGGCGAGCATCTCGTTGGTGCGCTCGTAGATGGACTGGGCGGTGCGCGTGGTCAGCGTCTCGGTGATGCCGAAGTAGCGGCGCAGCTCCATGTGGGTCCACAGATAGACCGGCGAGCCGATGGCCTTCTCCATGGTGGCGGCGTACGCCTGGAACTTCTCCCACGGGTCGCCCTTGCCGGTGATGAGCTCCTCCGGGGTGCCGTTGGCGCGGATCAGACGCCACTTGTAGTGGTCGCCGTAGTTGTTGCCGTCGGTGAGCCACGCGGCCACGATGTCCGTGAAGTTCCGGTCCTCGTAGATCTCCTTGGGGCTCAGATGGCAGTGGTAGTCCACAATGGGCAGGCTCTCCGCGGTCCCGTGGAACAGCTCCTTGGCCACGTCCGTGGTCAGCAGGTAATCATCATCAAGGAAACTCATGCCTCGACTCCTTTGCCGATACGTTGAGGGTTTGCAATCACCCTACAAGTATGGCGCGGGCGGGCCGTTGGAACGGCGCGGGTTGCCATCCGTTGCAGACCACGGAGAGGCCGGCCGCGAACGGGCAGCGGACGGGCCGCGGACGGGACAAGCCACAGGCCTATTCGTCCTGCTGACTGGGGAACCAGGGGCGCGACTTGTACCGGTCGATCCCGCGCCTGCGCCAGCGCCGGTTGTCCGTGTTGGCGTCGCACGACAGGTACCCTTCCAGGAAGTACGTGCAAAACACGTCGTAGTCTATGTCGCCGTGGCTCATGTAGTGGTAGGCGCGCCTGCACGTGCTGGAGGCGTACGCCTGCACGAGCCGCTCGCAGCGCTCATCGTGCGTCAGGCGGGGGTCCGATTCCACGAGCCACTGGTTCACGGAGTACACGCCCTGCACGGCATCGCGCTCGATCAGCGCGATCATGGCCTCGATGATCTGCCGGCGCGAATCCCAGATGATGTCGCGCAGCATGTCCGGATCCTCCTCGATGGCGGATCCGGCCGCGTCCACGGCCTCGATCAGATCCTGCACCGCGCGCACCTCCAGCCACGAGAACCCGGCCGTGCGATACGCGGCCAAGGCCAAGGACAGGCGCCACGAGTGCGTGTCCGGGAACTCGCGCGCGACGTCCGCCGCGAGGATCCTACGGGATTCGGGAATGTTCGGCTTCTTGAACTCCGCGATGCTCATGCGGCCGCTGCGCTTGAATCCGCGGCTGGCGGGCCGCTGGTGGCGGGTGACCGACGCCTCGGCCGTGCGATGGCAGATCTTGGCGAACGAGCATGGATCGAGGCTGGCGCCGCCCACCAGGAAGCCGTCGATGTCGTTGAGCCGGATGATCGACATGGCGTTCTCCGGCTTGACCGAGCCACCGTACAGAATGCGCACGGCCGCCGCGATGTCCGCGCCGAACGCCGCGTTGATGAAATCGCGGATGTCCGCGAGCGCCGATTCGATCACATTGAGGTCCGGCACGTTGCCGGTGCCGATGCTCCACACGGGCTCGTAGGCCACGATCACGCGCTTCATGTCCTCGCAGTCCATCTGACTGACGGCTTCGGCGAGCTGGCGCAGCGCGTAGTCGATGCCGATGCCGTGCTCGCGGCCGGCGCGGGTCTCGCCGATGCACAGGATGGGCTGCATGCCGTTGTCCAATACCACGCGCATCTTCGTGGCGAAGGTGTCGTCGTCCTCGGGATGGTAGCGCCGCTGCTCGGAGTGGCCCACCAGCACGTATTTGCAGCCCAGCGTGGAGAGCATGTCCGCGCTGATGTCCCCGGTGTAGGCGCCGGATGCGATGTCGCTGACGGTCTGCGCGCCCACGACCAGCTGCTTGCCCATGCCCCGTTCGCCCAGCGTGTCGATGAAGGACTGCAGCGATGTGAACGGGGGAAGGATGCCGATCTCCGGACGGTCGAGCGGCTGCCCGGAAGCGGCCATGCGGCCCTCCCAGGCGTCGTTCATGCCCGAGTAGTCGATCATCCACTGGGCCGCCTCGCGGTGGTTGAGGTTCATCTTCCAGTTGCCCACCACCAAGGGCTTGCGGCGTGGACGCGCGGGCATCACAGCCCCCAGTGCTGGATGACGGGCTGGCCCTTGTGCACGCCGAGCACCGAGTATTCGGCCGTTCCCAGTTCGAACGAGCGGGCGCCGATCGCAGGCAGCCCGCACCACGCCACGGTGAGCATGCGGATGATGTGCGAATGGGCCACGAGCAGCACGTCGCCGCCATCGTCGATCACCGGGCGGACCAGATCCACCACGCGGCCGGCGCGCTCGTACACCTCGTCGAGGGTCTCCCCCGGGCCTCCGGCCACCGTCACGGGCGTGCCGTCGGGCAGGGTCTCCACATGCTCGCCGCCGATCTCCTCCGGCAGCACGCGCGGACCGTCCACCCACAGGTCCCACGGACGACCCATGATTTCGGAAAGCTGGGCGCGGGTGCGGCCCTCCGCGCGGCCATAGTCCCATTCGTGCAGATCGTCGAGCACCTGGGCGTCCAGGCCCGCGGCCTCGGCGGTCTGGCGGGCGCGCAGCATGGGCGAAACGTAGGTGGCGGCGAAGTCGCCGGGATGGCGGGCCTTCACGCGGATTCCGGCATCCGAGGCCTGCTCGACGCCCTTGGCGGTCAGCGGGACCTCCGCGAGTCCGGTGTGCTGCCCGGAGAGGGCCCAGTAGGTCTGTCCGTGGCGAAGCAGGTACAGTTGTCCGGTCATATGTGCATCTCCTTTGATGAATGCGCTATGCGTTTGATGGAAGGTCCGCGCCTCAGCGGGCGACGACGGGTTCCAGGACGGAACGGTAGTCGACGCTTTCGGCGTGCCCGGCCGAACCGAGCAGTTCGGCGACCTCGACGACCTTGGCGGTCATCGACTTGCGGCCCGCGGCATTCCAGTGACGCGGGTCGAAGAACTTCTTGCCTTCGCGGTGCGAGCGCTGCAGACCGTTGGCGTCCGTGAGGAACTGGTCCACGCCCGCCGTGTAGGCGTACTGGGTGTCCGTGTCCACGTTCATCTTGACGACGCCGTTGGCCACCGCGGCGCGCACGTCGTCGTCCGGGGAACCGGAGCCGCCGTGGAACACGTACAGGTTGCGTTCGCCGGTCTTCTGCGCGATCTCGCTGAGCAGTTCGGGGTGCAGGTCCGGCACGACGGCCGTGCCGTGGGCGTTGCCGAACGCGACGGCCAGCAGATAGTCGTCCGCGGTGAGCCCGGCATCCTCGAAGGTGCGCTGGATCTCCTCGACGTCCTCGGGGGTGGAGAACACGGCCTTGTCCGCGACGCCGTCCTCCATGCCGCCCCATTTGCCGCCGGCCTCGACCTCGAGCACGCCGTCCACGGCCTTGACCAGCGGCAGCAGGCGGCGGATCGTGGCCACGTTGTCGTGGATCTCGTCGTGCGAGCCGTCGAACATGAAGGAGTCGAAGATCTTCTCCTCGCCGGCGTCCTTGAGGACCTTGAGCTCCTTGAGCAGCGGAACGAGCCACACGTCGACCATGTCCGCATGGCAGTGGTCGGTGTGGATGGCGATCGGCACGTGCTGGGACTTGCGCAGGTCGCGCAGCGTGCGGCCCAGGACGATGGAGCCCTCCACCGGATCGTTCACGGGGCTGGCCTGCTTGGCCGCGCCCACGCTGATCTGGATGAAGCCGGCGGACTTCGCCTGGCTCAGACCGGCCATTGCGGCGATGCCGGTATCGAGATTGCTCACGTTGATCGCCGGGTAAGCATACCCGTTCTCATGCGCGTCTTTCAGCAGCCCCTTCAGCGTTTCGGTCGTCATCTCGAACATCGTTCTCCGCCTTCCTGATCGGCCAGCCACCCGGCCCGTCGATCGGTCCAACCGTTTTCCGTGACCGCTCTTGCACGGCCATGCCTTCGATCATGCCGATGTGACATAGCACATCGTCCGACAGACCCTAGCATAGTCGGCGACACGCGCATTGGGGAATACGGAGGCCAATGTTTGCCAAGTGATTGCACGGAGCCGCACGATCGTGTGCGCATTTGTGCGATCGAACAACTCAACTAAAACGAACATAAATCATGTTCACTTTGGTTGAGTTGAGTTTTGTGGTCCCGATCCGCTCCCAATCCGCTCCAATCCACGGGACGCCCATCGGGCGTTCACCGCCCGGTGCTGCCGCGCAGGACCAGCGCGGAGGGGATGCGGAACAGCTCGGCGTCCTGCCGCTCGCCGTTGATGCGCGCGAACAGCAGTCGGGCCGCGCGCGAAGCCAGAATGGGCAGCGAGACGCGGATCGAGGTGAGGGTGGGCTCGCTCACGCGCGCCACGATGTCATCGTCGAACCCGATGATCTGGTAGTCGCGCGGCGCCTCCTTACCACGCCTGCGCATGGCTGCCATGAAACCGATCGCCATCAGGTCGTTGTGGGCGATCACCGCCTCGGTGGGATGCTGCGCGTACTTCTCCGCGAACGCGAACCCGCCTTCGAATGTGGGGGATCCCGGCCACAGGCGGCGCACCTCCATGCCCTGCGCCTTGCAGGCGGCGGCGATCGTGTTCCATCGTACGCCCACCGACCAGGACGTGGCCGGCCCGTCCAGATACGTGACCCCGTCCACGCCGTGCGCGCGCAGATAGTCGACCGCCTGCTGCACGCCGGGGGCGTTGTCGATCAGCACGCTGTGCACGCCGCGCACCGCACGGTTGATCACCACCACCGGGCGGGACTGGGCGCACTTGCGGATCATCGAATCAGGCATGCGGGAGGATGTGAGGATCACGCCGTCCGCATAGGCGACCACCTTGTCGAACGCGGCGCGCTCCAGGGAGGCGTTCTCGCGCGATTCGGACACGATCAGGCTCAGCCCGTGGTTGGCGCACTCGCGCTCCACGCCGCGGATGATGTCGGAGAAGAACTCGTTGGCGATGTCCGGCACGATGATCGCGATCAGACCGTGCTGCCCGCGGCTCGGCACGGTCTCCACCGGGTCGGCGTGATAGCCCAGCCGGTCGGCCGCCTCGAAGATGCGCTTGGTGGTGGCCGCGCTCACGCGATCGGGCTTGGCGAACGCGCGCGAAACGGTGGAGGGCGAAACGCCGGCCAGCTTGGCCACGTCCCGGATCGTCACCTTCGCGGGCTCGGCGGGCGTCCGGGTGCCCGATGCATGCGTATCCGGTGCCTGCGTGTCCTGAGCCTGCGTTCCCTGAGCCTGCACGTCCCGCGCTCGATCGGCGGGCTGATTGAAATCCTCTGTCGTCATATGTTTCATTGTATGGTCGGCGGGCACCGCGACCCGGCCACGACCCGGCCACGACCCGGCTATGACCCGGTCACACCCCACAATGCGACATCCGCCCGTTGCGGAACTTGGAACAAGCACGCAACGGGCGGATGCCACGGGAAGGAAAGGGTTGAAGAAGAAAAGAGCAGGCGCTACGCGAGGGCCTCGATCAGCGGCTTGATGCCGCCGTTCTCGATCGCGGCCACGTTGGCCTCCACAGCGGAGGCCAGACCGTCGATCGCGGTCAGATCGGCGCCCCACAGGGACGCGTCGGACAGCACGGCGTTCACGAACCCGGCGCGATCGGCCGCGGCGGCGCGGATGCGATCCACCACCTCGGGCGAATCGTTGATGTTCACCGGCTCCGCGGCCAGACCGCCGTACGTGGCGAGCAGCGCGGACAAGGCGAGCACGATGCGCTTGGGCAGACCGCGGCCGGCCTCCACGTTCGCGCCGACGAGCGGCAGCAGACGGGCGGTGAACTTGGCGACGGAGTTGAGGCCGATCGAATCGAGCGCGTGCTTGACGAACGGGTTGGCGTAGCGCTCGCACACGGCGGCGGCGAAGGCGTTGAGCTCCTCCTCGGGCAGCGTGAGCACGGGAATGATGTCCTCGTGCATCTCCTTTTCGATGAAGGAGCGCATGGTCGGATCGTTCATGACCTCGCCCACCGTGGTGAAACCGGCCAGTCGGGCCACCTGGGCCATGGTGGTGTGCGGGCCGTTGAGCAGGTAGACCTTGCGCTCGCGGTAGGGCTGCACGGCGTCGGCGGTGACCAGGTCGATGCCCAGCTTGGCGGCCGGGATGAGCTCGTTGACCTTGGCCTGCGCATCCTTGGAGCCGGCGACCGCCCACAGCAGGAACGGTTCGGCCTTGACCATGTTGTCGTCCTGGTAGCCCAGCTCGTCCCACAAAGCCTCGGCGTTGTCGCGCGGGTAGCCGGGCACGATGCGGTCCACGAGGGTGGACACGAAGGTGTTCTCGGCGTCGAGCCACTCGATGAAGGCCTCGCCGTAGCCGAACTTCTCGGCGGTCTCCTTCAGGCAGCGCTTCAGGGCCACGCCGTTGTCCGCGATCAGCTCGCAGGGCACGATCAGGAAGCCCGGCAGACCGTTGTCGAAGCGGCGCTTGAGCAGCTGGGCGAGCTTGCCCGGATAGCTCTTGGCGGGCTTGGCGTCGGCGGCATCCTCGTCGGACAGGGCGATGCCGGCCTCGGTGGTGTTGGACACGATGATCTGCGTGTTCGGATCGTCGGCCAGCGCAAGATAGGCGTCGAAGTCGGCATACGGGTTGACGGTCCTGCCGATCGAGTCGATGAGCTGGCGGGACTGGACCTCCTTGCCGTCCTTCAGGCCCTCGAGGATGACCGTGTACAGTTCATCCTGCTTGTCCAGTTCGGCCACGCGGCCCTGGGGCAGCGGCTGGACGATCGCCACGTTGCCATTGAACAGGCCGTTGTCGTTGAGCTGCTGGACGATCCAGTCCACGAAGGCGCGCAGGAAGTTGCCTTCGCCGAACTGGATGAGCTTGATCGGGCGGTTGGCCGCACCGGCAGTGGTGAGCCCCCGCTCGATGGCCACGTTGACATTGAGCTTTTCCATGACTGTGTGATTCCTTTCGTCTTGGTGATCACCAGCCTAGGACGCGGGTCGCGCGGGGGACAAACGGTTGCCATGCGTTGCAGATCGGGCCGCTATGCCCTGTCCACCACCTACGCCAGGTCGAGGCCGATCACCACGGGCTCGGGGATCAGACGGATGCCGAAGCGCTCCTCAACGCCCTGTTGGACCGTGCGCGCAAGGGCGGCCACGTCGGCGGCGGTGGCATCGCCGCGGTTGGTCAGCGCCAACGTGTGCCGGGTGGACAGGGACGCGGGGGCGTCGGCGGCGGTATGGCCATCGATCGCGAAGCCCTTGGGGAAGCCAGCGTGGTCGATCAGCCATGCGGCCGACGTCTTGACGCCCGGCGTGCCGTCGGGCAGCGTGGCCTCGAAGCGCGGGGCATCCTCGGGCAGGGCGGCGATTGCCGGGTCGTCCGCAGGAAGGATAGGGTTCATGAAGAAGCTGCCGCAGCTGTGGCGATCGAAGTCCTTCTCGTCGCTGCCATTATTCGCGTCTCGCAGGGCGGCGAGATCCGCGGCGACGTTCTCCTCGCGCTTGGTGCCGGCCATATCCGGGGAGAAATAGCGGTTCGGATCCTCAAGCATGCCCTTGGATGCGCGGACCTTGAGCACGGTCTCGCGGATGGCGTGGGTGGACATGCGATCGCCCACCTCCACGCCGAGCGCCTTGGCGAGCTGGCCGTAGCCGACCACGCCGGTCTCGCTGTGCCGCAGCGCGAAGGTCACTGAAAGGACAACGAAGCGCGGCGTGGGGAAAAACTGGTCCGCCGGCACGCCGGGCGCCCGGTACATGCTGCGCTTCAGAGCCGAGGTGCGGTAGCCGAAATCCATCTCGTCATGCGTCAGATCGCGGGTCTTCTTCTCCTGGCGGTCCCAGACCTCCACGGACTCGACCACATCGCCCACTTCCTGGCCGTATGCGCCGATGTTCTGCACCACGCTCGCGCCCACGGTTCCGGGGATGCCGGACAGGCCCTCAACGCCTTCGAGCCCGATGCGCACGCAGAATTCGACCAGATCGTCCCAGTTCGCGCCGGCCTCCGCATTGACATGCACGGTGCGCTCGCCGCCTTCGACGGGCGCGGCCTCATCCGGCACGGTGATGAGCCGGCGGGCGTCGCGCACCACGTAGCCCATGAAGGTGTCGTCGGAGGCGAGCGTGTTGGAGCCGCCGCCGATCACGAACAGCGGCAGGCCCTTCTCGTCGGCGTCCTCGACGGCCTCGATCACGCCCACGCGCGAGGTGGGCTCAACAAATCGGGCGATGCGGCCGCCCACGCCGATGGTGGTGATATCTGCGAACGAAGTCATGCCTCCACCCTATCCGGCGCGCGCGATGTTGCGCAACGGGCGGGTGCGGGTGAGATATGCGTCACGCACTGGATTTGCTCATTCTGCGGCGGGCTGGGCGCAAAGTGAGCGAATCCGATGCGGGCGAAGTTGTTCCGTACTGTAATCCGCACGCCTAGTCACACTCATCGCACTGGATTTGCTCATTCTGATGCCGATTTTCCACAAAGTGAGCAAATCTGAGCAAATCTGATGCCGTACAGGGCCCAAACGCCCAAACGCCTCCCAGCGCAATGAATCCGCTCATTATGCGGCGGGCTGGGCGCAAAGTGAGCAAAATGCGCGGGTGGCGGCAGAATGCTGGAACCGCTAATCGGTTTCAGGTGCCCGGAGCCGACCAGTGCGGGAATTCATCCCGATCCGCAATCCCGATCCGCCCAGTTTGTGCCCAGTTTGTGCCGCAAACTGGGCAAATCCGGCCACCGAATTCGCAAACTGGGCAGATCCGGTCATCTGGAACCCGATTTCACGTTCCAGATGACACATCCTGCCCAGTTTGCGGAGCGAACGTCCCGATTTGCCCAGTTTGCGGGAACACGATGCCGGGAGCCAGACGCTGGGAGACGACATTGAGCTGAAATACGAAAAAACCCGACCGTTTGAGGTCGGGTTGGAAATCTTGAAGACCGGAATGGCTCAGCGGGTCTCGCGGTGCACGGTCTGCTTGCCGCAGCGCGGGCAGAACTTCTTGAGCTCAAGACGATCCGGGGTGTTACGACGATTCTTGGTCGTGATGTAGTTACGCTCCTTGCACTCAGTGCATGCCAGCGTGATGCCCGGACGGATGTCGGCGCTCTTGCTTGCCATATCTAGTCACCTCTGTGTTCGTTGTTCGCCGACTGCCGTCGGTCCTTGTAGCGAGGAAGAGACTCGAACTCTTGACCTTGCGATTATGAGTCGCACGCTCTAGCCAGCTGAGCTACCCCGCCATGAGAGCCCCGAGTGAGAATTGGACTCACGACCTCTTCCTTACCAAGGAAGTGCTCTACCACTGAGCTATCGGGGCGTGGCGGATAGTGGATTCGAACCACTGAAGCACGAAGCGGCTGATTTACAGTCAGCTCCCTTTGACCACTTGGGAAATCCGCCATTGCCGCACTTGACCAAGGCCGTGAGCGGCAACTCGAATAATATGTCATAGTTTCCGGCCGAGCGCAAGTCGACCCCCCGCTTCGGCGTGTCGCGCCCGCTCAGGACCCATGCCGCCAGCGGTACAAAGCCCTCTCAATCCGCTTGTTTCCAACGATTTCGAGGGGAAAGCCGGCATCGGCGAAGATCTGCGCGGGACTCCTGCCCGTCTCGTACTCCCGGATGGCCCTGCTGCGAAATTCCTCGGAGTACCGGATCTTTCCGGCCGGGGAAATCTCCTCCACGGCGTCGAGCGCCTCCAGCTGAATGCGGGCGGATTCGGTCAGCCACGACGGGGCTCGTGCGGTCATGACTTCACTGTAGACGCCGGATGTGTCGCCCGGGCAACGCGCAGTCGACGTCCCGGCGACAGTATGGCGACACGATGGCGACATCCGGGCGCGAGCTGTGTCATATCGCAGAATCAGAGAACCATCAGCACGCACAGTTAAGGATCCTTCGACTGCGCCCTTCGGTGTCCGGCTACGCCGGACCGTCGCCGCCTTGGCGGCGGCTCCCCTCGCCTACGGACAGCCCACCGGGCTGTCCGCTTTACGGCTCAGTGCTCAGGATGACAGGTCAGGCAACAACGGCAACAACAGTCAACCCGCAGCACCGGTGGTGCGAATCACGCCATAATGGTTGCGGACGATCACAAAGGAGTTTCACGATCATGATCAACGTGCTGTGCTTCGGCGATTCCAACACCAACGGGACGAACCCGGCGGGCGGTCGGCATCCGCGCGACGTGCGCTGGACCGGGCGGCTGCAGCGACTGCTCGGCGACGACTGGTACGTGATCGAGGAGGGCATGGGCGGTCGCACCACCGTGTACAACAACCCGCTCGAACCGCACCGCAGCGGCATCGAGGCCCTGCCGATCGCGCTGGTCACCCATCGTCCGCTCGACTATGTGATCATCGCCTTGGGCACCAACGACATGAAGGACATGTTCCGCGCCGATGCCAGGGCCATCGCGGCCGGCGTGGACATGCTGGTCCAGGAGGTCAAGCACACCGGCAATCGCGGTCAGGACACGCCGCGCATCGTGATCGTCTCCCCCATCCTGCTGCGCCCCGGCATCGGCGAAAGCCCGTTCATCGGCTTCCGGGAGGAGGCGCGCGAGGTGTCCCTGAAGCTCGCCCCCGAAATCCGCAAAATCGCCGACAGGGAGGGATGCCTGTTCCTTGACGGCGCGAAGGTGGCCGAGGCGAGCGATCTGGACAAGCTGCATATGGACGGCGAGAACCACGCGAAGATGGCCCGCGCCCTGGCCGATCTGCTGCTGGCCGATCGCGCGGCCGACTGACCCGGCCGCCGCATCGCGCACGGTCAGTCGGCCCGAAACGACCCCGATCAGCCCGTTCAGCCCAACAGGCCGACGGACAACGGTATCGGATTGATGCCGAACCGCGCCGCATTGGCCCGGAGATAATCAAGCGCGGCCGGCGGGATGGCCGGCGCGGACGGATCCTGCTCGATCTCCTCGGCGAGGTAGGCGATCAGCGCCACGGCATGACCGGCCGCGAGCGCCCCGGCCAGTTCGGGATGCGCCTTGACGACCGGTTCGGGATCGATCGCGCGTCCCACATAGAGGAGCACGTCCAACGGACGGGCCACGGATTTCCCGGCACACTCCACCGCGGCGGAACCGGGCTCACCCGTCCCATCCCCCACCGGCGTGAGCATCATGGCCTTGCGGAAGGGCGAGATGTCGCCGGTGATGTATGGCTCGGCCGTGTACTTCAGATACAGCGGGTTCAGATACTGGTCCACCACAAGCTGGGGGCGATCCAGATCGTGCGCGCGCGGCGGCAGCGGCCAGTCACCGAAGCCTGCGGTCATGTGGCCCGCCAACGCCCGGTACGTCTGGGTTTCCGCCGCATTGCGGCCCTCCCAGTGAGCAAGCACGCGCGTGATCTCACTGGCCACGATGCCGGCCATGCGGTAGGCGCCCACGTCGTGGATGTGCGTGCGATCGCCGGCATGGAACATCGGGCGCGCGGACTCGTCGCCAAGATCCTTGAGCAACGCCATGCTGCGCGCATGCAGATCCAGCACGGGCACCTGGCGTTCGCGGCCCAGATCGATCACCGCCGAAGCCCAGTCATGCAGCAGATCATTGTAGGTGCCGTCCGCGTTCCAGGTGTTGCGGGCGAGCGATGTGACGAGGATCGGATACACGCCGGCCTCGCGCGCCTCGCGGATGTAGCGGTCGAGCTCGCGCCAATAGCCGCCGCGCGCGTCCAGCTCGGGGCGCTTCTGGTCGTTGTGGCCGAATTGGATGAGGAAGTAGTCGCCCGGCCGCCAGTCGGATTGGACGGGCGCGTAATGCCCTTCCGAGCGGAAGGTGACGGAGGTCAGTCCGGAGCGGGCGTGGTTGGACACGGCGATGGAACCATCCAGCCATGCTGGCAGGCAAGCGCCCCAGCCGCAGTAGGTGTCCGAGGGGGCGTAGGGGTATTGCGCGGGCTCGTTGGTGACCGTGGAATCGCCGGCGATCCACACGGTGGGCGTAAGGGCGGGAGCCGGTTCCACGGTGACGCGCACCGGACGGGCATTCACGCCCACCACGGCGAGCATGAGATGATTCACGCGCGCAAGTTCCGTGACGGACCGGGGTACGAAATCGGAAACGTTGACCGTGGTCTCGACGACGATGGGGTCGCCGTTGACCGGCAGCTCCCCCTTGAAGACAAGCTGGCGGGGGCCTGCGAACACCAGCACGTCACGATCGGCAAGACCCGTGTCCGAGATGTCCCCATAACGGGCGTCGGCGACAGGATCGACGCTGTCCGCAGCCGCGCCCGAAGCCGCGCGATCCCCACGGTTCTGCGCGATGGTGAGCGTGACCGCATAGTCGCCGTGCATGGGCACGTCCACGCGCACCAATGACGGGATGACGCCGGAGGATTGGCCCGCACGGAAGGGCTCGCCGGCGCGATACCAGGGCTGCGGCTCGAAGCCGGCGTTGAGCTGGGCGGGACCGGGAGTCACGTTCGCGGCGCGCGCGGCGTCGGTGATGAGCCCGAAACCGCGCTCCGGGGTGTAGTCGCCATTGAGTTCATAAGTGGTCATTCGGCTTTCTCCTTTGAATGGTCCTTCAGCGGTCCGATTCCGCCACTGTAGGCCGTCCGGGCCGGTTGGGCGGATGGGTTGCCAGAGGTTGCGGGGGTCTTCCTGAGTGCGGCGGAATGGCCTTCCTTCGTCATCCTGAGCGAAGCGTAGCGGAGTCGAAGGATCCTTAATTTGTGCGCATACAGTTAAGGATCCTTCGGCTCCGGCTTCGCCTTCGCTCAGGATGACGTTGGGAAAACAAGCCGCGCCGCCCAGGATGACGCCGGCCATCCGCCGCTCAGTAGCGCACCACGGCCACTCCGAACCGGTCCAGGACGAGTTCGTTGCCAGGTTTCACGGGCCGATCGGCGATCAGTTCGCGACCGGCCACATGCAGCACGGCCTTATGCGCGCCCGGCCACGGATTGGTGAGGAAGAGGTAGGTGGTCCTGTCCTCCGCCACGCGGCGGGAGATCTCAATCCCCTCGTCCACGGTCACATCGGCGGGCTCCGGCACCACACCGTCCACCAGCGCGCCGATCATGCGACGGACCGCGTCGCCGGACGGCAGCGTGGCCGCATAAAACACGCCACCACCGCCCGCGGAGGGCCGGAAGGTGAATGCCGGCGCACCCGCATAGTAGTCGTCCCCGCCATAGGTGGCCAGCACCTGCGTGCCCGGATCAGCCTCGATCACGTCGCACAGCAGACGTCCGCCGCCGGGAAGGACGGTCTGCGCCGAACCGTCCGACGACGCGCCGAAAGACAGATCCACCGGCGCATCCGGCGCGATCGCATCGGTCTCGGACACCCACACGCCCGCAAGATCCCGCAACGGGACCGGAGCCTCGCCCTGATGGAGGCTGTCGTGCTCATCCACCAACAGACTCATGGTGGTGGTGAGCAGACGACCGCCGCCAAGCACGTATGAACGCAGCGCGTCCGTCACACGCGCCGGAGCCATGTAGAGCAGCGGCGCCACAACCGCGTCATAGCCGGCCAGATCATCCCCGGCCCTCACGAAGTCCACCGGGATGTTGCGACGGTACAGCTCCCGGTACCACACCAAGGTCTCCGCGATGTAGTTGAGCGCCTTGGACGGCCCGGCGGACAGGCCCAGACCCCAGTCGCTCGGCCAGTCGTAGATGAAGGCGACCTTGCCACGCTCCTTCGGCGCGCCCAGGATGCCGGGCGTGACGCGCGCGAGTTCGGCGCCCAGCGCAGCCACCTCGCGGAAGGTGCGCGTGCGATCGGTGCCGTCCGAGCCGATCACCGCGCCATGGAATTTCTCGCATCCGGAACGCGACTGCTTGAGCTGGAAGTACTGGACCGCATCGGCGCCGCGCGCCACGGCCTGCCATGACTGCATGCGCAACTGCCCGGGGCGCTTCTGCGCGCAGTAGGTGGCCCAGTTCTGGCGGCTCGGCGACTGCTCCATGAGCACGAACGGCCGCTGCCCGCTCACCGCGCGGTACAGGTCGTGCCTGAGGCAGGTGTCCGCATTGGCCGACGGATCGTTGCCCGGGTAGAGATCCCACGAGGACACGTCCACGCCCCCGTCGGTCTCGGGGTTATAGGCGAAACCGAGGCAGTCGTAGTCGCGCAGGTGGCCGATGAAGTTCGTGGTGACCGGGTTGACCGGATCGAAGGCGCGGATGGCCCGCTTCTCCTCGTTGAATGTCTCGAGGACCGTCTCGCCATACCAGCGCTGGTAATCCAGCGAGAAGGCCGGCAATACCGACTTGCCTCCGGGAATCGCGTCGCCCAGCAGGTTCGGAGGGAAGATCTCGCCGAACGAGTGGTAGGTATGCCCCCAGAACGCGGCGTTCCAGGCCTCGTTCACCGCCTCGATGGACCCGTAGCGGCCGGCCAGCCATTCCCGGAATCCTGCGGCGCAGCGATCGCACCAGCAGAAGCCGTTGTACTCGTTGTTGACATGCCATGCGACCAGATTCTCCAGCCCGCCATAGCGCTCGGCGAGCTTGCCGGCCAACTTCGCCGCATACTCACGGTAGGTGGGACTGGTCGCGCAGTGGTTGTGGCGGTAGCCATGCCGGCGCTTGGTGCCGTCGAACTCCACGCGGGCCACGTCCGGATGCCGCAGGACCATCCACGCGGGCAGGGAGCCGGTGGATGTGGCCATCATGATCCTCATACCGGCGCGCGTGACGGTATCCACAATCCTGTCCAGCTTGGAGAAGTCGTACTCGTCCTCGCTCGGCTGGAGCGTGGCCCACGAGAACACATTGAGCGTGACCTCGTTGACGCCCGCCTTCCTGAGGAGCTCCATGTCCCTCGGCCAGGTCTCCTCCGGCCACTGTTCGGGGTTGTAGTCACCGCCGTAGAGGATGGATCCCGCGGAGGCAAGGCGGGCGGAGGTGGTGCGGTATCGTTCGGTCGGGGACATGCGTGTAAATCCTTTCGTCGCTGGGCTGTCATGTATGGCGGTTTTCGTCATTCTGAGCGGAGGCACAGCCTCTTGCACAGTGCCTTGCAGTGTGTGCGCACAATTAAGGATCCTTCGACTTCGCTACGCTCCGCTCAGGATGACGAGAAGGAACCAGCTCCCCTCAAAGAGAGGAGCCGGATTGAAGCAAGATGGATCAGTGGAAGAAGTCGCCGCCGGTGACTTCGGTGGGGACCTCATCGGGCAGCCATTGGCGGATGTATTCGAGGTTGTCGATTACTCCGAGGGCCCAACGGGATGTGCAGTTGGTGGAGTTCCATGGGATGTCGTACTCGGTGCGGCCACCGCCGTCGCGCGTGTAAGCGGTGGGGTTGTAACCGCCGTCGCCGCCGCGCAGAACCGTGTCGAACAGCACGTCCCAGGTGAATCGGCCCAGCTTTTCGTCATTCGTATCCGTGGCTGCGAGCCCCAGAATCTCGGTGATCAGGCTGGGCCATCCAAAGGGCCGATGGGCCAGCTCCTCATCGCCACAGCGCCGTAGCTTCTCCTCCGCGCTCAGCGTGTAGAACGAACCCTCCTCCACCAGCATCTCGCGCAGCACCGGCAGATCCAGCTCGTCGGCCACCTCGGCCCAGATCTGGATGCCGCCCTGGCACAACTGCAGGTGCTGGTTCGGGGTGCCGCGATCCTCGCCCATGTACTTGAGATCCTTGGTCTTCACGTCGTACATGAAGCTCGGACCGGAGATCAGACGGAACGGGGCGGCGGCGATGTCGTTCACGCCGCGCTCGATCCACTCGCGGTACTTCGGGTCCAGCGTGCGCTCGTAGGCGGTCAGCCAGTTGGACACGAAGCTCGACCAATCCGGCCCGGAGCGCGTGGGCATCAGATCGCCATCCACGGGGAAACTGGCTCCGTCACCGCCCTTGCCGCGGCGCTTGATGGTCAGGTCCACCGGCAGCACCTCGTTCATCACGTCGCCCACGCGCGCATCGCCACTCAGGTAGTAGAGGAAGCGGTGATGGCCGGCCATGGCGATGCGCGGCTCCTTGCACGAGCATCCCCAGTGCCTCACGTTGTGGCGCGTGCCCAGACCCTGCAGCGGCCCGAAGTGATAGATGTCCACCTCGGAGGTGTGGCGGGTCATGGCCTCGGCCAGCGTGTACACGTCCTCGCGACCGGTCCGCAGGAAATACGTCCACAGCCAGTAGGTGGGGATGAGCTCGGTGTTCTGCCACGCAAAGCCTCCCACGTCGTAGCGCCACACATGGCGGGCCGGATCGTAGGTGTGCATCACATCGCCGTAGTCGAACAGACCGTACCAATCGCGATGCTCCACCTCGGCCTTGTAGTAGTCGAAGGCCTTGGCGAGCTCGTTTTCGAGCCAACGCTCGGACGGCTTGACGCTCGGATCGTCCGGCGCGGCAGGCAGGCTCCACTCTCCGAAGGCACGCTTGGCATGGTAGTACTCCGGGGCCCCCACGGCCACGGCCGGGCGATCGACCTGCGCCGCGAAATCGGCCACCTGACCGCCCTTGGGCATGGCGTCCAACAGCCGAATGGTCGCCTCGCTGGTCACGGCCACGCCGTACGCGGTGGAGAGCATGTAATCGAAGCCCTCGTAGCAGGTGTAGGTGTAGGTGCGGGTGTCGTAATGGCGGAAGTCATAGGCGTCGGCGGCCGGCGCATGGAACCACGCGGTGGCCTGCGCGGCAGCCGTGCCCAGTCCGGCGACCTCGAGTTCGCCGGGGTACTTGCGCCAGAAGTCGCGCATGCCGATCATCACACCGCCCGATGTGCCGGTGACGGCCATCGCGCCCGGGGCTCGCGATCCGCGGTCGCAGGTCAGCTCGCAGCAGCCCGGCTTGGTCTGCTTGACGATCCGGAAGTGCGATGACGCGTCCTGGACCAGCGCATAGCGGTTCCAGATGGGCAGATCGGCTTCGGCCTTGCGCAGGTTTTCGGTGAGCTCGGCGTCCGGCAGATCGCCGTCAAGCTGGCGCCTGAGCACGGCCGGCGATTGGTCCCAATGATTGCCGAAGAACATTTCGGCGGCTTCATGGAACGTGCCATTGTCGGTTTGGAAATGAACGTGATGCTCGTGCGCATGGCCGGTGAGCGGCAGATCCACGCGGATGCCCATGCCCTTGAGGAAGTCGCGCGATTCCTTGCCATCGTAGGCGAAGGTGTGGGTGAGCTTCAGGTCCTTCTCCCCCGCGCACACAGCCAGACGGATCACGAACGGCATGGACGGTTCGGGCATGTCGACCGGATCGTCGGGACCGGTGGCGGTGTGGTCGGCGATGATGCGCGGATTGGGGATGTGGCGGCCATCGAAGCGGAAGACGACCTGAACCGGACCGCTCTGTTCCACGGTCACGGCGTCGATCACGCCCTCATAGTGGGTGACCGAGCGGGTTTCGCAGGTGCCTTCGGCGGACGCGTCGCGACGCTCCAAGTCGAAGACCGGGTAGATGCGATCCGCCGCCGGAACGTCGCCGCGCATGACATTCATGGCGATGGCGGGCTTGGATGCGCCGCCCGGCTTGGGGACGATGAGGGAAAGCACCCCGTTATGCACGATGTAGCCGGTATGGTCCTCCGTCTCCTCGACGGTGACCGCGCGGCCGATGGACGGGACGGGTGCGCCGGCGGGGAGAACGGACAGTTCGGCTTCATCGCCGATGCGGAAGGCATCCGCGGTGTGCGTGCTCCACTTGATGGAGCCGTCCGACCAGTAGGCGGCGGGAGCGGACTGCACGTCGATGGGCAGTCCGGAGGCGTCCGCGAGCGCGAATGCGGCATCGGCGGGGGCCTCGCCGCGGCTCCAGTATCCACCGAATGTGACGTGGCCCGCGCGGGAGCGGTTGGGCAGCAGATGGATTTTCATGATGGATTCCTTGGGTAGGTATGGGAAAAGGGTCCGGGGTATGGCCCCGGACCCGGGTGGTGTTCCGAGGAAGTGGAACGGGTGATGGAGGCGTCGGAGGTGGATTGCGACAGACACTTAACGGCTCACCTTCGGCGTCGATGGACGGCTCGCCTTCGGCCCTGCAATTAGGGACTCGCCCTACGGGCGAGGCTCAATCCGACCTTCGCCGCCTTGGCGGCGGCTCAGGCTGACGCGTTAAGCGCGGAGCCCACCGGGCTCCGCGCTTAACGCGTCAGCCCTTCACGGCCCCCCTTCGGTCTTGCAATTAAGGACTTCGCTTCGCGAAGGCTCAATGCTGGCTCCGGGCCTCGCCCCGTATTGGCGAGGCCCTTCGCTTGGCGCGGTCGGAAGGCCCACCGGGCCTTCCTCAAAGGCTTATCAGCCCTTGACCGCGCCAATCATGACGCCCTTGTTGAAGTACTTCTGGAGGAAGGGGTAGACGATCAGGAGGGGCAGGGAGGCGACGATGATGACGCCGTACTTGATCTGGCCCGCGTAGTTGGCGATTTCGGCGGACTGGTTTTCGGCGGCCACCGTATTGCCGGCGAGCAGGATCTTCTGCAGCACCACCTGCAGCGGCTGGAACTGGTCGGACTGGATGTACACCAGGCCGGTCATGTAGTCGTTCCAGTGGTAGACGAAGTAGTACAGGCCGATCACCGCTAGGATGGCACTGGACAGCGGCAGGGCGATCTTGATGAAGTAGCCGAAGTAGCTCATGCCGTCGATCTTGGCCGCCTCGAACAGGGACTCGGGGATCGAGGACTCGAAGAACGAGCGGGCGATGATCAGGTTGTACACGTTCACGGCGGACGGCAGGATGAACACCCACATGGAGTTGAGGATGCCCAGATCCTTGTACAGCACGTAGTTCGGGATCAGGCCGCCGGCAAAGAACATCGTGAAGGTGAGCAGGAACATGATCACGCGGCGCGGCTTCCATTCGCGGCGGGACAGCGCGAAGGCCATGGGCAGGGTGACCACCATGTTGAGCAGGGTGCCGAGCACCGAGTAGATGATCGTGTTCCTGTAGCCGGTCCACAGGCGGTTGTCCTTGAAGATCAGCTGGTAGCCGGAGGTGGAGAAGTCGACCGGCAGGAGCTTCATCGTGCCGTTGGACACCGCGTCGGGGTCGGAGACCGAGGCGATCACCACGAACCACAGCGGGTAGAGGACCACGACCACGATCGCCGCGATGAGCACGCCGATCACGATGTCGATGATCCAGTCGGTGACGGTCTTCTGCTGGGGCTTCTTCTTGTTCCAGGGGATGTCCGCGGAACCGGACTTGCCGGGGACGGGGATGTTGTTGACGGTTGCTACGCTCATTTGGGAAACCTCCTCGTTCCCTTAGAAGATGCTCGTGTCGGAGACGCGGCGGGAGATGCCGTTCGCCAGCATCAGGAAGATGAAGTTGATGATGGTGTTGAACAGGCCGATGGCCGTGGAGTAGCTGAACTGGTTGGAGACCATACCCACCTTGTACACGTAGGTGGAAATGACCTCGGAGGCGGGCATGTTCATGGTGTTCTGCATCAGGAAGGTCTTGTCGAAGCCGACGTTGAGCACATGGCCCATGTTCATGATGAGCAGGATCACGCAGGTGGGCAGGATGGTGGGGATGTCCACGTGGCGGATGAGCTGCAGGCGGTTGGCGCCGTCGATCTTGGCGGCCTCGTACAGGCCCGGGTCCACGGAGGACAGGGCGGCCAGATAGATGATGGCGCTCCAGCCGCAGGACTGCCAAACGCCGGAGATCCAGTAGATGTGCACGAAGGCGTCGGGGCTGGCGAGCAGGTTGTTCGCGCCGAACACGCGGCCGAGCAGGCCGGTGCCGGGGGTGAGGAAGAGAGTGACCATGGAGACCAGGACCACGATGGAGATGAAGTGCGGCATGTAGGTGATGGTCTGCACGAAGCTCTTGATCTTCTGGTTCTGCATCTGGTTGAGCAGCAGGGCCAGGATGATCGGGGCGATGAAGCCGGTGAGCAGCGTCCACAGGGCGATGTTGACGGTGTTGCCCATGATCTCGCCGAACAGCGGGGATGTCACGAACTTCTCGAAGTACTTGAGGCCCACGAACTTGCCGCCGGTCAGGCCCTTCTTGGGGGTGAACTCCTTGAAGGCCAGTTGCAGGCCGTACATGGGCACGTAGGCGAAGATGGCCACGAACGCCATGCCGGGGATGGTCATGAGCCACAAGTGCCAGTACTGGCGAAAGTGCCAGCTGAGCTTGCGGCCGATCGACCAGTGCTTGCGGGCTTCGAAATTGTCGACGACCTGGGACGTCTTCGTCCCGTTCGCCTCGATGGGCTTGGATTCCTTGGATGTCATGCGCATCGTGGAATTCACGGTTTGGGTGGACACGTCAGTTTCCTTCCTCGGAAAATCACAAAGACGCTGCTGTGGATGAAGGGTGAAAGGCGATGGGGCCGGGCCGCCCGAAGGGAAAGGATGAAAAAGGCGGCCCGTGCCTCATCGGTCAGGAGGGATGGGATGGGTATGTTGGGTTGGAACTACTTCTGGGCGTCGTAGGTCTTCTGCCAGATCTCGATGTTCTTCTCGATGCCGTAGCTCTTGAGGCTGTTGACGAACTCATCCCACTCGGCGTCGGTCACGCCGTTGGACCACCAGTTGGAGATCTTCGGCAGCGCGTAGTTCATGATCACCGAGTTGTTGTCCGCCAGGGTGACGCGGTCCTCGTCGGTGGGGTTGAGCCACTGCGGGAAGTAGTTCTCGGTGGTCAGCTTCTCCTGCACCGGCTTGTAGGTCTCCGCCAGACGGGAGTTGGAGGCGTACTCCCAGTCCTCCTGGCCCTCGACGTTGTTGATGATCTTGGTGTCCTTGCGCAGGTAGGCCAACGTGCGGCCCTTCATGCCCGGGGCCTTGGTGGCGTCGGCGAACATGGCCGGCAGCATCTCGTAGGTGTCCTCGCCGGTCTTCTTGGAGTAGGTCGGGGAGGCGCCGAAGGTGGTCTGGACGGACATGTCCTCGCTCAGCAGGGTGTCGATGATCTTCATGATCGCGGTGGCCTTGTCCTTGTCCTGCATGGCCTCGGCGGAGAGGGTGGTGAAGCCGTCGCCCTTGGTCCACGCCTCGTCGGGCAGCCAGGTGGTCTCGTCGATGGAGTGGCCGGGCGCGGCGGGCACCGGGATGGAGATGTACTGCTCCCACGTCTTCATGTTCGTGGTGTTGCGGTCGAAGAACATGCCCATGTAGGCCACGCCGTCCTTGTTCTTCTGGATGGACTTGTAGGTGCTGGAGTCCATGGTGGCGGCGTCGGCCGGAATCAGGCCGTCGGCCATCCACTCGTGGATCTGCTCGGTGACGCTGCGGAATTCGTCGGTGAGCATGAAGTTGTTCACCTTGCCGTCCTTGACGTAGTAGCCGTAGCCGCCGGTCTCCTGATTCACCTGCGGGGTGATGCCGTAGGAGGCGAGGAGCAGGTACGGGGTCCACAGCTGGAAGCGGGAGTTGTCCGGCTTGACGATGCCCAGCGGCACCTCGTCCGCCTTGCCGTTGCCGTTCGGATCCTGCGTCTTGAAAGCCTTGAGCACCTCGGTGATCTCATCCCACGTGGTGGGGACCTCGAGGCCCAGCTTGTCCAGCCATTCCTTGTTGATCACGATGGCGTTGTTGCCGGAGCGGGCGGAGTAGGCGTAGGTGATGTCGGAGTTGAGGCTGTACAGCTTGCCGTCCTGGGTGGTGCTCATCTTGCGCACCTCCTCGCGGTCGTTCAGGTACTCCTTGAGGTTCGGGGACTCGTCCAGATGGGCGTTGAAGTCCTCAAAGTAGTCGGGGTACTTGGCCGCGTCCTCGGCGTTGAACAGGCCCATGGCGATGTCCGGGATGTTGCCGCCGGCCAGCAGCGCGCTGTGCTGCTGGGAGAATGCGGACAGGTCGATCTCGGACCACTTGATGGTGCAGTCGCAGGCGGCCTCGAGCTGCGCGGGCCATTCCATCTGGTCCATCGGCAGCTGGACGGAGGAGCCCTTGACCTGCGTGATGTTGATGATGATCTTGCCGTTCTCGTCGCGCTCGACCGCGGCCGAATCACCGCCGCCGCAGCCCGCCAGAGCCAGACCGATTGCCAGGGTGGCCGCCGTGGCGGTCATCATCTTCCTGCGAACACGTCCTCGTGTCATTTCCGTTTCTCCTTGTCTATCCGATCCAACGGTGTACCCGACCGGCTGCGACGCCAATCCACCGATGTAGTGTCTTCCTTTGGTGGGACGACGGCCATGTCATTGTGGCCATCGCCGTTCACGGGCCTTACCGTGGAGTGGTTTCATTGTGCGCGCGTGACGGCAAAATCCGAATTTGTTGACAAATGTTGACAGGCGGGGATAGATTGAAGCCATGAGCAAGGACGCCAAACCCACCATCTATTCCATCGCCAAACGCCTCAATCTCAGTCCCTCCGCCGTTTCCCGCGCGCTGAACCACCCCGGCCGCATGAGCGAGCAGACCGAGGAGCTGATCCGGCGCACGGCGCACGAGATGGGATATGTGAAGGTGAGGCAGCTGCGACGGCCCGCCTCGAATCTGGTGGCGGCGCTGACGCCCAACCTGTCCGACCGCAAATCGGAGGCCCTGCTGAGGGCTGCGAAGCGGCGACTGGATGCCCGAGGCTTCCATACGCTGATCTTCGAGGAGACCGATATGGTCACCGGAGACGGCCTGTCCCCAAGGTTCCTGGAATCCGGAGCGACCGGCGCCATCCTCTACCATCCACTGAACCTGTCCGGCCAGGAGATCCTGAAGCTGGCCGGACAGATGCCCGTCATTGCGGTGGATCGCAATGTTCCCCGTGTCGTCGGCGCGCAAATCGATCCGGATCAGGCCACGGAACAGGCCCTTGACGCATTGCATGCGATGGGCCACGCCGGTCTGGTCTATCTGCAACGGGAAACGCCCACATGGGTCTCCGAACATGTAGGGCAGCTGCTGGCCAAGGGGTGCGCGGCCCGCGGCATGCAATTCCGCGTGCTGCGCAACTGCCTGTCCGTGCCGCAGGCCGGATCGGGTACATTGGAGCGGTTCCTGCGCAATCCGGCCAGCGCAGTCTTCGCCTCCACCGGCAACATCGCGGCCGGTTTCGCGGTCGCCGCGCAGAGACGCGGCATCCGCATCCCACAGGATCTTTCGCTCGTCATGCTCGGCGACAACCCCCATGAAAGCGTCATCTCCCCCGTCATCGCGCAGATCACCGAGCCGATGGACGATCTGGGCAAACAGGCCGCCGAAACGCTGATCGACATGATCGAGGATCCCAGGCACCCGCGGACCATCGATCTGCGCCAGCCCTCATGCTTCCTTCCGGGTGCCAGCATCGCCAAGCCCAACACCCGGCGCAGCGCACCGGCCTCCACCATCCGCGAGGACCCCCTGCACATGCAGACCAGCGAGCGCATCACGCTCACCGTGCTGTCCTCCTCGATCCGGGACCTCGAGCCGCTCATCGAGCGCTACCAACAGGAGCATCCGAACATCGAGGTCCAACCGCAGAAGGGCGGCATGGCCGATTTCGATGGCAATACCGCCAATCAGAACGGCACACTCGGCCAGGAAGGCACCTTGGCCGAATACCGGCGGCGATTCCGCCACAACGAGGACGTGCCGGATCTGCTGGTCACCGAATACCGCAACCTGCCCCAGTTGGAAAGCGACGGCATGCTCCTCAACTTCTCCGCGCCGCTGATCGAGAACACTTACAAGCCCCGCTTCCGCGACGACTGCTGGCAGGCCGTGCACCGCCAGGCGGGACTGTACGGCGTGCCCTCCAATTACGGCACCATGGCCATGTTCTATCGCACGGACATTCTGGACCGGTTCGGCGGCGCGCCGCCGCGAACATGGCATGATCTGATCGATCTGGGAGCGAGGATCCACAATGAGGATCCGGCGATCACACTCACCTGGCTGGACACCATCTACACCTCGCACTATGCGGCGCTGCTGCGCATGGGCGGCGAAGACCTATGGCAGGTGGACGACGACGCCGATCGCATCGATCTGCGGCTCAACACCGCGTGCGCGCGCAGAACGGCGGCGCTGCTGCAGGACGCCATCGACAGCGGGGTGATGCATGCGGGCCCCTTCACCGGGCATGAACGAGACGAGGCCCTGCGCAGCGGCAACTTCCCCATCATCGTGCATGCCAACTGGCAGTCGGACAACATCGCGCGCGTCTTCCATGACTGTCCGGGCCTATGGAAGGTCGCCATGCCGCCATCGTTCGGGGAGGCGACCCAACTGCACAGCGCGATGATCGGCGGCGGCGCGATTGCGATCAGCAGCAAAATCCCCTCATCCAAACGCGCGGCGGCCCTGCATTTCGCGTTCTGGGCGCAATCCAACCCCACGGCCGTGGATCTGATGTCGCCGCGAACGCTGTCCGCCACGCAGTACTTCCAGCGCAGGGCGCAGATCGAGCAGCGCATCGACCCGTTCTTCCAGCAGCAGATCCTCCCGATTTTCCTCGAATCGGCCTCATTGGCCCCGCCCGCGCACTATCTGCCGTTCAGCACGCAGACCGAAATGGCCTTCCAACGCACGATGGTGCCGTTCCTCAAACCGGGCGGCGCCTCGCAGAATCATCTGGCCGACTGGCAGGAGCAGCTGGCCGCCTACGCCATCTCGCGCGGCTACACCGTCGCCACGCACGACGACGAGTGAGCGGGCGGGGATGACCCCGTCTTCCAAGCGAAGCGGGACCGGCTTCGTCATCCTGAGCACTGAGCCGTGAAACGGACAGCCCAGCGAGCTGTCCGTAGGCGAGGGGAGCCGCCGCCAAGGCGGCGACGGTCCGGCGGAGTCGGACACAGCGGAGCCGAAGGATCCTTAATCCTACACATCAAGTTAAGGATCCTTCGCTGCTGCTCAGGATGACGTGGCATGCAACCCAGTTCGTCCGGCCTTCACACACGCATCAAGCTGAAATAAATGTCAAAACCAACATTTATTTCCGGAAATAAATGTCAAGTTGTACACTATTTTCAGTAACTGTAGGCGGGAGGAATCATGCATAGGCACATAGACGCACGCTTGGATGCCTGGCGCCAATCAAGCAGACGCAAACCGTTGGTGCTGCTCGGAGCACGTCAGGTGGGCAAGACCTATGCCATCACCCACTTTGCCCAACGCGGCTTCGATGACATGGCCTACGTGGACTTCTCCCGCGATCCAAGGGCGGCAGCGATCTTTGATAATTCCATCGCGCCGGCGAATATTGTCCGTGGGCTGGAGCTGCTGCTGCGCAAACCCATCGACCCGGAACGCACGCTGATCGTGTTCGACGAAGTCCAGCTATGCGAGCAAGCCCTGACCAGTCTCAAATACTTTTGCGAAGACGCTCCCCAGTATCATGTCATTGCGGCAGGCAGTCTGCTCGGCGTCAGGGTGAACCGGAGCCGGTATTCCTTCCCCGTTGGCAAAATCGACATGATGACCCTCCACCCCATGGACTTCGAGGAATATCTATGGGCACGGAATGACCAGCGACTGGCCGACGCGATCCGCCAAGCCTGCGAACAGCCCTCACACCCGTTCGTCTTCCATGATCGGTCCATGGATGCCATGCGCGAATACATGCTCGTGGGAGGGATGCCCGAAGCGGTCGACGTTTACATGAACGAGCGGGAATCCCCGTTGGATGCGCTCGACTCCGCGCGCACGGTACAGAGGAACATCATCACCGCCTACACGGCGGACATGGCCAAGTACACCACCGCCAGGGAAACACAGCGCGTGGTAGAGGCCTGGAACAGCATTCCAAGGCAACTTGCACGGGAGAACCACAAGTTCCAGTACAAGGCGATCAAGTCCGGCGGGCGTGCAAATGCCTATCAGGGAGCACTGTCATGGCTGGTGTCGGCGGGCATCGTTACACGATTGACGCAGGTCAGTGATCCCATCGCACCACTGAAAAGCTTTGAGGATCCATCCGCATTCAAAATCTATCTGGCGGACACCGGCCTGTTGTCCTGCCTGTACGATGCCGTGCCGGAGGATCTGCTGCCCATGGACAACAAGGTTGCGGCCTTCCGAGGCGGGTTGAACGAGAACGTGGTGCTTCAGCAGCTCACCGCGCGCGACGCGCATCCATATTACTGGGGTACAACCAGCAAAGCCGAGGTGGAATTCGTGGCGCGTGATCACCATGGAGACGTGATTCCGATCGAGGTGAAGTCCGGTCGCAACGTCACGGCCCGCAGTCTGAGCACATATCGGGATAAGTATCATCCACCGTACGTCGTCCGCATCAGCGCGAAGAATTTCGGTGAAGATAATGGTTTCCGCAGTCTTCCCCTGTATGCCGCCTGGGTGCTTGGAGCACAGCTGCGGTAAGCTCCCTGCCGCCATCCCGAGCCAAGGCCACAGTGCGCGGAATCAAGGATCCTTCGCTGCGCTCAGGATGACTGGGGTTCTTATGTCATCCTGAGCGAAGCGGGACCGGCTCCGTCATCCTGAGCGAAGCGGGGACCGGCTCTTCTCGTCATCCTGAGCGAAGCGTAGCGGAGCCGAAGGATCCTTAATCCTACACATTAAGTTAAGGATCCTTCGCTCCGCTCAGGACGACGTCCACTCGCCCTTGTTGACAGATGTTGACACCCGCCGTGCCGAAAACGCCTAGAATGGCCGCACATGCAAGGACGCACGGAAAGGTGTTGACAGATCATGACAACACTCGCATACACCCCTCAGCAGTTCGGCGCGGCGGCCGATGGCAGGACATTGGACACCGCCGCGCTGCAGGCCGCCATCGATGCGGCGGCCGACGCCGGAGGCACCGCGCTTGTTCCCCCCGGAACCTATCTGACCGGTTCGCTGTTTCTGGGCAGCGACATGGAACTTCATCTGGAGGAAGGTGCCGTTCTGCTCGGCAGCACGCGCCGCGAGGACTATGCCACCCGCCGTTCGCGCGTGGCGGGCGTGGAGATGGACTGGCCGGCCGGCGTGATCAACGCCTTCGGACAGCGCAACGTGCGCATCACCGGCGACGGCGCGATCGACAGCAACGGCCCGGTGTGGTGGGACCGCTACTGGGGACCCGATCGCAAGGGCGGCATGCGCGCCGACTACGAGCGCCGGGGCCTGAGATGGGCCGTGGATTATGACTGCGAGCGCCCGCGCAACGTAATCGTGCACGAATGCGAGAACGTGGAGCTCACCGGCTTCATATCCCGCCGATCGGGCTTCTGGAACGTGCATATCTGCTACAGCTCGGACGTGCACGTGGATGGGCTCACGATCACGGACGGACAGGGGCCGAGCACGGACGGCATCGACATCGACTCAAGCCGGAACGTGGTGGTGGAGCGCTGCGTGGTGGATTGCAACGACGACAGTATCTGCCTTAAGGCCGGTCGCGACGCCGACGGCCTGCGCGTGAACCGGCCGTGCGAGCATGTGGAGGTGCGCGACTGCCGATTCCTGCGCGGCGCGGGCGTCACACTCGGCTCGGAGACCTCCGGCGGCATCCGGGACGTGTTCCTGCACGACATCACCTTCTCCGGCACCGCTTGCGGGTTCCGCATCAAATCGTTCACCACGCGCGGCGGCACGCTGGAGGGCATATCGGCATCCGGACTGTACATGGATGGCGTGCGCACGCCGTTCGAATGGGATCTGGCCTGGCACCCGGCCTACAGCGCCTGCACGCTGCCGGAGAGCTGGGATGGTCCCATACCAGAACGATGGAAGGTGCTGACGGCGCCCGTGCCGGCCGATCTGGCCCTGCCCAGCGTACGGGATATCAGCGTGTCCGGCATACAGGCCACCGGCTGCGGGCAGGCGTTCATGATCCGCGGCCTCAAGGAGTCGCCGATCAGCGACGTGCGATTCGACAACGTGCGCGTGGAGGCCGGCGCGTTCGGCTCCATCGACGGCATCGACCGCTTCGACGTGACCAACCTCAATTTCACCCTCAATCATGATGCATTCAGCGCAAAGGAGCATGTGGCATGAGCGACGCAGCCATCATCGGAACCCCATACGGACTGACCACGGACGATGCGGATGCACCGTGGAATGCGGCCGCGCGACCGCGTTTCGCATGGATGATGCGGACGGCAACGACGGACGGGGACACAGCGGTCCGGCAGGGCGCCTATGAGATCGCGGTGACCGACGACGTGACCGGCCGTGAGCTCTGGCGCTCCGGGCGCGTGGCGTCCGGGGAGCAGTCGAATGTGCGCTACGCGGGTCCGGCTCTGGAGCCCGGACGGCCGTATTCGTGGCGCGTGCGCGTGTGGGACGGGGACGGGACGCCGACCGCGTTCGGCGGACCGGCCCGTTTCGCCGTGGGGCTGGTGGATGATGACTGGCGGGCCTCGTGGATCGAATCGTCAGAAGCGCTGGATGCGATCGCGAAATGGGTGCCGGCCCGCGAGGACAACCGGGGACCGCACGGCTTTGAGCCGGGACGATCGGATACCGGCAACGTGTACTGGTATGCGCGGTCGGGCGCATCGGCGGAGGCCGTCGCCCCGCCACAGGACGCGCGTGCCGGTTCCCCGATCGTCCGCGCGATCGCGTACGTCTGCTGCGCGCACGATTACGAGCTGCATGTGTGCGGCAGGCGGATCGGCCGCGGGCAGAATTTCGACTACCCGTCCGAATCGCGCTATCAGGCGTGGGACGTGACCGATGCGGTGACCGCCGCAGTCTCCGGGACGCCCGGCGCCAACGACTCCGGCTTCCCGGCGATCGAACTGCTGTGCCGATGGTACGGCGGCGGCCAGGGGCGCTGCCCGGACACCAAGCCGGCGCTTCTGGCGCACATGATCGTATGGCATGCCGACGGCGCGCGGCGGGATCTGGGCACGGACGGATCATGGCTGGTCGCGCCCGGACCGTACGGCGGCGATGTGCTGCGCAACGGCGAGGGCGATTTCGTGGAGACGTGGGACGCGAACAGGGCGAATCCCGCCAAGTGGCATCCGGCCGTGGTGCTGGGAGCCCACCCCTGCGCCGATTTCCCGCATCTGACGGCCGAGCTGGGCCATGTCACGGACATCCCGACCGCACCGGTCTCGGTCACGCGACTGAGCGACGGCACCACGGTGGCCGATTTCGGGCGAATCATCACCGGGCGGTTCTCGGTGGATTTCCCGGCCGGCCTCGCCGCCGCGGCTTCAGGCGATCCGATCACCCTGCATGTGGGCTATGAGCTGGATGAAACCGGTCATGTGAAAACCGACGCGCACGACCCGGCCAACCAGGCCTCGGACCTGCGGTTCATCGTCACCCCGCCGGCGGACGGACAGGCATTCGCCTACAACGCCTGGGACACGCTGTGCTTCCGCTACGTCACCGTGCCGCCGCTGCGCGACGCCGCCGAACAAGCCCTGCCTCTGGCCGGCGATGCGATTCGCGCGCGCATCGCCCACGCCGAAGTGCCAGCCGATGGACGGGCCACACTGGCCACGTCAAACCCCATGCTGGACCGGGTGTTCGAGCTCATGAGCCATTCGGCGCTGCACTGCACCACCAACCAGTTCATGGACACGCCCACCCGCGAGCGAGGCCAGTTCCTGTGCGACGGGTTCAACATCAGCCGCGCCACGATGGTCGGCTGGCGAGAGCGTGCCACCACGGCCAAGGCGATCCGGCAGTTCCTCGATTCGCAGACCCGCTGGTGGTCCGGCCGCCCGGAGGATTCCGGCAAGTACAACAGCGTGTATCCGAACGTGGATCTGGGCCGTGACATCCCGGATTTCACGCTCATGATGCCACGCTGGGTGCGCGAGTACTACATGCAGTCCGGTGATCTGGATCTGGTGCGCGAGGCCATGCCGTACTTGGAACGCACGGCCGACTACCCACTGCGATCGGTCGCGCAGGATGGACCGCTGGCAGGTCTGGTGGTGGAGCTGGACGGCGGCGGAAGCTCCCCGAAGGCACCGTATTACCACGGCATCATCGACTGGCCCAAGCCGGGTCGTTTCGGGTATGACGCGGATTGCGCGGCGCGCACGGTCATCAACGCGCTGGCATACCGGGCGCTGGACGACGTGGCTTGGCTGGCCGGCACCGTGGGCGACGGCGCATCCGCATCGCGGCGGCGAGAGCAGGCGCGGGCCCTGCGTGAGGCGATCAACGCCAAATTGTTCGACGCGCACGGCCGCGGCCTGTACATGGATGGACTCAAGGCGGACGGCACGCCTAGCGATCATGAAAGCCAGCACGCGAGCTCCTATGCGCTGGCGTTCGGCATCGCGCCGGACGATCCGTCCGCACGCGCCAAGCTGGCCGATCACGTGGCTTCGCTGGGCATGAAACAGGGACCGATGACCGCGGACGTGCTGGTCAAGGCGCTGTGCGACGCGGGTCGACGGGACGCGGCCGTGCGGCTGCTGACCAATCCGGACGACTATGGCTGGGCACGGATCATCCGCGACTACGATGCCACCTTCACCTGGGAGCAGTGGCAGTATCCCACGCTCGGCACCGGTTCCAGCCAGTCGCACGGCTGGGGAGCGGCCGCGCTGCAATACGTGGTTGAGCGGATTCTGGGCGTGGAGGTAACCACGCCGGGCGCCGCGACCGTGCGCATCGATCCGGCCCTCGATGCGCTGGACCGCATCGAGGGGACGGTGGCCACCCAGCGCGGGCCGGTGGGCGTGCGATGGGAGCGCGGCGACGAGGCAGGTCGAGGCACCTTGCACGTCGATCTGCCGGCCAACGTGACCGCCACGATCGCACTTCCCAGCGGCGACGTCACCGTGACCGGCGGGGCGCATGACTTCATGTACTGAGCGAAATGGGACCGGTCTTCCCGTCATCCTGAGCACTGAGCCGTGAAGCGGGCAGCCCGGTGGGCTGTCCGTAGGCGAAGGGAGCCGCCGCCAAGGCGGCGACGGTCCGGCGTAGCCGGACACCGCAGCGCGGAGTCGAAGGATCCTTGACCTTCACACCTACCCTGCCATGCAATATTGCGCGCAACGTTAAGGATCCTTCGACTCCGGCCTAACGGCCTCCGCTCAGGATGACATAAGAGGACCAACCGCCATTCAGGATGAAGGACCACGACCTTAGACCACATCACAGAGGAAGGAACAACATGATCACCTACGACTTCATCAAACAACCGCACGACGGCCTCGTTACGCTGCGCACCTACCCAAACCCCGCGCCGGGCTGGGTGGACGGCATCTACCGCTGGCGTGAACCGGTCGTCGAGCCGCTGCCCGCAAGCCAATCCATCGGCCCCATCCGCTTCACCACCTCTCACGTCATGGACACCAGCGAGGCGCTTGAACCGTCGGATCCCAACAGCGCCGGCACCTACACGTACATCAACGCGCCCGTGCTCACGCTGCCCGCGGACGCCAAAACCTACCGGACCGCACTCACCGTGTCCAACCCGGGCGCATCGGACGCGTCCTTCATCCCGGTGATCAACGATCTGGCCTTCTACGAACCGTTCACCGTGCCGGCGGGCGGCGAACCCATCACCGTCACCTTCGACGCGATCCTGTCCAAGCGCCTGTTCGACCTCACCTTCCGCGCGGTGCCCGGCACCCCCGAGCCGGCCACACTGGATCTGCACGCCATCGCGATGGAACCGGTCGAGACCACCCCGCGCGAGCATCCGCACGTCTACGTGATCTCTGATTCGATCACACAAACCTATTTCGATCACGAGCGTCCGCAGGCGGGCTGGGGTGAGGAACTGTTCCGCTATCTGTTCCCGGGCCGTCAGGCGGTCATCCAGCGCGATTTCGGCGGCTCGGCCGTGCAGTCGCGGACCATCAGCTCCACCGACGGCACGCTGGTGATCCACAACCGGGCGCTGGGCGGGCGCAGCTCCAAGTCGTACATCAACGAGGGTCGCCTCAACGAGGTGCTGCGCGAGATCCGCGCCGGCGATTACCTGATCTTCCAGATGGGCCCGAACGACGCCAGCCGCAACCGGCCCATGCGCTACGAAGGATTGGAAGGCTATCTCGACTGGGTGAACCGCTACATGGTCTCCGCCGCCGACCGCGGGGTGATCCCGTTCATCGTCTCGCCCACGCCCACCTACGCGTTCACGGGCGAGCACGAGCTGCGCCTGAGCTTCGGCGACTATGGCAAGCTGGCCATGCAATACGCGCGGGAGCACGGCATCGCGCACGTGGATCTGGGCGAGATCGGGCGCAAGCTGGCCGAACGGCTGGGGCGGGAGAACGGACGGATCCTGCACATGAAGTTCTCCGCCGGACAGTACGGGAACTTCCCGGACGGCGTGGACGATTCCACGCATCTGAGCCGGCTGGGCGCGCACAAGTACGCGGGGATCGTGGCGAAGGGCTTCGCCGAATCCTTCCCCGAGCACTTCACCTTCACGCCGGATCCGGCACTGGACCCGGTGCCCGCGCCAACGGATTTCACCGCGCAGGTGGAGGATGATGGCCGCAAGCGGTTCGGGCGCGCCACCAAGCTGCGCTGGCCGGCCGTGCCCGGTGCCGAATACTACCGGGTGGTCCGCCGCGACGAGACGGGTGCCGAGGTGTTCCGCACGGTGACCATGGCGCACTGGTACTACGACATGCCGCAGCCGGGGCAGTCGGACACGGCCGTCTACGAGGTGACCGCATGGCAGGAGGATCGTTCCTCCGCGCCGGCGACCATAACGGTCACGCATCACTTCGATCTGGACGCCACGCCGGACACGCGTATCACGGGCGTGAACCTGTACGAGATCGACCAGACCACCTTCCCCGGCAAGATCGCGTTCTCCGTGCGCTTCGCGGCCCGTCCGGACGCCGATCGCTACCGGATCGTGATGGTCAACACGGCCACTAACGAGACCAAGGTGCTCGCCGAACTGCGCGAGGCGCAGGTGGATGGGCTGCACAGCTTCCGCGTCAACCGGGAAACCACACTGACCATCCATGTGGAGGGCTCCAACGCGAACGGCGACCAGTACCGCAGCGACGCCGTGGCCCTGCCATGGCGGGACTGAGACCGAACGATCAGCATCACCGCCCAGCATCAGCACCAAGCATCACCGCCCAGACAAAGGAGTCCCCATGAGTCGTCTTTCCGTCAATGCCCAACCCGTCGACTATGCCGTCGCGTCCGTCGAGACCATGATGCGCGCGTTCGCCGCCGCCGATCTGCCGCCGCGCAACCATTTCCACTATCATCAGGGCGTCTTCCTGTCCGGCGTGTACCAGACGTATCTGCTCACCGGCGACGAGCGTTACTTCGACTATGTGCGCAACTGGGTCAACGCCGTGGTTGCGCCGGACGGATCCATCCCCAGCGCGGAACCCTCCCAGCTCGACGACATGCAACCGGGCATTCTTCTCTACCCGCTGTACGAGCGCACGCGCGACGAGCGCTACCGCCGGGCCCTCGACCGGATCGCGCACACCCTCCGCGATTTCCCGCGCAATTCGGACGGCGGACTGTGGCACAAGGCCAACAGCTGCCCGCATCAGCTCTGGCTCGACGGCCTGTACATGGGTGGCCCCGTGGCGGCCCAGTATGGCGCCGAATTCGGGCATCCCGAGTACTTCGATCAGGTGGCCCGCCATACGCTGACGATGCGCGCCCACACCGAGGATCCCATGACCGGCCTGTACCGGCATGCCTATGACGAGTCCCGCCGGGCGCGTTGGGCGGATCCGGAAACCGGGCTCGCGCCGTGCGTGTGGGGACGATCGGTGGGATGGGTCCCGGTGGCGGTGCTCGACGATCTCGACTTCATCCCGGCGGATCATCCCTCCCGCCCGGCGCTGGAGGCCATGGTGCGCGACCTGCTCACGGCCGTGCTCAAGGTACAGGGACCGGATGGCCGCTGGTGGCAGGTTCTGGATCGGCCGGGCGACGAGGGCAACTGGCCTGAGACCTCCTGCACGTGCCTGTTCGTGGCGGCGCTGTGCAAGGCGGTGCGCGTGGGGATTCTGGACGAGTCTGCCTTGGAGCCGGCGAAGCGGGGCTACGAGGCGGTAATCGCCAATCTCGGGCATGAAACCCGGCCGGACGGCACCAAGGACCTGATCGTGGACGGCGTGTGCATCGGCACCGGCGTGGGTGACTACGACTTCTACTGCGCCCGACCCACCAGCACCAACGACCTGCATGGCATGGGGGCCTTCCTCATCATGACCGCGGAGGTCCAGCGGGTCTGGGGGAAGATGTAGGGCCCTCCCGCGCTCTTCCGTGCGATTCCCAGTTCACATTTTTTCGGGCCCCTCAAATTGTGAACTGGAGCATGTTCATTCGCACATCGGTTTTCGCAGAATTCCGCTATTGTTCACCCACGGCGATGTCCGGTTTTGTGCGTTTCCGGTTCACGATTTTTCAGGCGTGGAAAATCGTGAACCGGAAACGAGCTGAACCGGGCTGGCAAACCCAGCAAACCCAGCAACCCTGCTCAGCCCAATTCGGGCGGCAGTGCGGCCGGCGCAATCGGACGGCCGGCGAAGACCATGGAATCCCCGGCATCCGCCTTCGACGCGACCGGCGATTCGGCGGGACCGATCAGCCCATCGCCCAACGCGCCGGGAACCGTTTCGATCATGATCGCGGCAAAGGCGATGGAGGCATCGGACCGATAGACCACCACATCGTGCCAGCCCGGCGTGGGCACGTCGATCGTGAAGTCGATCGGCTCGACCATGCGCATGATGTTGGCGGCCCACCGCGGCCCGCGCCAACGGTATTCGCCCTCAAGGTTGGCCCGGCTGGGCGGTACGTCGTCCAGACCGATCGCGGTGCGGCAGGTGAAGGGAGGCTCCTCCTCGTACTCGTAATCGCCGCACTTGACGTAGTTGTCGCAATTGGGGCCCTCGTTGAGGGTGGGGATGCGCAGGAATACGCCGTGGAACCGGCCGGCGGACGTGAAGTGCACACGGTAACGGGCCTGTGCGGTATGGGCGAAGTCAGCCGGATCGACGTGATCGGCGTCATCGGGGTATGCCTTGAGCGATCCGACGCGGGGACCCAGCGAGGGCACCGCGGCCCAATGGGCGCCATCCTCCCCGGCGACCAGTTCGCTGGCATGAGGCGCGTCGATGATCACCAGCCCGTTCGCCTCGGCGAACACCGGGCCGGAAATCCCGGCTTCGTCGACGGCATCGTCCGCATCCACGGGAGCGATCGCACGCGGTTCGGCGATCACCGTGAACACGGCGGAAGGAGCATCGGCGTCGCGCCCGGATGCATCCACGGCGATCACGCGGATCGTGCCGATGGCCGGAGCCGCGCCGGAAGCCACCGCATCCAGACGATCATAGTCCACGCCCACGGTCACGCGGCGCTCGGCGGCGACCACACCCGCATCGGCGGACAGCACGATCCACGGATCGGCTTCGATGCGCCAATCCAGCGGTGACAGACTGCGGTTGAACACGTCGATGTAGTGCAACCCACCGAACGCCGCCGAGAACCGCAGCGTGCCGCTTCCGGCCGCCCACCGGCCCTCCGCGCTGGCACCCAAGCGGACCGAGATCGGCGCATCATCCCCCAGTGACGCCACGGGCGCGAACTTCGACTCGTCCAGCACCAGAATGCCCTCGTTGCTGTTGTACGGATCGCCGGCGATCGGGTGCGAATGGCCGATCGCATGGTCCCACTTGCCGCCGTTGACGGCCCAGTACCTGTGCTCCAACTCGTCGATCCGGGTGGCCGCCTCCAGGGACAGCCGCTTGTATGCCGCGGCGCTAACGGCACGGCCCTGCGCCGCCGCGAGACGATACTTCCAGAAGTAGGCGTATTCGCGCGCCACCGCCGCATAGGAATGCACATGATGGCCGAACTCCAGATACAGCGCGGCCGCATCGTCCTCGGACAGCCCGCCGGCCACACGGTCCACCACGGCCTCCAATGCCGACGTCCGTTCCACCAAACGCAACGCCTCGTCTCCATCCGCAACCGGTGAGAGGGGGTACTCCCACTTGCGGTTGAAGCCCACGGAATGCGTGTTCACGGGGTTGGCGACGCCATAGAACTCAGCCCGCTTGACGCCGTTGAGACGCGAGTAGTCGTCGATGGCGGTGGCCAGCTCATCCGCGGCGGCCGGCGAGGCGTGGAAGTCACGACGGGCGTGCGCGGCATACAGGGCCGGCAGCCCTGCGGACTCAACCAAAGGAGGCCTCCAGGCGAGCTTCGCGTACAGTTCAAGCCCGATCTGCCCGGGCGTGATGTCGCCCACGTTGAGGATCCAGAAGCCCGTGGCGCCGGTGAAGTACGCGCGGCGCAGCTCCTCGGTCATGAGCGCGTATTGGATGGAGTTGAGCCACAGCCAGCTCTTGGGGTATCCCCAGTACGAGTTGTGGTAGTACACGCCCGATCCGCCGGCACGGAGACGCTCCTCGGCCGTGGGGATCTGGCGCAGGTAGCCGTAGTTGTCCTCCGCCCACATGAGGATCACGTCGTCCGGCACATGGTCCTTGAGCCCGTGGTTGTACAGCTCGCCGATCTCCTTGTACGGCACGAAGACCTGCGCCACCGCGTCCTCGGCGCCGAACACCTCGGCTATGAGCTTGCGCTGCTCGCGGATCACGTCGGCCATCATGGCGACCTCGGTGCCGAATGTGGTCTGCAGATCGGCGCAGCGGTAAGCGCCGTCGTGAATGCCGCGGATGCCCAGCGGATACACGTTCTCATAGTCGCGATTGCGTTCAAGGGCGCCACGCCAGTAGTCCAGAATCGCGTCCTTGTGGCGCGTGTAGTCGAAGGCATCGGCGGCGGAATCGCCCTTCCAGTCGTAGTCGTCCCGGTGCTCCTCGAACCACGGCTTCCACTCGCCCACGTTGTTGCGCAGCATCATCTCGCAGTGCGACGCGGAGACGACCACGCCGAAATGATTCGCCTCCTCGGCGTTGATGGGCGTGCCGTCGGGGGCGAGCGCCTCGTTGAACGCAGCCGTGCCGGGATGCATGGCCGGCCACAGCGCGTTGAGCTTGAGACGCAGCAGGAGTTCGAAGACGTGGCGGTAGAAGTCCACGTTCGGCGCGCGGTGAGCGGACGGGCTGGCGGGGAACTTGCGTTCGCACCATTCGATGGTGCGCTCCTCGTCGTTGATGAAGATGCCGCGGTAGCGCACGTCCGGCCCCTCGTCCACCACGGGATCGGGGAACAGGACGGCCGCATCCAGCACGCTCCCCGGGGCCAGCACGGAAACAGGGGCGTCCGCGTACCAGCACCACGGGGAGACGCCGATCCGCTCGGACACCGTGTAGATGCCGTAGATCGCGCCGCGGGCGTCGGAACCGGCGATCACCAGCGCGCCGGCGAGCCCGGAGCCGGGCAGGGGATCCTCGACCACGCGGATCGCATAGGACTCCCATCCGCCACGGATGGCGTCCGCCTCAGGCAGTTTGCCCGATTCGACCAGCCCATCCAGCAGTGCGCTTTCGCCGAGCACGCCCACGATGATCGCGAAGGGCGCGTCCACCGATTCGGCCGCCACCCGACCGTCCTCGGCCGCAACGAGCCTCGGCGCGCCGGCACCGGCGCGGGCAAGACGATCCAGGCGATCGGACTCAGCGTCCACGAAGGCTCGCTGGACCTCGTGGAAATCGATCGTTCCATTCACCATGGCCAGATCCTGCCGCAGATCGGTCACGGCGCGCATCACCTGCGCATACGACCGTTCGGCGAACGGCCCGTTGTTATACGCCGCATCCACGATCACGGGCGCGGCGGCGCCTCCAGCGAGCAGCAATCCTGTGGTCATTGTCCCCGTCACACTCCCTTGATATGCGGAATCTATGTTGTCTTCGGTCCATAGTGCCCATTCTCGGCGCGCTTGAGGGTGGATTGCCATTTATTGACAACTTGTTGCCCGTGTTTGGCATGAGATTGGCCCCGCCAACGGGCGCAACGCAACCCGAGCCGCATGCGCCCGCCATATGCGCGCCCGTTAATTGCGCGCCCGCTATACCAATCCCCTATAGATGGCTCTCAATGCTCGGAAATCCGCCATTCTGCAGCATTCCGCCTCGATTGCGCGGACCGCCCGCCCGTGGGACAGTTGACCCATGACTTCAGATCTTGTGCATTCCGGACAATCATTCGACGACAAGCCCCTGGGCTTCGGCACCAAGGCGATCCACCTCGGCAACGGCGTGGACAGGGAGACCGGCGCGATCCGCCGCCCGATCACCCTGGCCAACGCCTACGCCCTGCCCTACGATCCGAGCGACATCAACTGGTCCAGCTCGGACGTGAACCTCTACACGCGCAATGGCCACCCCAACCAGCGTTATCTGGAGGCGAAGCTCGCCAACCTCGAAGGCGCCGAGGACGCGGTGGTGCTCGCCTCCGGCGTCGCGGCGCTGGCGGCCACGTTCACCACGTTCCTCAACCGCGGCGACCATGCGATCTTCTCCGATACCACGTACATCGCCGCCTACCGCCTGCTCAACCAGATCCTGCCGGAGAAATACGGCATCGAAACGTCGATCGTGGACACCTCCGACCCGCAGAACGTGGAAAAGGCACTCAAGCCCAACACGAAGCTCGTGCACATCGAGACGCCCGCCAACCCCACGCTCAAGGTGTCCGACATCGCCGCGATCGCGCAGCTGGTGCACGACCACGGCACGAAGACCGGTGTGGAGACGCTCGTAAGCGTGGACAACACGTTCAACTCGCCGTTCAACGTGCGCCCGCTGGATCTGGGCGCGGACATCGTGATCGAATCGCTCACCAAGTACATCAACGGCCACGGCGACGCGCTGGGCGGCGCGATCGCCACCACCAAGGCCCGCACGGACGAGATCCGCTTCACCGCGCAGGTGAACTACGGCGGCATCATCTCGCCGTTCAACGCCTGGCTCATCAACCGCGGCTCGGTGACCCTGCCCCTGCGGATGAGGCAGCACAACGCCTCCGCGCTGGCGATCGCCAAGCATCTGGAGACGATCCCGGCCGTGCGGTTCGTGAGCTACCCGGGTCTGGAATCCCATCCGGGCCACGCGGTGGCAGCCTCGCAGCTGGCCCGTCCGGACGCCGGATTCGGCGGTGTGCTCGCCTTCGGGCTGGACACCGACCACGACGGCCACAACCGCTTCGTCTCGAAGCTCAACGTGATCACCTCGGCCGTCTCGCTGGGCCACGACGAGAGCCTGATCGTGTTCCTGGGCGAGGACGACGAGCGCCAGTACCTGTACCCGCCCGAGTTCCACCGCGGCTTCTTCCGCTTTGCCGTGGGCCTCGAGGACACGGACGATCTGATCCGCGACATCGACCACGCCCTGAAGGAAGCCGGGTTCTAGAGCCCGGACCGGAACAGGGATCGCGGCACCAGCCGCTGGACCGTGGTGAGTCTGCTCCGCAGCGATTCGAGGATCTGCGGCACGGCGGCATCCAACGGCTCCACGGGCGACGACGGGGCACCGTATGCGGCGGCGATCGCCCCGTCCGCCAGGGTCGCCAGTCTCAGCCGCTCGTCCGGGAACCGTTCGGCGATCAGCCGCTGCACATCGCGGTCCGTTGCCGTCGCGGGCCATGACAGCCCCGCATCCCGCGTGCAATCGGCGGCCTCGGCCCATGCGGCCCGCCACGCCCTGCGGTTCAGGGCATCGTCGTCGCCCACCGCGATGGCCTGATCGATCAGCCGCATCCGTCCGCGGCGTCTGCGTGCGCGGATGCCGGCCGGGGTCAACGCCAGCGCGCAGGCCAGAGCAAGACCGAACAGCGTCCAGAGCGTCACCACTGCCCATTGCGGCAGCTCGACGCGGCTCTGGACGGTGGCGGTGCCGGTGGTTTGGGCGGCCGCATCGGTGGATTCGTCCGTGGTGGTCTCCTCCTCGGTGGCGGTGCTGGACTCGGAGGCCGACGCGGAGGCCGACGCGCTGGAGCTGGATGCGCCCGCCGAGGGGTTGATGGTGGTCACGCCCGTGTCGTCGCTCGATTCGATGTCCGTGCCGTCGGCGGACGGGGTCACATCGAACGGCACCCAGCCGATGTTGTCGATGTACACCTCGGTCCACGAGTGCAGCTGCTTGGCCTGCACCTGGTATTCGGCGCTGCTGCGGCCTTGGTTCACCAGCCACGGGATGAACGCGTCGCCGTTCCCGGAACCGCCGTAGGCGCCGGAGCCCGGATCGTCGGAGCCTCCGGTCGTGGACGTGTCCCCGACCGCGGCACCGCCCTGGTTGTAGCCGAGCACGATGCGCGTGGACAGTCCCAGCCCGCGCGCGAGCACGGCGAGGGCGGTGGCGTAATGCGTGCAGTAGCCGGACTTGTCCACCAGGAAGTCGTCCACCACTTCGAGATTGTTGCGTCCGTTGCCGTCCGGCTGGGTGAGGGAGTAGACGAAGCCCGGCTGGGAGAAGTAGTTCACCAGCCAGCGCATCGCGGCCACCTGCGCCTCCTCGGTCGTGCCGTCGGCGGGCACACCGGCCGCCTTGGCCTCCTCGATCACGGCCCTCACATGCTCGGGCAGCTGGCTGGGCAGCCCGCCGTAACGGCTCCTGAGCGAGGCGCCCGTGCCGGTGTCGTACAGATCCTGCGGGGTGATGCTCACGCGGCGGGAGGCGGTGATGCCGCTCAGCCCCGAGCCGGAGCCGCTGGAATCGCCGCCATAGCCGTCATAACTTCCGCCGGAGCCGCCATAGCCGCTGGAATCGCTGCCATAGCCGTCATATCCGTACCCGCCGTAGTAGTTCGATCCGCTGCTCCTGGCCGGGATGAGGCCATACCAGTTCGAAGGCGCGCCGGCGTCGTCCAAAGCCTGCTTGTATTCGTCGCTTTTCTGCACGGTGTACCGGCTCATGGCGGCACCGTCGAGCCGCAGCACCAAGGCAAGCCTTGTCTTGCTGCTATTGCCCGCCTGCATGATCAGCTCGTCTCCGCTGAGCGCCAGCTTCCTGCGGAACGCCGAGTTGAACGACACGATCATGCCGTCAAGGTAGCGCATCGGGTATTCCGCATTGGAGATGAGCTGGCCGTCGGGTCCCGTGAGCCGGACCATGGCTCCCCTGCCCGAGGAGCCGTTCAGCGCGGCGTATTGCCCGTCGTCCGCCCCCTGCACCACCTCCGTGCCGATGCGGACCACCAGATAGTCGCCCACGATCGTGCCGTAGCCGGATGCCGCCAGCGCGCGACGGGTGGCTTCACGGTCCGCGGCGCTTATGCTGTCGGTGCCGTAGTAGTCGATGTACGTCTTGCGCAGATTGTCCAGCGCGGTGAGCTGGCCGAAGCCGGCATTGCCGGAGATCGGGGAGATGTAGGCGCCAGACGCCGAATAGTTCATGCCCGAAGATGTGAGCGTGCCGGTGCTGAAGATCGTGCCGTCGTCGGCCTGGTACCACGATCGCTGGTCCCTGTTGTCCACCCCGCTGATGGAGGTGGCATTGCCCACCACGGGCAGGAAGCGCGAGGCGAGCGAGTCGATGCTCACGTCGGCGGAGCCCCTCATGCCGACCAGCGAGCGCAGATCATCGTCGCTGTACCCGATGTCCGAGTTGCCGTAGCTGCTCATGATCGCATACCACGTGCGCATGAACGGATCCAGATCGCGCACATCGTCGGAGGGCATGCCGGACAGCCCCTGCATCAGCGGATCGGACTTGGGACTGGAGCCGAAGTTCGGTCTGCCGCCGTACAGGCCGCCGTCGGAGGCGAGCTGGGGATCGTATTTCCACGTGTCGCCGTTGAAGTCGTCCAACGTGGCGAGGCGGAAATAATACGGGCTGCCGGTGCGCGAAGTGTAGGTGAACACCGTGGCCGATGATCCGGTGTTGAGCCCGCGTTTCAAATCCACCATCGGATTGACCGTGCTGGTGGAGAACAGGCCGCCAGGCGTGCCCACGGCCAGCGGGATGGCGATCGCCAGACTGGTGGCGGACGGCGTGAGGGCCAGCACGATCGCGGTCGCCACGCCGGAGGCGATGACCGGCAATGGGGCTATGGCGCGCACGGGCACGGTGGACCACAGCAGCAGGAGGGCCGCGCATACGGTCACGCCGATCATCGCGTACGACGGGGTCTGCCCCACGAACGCGAACGCCGTGGACATCACGGCGACGGGCACGACGGCGAGCGCGGGGGCGGCGACGGGCTGGACCAATGCGCAGCGCAGCAGGATGGCCGCGATCGCGCCCGCGCCGATCAGCAGCACGTCCGCATACGGCCCCACGGTCAGCGGCGGCAGTTGGACGTACAGCTCGTTCATGCCTGCGCCGATCGCGTCGGGCAGCAGCTCGAAGTTCCAATGGGCCACCTGCTCGATGATCCGCCCCTGTTCGTCGGCCACCTGTTCCATGCGCCGGCCGATCACCCACATGCCGGTGATCGCATGGATGCGCACGATCATGGCGCCCAGCGAGACGATCACGATGATCAGGGACCCCACCAGCACACGGCGGGCCGATCGCCACGCGGTGGCTGGCGGGAACAGCACGGCCTCCACGGTGACCGCGATGAGCAGGACGATGGAGGTGATGGGCCAGAGGCCATGCAGCTCGACCACGGGCTTCAGGGCCAGCAGCGTGACGACGTGCAGCACGATGAGCGCGGCGGCGGTCGCCACGCGCGACCGCACAAGATGGCGGCGCCACGGATGACGCCCGGCATCGTCGTCGGATGCCACTGAATCGGCCTGGACCGCGGAACCACCCGAATCGATGGCGATGCATGGGACGGCCGCCCGATCGCCGTCCTCCTTGGCCGGGCCGACCGCATGCACGCTGGTCCTGCTCCCGAGCGGGGATGCGTCAAGGGCCGCGGAAAGCGGGGTGTGATCCGCGGCGGCCACCAGCACGATCCGCAGCGGGTGGCGCTGGGCTGCGGCGAACTGCGCGATCGCCGCCACCTGCCGCTCGACGGTTGGTGCGGACGAAGCGGCCTGTGAACCTTCGCCGGCACCGGCCTGGTCCCACGGACGCATGGCGGCGAGGAACCGCGTGGCCTCATGACGATCGCCATGGAAGATCTCGCCATCGGACACCACCACCTGCAGGCCCTTGCCCTGCGTGGCCCGGAGCCGCTGGAGGGCGTAGGCGGCGGCCGCATCCAGATCGGCGGCCATGTCGATCACCAGCAGCGTCGTCACATGCACATCGCGGTCCGACTCGCGGGTCATGAGCTCGCCGCGGTGGGCCGTGTGACGCCAGGAGATGAGTCGGGGCGAATCGCCGGGTGCATACTGGCGCACGCTGCTGGCCATCTCGCCGGCTGACTGGTCCTGCAGCCGGGCGTCGGAGGCTAGCGAGATCTCGGCTCCACCGCCGGACTCGGCGGGCAGAATCATCGTCTCCCCATCGTCCGGCAGCATGAGACGCTGGCGGATCAAACCGAATGGGTCGGACCATGTGGCCGCGATGCCCGCATGGCGGTACAGGCCGCGTTGCTCCGGCGGCTTGCCGGCGCCCCGCCCCACCACGCGCCCGCGCTGGTCGAGCCGCTCCCATTGCAGCGCCGCGAACATGCTGTGCGGCAGTAGAAAACGCTTCCATCCACGCGCGGGCACATAGGCCACCAATCCGTCGCGCGTCTGCGGCAACTGGCTTGTGGCCATCACCGCACGGGCCAGATCGGCCGTCACGAACCGACGCTGCAGCAGGGCGATCGCCAGCGAGGCCAGCAGGGCCAGCCAGAGGGCCAGCGTGGCCGCGGAGAGCATGCGATCGTCCAGCAGGATGGCCAGAAAACAGCACAGACCGCCCAGCGCCAGCACGAGGAATCCCGATGGCGTGGGACGCACGATCCCCCGGCCATGCCAGCGCGGGGCATTGCGGTCACGCCCGGGTTGCCGTTTGGAGGACATGTCTCGAACGGATCGTTTGTCTTGCTGGGACCGCTTGGATTCTGCGCCGGCGCGTGGCATGGCTACCGTCCGTCCACGCGTGGCACCGGAACGTGATGGAGGATGTCCTCTACGATCGAACGGCCGGTGACGCCCGCGGCGGCCCCGAACGCCGCATCCGGCAACACCAGACGATGGGCCAGCACCGGGACGGCGAGCGAGCGAACGTCGTCGGCGAGCACGAACGAGCGGCCGGAGACCAGCGCGCGCGACTTGGCCATGGCGGCCAGGAAGAGGCTGGCTCGCGGCGATGCACCGTAGCGCACGTCGGCGCGTCCCCGGGTGGCCGTGGTGATCGAGACGATGTAGTTGGCCACCGGCTCGCTCAGATGCACATGGTCGGCGGCCACGCGGGCGCCGGCGATCGCGTTCACGTCGCACACCGGCCTGAGCTGGTCCAGAGGGCGCTTGGAGTAGGCGCTGGTGAGTGTGGCCGCCTCCGCCTGGGCGCTGGGGTAGCCAAGCGACGTGCATGTCATGAAGCGGTCAAGCTGGGCCTCGGGCAGCGGAAACGTGCCCTCCAGCTCGATGGGGTTCTGCGTGGCCACCACGAAATACGGCTCGGGCAGCCGGTAGGTGACGCCGTCCACGCTGATCTGCCCTTCGGCCATGGCCTCCAGCATGGCGGACTGGGTTTTGGGGTTGGCCCGGTTGATCTCGTCCGCCACCACGATGTTGGCGAACAGCGGGCCGGGATGGAAGTTGAAGCGCTGGGTGGACTGGTCGTAGATGCTCACGCCGGTCAGATCGCTCGGCAGCATGTCCGGCGTGAACTGCACGCGGCGCACCGATCCCTGGATCACCGTGCCGAGCGCGCGGGCCAGCGTGGTCTTGCCCACGCCGGGCACGTCCTCCAGCAGCAGATGGCCGCCGGCCACCAGCGTGGTGACGGCCAGTTCGATCGGCTCGCGCCCGCAGGAGAGCACGTCGGAGAGCGCATCGATCACCGCACCCACCGTGGCGGTGGCCTGAGCCGCATCCCAAGCAAGTGGGCTCGCCGACTCGGACGCCTGACCGGATGATGCCGACGCCGGCGCGACGTGACGGCCGGGCTGCGCGGGCTGGACCGGCTGCGCGGACGATACGGTCCGGCCTACCCCGATGTTCTGAAGTCCCTCGGTGTGTTCGGGCATCATTGTCCCCCTCTGGTTCGTTTCATCCAGTGTAGCGCCGGGCATGCGAATTTCCCCGAGCGCGCAACGCCGCGGACGCCCGGAATGCCCGCGACGCCCCAGAACGCGGCAACCCCGCCGATCGCACGAAGCGAACCGACGGGGTTGTGGAAAATCTCGAAGCGAGACGCGAATCAGCCGAGGATGGCCAGAATGTCGCGGGCGGAGACGATCAGGTAGTCCTCGCCCTGGTAGTGGACCTCGGTGCCGCCGTACTTGGAGTACAGGACCTTGTCGCCCACCTTGACGTCGACGGGGATGCGCTCGCCCTTGTCGTCACGACGGCCCGGGCCGACGGCCAGGACTTCGCCCTGCTGCGGCTTCTCCTTGGCGTTGTCCGGGATGTACAGGCCGGAAGCGGTCTGCGTCTCGGCAGCGGCCTGCTTGATGATGATCTTGTCTTCCAACGGCGTAAGTGCGATGGACACTGTGTGCCTCCTCATGCAACAGAAAACCAATAGTTCCCGCGCCAAGGCCCTAGGTAAGAGGCTGACGATCACTTGACCGGAACCCTCACGCGCTACCCCATACTGTAGCGCGAATTTAGCACTCTGCCAACTCGAGTGCTAACGCTGTGGGAGAAACGGGAATCTCAGTCCATGCGGCGAGCGATCACGGCGTCCACGTCCACGCCCAGCGAGTCGGAGGATTCGGCGGGAGCCTCCACATCGCCGCTCGCCTCGACGTCGTGGAAGGAGACCACAGCCTCATCGTCCTTGGCGTCGGCGGACCGGGTCTGCGCACCGGCCAGCGGCGGGACGGCCTTGGCGACCTGACGGGTGGACTTGATCTCCATGCTCTCCGGCTCGGCCATCCTCACCGGCTTGCCCGCACGGGAGGCACCCAGGGAGAAGGAGATCAGATCCTGCGAGGAGGCCATCTCAAAGGCGTCCAGAGCATGCGACGGGGAGATGCGGGCCAGCTCGTTCGTGGCGTCGTCTGCCTCGGCGGGGGCCTGCACGGGGACCTCGTCGGAAGCAGACACATCGGCGGGCTGCGCGGAATCGGAATGTTCGGGAGCCGCCGTCTCCTCGGCGGACCGGGCGGGCTGCTCGGACCGGGCGGGCTGTGCGGACGGTGCCGGCTGCGTGGCCTCGGCGGCTTTGGGGCGCGCGGCCATCGCCTCGCCGGCGCGCTCGGCCTTGACGACCTTCTGCTCGGCACGCGCGCGATCGACCGCATCCTGAATCTCCGATGCGGTCAGTACATCCGTGGCGGGCTCCTCCTGACGGACGGGCTCGGGCCCGGCGGCGCGGGAGGGGGCGGCCGACTGCGCGGGGACCACCGGACGGGCGGCCTTGCCCACGGTCTGCGGCAGCACCTGCGCCACCACCTGGCCGGTGCGGCGCACGGCGGCGAGTTCGGCCTCCCATGCGCGGGCCTGTTTGGAGGCGCGCACGCCCAGCGCGAGCACCGCGCACATCAGGGAGAACGGGATCAGCGCATACAGCGAGCTGAACTTGAGCACCAATGCCAGTACCAGCACCACAACCGCAACCGCCGCAAGGGACGCCACGAGGATCTGGCGACGGCGGATGGCGGCACGGCGCAGCTGACGGATGTGCGCCACGCGCTGCGGGGTGAGCCTTGCGACCTTGCGCTGTTGTTCTGCCTGCATCGATAAGCCTTTCATAATGGGGGGCGTCGCGTCGCTGAATCTGGTGGCGCTTGCGGCGTCCACGAGATGCAGCGAGGCCGAAAAACGATCCGCACGATGCTCGGAGGCGTCCTTCATGCCTTTCCGGGCCTTGCGTGGCGCCCACACGAACACCAGCAGCGCGGCGATCGCGACCAGCACAACGCTGCTCAACGACTCGTAACCCATAGGCTTAACCATAGACGGGCTGGCGGATGATTACCTGAAAATTCCACATGCGTGTCGTCAAACCTTTTCAATATGCCCGCAAGCCGCCCGCGGGCCCGCAGTCAGCCCCGGGGGACAAGCCGGTCCGTGACGCTGCCGGGCACATCGCCGGCGAGCAGGCTGTAGCTTTCATGATCCCGCCACTCGCCGTTCACATACATATAGGAGCGCCGCAGCCCTTCGTCCGTGAGACCGAGCTTGGCGGCCACGCGCTTGGAGCGGTGGTTCTCCGGCAGGATCGCGATCTCGATGCGGTGCAGATGGGGGCCGGAGGGGTCGCGGAAGGCCCAATCGGCCAGCATCGCCACGGCCAGCGGCGCGAACCCGTGGCCGGCGTAGCGCTGCGAGACCCAGTAGCCCACCATGCCGGTGCGCATGGCCCCGTAGCTGATCGCCCCGAGCGAGACCTGGCCCACGATCTGCATCTGGTATTCGATGAGGAACACGGCGCCCACGCCGGCCTGCTCGTCCTGGCGCATGCGGCGCACCCACTCGTTGAAGGACAGGGGGCGGCCGCCCAGCGGATCGCCCGACTCCCACGGCATGAGCCAGTCGCGATTGGCCCAGCGCACATCGTTCCAATCCTCCTGATCATCCTCCCTCACCGGACGAAGGCTGATGCGCGCGAACCCGTGCGGAGCCTCGAGCCGGGACGGCATGTCCAGGGCGCGGTCGGACGGGTCGTCGCGCAGGGTGAAGATATCGCGGAGCGATTGGAATACTGACACGCTCCCATTGTGCCACCGCGCGGCCGCCCGCCGCACATGCATTTCCTATGCCGGCCCAAGGCTCTCCCCCGGCTCGAACCGCGAGTGCAGCACCTCGGGGGCCACGGACGGACCGCCTACATGCAGGATGCGCTCGATCAGCTTGGCGGCGGCCACTTCGCCCACCTTCTGCCGATCCACGGTGATCGTGGCGAGCTGCGGATGGTTCAGACGGCCCTCCATTGTGGCGTCGAAGCCGATCACCGACACGTCCCGCGGCACCTGGACGCCGCGCGCGGCCAATTCGCGCACGAAGTCCACGGCCACGCCGTCGTTGTACGCGACGATCGCGGTGGTGGGCTTGTCCAGGAACCTGTCCACATTCGCCGTGTCGAACGCATAGTCCGAATCGTACGCCCGCTCCACACGGCGCAGCCGGATCCCCTCCCGCTGGCACACCGTAAGCAGCGCCTGCCAGCGCAGACCGTTCTGCCAGGAGGAATCGGACCCGGGCACATAGGTGATGGACGTGTGCCCAAGCCGTTTGAGCTTCATCACCGCAGCCTCCACACTGGGCCGATCGTCCACCACCACCGACTGCACGCCGCGCGCGAGCCGGTTGACCACCACCACGGGCTTGGTCTGGGCGGCCTTGCGGATCACCGTATCCGGCACGCGGGAGGCGATGAGGATCAGTCCGTCCGCGCGCTTAAGGCACCGATTGATGAGCTCACGCTCCACGTCGCCCCGATCGGACGTCACCGAGACGGCCAGCGCGTATCCGCGGCCGTCGCACTGCGTCTGGACCCCGTGCAGATAGTCGGCGAAGATCGGGTAGCGCAGGTCCGGCACCAGCGCGGCGATCTCCCCCACCAGAGCGGCTTGCATCGGATCCACATCCACCTTGCGCGCCCGGTAGCCCATCTCGTCGGCGATCCGCCGGATGCGCTCGGCCGTCTCAAGCGTTACGCGACCCGGCTGCGTCAGCGCGCGGGATACGGTCGCGGCGGATACCCCGGCCGCGGCCGCCACATCTCGAATCGTCACCTTTGCCATACCTTCACTGTAGCGGCCAAGCGGGGACCATCCGGCCGCATCAGGCATCCGGACGCTGAACGGACAGGGAAAACGTCTGAAACAAAACCGCCCGCCGCCGCGCGATCGTATGGTGGAAGTGCAAGGCGCGGCGACAGGGAAGTTCCCGCGCACCCGCTCGATCGCAACGATCAGGAAGGACCGCAATGCGTACCATCACCACGTTGACCGATGGCTGGCTGTTCACCAAAACCAAGCAGGAGGGCGTGCCCGCCTACGCCCCGGGCGCCGATTGGACCCCCGTCACCCTGCCGCACACCTGGAACAAGTTCGACGGGCAGGACGGCGGCTCCGACTACCACCGCGGCGCATGCTGGTACGTGCGCACGTTCTCGGTGGGCGAGCAGGCCCCCGGAACCCTCACCTACGTGCAGTTCGAAGGCGCGGCCAACGTGGCCGAGGCCTACGTGAACGGCGTGAAGGTGTGCGGCCACAAGGGCGGGTTCTCCACGTTCCGCGCGGATGTGACCTCCACGCTCATCCCCGGCGAGAACGTGCTCGCCGTGAAGGTGAGCAACGAGGAGCGCTCCGACGTCTACCCGCAGATGGCCGACTTCACGTTCTACGGCGGCCTGTACCGCGCCGTCTCGATCATCGAGGTGCCTGCCGCGCACTTCGATCTCGACTACTTCGCCGGCCCGGGCGTCACCGTCTCCTCCAAGCCACATCTGGGCCCCGACGGCGACGGCCACGCCACCATCGACGCGCGCGCCTACGTGAAGGGCGCCGAGGAGGGCGATTTCGTCAACTTCCAGGTGGCCGACGAGGACGGCGTACCGGTGGCGGGCGCCTCCGTTCCGGCCGGTCCGGACGCCCGCGTGACCATCGATCTGCCGGATGCGCACCTGTGGCAGGCCACCGAGGACCCGTACCTGTACACCGTGACCGCCACGCTCATGCGCCACAACGAGGTGCTGGACGAGGTTGAGGTCCACCACGGCGTGCGCGAGTTCCGCATGGACCCGCAGCGCGGCTTCCTCCTCAACGGCGTGCCCACCCCGCTGCGTGGCGTCTCCCGCCATCAGGACCGTCTGGGCAAGGGCAACGCGCTGAGCCTGGAGGACCACATCGAGGATGCGATGATGATCCGCGACCTGGGCGCCAACACCGTGCGTCTGGCCCACTACCAGCAGGCCCAGGAATTCTACGATCTGTGCGACATGCTGGGTCTGGTGGTATGGGCGGAGATCCCGTTCATCTCCCGCATGAACGAGGATCCGGCCGCGCACGAGGACTGCCGCCAGCAGATGACCGAGCTGATCGTGCAGAGCTTCAACCACCCGTCCATCGTCACCTGGGGCATCTCCAACGAGATCCTGATCGGCGGCGACAGCGAACAGCTCGTGGCGAACCTGAGGGACCTCAACGAGCTGTGCCACCAGCTGGACCCGACCCGCGTGACCACCATGGCCCAGGTCTCCAGCACGCCCAAGGACTCCGAACACAACCAGATCACGGACATCCTGAGCTACAACCACTACTTCGGCTGGTACGGCGGCAAGCTCGAGGACAACGAGGCCTGGCTGGACGACTTCCACGCCATGTACCCGGACCGCGCCACCGGCCTGTCCGAATACGGCTGCGAGGGCATCATCGGCTACCATTCCGACGACCCGAAGTGCGGCGACTACTCCGAGGAGTACCAGGCGCTCTACCACGAGCACATGGCGAGGATCATCGAGGAGCGCCCGTGGCTGTGGGCCACCCACGTGTGGAACATGTTCGACTTCGGCTGCGACGCGCGCAACGAGGGCGGCGTCAAGGGCCGCAACAACAAGGGCCTGGTGACCATCGACCGCCGGATCCGCAAGGACGCCTTCTACGTCTACCAGGCCTACTGGTCGAAGGAGCCGATGATCCACATCGCCTCCAAGCGCTTCTCCGAGCGGGCCACGGACATGATCAACGTGAAGGTGTACTCCAACGCCGATGCCGTGGAGCTCCTTGTGAACGGGAAGACGTTCGGCTCCCTGAGCGCCCATCGCGTCTTCGAGTTCAAGGACGTGCCGCTGGGAGAGGGCGTGACCGTGGTCGAGGCCCGCGCCACCGGTTCCGACGGCACCGAGCTGGTGGATTCCGCCAGCTTCCACAAGGTCGCCGAGCCGTACCAGCCGTACATCTACGTGGATCCCGAAGGCGGCGCCGGCGTGGCCAACTGGTTCGACGACGTGAATCTGGACGCCGTGGACGAGGATGCGCCCATCGACCCGTCCAGGTACTCGGTGAACGACACGATCAACGACATCCTCGCGAACAAGGACGCCTCGCGCATCCTCGCGAACGTGGCGTCCAGCATCTCCGGCATGCGCGTCAAGGCGAGCATGCTGGGCATCATGGGCAACGCCACCGTGGTGGATCTGTTCGGCAAGATGGGCGGCATGGGCGGCAACACCGACGAGGCCGATCTCGCCAAGAAGATGGCCTACGCCAACGCCGAGCTGCAGAAGATCGCCAAGTAGCCGGAACGGCCCCACCCGCCATCCGGGCCTGGGCGTCCTACACCGCCGTCCCGATCGGAGCGCGGGCCCTCCCGCGTCATCCTGAGCGAAGCCCGGGCCCTCCCACGTCATCCTGAGCGAAGCCCGATAGGGCGAAGTCGAAGGATCCTTTGACTTTCTGCACAAATTAAGGATCCTTCGCTTCGCTCAGGATGACGACGGAAGCGCCTTCTGCGGCGCTCCACCCGCAAACTGGGCAAATCGGGACACTGGATTCGCAAACTGGGCAGATCCGGTCTTCTGCGACCGGTTTTCGGCCTCCAGACGGCAGGATCCGCCCAGTTTGCGCGACGAGAGGCCCGATCTGCCCAGTGTATTGTCTCGGGGCATAATTGACGGATGTCTCGGGGCATGGTTGACGGTATGTCTCGGGGCATGGTTTACGCCTGTCTCGGGGCATCGTTGCCATCCGGCAGGGGCCGGCGGCGCTGGTAGTCCC
>NZ_RZNZ01000005.1 GCF_008698145.1 Bifidobacterium vespertilionis
GGTACGACAAGCCCAGTGAAAGGATCCTCGCGCTCATCAACGCCTCATGATATGATCGCGTCATCGCGAAGACCACCGTTCGAGGTGGCAAATCACTCAGGTGTTGCAACCACCACTAAAATCCGCCGTGCTCGCTTTGGGTGACAGAGGGGGAAGGTGTGATCACTCGGGATCGCGGGGAGTTGGCTGCGTTCGGAATGAAGGCAGATGCCATGTTTCACGTGAAACACAAAATGCCGGACGGCTGACGTACGCAGCGAGTGCGCACGCCGAACCGTCCGGCATTGCTTGGTTATGCAGTTCCGTGATTACGACCGATCACGATCGGCGCGAATCAATCAGCCTTCGATGGCGATCTGGTGCTTGGACTCAACCTGCGGCTTAGCCTCGATCTTCGGCAGTTCGATGCAAAGCGTGCCGTTGTTGTAGCAGGCGTGGATATCGGACTCCTTGATCTGATCGCCCACGTAGAAGCTGCGAGAGCAGGTGCCCACGTAGCGTTCGCGGCGAATCCACTTGCCATCGGTGTCCTTGTCGCCGGAGTTCTCATCCTTGCGAGCGGACACGGTCAGGTAGCCGTTGTTCAGCTCAAGGTTGATATCGTCCTTGTTGAAGCCAGGCATGTCGATGTCGACATCGTAGCCCTTGTCGGTCTCGCGCACATCCGTGCTCATCATGTTCATCGGGGAAGCGGTCATCGAACCGTTGTTGGCGGCCGTGCGCCAACCCTCGAAGAACGGATCATCGAACAGATCCGAGAACATCGTGTCATTCATCAAAGCCGGAAGCATTGCCATAATCGGTACTCCTCACAAATCAATGCATGGAGTGGAACGGTTTGGCTTGGCGGCATCCCGGAATCCTTGCGGACCCCGCGGCGCCGACCTATCGTGGCCGTTCCCGGAACCCCTGCCGGAGCTCCTGCCTTCGCCTTGCACTTCCCCCAACCCGTTTCGCGCCCTGTCATTCCCGGTGTTTACCCACGGTGAACAGGGGCATTCAGTTATGATGCTGTCGCTCTTCCTTCTCTGCAGCTTTGGTCGCTTTGATAACGTCGTCGATGGTGTTGTAATGCGGCTGGGCGAACAGGGCATCGAAGTCCTGCTCGCATTGCAGAGCGAATGCGATGCAGACCAAGGAGTTAAGGGAGATTTCGTGGCGTTGCTCGAATCGACGAAGTGACCCAAGACTGACGCCTGCCTTGCGAGCAAGGTCGGCCTGTGTCATGCCGTGCTCCTTGCGGCGCCTTGCCACGCGTTGCGCGATGGAGGCTAGAACATCACCGGGCATAGGTTCGTCCAATAACGCAAACATACTCATATTTTGGCAGATTTTGGCATTTTTTACTCAAATATGCGTAGTTATGATGGCATCCAATTCCCCTGTGTTTTATCTATCTGATTCATGTGATCGTTCGGGTGTACTGTGCAGACTGTATGGAGGACGATGTGGCAACGGCATCGTTTGAGCGTTAACCGCGTGACTTGGATGAAAGTGGAGTGCTGGCGATGGATAGTGCCAAGAAGGATGATGTGTTTGCGATCGAAGCCCTTCGCGATTGGGCAACGCGACTGTACCGTGCCTATGGGTTCGATGAGCGGGATGCTGATCGGATCGTCGACTCGCTGTTCTTCGCCGAGCTGCATGGCATTGCGTCGCACGGTCTGCAGCGCATCGGCATGTACGATATGCTGATCGGCAATCCGAACGGCGGCGTTGATGTGAATGCGAAGGCCGAAGTTGTTCGTGAGACGCCGGTGAGTGCGGTGGTCGATGGGCATCACGCGATGGGACAGATCACCTCGGCCATGGCCATGGAGCTGGCGATCAACAAGGCCCGAACGAGTGGCATCGGCATCGTCACCGTGCGGGAATCGAATCACTTCGGGGCGGCCGGCTACTACACCAACATGGCCGCCGAAGCTGGATTGCTCGGTTTCGCCTCCACTAATACGGGCCCGATCGTGCTGCCGCTGTATGCCACACATCCGTTCCTCGGCACTAATCCGATCGCGTTCTCCATGCCGGCTAAGCCGCATCCGTTCTTCTTCGATGCGGCGACCAGCATCGTCTCGCACGGCAAGATCGAGGTGTGTAAGAAGGAAGGTCGGCAGCTGCCCGAGGCATGGATGGTTGATGGACATTACCAGCCGATCTGGGATCCGAAGCAGGTGCCGGCTCGCCCTGGACTGGATGTGGATGGCGGAATGCTTCCGGTCGGTGGCATGAGCGAGGAAACCGGAGGCCACAAGGGATACGGCTTCTCTATACTCGCGGAGATCTTCTGCGGTATTCTGTCGCAGGGCAACACGTCCAGTGAGGTTGACGGGCTGGGCATCCGCCATGGTGTTGGCCACTGCTTCGCCGCGATCGATCCTGGGTTGTTTGGGGATCCGGACGTGATTATCGATCGTTTCTCTGATTATCTGGAGCAGATCCGGCGGGTTCCGGCTGCGCCCGGCCATCGCGTGTACGTGCACGGCGACAAGGAGGAGATCGCATATCAAGCGATCACTGCTGAGGGCGTGGTGCGGCTCGATCCGGAAACCGTCGCGTCGATGCGTTCGGTGGGGGATCGGATGGGTGTGGCGTTCAGATAATTGTCAGGGAAACGCTGGGTGGTCTTGGAGGTTGTGGCGGTTATATAGATACCAGCAGCAGCCGCAAGGCCGCCGATCATAATTGAACCTTTCTTCTTCTTTCCTTTCCTTTCTCTGCGTTGAAGGCCCGGCCTAATTGGTCGGGCCTTCAACGTTTGTGGGGGAGTGGCGGGATGTTTCACGTGAAACGTGGGTGGATTCCATTGCTGTCCTGAGTTGTTTCTCGGTGGCCCTGAGTTATTGCCCCTTTGTCATCCTGAGCGAAGCGAAGGATCCTTAATCTCTCGCACACGGTCGCAGTGCAGAAGTCGCAGTGCAGAAGGTTAAGGATCCTTCGCTTTGCTCAGGATGACGGAAAGTGCGTAGTGACGAAGGATCCTTCGGCACCGCTGCGCTTTGCTCAGGATGGAGAGAAACCTGGGATGATTCCTGAGCTGTTCTATTTGTTCTATTTGTTCTATTTCGTTTTTCGTCAGAGCTTGAAAGACATGGGATTTCAATGGTTTCTGGCTACTTGACCACAAACTGCCACAAACTGCCATTTGTTCTATAGATTTTCTATTTGTTCTATGCTGGATATTAGAGGGTGGTGATGCCACAGCTGTAAAGCGTAGTAAGGGGTCTAAATGGTGTTTCCAGCTAATCCGTTCAAGCCCACGGCTGGTGTGATGCCGCCCGTGCTGATCGGCCGTGAATCCATCAGCGCGGATTTCTCTGAGGGTCTCGATGACGGCCCAGGCGCCCCCGATCGTTTGATGTTGATTACAGGGCCTCGTGGCAGTGGCAATACTGTTATGCTGACGGAGCTGGGGCTTATAGCCAAGAAACGGCATTGGATCGTGATTGATGAGACCGCTTCTGCGGGGTTATGTGATCGGTTGATTGCGCGTATCGCACCTCAAGCGGGCCGCGTGGCAGATGCTACGCTTAAGCCTGCTTTCATGGGACTGAGTCTCGGAGAACTTACGTTTACCCCGGCGATGCGTCCATCCACGTTGCGGGATGCCATTGCCGCTCGTCTGAATAGTTTGGGTAAGGGTAAAGGTTTGCTGGTGACCATCGATGAAACGCAGGATGCTTCTCTGGAGGACATGACTGCCATTGCCACGGCTGCACAGCATATGCTGCGTGAGAATGCCGAGGTCGCGTTTGTATTTGCTGGATTGCCTTCATTAACGTCCGATTTGCTCAATGCCAAGGTGCTGACATTTCTTCGCCGCGCATCCATCAAAGAGCTCGGAGATGTTTCTCTGGTCGACGTGCGTTTGGCTTTGGCAAGGACGATTCGCCATGCGGGCGTATCGATCGATGATCCAGCGTTGGATGCGGCTACGAAGGCTACGGGTGGATATCCGTATATGATTCAGCTGGCTGGGTACCATATGTGGCGTCAAGCCCGTCGCAGAACCGAGGGGCCTGCAGATACAATCACCATTGATGATGTGCGTAGTGGAGTTGAGCAGGCGAGGGCGCGTTTGGGAGAAGGCGTGTGCGCGCCAGTGGTGAAGCGCTTGTCTGATCGATCGGTTGATTATCTACGAGCGATGGCTCAGGATGATGGCCCTTCCGTTACCTCGGAGGTGGCCAAACGGATGCATGAAAGCATGGATTATGCCAATATCTACCGGCAGCGTCTGCTTGATGAACACATCATCGCTGCTGTTAGTCGAGGGAAGGTCGATTTCGCCATCCCGTTCCTTCGCGAGTATTTGCGATCCATGGGGGAGTGAGAAACCGGTGTGAGTGGGATTAGGCGGGATTCGTGGCGAATGTTTCACGTGAAACATGGGTGGATTTCGTGTCCATCCTGTGTTGTCTCCCGGTGGTCCCGAGTTCTGCCTCTTGTCATCCTGAACGGCGTTTCCTGTCATCCTGAGCGAAGCGAGGGATCCTTAACCTTCTGCACTACAACCGTGTGCGAGAGGTTAAGGATCCTTCGCTATCGCTCAGGATGACGGAAAGTGTGTAGTGACGAAGGATCCTTCGGCTCCGCTGTGCTTTGCTCAGGATGACGAAACTGATCCAAACAGGCAAAAGGCTGATGTTTCACGCGAGTGTTTCACGTGAAACATCAGCCTGAAGAGGGTGATCAGGGTTATGGTCAGTTCTCACCCAGATAGGCTTGGGCGTCGAGCGCGGCGCGGCAGCCCATGCCGGCGGCGGAGATGGCCTGGCGATAGACACGGTCGACCGCATCGCCGGCTGCGAATACGCCCGGCGTGGAGGTGCGGGTGGAGGCGCCATCGACGGTGATGTAGCCATCGGCGTCCAGATCGACCTGACCCTTGAGGAAACCGGTGGAGGGGGTGTGGCCGATGGCGACGAAAATGCCGCGGGCCGGAATGGTGGTGAGCTCGCCCGTGATCGTGTTGCGCAGCTCCACGGCACCCGCATGCTCGTTGGCGGTCGCGGCTGCGGCTGGCGCGAGGGAGGGGAGGCTGATCGTGGGGTTGGACAGTCCGGGGATGCTGAGCTTCAGGCCGGAGCTCGCGTTGTTGTCTGCCGCATTGCCGTTTGCTGCGGCGGGAGCGGTGGCGGGTGCATTCAGTCCCGGAATCGACAGCAGGTTGACGGTCGGTGCTGCGGCGGCAGGTGCGGCGGTCTCGTTGTGACCGTCGGCAGGCGCTTCCGTCTCGGCCGGCAGAATGCGGTTGACCACGCTGTTGACGACCACGGTGATCTTCGGGTCGTTCATCACACGATCGACCATGATCTGCGAGGCGCGGAACTGGTCACGGCGATGCACCAAAGTCACGGACGAGCCGTAACGGGTGAGGAACAGCGCCTCCTCCATGGCGGAATCGCCGCCGCCGACCACCACGATCGGATGATCCTTGAAGAAGAAACCGTCGCAGGTGGCGCAGTAGGAGACGCCACGGCCGGAGAATTCCTCCTCGCCGGGCACGCCCAGTTTGCGGTAGTTTGATCCGGTGGCCACGATCACCGCACGCGCGCGGATCACATCGCCACCGTCGCAGGTGATGGTTTTGATGTCACCGGCAAGATCGGTGGAGACCACGTCATCGTGCAGGAGCTCGGCGCCGAACTTCTCGGCCTGTTCGCGCATGCGATCCATGAGCTCGGGACCAAGCACGCCATCCGGGAAGCCGGGGAAGTTCTCGACTTCGGACGTGTTGGTCAGCTGGCCGCCCGGCATGAGCGCGCCGGTGATGATCAGGGGCTTGTATCCCGCGCGACCAAGGTAGATGGCGGCGGTGTAGCCGGCCGGGCCGGAGCCGATGATCACGGCGTCGCGGACATCGTCGTTGGTGTTGGAAATAGTGGATTCTGCGGAGTCTGTCATGCAACCTAGCATACCGTTGCGTGGGTAGAAATGGGTGGTTCCTCTATGGGCGTTGTGGAGTGACCGGCTGCGTCATCCTGAGTCGCGTCACCTGTCATCCTGACCTCCCTTCGGTCATCCTGAGCTTCTCTCGGTCATCCTGAGCGAAGCGAAGGATCCTTAACCTTTGTGCACCAAATGATCAGTGTGTGGTGACGAAGGATCATTCGACTCCGCGATGCGGTGTCCGGCTGCGCCGGACCGTCGCCGCCTTGGCGGCGGCTCCCATCGCCTACGGACAGCCCACCGGGCTGTCCGCTTAACGGCTCAGTGCTCAGGATGGCCAAACGGTTAATTCCCCCGATGCTCCTATTAGTTTGTCAAGTGGTTTTGTCGGGGTGTCGCCGATGGCGTGGAAGTAGTCGAAGCAACGGCGTTCGAGCCCGGGAAGGAACCTTTTGCCCATCTCGATCTCGCTGATCCTCGAGGACGCCACGGCGAGGACCTCGCCGAGACGCTGCCGGCCGGCGCCCGGCGACCGGCGCGGCCGGACGCCGCAACGCAGTCGGAGGATCCTTGGGTTTCCCCATATTAGGGATCCTCCGCTGCGCCCTTCGGCTTCCGCTCGGGATCAAACCTCTCTCCGGAAGGTGGACTGGTATGTGACCGGGCGTGCGTGACCGGGCGTGTGACATGGCGTGCCCATTCCCGGTCACAGTGATTTCAAAATGGCTTTATTCCAACGATTCCGGCACCCCGTGACCGGGCGTGCCCACACCATGTCACGCACCCGGTCACACCGCACGCCGGGTCACACTCCCTGTCACACGCCGGGTCACGCCGGATCCCGGAACCGGCCCGATCTGCCCGGTTGGCGCCCGGTATGCGCCCGATCTGCCCAGTTCTCGCCCGATTGCGCCGCAAACTGGGCAGATCGGGACGTCCCCCGCGCAAACTGGGCGGATCCTGCCGTCTGGAGGCCGAAAACCGGTTGCAGAAGACCGGATCTGCCCAGTTTGCGAATCCAGTGTCCCGATTTGCCCAGTTTGTGGGTGGGCCACCGCAGATGGCACTTCCGTCATCCTGAGCTCCCCTCGGTCATCCTGGGCGAAGCGAGGGATCCTTACCTTTGTGCACCAAATGAGCAGTGTGTGGTGACGAAGGATCCTTCGACTCGCTCCGCTCGCTCAGGATGACAGGGGTGGCGCAATTCTGCGTCATCCTGAGCGAAGCGAAGGATCCTTGGCCATTTCGCACAAACGATTTGGTGCACAAAGGTTAAGGATCCTTCGCTTCGCTCAGGATGACGGATGAAAAAAAGGGGCTGCATATCAGCAGCCCCTTTTTCATCCGTCAGTACACGTTGACGCCTTGGAACGTGAGCCTGCCGCCGGAGGGCAGCTGGCCGGTCGGGAACCAGATCACGATCTCCTGCGTGTTCACCGGCTGCTCGAACTGCACGGTGGCGCTGCCGTTGGCGTCGATGGTGAACGTGCCCACGGGGGCGCCGTTGTTCGGGTTCTGCGCGTTCGAGTTCACGAACACCTGACCGGAGCCGCTGGACTGGCGGATATTGATCTCCACCTTGTACACATCGTGCGGCGCATCCAGCTTGATGTAGCGGCCGTAGCCGTTGAGTCTGGCCGGGCGGCTCAGGAAGGTGGATGTGGTGATCGGGTACGGCGTGGTGTTCGTGGGCGTGGGCACGGGTGCCGGGACGGGCGCGGCCTCCACGTCACGATCGGAATGATCGACCGCCTCCTCGGTATTCGCCGAGGCCGACGCCGAGCCGGATTCCGAAGCCGCACCGGAGGAAGGCGCCGCGCTTGTGGGCGTCTCGCGTCCGGGGAATCGGGCGTTGTCCAGATCGGTGGGCCACTGGCTGGCGGCCGGATCCTTGAAGCCCAGCGATCCGGCGGAATCGAACAGCTGGCTCATGGACAGCACCAGCGCGACCACCAGGAACAGCGTGCCGAGCACGATCACGAAGGACCGGGTGCGCATCTTGCCGAACACGACGGAATTGGATTCGTTGGAGATGTCGTCGGTGTTCGGATCGACGCCGGCATCAGCCCCGCCGCGCGCTCGCGAACCGGCGCCGGAGCCCGTACGGGAACCCGCGGCGGCGGACGAACCCGCGTAGGCATCGCGGTGAGGCCCGTACTCACCGGGCAGGAAGCTCGGCGGGGCGCTCTCCACATGCATCGGGCGCATGGCCTGTTCCGATTCGATCGAAACGGGCTCCTGAACCGTGGTCTTTTCCGTCAGATCCTCTTCCGATGCGGCGGTGCTTCGAGCCAGATCGGCCAGCCGCGGCGAGGCGGTCTCGCCCACGTGGGCGGCGGCATCGAGTGTGTTGATCGCCCCCGCGCGCTCGATCAGATCGTCGCTCGCGGCCTGACCGGCCTGGGCGGCTCCCTCCGCGCGTGCGGCCTTGAGCGCCTCAAGCGCCTCGGCCCGCTCCTGCGCAAGATTCTCGGTATCGCCCTCCATGGAATCGCCGGGGACGCCCTTGGCGAGGCCGTCTAGCGGTTGCGCGGGCTTCGGCGCGGCTGCGGCATCGGGCACGCTCGCATGGTCCTCCACGATCGGCGCTTCAACGAACGGAATGTCCGGAACCTGAACGTCGGAAATGCGGATGGGTCGGATCGCCGAAACGTCCACGGCCTGCGTGGGCTTGTTCTGCGGCAGCACGCTGGTGGACGGATCGCCCAGCGTGGCCAGCAGATCGTCCGTGCCGGTCTGCTGCGGCTTGATCATCTCCACTTCGTCGCGCTCGGGGAACAGCAGCTGGTTCGCGTTCCACACCGGTTCCTTGGGCTTGTTGAGATTGGGACGCGTGAGCACGCCGTCGGGCAGCGTGAGCAGCTGCGACTCGTCCACGTCCTTGACGGGCGTGCGCGCGATGGACGCCGCACCGGGCAGGTCCGGCCAAAGGATGTCCTGATCGGTGAGCCCGTCCAACGGCTTCCAGTAGCCGAGCAGCGCGATCAGCTCGTCCAGCGTGCTGATGGGGGTGGGCGTCGATCCATCCGGGTTGGGCAGTCCCAGGCCGCGCTGGCAGATGATCCAGAAGTCGTGCGGCTTGTCCGCCACGTCGATCAGCAACTTGGCCGGGTAGGTCTGGCCAGCGGTGTACGGGCGACGGGTGAGCATGTTGTACAGGACCGCGGCGAGCTGGCGGACGGCCAGCGCTTCGGCGGTGTCCATCGGATCGTCCGGATGCAGCATGGGCCCCTGCAGCACGGGGCTGACGGGGGCATCGGCGATGCGGATGTGCTTGGCGTCGAGGCGGATCGTGTCCGTGGTGACCGCGCGATCCGTGAGGCGCTGATCGATGAGCATCTGCAGGGCGAGCGCGCATTCGCCAATGATCACGCGCATCGCGTCGACGCTCAGCGTATCCTTGGCCGGGCTGAGCAGATAGTCGCTCAGGGACACGCCCTCGTCCAGATTGGTGACCAGCAGGGCCACGTCGTCGATCGAACGCATCTGCAGCACGGGGGTGAAGCGATCGTTCTTGGCCAGGGCCAGCGCGGAGGCGATCGCGTTGACGCGTGTGGAGGCGGAGGGATCCGTGACCAGGAACAGCTGGCAGTCGCGGGCGAGCACATGGTCGTTCACGTGCCATGCCTCCAGGCCGGGTTCGCGGCGCAGGGCCTTGACAAGCGTGTAGCGGTCGATCAGCACATCACCCGGTTGAGGCGTCATTCTAAACCTGTTCTTTCCTGTCCCCAGCGGTCGCACGGGCCGCGCGTTCATGGGCTCCATCCTATCGGTTGGGGTGTCCGATGGGATGGTTGTGTTCGATTGGTTTGAATCGTTTTTGAAATCGGTTTCAATTGGGCGGTTTTCATTTATATTGAAATCGGTTTCACTGGAATGGGATGTGGAAGGGGGCACGACCGATTCGGTCGCAACGGGGGAGACGGGTCGATCGGGCTGGCCGGACGGACTGGATTGATCGGCAGGGCCGGTCGGGTTGATCGGACCGCTCGTCGCCTTCGCATCGCCCGATCCATCGCCATCGGCGCCCCGGCGTCCCGCAAGCCGTCCCAGCCGGCTCTTCGCCATCGCCACGATCGATGTGAACTCCTCGGCCTTCAGCGCCCACAGCGCCACCGCGTAGGCCGCGCCGGCCGCGATCGACACCACGGCGCACTCCACCACGGCGAGCACCCATCGGGTGGCCGTATGCATCTGCGGATCGTCCAGCGCGATCACATGCCCCAACGTCCACTGGCACAGCCATCCGGCCGCCCATGCCATCAGACCGGCCACCAGCGCCTTGCCCAGCGACGTCATGATCCGCCGGCCGTCCAGATGCCCACCGAACCGCTTGCGCAACATCACGTAGATCGCCGGCAGCGTGGGCACATAGGACAGCGTGACCGCCACGGCCACCAGCGTGGCCCAGTACTTGGGCGGGAAGACGGCGATCAGACCCAGCAGCAGGGCCAGCTGCACGCCGTTCTGCAGCAGTGCGAACGTGAACGGGTGCTTGCCGTCCTCGAAGGCGTAGAACGTGCGCTGGATGACCAGCAGACAGCTCACGGGCACCAGATTCAGGGCCAGCGCGATGAGCGGATCGGAGATCAGCAGCACCTCGCTGTAGCTGATCGAGGGCACCAACGCGATCGTCACCGGCGTGGGGATGAGGATCAGCACCACGGTGAAGTACATCATCACCAGGCTCATCGAGCGGATGGACGAGCTCAGGTCGCTGCGCGCGGTGTCGTAGTCGCCGTCGCTGATCGAACGCGACAACTTGGGGAAGATGGCCGTGGCGATGGACACCGCGACCAGCGAGTACGGCAGGATCTGGATGGAATACGCGTACTGGTAGGAGGCGTTTCCGGCCACCCCGTGGGGGTCCCCGGCCATGGTGGGCGCGCCCGTGAGCACCTGCGAGTTGACCATGCCCATGATCAGGTTCAGAACCACCAGGGCCATGCTCCACACGGCCACGCGGCCCATGGAACGCAGGCCGATGCCGCGCAGGCCCCACAACGGCCGGTAATGGAAGCCCATGCGGATCAGCGGCACGAACAGGACCACCGCCTGGAAGGCAACGCCCGCGGTCCATGCGCCGGCCGTGAACGCGATCTTGTCCTGCGTCCACCAGCCCACCGGCTGCATGGCCGCGTTGCCGAACATCCAGATGAACACCGCGAAGCCCGCGCAGCTGACCACGTTGGCGCCCACGGAACTCCATGCGTACAGGCCGAACCGCTCCTTGGCGGCCAGAATCTGGCCCAGGACCGTGTACAGGCCATAGAAGAAGATCTGCGGCATGCACCACAGCGTGAAGGCGTTCGCCAGGGCCTTCTGCTCGCCGTTCCAGCTCGAGCTCACGTACAGCTGCGTGACCCACGGGGTGAGCAGCATCATCACGCCCGTCACCACGATCAGCAGCGTGATCGCGTCGGTGATGAGCTTGTTCAGGCGGTCCTGGGCGTCCTCCTCCTTGAGCGCGCGCACGATCTGCGGCACCAGCACGGCGTTGAAGATGCCGCCGGAAATGAGGTTGAAGACCACCTGCGGGATCTGCGAACCGGTCTGGTATGCCATTGCGGCGATGCCCGTGGTGCCCACGGCCGCGGCCAGCAGAATCTGACGGATCTGGCCGGTGATGCGGGAGGCGAAGGTGCCCACGGCCATGATCATCGAATTACGGCCTACGGAACTCATTCGTCGGGGTCCTTCTTCCTGTGGAACTGGCGCCACAGGCCGAGCACGCCGAGCAGCACGGCGATCACCACGATCGCCATGCCGCTCATGTCGCTCACCTGCAGGCGGCTGGAGATATGCGTTTCATGCGCGCTGCCGAACTCGGCGCCGTCGGAATCCTGCAGCGCCAGATGCGCGGTGGCGTGCCCGGAGGTAAGCACGCGGATCAGGAACGTGACCTGCACCTCCCCGTGCGCCGGCACCACGGCCTCCACCTCGCGCGAGGTGACGATCTGCATCGAATCGGTTTTGGACGTGACCGTGACGCGCACCGGGAAATCGTGGCTGTTGCTCACGGTCACCGGCATCTGCGCGGTCTCGCTCACCACGTTGATCGCCTCGGTGGGGGAGATGGACACCCCCTGGAACAATTCGTCGCCCAGACCCTTGGCCTGCGCGGCCAGCCCGCGGTTGAGCCCCGAGCCGTCCAGGGACATGAGCGCCAGCTCGTGCTGGGCCGCGTTGAGCCGATTGATCCAGTTGGTCGCGTCGCCGCTGCGCTTGGCCGTGGCGGAGGCGTCCTGACGGGCCAGAGCCTGCGTATCCGTGTTGGGGGAGGCGGAGGACGACGGCGATGCGCCGGCGCTCGCGGACTGGGATGCGTTCGGGGATGCGGTGGCGGATGATGATCCGTTGCCGGATGAGGATTCATTATTGGGCGAAGACCCATTTCCATCCGCGGTCCCACCCGCCGTGCCGGTGGACACGATCACCTTGGTGGCGAAGCGTTCGATGTTCTCCCGCGCCTGCGCCAGCGTGTCCAGCGTGCCGCCGATGGCCGCGATGGTCTGTGAGGGCACGCCGGACTCCTTGGGCAGCGCGGCGATGGCCTGATTGCCTGTGCGGTACGGCGTGGCCGCCTCGAGCTCGCCCAGATTACTCAGCGAGATCCAGGAGGCCTCCTCCATGGCCGTGATCATGCGCGAGACATGGGCCGCATCCATGCCCGGCGCGAACGTGACGAGCAGAATGCGTTCGGCGTACGGCTGCTCCATCTGGTAGAAGGCGCTCTGCGCGATGTACCGGGCCATCTGGCCGGCCTCGGTGGTCTCCGCGGCCGCCGCGTCCGATGTGGCCTGCCCCTGCGCCAGACGGGTCAGCGTGACCTGCGAGGCCAGGACGGTCACCATGCCCGCGTCGGTCTTCACCAGATACGATCCGGTGTGCGCGGCCGCGCTGGAGGCCGACGAGGCCGCTTCGAAATCGGCATTGGCGATCACCGTGGTATAGCCCTGCCGGGCCGCGCGGGTGAGGGCGTCCATGGTCCACGCGCCCTGGCCCTGCCATGCGATCGCGTTGGAATCGCCGGCCTTCCAGTCGTCGTCCGTGATGCCGGCCTCCGTGAACTCCCCGGTGGCCTGCGTGCCGGCGGCCGTGATGTCGAAGAACCCGTTCTGCATGGTCGCCGCGGTGTGCGGGGCATTGTCCCCGAATGTGGCCAGATACGACGGGTCGGCCACCACCTGCAGATCGGGGTGTTGGGAGATCAGACTGGCCTGCGTCTGGCGCTGCGCCTCGTCCGAGGCCATGATCGACTCGGTCTGCGTGGTGGCGCTGGCCGCATGATCGCCGGAGACCAGCGAGGTGAACGTGCCTGCGTTGACGTTCCACGCCCCGGCCGTCAGCGGCATGGCCACGGTGACCTTGAGCGGCGGGGTGTCCGCGGATCGCAGGCCGTCCGGGGAGCGCGTCAGGAAGCTGCACAGGGAGGCGTTCGTGGCCTTGGAGCCGGTGTCCAGACTGATGCGCAGCGGCTTGGGACCCCATGTGGTGATCGCCTTGATCTGGTCGTTGTCCGCCGGCACGCTGACGCTGGCCTGCGTGCTGGAGCCCGCCGCGAGGTTCAGCACGGCCGTGGTGCCCAGCACGTTGCGCGTGGGGATGGCCGTCTCGCCTTCGGCCCACGCCTGCATGTCCACGCGCGAGCTGAACGTGTACAGCGCGTTCGTGGCCACGTTCAGGGTGGCCTGCGGGATGTCCTGGGCCGTGGCGTTGGTGATGGTGACCGTGGCCTGGTATCCGGACGAGGAGGTCACCACGGGGGTGAGCGCGTTGGCGGTGATGCATACGGCGTTCTCGCACTTGGCGGCGGCTTGGGCGTCGGCCGCGAGTGCGGTTTGGGGTGCCCCGAGGGCCATGGCGAGCGCCATGGGCAGGGCGATGGCGAGGGCCGCGATCATGGCGCCGAAACGACGCGGCGCTTGCCACTTGCGGTTATGGGCGGTGGTTGGTCGTTTCATGCTTGTTTCTTGGTTTTCCTTGCGTACAGCCATGCGATTTTGCGTTCGTTGGGGTAGCTCAGCACGTCGTCCAGATCGCTGAAGTCGACCCAGATGGCATCCTCGGCCTCGTGGTCCGGATCGCCCTCCACGCTCAGTTCGCCGTCCACACGCCGCAGGGCGTAGTGGTGGACCAGCTTGTGCACGCGCTGGCTGGTTCCGGTGAACCAGTAGTCGATCGTGGCGATGGATTCGATCACCTCGCCCAGAATGCCGGTCTCCTCGTGCACTTCGCGCACGGCGGTCTGCTCGGGCGTCTCGCCCTTCTCGATGTGCCCCTTGGGCAGGCACCATTCCAAGTGTCCCGAGCGGGAGTGCCGGGCGATGATCGCCACGCGGCCCTGATCGTCGAAGATCAGTCCGCCGGCGGAGTATTCGCGGACCACGGGCAGCTCCTGCGCGTCCAGCGAGGCGAACGTGGACGGGGCGTCCTGCGTGCGCCGCTGAGGCATCATGGCCGGCGTGGGCGCGCGGGGGGCGAGCGGGTTGAGGCTGATGGCTTCCAGCGCGCCTAGGCCGTCGGTGCCCAGATCGTCAGTGCCCAGGCCGTCCTCGATTTCGTCCTCGCCGCGCACGATGGCCGGCGTCTCGTGGCTTTCACGGCCGCTGTCCTGACCGTTTTCCTGGCTGTTTTCCCGGTCCGGTCGGACTTCGCTGGCCTCGCCGGCGGCGGGCGTCCTGCCGGGCGCAGAGGCCTCCTGGGCGTCGTGATGGATGGCCGCGTGGATGGCGGCGATGGCCTTCATGGCTTCGGCGGGCGTGCGCGGGCTGGGAACGACGGGTATGGAGATGGGGACGAGCACGGGAGCGGGCTTGGGATGCTCGTACAGGCCGGGGCCGGGCTTGGGGGCCGCCGCGGCCTGCTCGGCTTGTGCGGCTTGCGTGGCGGATCGATGAATCGTGGCGCTGATCTCCGCCAGCGTGACCGGCTTGACGGGGGCGGGCTTGGCGTCCGGGGCGGTCTGACTGGGATCGCCGGGCTGCGCGGGATGATTGGACGGCGCGGCCGGGCTGGGCTGCGCGGTTTGGTCGTGCTGCGCGGGCTGGCTGGGCTGTGCGGGCTGTACGGCCTGATCGGTTTGGCCGGCCTGATCGGCCCGTCGTGCGGCTTCGGCCACCATTCTCGGGGTGATCGGGGCGATCTGCGTGGCCGGGGCGACCGGAACGGTCCGCGGCTCCGGCGCGCGCGTGGCCGTGCTGTACATCAGCTTGCTCGGCTCCTCGGGGCGGATGCGGGAATCGCGCGAATCGGACGAATAGAGCATTCCTCCAAGGCCGGTTTGGGTATGGTCGTCCGCATCATCGGCGGCACGCGAAAGCATGCGTGCGAGGTCTGCGGGCGTAATCATGCCTTCCACCTTACTCAATTCTGTGTGCAGGTGGGGTAACGGTATGCTGGTATGCGCACAGAAAAACGGCTGTGAAAGGTATCGAGTGGGATTTGAAGTCTGGCCTGAGGCCATCGAATTGGGACGATTGTTCGCCGAACGCGGGTATGAGCTGGCCTTGGTGGGCGGGCCCGTGCGCGATTTGCTGCTGCATCGCAAATCCCACGATCTGGATTTCTGCTCATCCGCGCGTCCCGAGGAGTTCGAACCGATCCTGCGCCATTGGGGGCGCGACGGCTTCTGGGACATGGGCCGCAAGTTCGGCACGCTGGGTGCGATGCGCCGCCGCCCGGACGGCACCGAGGTCAAGGTGGAGGTGACCACCTACCGGTCGGACACGTACGAACCCGATTCGCGCAAGCCGGAGGTCAACTACGGCGACACGCTGGAGGGCGATCTGTCCCGCCGCGACTTCACCGTGAACGCCATGGCCCTGCGCGTGCCGCAGCTTGAGTTCGTGGACCCCTTCGGCGGCGCGAACGACCTCGCCAAGGGCGTATTGCGCACCCCGGTGGACCCGTCGCAATCGTTCGATGACGATCCGCTGCGCATGATGCGCGCGGTCCGCTTCGTGGCCCAGCTGGGCTTCCGCATCGAGCCCGAAACCGCCGAGGCCATTTGCCGCATGGTGGACCGCATCGACATCGTCTCCGCCGAGCGCGTGCGCGACGAGCTGGTCAAGCTGCTGCTGTCCGATCGTCCGCGCGCCGGCATCGAGGCGCTGGTGGAATCCGGGCTGGCCGATCGCGTCTTCCCGGAGATCCCGGCCCTGCAGCTCGAGCTGGATGAGCATCACCGCCACAAGGACGTCTTCGAGCACACGATGATCGTGCTCGATCGCGCGGTGGCCCTGGAAACCGGCCCCGACGGCCCGGTCCCGCGCCCCGATCTGACCCTGCGTCTGGCGGCGCTGATGCACGACATCGGCAAGCCCAAGACCCGCAAGTTCGAGGCTGGCGGCAAGGTCAGCTTCCATCATCACGACGCGGTGGGCGCCAAACTGGCCCGCAAGCGCCTCAAGGCCCTGCACTTCGACCACCACATCATCGACGACGTGAGCGATCTGGTGGAGCTCCACCTGCGCTTCCATGGTTATGTGGACGAGCCGTGGACCGACTCCGCCGTGCGCCGCTACGTCAAGGACGCCGGCCACCTCTACGAGCGCCTGAACCGCCTGACCCGCGCCGACGCCACCACGCAAAACAAGCGCAAGGCGCAGATCTTCGCCTCCGCGATGGACGAGATGGAGCAGCGCGTGCGCGAGCTCAAGGAGAAGGAGGACTTCGACGCCATCCGCCCGGACCTCGACGGCAACGAGATCATGGCCCTGCTGGACCTGGCCCCCGGCCCGATGGTCGGCCGCGCCTACAAGCACATGCTCGAATACCGCCTCGATAACGGCCCGGTGGACCACGATGTGGCCGTGGCCGAGCTCCGGCGCTGGTACGCGGGGCTTGAGGAGTAGCGCAACAAGCGCGAAACGGGAAAATACGGGCTGCGCGGGCCGAAATCCGGAATTCACAGCGCAATCGGGCCGTTTTTGCGCCGATTTTCGGCCCGATCGTGCTGCGAATTGCAGATTTCGGCCCGCATAGCCCGTAAGTTGCCCAGTCCGGCAAATCGGTGCGCGTCGGGCGTGGCGATCAGTGCCGGAACGAGTCATCCGTGCTGATGATTGTCGTCCCGCGGTCCTGGCGCAGAATCCAGCCGTGCTTTTTGAACAGATCCGCAAGGATGACGCCGGAAACCGCTCCGAGAATATTCAATATGATGTCGATGATATCAAAGAACCCCGTTCGGAGTATAGGCTGTAATATCTCGCAAACAATGACCATTAAAGATAATGTAATTGCTGCTTTTATGTTTGATTTTAGCCAGTAGTTAAAGGCAATGCCGCAGGGGATAAATACTAGCAAGTTAAAGAGTGAGACCAGCGGATCATAGTGCAGTTGGTCGGCCAAATCGAATATATTGAAGTTATATCCGCTAATCCCTCGGCTTTTATTCATGATGGCAACAATGACTGCGATGGTGTAAATGATATTCACAAAGGATGCGTAGGTATAATTGATTTTATTGATGAGAATTTGATAAATAAATATTCCTAAAATAATAGCGTTGATGGCAAGAAAAGTAATAATAGTAACTGCTGATTGTAAGATATAGTCGTAAGGGTAAATTATGACAGTAAGCAATCCCCAGATTGGATAAACGCCTACAATAATATAGCGCAGTGTGAAGAACCATATTACGGCAATGATAAGCGATATTGCAGCGGATATTCGCTTGCTGGTGTTCTTGCTCATGATATTACTTTCTATTGTTGAATAGTCATTATAAATGGTTGCTCCAATTGGAGGTGTAGATGAGGTCCGCTATCGTTGCCCTCCTTGGCTGCGATGGTGGTGTGATCATGTCAATCATTGATTCCGATAATTGCTAGTGGTACTAGTAGGTAGCATTCCCATCGATTTGGTTGCTCGTTGATGTAGAAAACTCCACCGGCTTGTTCTATGGCACGACGATGCAACTGCAACCCGCCGGATCTGGTAGATCGAACGCGCGATTGCTGGGGTGTCTCCCACGTGCACAGCTCTGTGATTTCCACTGCAGAGGGGGAGCACAGTACGGACAGTTCGTAGTGGCCGGTGCGTGCCGGCAGATGCTTTTCGATGTTGACGCACAGCTCTTCGAGCATATCCGCGATTACCGTTGATCGGACGTCTGCAGTTGGAGTGTCGGCGGCATTGCCGCAGCTTCCGGAAATCTTGCAACCGCCATCAATCCCCTGTGCGCGCAGCCGGTCATCCCAGCGGCGGAGGATATCGGCCAATCGTTGTTCCAATGGGACGCGGATTGAATCGCGACCGTGCCGATCAACATCATCGCCGGAGCTGCTCGTAAGCTGCGAGATGACATCATCAAGTCCCTGACGGGCAAGAACCAGATGCTCTTCCGCATCCTTCCACGCTGCAAGCGCGCTGGCATCATGCGTCAGTCGCTGCTGCCTTTGCGCGGCGCGAAGCACGTATGCCAGTTCGCCGCTGATGGAATCGTGAATCCTTGCGGCGGTGGCTATGCCCTGTTCGTTGGCACGCAATCGTTCCCGCATGTTCCGCTCGGCGGTCTGCGTCTGTGCAATCTTTCGGCGTTGGCGCAGAAACCCTCCGATGATGCAGGGAACGGTAAACCAGCCAATGAAAGTGGCCAATAAAGGCAACGTGAGCTCGTCCGAGGGTGAATACATGGTCTGCACCGTCTGTGCAGTCACGGTGATAAGCCAGGCCGTGGCCGCAATCACCGTGCGCGAACGATCCCACAGTAGTCCCAAGGCCAGCATGATGCCCCATATCTGCGTGGGGCCGGACTGAAGATTGGACAGGGAGCAGGCCGTTCCGACCAGTACCGTGGCAATGCCACCCGCAACGGGGAACCGCGGTATGGATAGCAGCGCAAGGAAGTGCAGCGCCGTGATTGTCGTGGCCAATGGCCCGATAGGCGGCATGAACCACGTCTCCCATAGGGTGATCAATGCCACCAATCCCCATGGCGCATATCTGGCCCATTGCGGGCTGCGCAACGCCTCATAGTTCATACTTGCCCAACCATCGCAGTACCGCCTGCACCCGATTGTGCACTTGCAGCTTCCTCATCACGGTTTGGGCATGCTTGCGGACGGTGGGCTCGGCAATGTTCAATTGGGCGGCGATCTGCCGGTCGTCCAATCCTTCGGATACCAGATCCATGACCTGCGTTTCGCGTCCGGACAGCAGATCCTGTTGCATTTGCGGCGCTGATCGTAGACGGATGTGGGACAACGCCGCGGATTCGAACGTATCGCCATACGTTTCGTTTCGTGCCATGGCAAGCAGTCCGCGGATGATGTCCGGCTCGCTGCTCTTGCTGACAATCCCTTGTGTTCCTGCACGCACGGCACGTTCCCGATACACTTCCAGCGAGAATGAGGTCATCGCCAGCAGCTTCACCTGATCGGTCCGTTGCCGAATCCTCCGGCACACCATGAGGCCCGGCATGTCCTCCATGGACATATCCACCAGCACGATGTTGGGTTTGACAGGGCCGAGTGCCTTGCGCACGGCTTCGGCGCCGGACGACGTGAGCCATGCGATCCTCACCGCGGGAATCAGTTCCTTGATTTCCCGTGCCAGCGAACGCAGTGTGATTTCGTCGTTATCCACGATCCCCAAGATTAAAGTGCCTTGGTTCGCGCAGACAGGAGAATCTGTCGCTGCCATGCTTCGCTGCCTTCCCCGGTGCAAGAAAAAGTATTCTCCGCTCATTCTAGACGATTCGAATGGCGTCGAAGGAGGTGGCGTTACACAAATGCGGTAAGGCGCCAACGCATCATTATGTGTGTCTCCTGCGTGAACGAAACCATCTGTCCGGAACTATCGGTCAACGGCGCGGAATACCAAGTCTGCGAATCAGTGCGCGTCGGGCATGCTGCGGAACAGGGGGATGAAGCCGGCGCACAGTATCAGGGCGATGGGCGCGAGCAGATGCCATTGCGCGGAGAGCAGCCAGCCGGCCCATGCACCTGCGGCACTCAAAGTGCGCCACGATGAGGTCTTCCCCATAGTTACGGCTTAGACCTAGCGACTTTTATGGTCTCGTGATTGCGAAAATACGGGCTGCGCGGGCCGAAATTCGGGATTCACAGCGCAATCGGGCCGTTTTCGCGCCGATTTTCGGCCCGATCGTGCTGTGAATTGCAGATTTCGGCCCGCGCAGCCCGTAAGTTGCCGCGCAACCTCGCCACAGCTCCGCCACGTACTCGTCCGGATGGCTCGCCACCCATCCGTTGGCGACCAGACAGCCGCGGGTGTTCATGTTGCGTGCATGCCGCACAAATCCGCCCGCAAGTCGCGCCATTTGCGGGCTTCTGGGCAGATTGTCCGCGATGGAAAATGCAACAATTTCGGATTTATCAGGTTGGAAAATGCAACGCAGCATGTCTTTCGAAGGTTGGAAAATGCAATCATGCAAACGGGAAGCTGGTAGCATCCATAAGGGAATCGTTGGAATGGAGACATTATGCTGAGACGAAAGATTGAGTCGAGACTTGAGGCATGGCGCGCTGCCCCGAAACGAACCGCCCTGCTGGTCACGGGGGCTCGACAAACGGGGAAGACCTACATTATCCGCCATTTTGCGCATGAGCACTATGAGCACGTCGCTGAGATCAACTTCATAGAGAATCCGGAGCTGACGGCCGTGTTCTCCAATTCTCACGATGTTCGGAACCTGCTCATGCGCCTCGAATTGGCGGTGGACGTTCCGCTGGTGCCGGGAAAGACCCTAGTGTTCTTCGACGAGGTTCAGCAGTGCAAGGAGCTCGTTACGGCGATCAAGTTTCTGGTGGACGATGGCAGATTCGACTATGCGTTGTCCGGTTCGTTGCTTGGTGTGGAACTCGAGGACATCCGCTCCGTGCCGGTTGGCTATTTGAGTGAGTTGGAGATGTACCCACTTGATTTCGAGGAATTCTGCTGGTCTCAGGGCGTTGGCCGTGAAGTGTTCGATGTGTTGCGCGACTGCTTCGCCCAAAAGACCGAGGTGGACAGCTTCATCCACGATCGATTCATGAAACTCTACGCCAAATATCTTGTAATTGGTGGCATGCCGGCGGCCGTTGATTCCTTCTCCGCCAATGGAAGCGTCATGGATGTGCGCATGATCCAGGAGAACATCAAGCGTGAATATCGTCGTGACATAGGACAATATGCGCGCAAGGAAGACAGGTTGCATATTTGTAGCATCTATGATCTGGTGCCCAGCGAGTTGAACAATCCCAACAAGCGTTTCACGTTTTCCAAGATCGATCAGGGTTTGCGGTTCAAAGCCGTTGCGTCTGATTTTGATTGGCTGGTGGCTGCGGGCGTTACCATCGCCGCCTATAACGTGGATGCCCCATGCGTACCGCTGGAAATGAGTAAAGATCGGAATTTGTTCAAGCTCTTCTATAACGATGTTGGTTTGCTGACCGGATCGTTCCTTAGGCGCACGGCGTTGGATGTGCTTGAAGGCAATCAGGATGTCAACTACGGCAGCATCTATGAGAACGTCGTGGCTCAGGAGCTGAGTGCTCACGGGTTTGACCTGTACTACTACAACAGCAAAAAAATGGGCGAGCTGGATTTCCTGATTCAGGACCGTGACGACAACGTTCTGCCCATCGAGGTCAAGTCCGGAAAAGCGTATAAACGCCATCGAGCGATGGATAATGTGCTAGACCAGCCGGATTATCATCTTGATGCCGGGGTTGTGTTCAGGCCATGCAACATCTCGGTGGATGGCAAGGTGACCTATCTGCCCATTTACATGGTTGGTCTGCTGGAGAACGCGTAGGGCATAACCGGGTGCGTTCGTGCCGCGGGTGCCGGAATGGACAAAAACCGGCCCGGAAATGTCCATTTCGGCACCCATGGTCACCGCGCTGGGGCCGGGGTGGCCATTCCGGACCGTCTGCGTCAGACCGCCGTGTGGCCGAGCGCCTTGGGCAGGTTCTGCATGGAGGCCGAGGGCAGGCATCCGGTGATGTTGGCCAGCGGGGCATCGTCGCTGATCGAGGCATCGGACTTGCTCTTGAGGTTGTAGAAGGAGGTGCCGATCACCACGTCGATGAGCTTGTCCTGACGGTCGTCCATCTGTAGCGTGGCGTCGGTGAACAGCGAGCCGAGCGTATAGGCCTCGGGGATCGCGTTGGCGCCGAAGTAGATGATGGTGCGGGACAGGACGATCACGTTCTCGCTCTTCACCTCGGCCTGCGGGTTGACCAGCCTGTAGTAGTCGAACACGCTCTTGTCCTGCGGGGTGTAGCCGCGGTTGACCAGCTCGTCCTGCACGGCTCGCGCCAGACCGGTGTACTTGGTGGCGTTGCTGGTGCGGATGGTGATCTGCGCGGGGTCGATGCGCTTGCCGTCGAAGCCGTCGGGCAGGCAGGGCGCGGCCACGCCGAAGTTGGGTTTGGCCTCCTCCACACGGTCCTGCTTGCCGATCACGCCATAGAACACGAGCAGCGCGACCACCATCGCCACCGTCAGCACGGCCACGGCGATCGAGAACACGAGCTTTTGCCGGTTGCGCACAAAGACCTTGCGGGCCGCGCGCTCATCGTACTGCTCAGGAATCGTCATAATCACCCTTCCGCCAAGTTGCCACAAGCTTATCGTCTTACGGTGACCGGATCCGTGGCCGGCACCGCGCTTCCGGCCGCCGAAGCCGCCTTCCGCACGCCGGCGTTCGCGTCCATGCCGGCGCCAACGGTCACCGTGGCGCTGATCCGCGGGGCCGCCGGAGCGTCCGCTGCGATGATCCGATCCACCGCCCGGGCCGACTGCCAATCGGCCACGATGAGCCCGCGCACCTCGTCGTTCGGCGCGCACGCCACCACGGACGGGCCCGATCCGGACACGAACGCCATCGACGCCCCGGCCGCCAGGGCTACGTCGATCGCCAGACGCGAGCGCGGGTGCAGATCCTCAGCCGCATGCTGAAGATCGTTGAAATGATCGGGATTCGCGCCAATCTCATCGAACCGGCGGTACACGTCCGGCGTGCTCAGCTCGTCATCGTACGCGCCGATCAGCAGCCGTCCGGCGAACCCGGCCTCGCGCAGCCGCACGATGTCCGGGTCGTCGTCCGCCAGCGGGGTGATCGTTTGCCCGAACCCGCCGCCGTGCGCGTACCCGCCATGCAGGCAGAAGGGCATGTCCGCGCCCAGCGAGGCGGCGATCGGCTCCAGACGCTCCACGGGCCAGTTCAGGCCCCACAGCACGTTGAGCGCGAGCAGCGTGCCGGCCGCGTCGGACGATCCGCCGCCCAGACCGGCGCCCACGGGGATGCGCTTGTCCAGCGTGATCGCCACATCGGGGTTCATGCCGCTCGCCTCGGCCAGCGCATACAGGGCCAGCACAGCGTGATTGCGGCGCATGTCCGACTCGCTCAGGGCCAGATCGCCCAGATGCTCGCCGGCCAGATCCAGCGAGAATCCGGTGCCGGGCAGCTTGCGGGTCACGGTGACGCTGTCCGTCACGCCCACGCCGCAGTAGATGGTGTCCAGCGCATGGCGGCCGCCCCATTCGGCATGCGTCTCGCCCACGCGCAGGACCAGATTCGTCTTGGCCGGGCAGTCGACGGTGACGCTGGCGATTTCGTGCGCGGCCATCATGCCACCGTGCTTTCCATCGCAGTGCCTTCCGCCGTGGTTCCGGCGACGGGGCCGGCGTTGTTCGCGGGCGCTTCGGCGACCGTGCGGACCGCGTGCGCAAGTCGCACGAACTCGTCGATCGTCAGCGTCTCGCCGCGCCGCGTGGGATCGATCCCCGCGGCTTCGAACGCCGCGGCCGGGACCATCTTCTTCAGGGCCGCGTGCAGGGTCTTGCGGCGCTGCCCGAAGGCTGCGTCGATCAGCGCGAACACGTCCCTGCGCTCGGCCGGATCGTAGCCCGCGCCGGGAGCGAACCGGCGGAAGCGCACCAGCGCGGAATCCACATTCGGAGCCGGCCAGAACACGTTGCGGCCGATCACGCCGGCCCTCTCCGCGGTGCCGTACCAGGCGAGCTTCACGCTCGGGGTGCCGTAGATCTTCGATCCGGGTGCGGCGGCCAGACGATCGGCCACCTCCTTCTGGACCATGACCAGAAACGAATCGAGGTTCTCGAACCGTTCGAGAAGCGTAAGCACGATCGGCGTGGCCACGTTGTACGGAAGGTTCGCCACCAGGCGGAACGGCTCGCCGTCGGCGAACTGCGGCACATCGGCGGGCTGGATGGTCAGGGCGTCGTGAAGGACCACGGTGAGGCGGTCGGTGGCCTCGGGCATGAACTCGGCCACCGTGTCCGGCAGGCGCTCGGCCAGCGGCGGGTCGATCTCCACGGCGGTCATGGTGGCGCCGGTTTCCAGAATCGCAAGGGTGAGCGAGCCCAGGCCCGGGCCCACCTCCATGACGTGCGTGGAGGCCTCCACGCCGGCTTCGCGCACGATTTTGCGCACGGTGCCGGGGTCGATCACGAAGTTCTGGCCGAACTTCTTGGTGGGGCTCACGCCCGCGCTGGCTGCGATGCGGCGGATGTCCGCGGCGCCCAGCAGATGACCCGGACGGCCGTCATCCGTGACGGCGTTCGCGGCTGCGGCGTTTGCGGCGCCCGTGAGACCTGTGGCTGCGGGGCCGGAGGGTGCGGATGCGTTGTCTTCCATGCGGTTGCTCCGATTGCTATGCGTGTGGTGCTATGGGTTGTTGATGGTGTTCGATATGTTCGATATGGGTTCCGGTCGGCTGGTTCGTCGCCGCCTGTGCGGGCGACTAGTACCACTTCTTCTGTTGCCAGAAGGCCCACGCCTTGGATGGCGTCCCGTAGCGCTGGGCGATGTAGTTGAGGCCCCAGTCGATCTGCACCGCGCCGTCGTCCTGCCAGCCGTAGCCCATGTTCCAGCCGAGCAGGGCCTGCGGAATGCCGTACGCGGAGGACGACGGGTTGTCCGCCGACCATGTCCACGACGACTCCTTGGTCCACAGCGTTTCGAGGGCCGTCCAATCGTCGCCGGTCCAGCCGCGCTGCGCCGCGTTGGCGCGGGCATATGCCTTGGCCTGAGCCGCCGTGGGGTGCCACAGGCGGGCCTCCGACTGCGGGATGCGGTTGTGGTTCTCGTACCAGGTTTCGAGCTCGTCGCGCGAGACACCGGTGGGTGGAGTGTCCGAGTTGTTTGATCCACTGTTCGACCCGTTCGACCCGTTATTCGATCCGCTCGAGCTGCCGGAGTTGCCGGAGTTCCCGGAGTTTCCGGATCCCGAGGAGCCGCCGGTGGTGGGCTTCTGCGTGGGCGTCGACACGCTGGGCTTCGATGAGGGGGCGGGCGATGACGGCTGCTCGGACGGCTTCTGGGTGGCCTCGGGCGTGGCCGGCGTGCTGGGCGTCGTCTCGGTCGTGCTGGGCGTGCTCGGCTTCTCGCTCGGCGTGGGGCTGGTGCTCGTCGCGCTGTCCGACGGGGTGGGATCCTCGCTCGGGCTGGCGCTGCCGCTGGAAGCGCTGGGGGAGGGGCTTGGGCTGCCTGTCGTGCCGTCGCCACCGGCCGCCTCGCTGCCGGTCCCGTTTTCCGCGGGCGTCTCCACTTTCTCCGGTCCCACCGCGATCACCGTGTCCACGGCCAGCTTGGTCACCGTGCTGCTCACCAGCGTCTCCGTGTCGGCCACGCCGTCCACGAAGGTGGTGTTGTACGTTTCGGTCTTCTCGCCGTCCTCGCCCTGGATGCGGACGACGGTTTCGCCGGGCGCGAGGGAGTCGTCGATCACGGTCTGCGTGCCGTGGGGGATGGCCACGGTCTTGGTGGTCTGCCCGTGGGTGACGCGCTGGACGCGCAGAACGGTCTGATCGCCGTCCTTCTCCACGCTGACGCGGTCCTCCTTGCCCAGCGTGATGCCCTTGGAATCGAGGATGGATGCGGCGGGCAGCTTGCCGTCCGGGGCCACCGACGTCTTGCCGTCGGCGATCACCGTGACCGGGCCGTTCTGATTGATGATCAGTCCGCCGGTGAGCTGGTTGTACACGTTCTTGATGTCGACGGTCACCTTGGCCGCATCCGCCTCGTTGCTGGCGAAGAAGCCGAGCAGCTGGTCGGCGCTGGTGGCGATGGTCCAGAAGGGGACCTGCGCGCCGTCGATGGTCACGGTGGTCTGGAAGGCCGATCGCACGGTGACCACGTCATGATTATTGATCGTGTCCGTGCCCGACGTGGACTGCACCACGTCATGGGTCTTGACGGCCACGCCCTGCTCCTGCAGCAGACGATCGACGCTCATCGCGTACGTGGAGATCGTCCTCGTCTCCCCGTTGACGTCCAGAGCCACGGTTTTGCGCGCGCCGATGCCGAAACTCAGCGCGCTTGACGCGAGCACGGCCGCGACGACCGCCGCAACGCGAATCCTGCGGCGTATGACGAACCGCTTCGGCGTCCAACGACGAGCCATGAAACCTCCTGACGACATATTCTGTGCCGATTGTAGCCGCGGCCGCGGTCGAGGAGGGGGAGCGGCGGCGGTTTTGCCAGCAACTCCCACATTTGGCGGACGCGATGGGCTTGGTGGGCTTGGGCGTTGATCTGGGTGTTCCTCCCCAGACATCCTGAATCGTCCCCACCCATCCTGGGCCGTCCCCTTGCCGCTCTGGGCCGTCCCGGTGCCCCTGAGCCGTCCCCTTCGTCGTTCTGGGTCGTCCTCTTCATCCCGAGTCGTTCCCTGTCGTCCTGGGCCGCCCTCGGTCGTCCCCCCCGTCATCCTGAGCGCAGCGAAGGATCCTTGGCCATTTCGCATCGATGGACTGGGTGCGTGGTGCCGAAGGATCCTTCGATGTCCGGGTGCGCTCAGGATGAGCGGGTTTCCCGCTTTGCAAACTGGGCAGATCGGAACGTTGGTTGTGCAAACTGGGCAGTTTGGTACTTCTAGGGGCCGATTTCGAGGTCCAGAAGCCCGGATCTGCCCAGTTTGCGGCGCGAAGGGCCGGATCTGCCCAGTTTGCAGGCCGCGGGGGTGCGGATTTGGCGGATTCGGGCGCGGGGTCGGGTTGGCGCGCGTCACGGGGCGCGAAGGGTGCGTCACGGGGCGCGAATGGCGTCACGTGGTGCGGTCGCGCCGGGTGACGGGGTTTGGGAGGGCTTGCGGCAGTAGGGCTCCGGGATGGCGTCACGGGGAGCGGTCGCGCCCGGTGACGCGCCTCGCGCCGGGTGACGGTGGGTTCGCGCCCGGTGACGGGGAGGGGCGATTGGTTCAACGTCGCCCCGGGTCGTCCCCGTCATCCCGGGTCGTCCCCTGTCGTCCCTCCTGAGTCCCCCGGGCCGTCCCCGTTGTCATCCTGAGCGCAGCGAAGGATCCTTGGCCATTTCGCATCGGTGGACTGGGTGCGTGGTGCTGAAGGATCCTTCGACTCCGGATGCGCCTTCGCTCAGGATGACCGGGGGGCGGCTCCCGCCCCGCCGAACTGCAAGATCTGCCAGCAACTTCCCCCGCTTTCATGTTTGCTGGCAGAATTTGCGCCTGAGAGCCCCCGGCAGCCCGCCAGGATACAAGATCTGCCAGTAGACAGGAAAGAGGAACGGCTTGCTGGCAGATCTTGCAGTTCGGTTTGGGGTACCGGGCGCCGCAAGGCGAATTCCGCGTCATTCCGATCGCAGCGAAGGATCCTTCGCTTCGCGCAGGATGACGGCGGGAGGGCGACTGTGCGGACTGGACAGCGCTAACTGGGCAGATCCGACCACTTCATTTGCGAACTGGGCAGATCGTGTCCGTTAGGGGCTCAAATCGGCCTCCAGATGACCGGATCTGCCCAGTTCGCAAAATGGGCGTCCCGTTTTGCCCAGTTTGCGTCATCAGTCGGGCCAAACTGGGCATTCTGAGCGCAGTGGAGGATCCTTGGCATGTCACAGCATGTCGCAGCATGTCGCAGTAATGGACGTGCGCGTAATGACGAAGGATCCTTCGCTGCGCTCAGGATGACGAAGGGACGACTGGGAACTACTCAGGATGACGGGGGGATTGTCCTCTTCATGGCTCGGCGTTCAGGATGGCGCCTCGACTGCATTCGGCAAACTACGTACTTTATGAAAAAGAAAAAAAGGGGGCGGGAGAGAAGGGGATGGTCCCGCCCCCTTAACGGGCAGAGCTGGTTGGGGGGACGCTCTGCCCTTAGCCAGAAGCCGTGTTTGGGGGAAGGCTTCTGGGGTAACTTACACAAGAGAAGTATTGAATTATCCCCGTTCGTGGTTTCCCCACTGCCCGCTATTCTACGCGGCCGGCTGGAAAAAACACACCCGGTGAGCCTCCTGTCGGGATCGAACCGACGACCTGCCGCTTACAAGGCGGCCGCTCTGGCCATCTGAGCTAAGGAGGCGTTTCGGTGATTGACACCGAACGAGTGACTAGCATAACCCGAATGTCTCGGATTCGCTAATCACGCTTCCCCGGCCTGTCCCGGAAAGGCTCAACAGCTATTATGCATGCCCTTGCTGAAAACGATGCACGTTGTGTCGCAGGGCGTGTTGTCAGAGCCGCAAAACCGTTGGAAACACTGGGGAAACGCCGAATCAAGCCCGTGTCGGCCCGATTGGGCCCGCGGATCGTCCGCAAGACCCCCGCAAGCCGACACGGACTGGGCGGATCAGGACTCCGGGTACAGCGCCTTGCCGTCGGCACCGATCGTCGGAACCGTGTCCGTGCCCACCTGGGATTCCTCCAAGCCGAGTGCCCTGAGCAGCGCCTGGTCCAGCGTGACGCTGGTATCCACGGAGTTCCAATCCCAGTAGGTGCCGTTGATCGTCACGATCGGCGTGCTGACCTGGCCCTTGTACTGGCCGGACACGTTGGCGAGCTCCGGACGGTTGATCGTCACCTGCGTCTCCGCCTTGATCCAATCGGCGTACTGGCCCTCGCTGATCGTCTTGGCCACATCCTCGCTCACGCCGGCCTTGATGGCCTGCTGCTGGATCTGCTCATCGGACGTGGCTACGTAGCCGGAGCCCTCCTGCGGCTGGAAATCCTCCGCGTACAGGTTGGAGATGAAGGCGAGCAGGTGGTCGGGATCCTTCTCCGCCACGTTGATCACGGCACCGGCCGCGCGGGTGGAGTAGTTGTCCGTGGAGTACCGATCCATGAAGGACAGCGGGTGGATCTCAAGGTTGATCTGGCCGGACGCGACCAGCTTCGAGGTGGTCGCGCCGGTGCTGCGCTCCATGTTGCCGCAGCCGGGGCAAATGTAGTCCATGTAGAATTCGACGGTCGGCACGCCCTCGACCGGCTTGTTGATGCCGTTCTTGGAGATCAGGAAGCCGTAGTCGTCCGTGGCGTTCGCCGGCTTGACGGCCACCTTGTCCACCTCGCTCTTGAGCGCGGCGGTGTCCACCGGACGGTTCCTGTACCAGATCACGCCCGCGACCACGGCGATGATCACCACGATCACAGCCACTACGGTGGCGCCCAGAATGGTCTGCTGGCGGCGGTCCTTGGCGGCCTGCTCGGCGAGTGCTTTCTCGGCGGCCTCACGCTGGGCCTGCCGCTGCGCGCGCGTGGCGGCGGGACGAGTTGTTTTCTTGGCCATGGATATCCTTCCCCGGTTCGATGAACGGCCCGCAGTGAGCCGCGGGCAAACTGCGACCTAGTGTATAGGGCTCATCTGAACAACTTGTGATGGTTCTTCCATCGCGAAAATGCGCGGTTCCGAGGTGCGATCCGCGGGGTTCGGCGGTTCTGGAATCGGCGACCCTGGGTTTGGCGGTGCGGGGTTCGTAGGCCCGCGGCCGTCACATGCCGAAGAAGGCCGCGACGATCGCCACGAGGAACATCGCGGTCACGGCCAGACCCACGATGAGGTCCGATCGCGGGCCGGAGGCGGGGCGCTGGCCGTTCGGATCGACCGTGCTATCCGAGTCGTCCGGTTCGTCCGATGCGTTCGGTTCGCCGTCGTACAGGGTGTTCGATGTATTCGATACATCCGATTCGTTCGGATCGTCCGTTCCATCGGAGGCGTCGCCGTCGGCCGGGGTCTGCGTGCCGTCAGTGGCCTGCGCGTTGGCGGTGAGCGCCACCAACGCGGCCAATCGTTCGGACTGCCGGGGTTGCGGGCCGGTTTGGGCGGTCGGCGAGGCCTGGGGTGATGTGGTTTGGCGGTTCCCTGGGGCCGATTGTGCGTTTGGCCGCCATGGGTTGAGGTCCCACAGCGTGCGCGGATTGTCCTCATCGGTTTCGCGTGCCGGATGCGCCGGACTTGCGCTGCGCTCCAGGTCTGTTCCGCGCGCCGGATCTGTCTCGCGCAACGGCCTCGTGCGGCTGGGGATGATCGCCGGCGCCGATGCGCCACCGCCGATCACGACGGTCTCAGCGGCCGCCGAAGAGCTTGCGCCAAAAGGGCGCACCACCTGCGTTTCCGCGCCCTGACGAGGGGTCGGGTCGGCCGAGGATGCCGATCGCGGGCCGGACTGATCGGTCTGCCCGGATGACGTAAGAGAGAAGGATGGCAGCGCGGATGCCGGTGCCGGCGGCGCGGGCGGCGTAGCTAGGATCGCGGTCGGTATGACGGCGTCGGCCTCCTCGTCGTCGGCGGACCACGCGCCGGCCTCCATCGCATCCTCGGCGATCGCCTGCAGCAGATCGTCCGGCGTGCGGCGATCGGCCGGATTGGGGCTCAGCGCCGATCGGAACGCGGCCATTGTGCGCGGTGGCAGACCCGTGAGGTTCGCGTTGCCCGAGGCGGCCCGCTCCAGGACCGCCATCATCGGCTTGGTGCCGAACACCGGCTCGCCTGTGGCCGCGAACGCCAGCACGGCCGCGGTGCTCCACCAGTCGGTCGCCTCCGTGGACTCCGCGCCGTCGATGATCTCCGGGGCGATGAAGCCCGGCGTGCCCATCACCAGGCCGGTGCGCGTCACATGGCTTTCGCCCTCGCCCATCGCGATGCCGAAGTCGACCAGCACCGGCCCGCGCGCGGCCACCATCACATTGGTCGGCTTGATGTCGCGGTGCACGATCCCGGCCGCGTGCACGGCCTTCACCGCGTCGATCAGCTTGGTGGCGAGGCGCTCCAGATCGTCGCCCTCGTAGCGCCCGTTCGCCGCCACATCGTCCTTCAGGTTGCGGCCGTCGATCAGCTCCGTGACGATGAAGGCCACCGCGTCGTCCAGTTCCATGTCCACGATCTGGCACACGCCCGGATGATGGATGCGCCGCATGGCCATGGCCTCCCGGCGCAGGCGTTCGCGGGCCGGCACGTTGCTGCGCAGCTCGTCGTCGTTCAGCGAGTCGCGCAGGATTTTCATCGCGTAGATCTGCCCGCCGTCGTCGCTCACGCGCCACACCGATCCCATGGCCCCGGCGCCGAGGCGCGAGATCAGCGTGTAGCCGCCCACGATCGCCCCGGGCTCAAGATCCAATACGCCTACATCACTCATGAACTCCATTGTGCCGTGCTGTGCGCATTTCGCGTGTCATTCTTGGGGCGTCTTCGTCCCTGGGCTGTCATCCTGAGCGAGTGGTGGTCATCCTGAGCGGAGCGAAGCGGAGTCGAAGGATCCCTCGCTTCGCTCAGGACGAGAGGAGATTTTGCAAACTGGGCAGTTTGGTACTTCTGGAGGCCGATTTGGGGGTCCAGAAGCCCGGATCTGCCCAGTTTGCGGCGCGAAGGGCCGGATCTGCCCAGTTTGCAGGCCGCGGGGGTGCGGGTTTGGCGGATTCGGGCGCGGGTTCGGGTTGGAGTGCGTCACGGGGCGCGAAGGGTGCGTCACGGGGCGCGAATGGCGTCACGTGGTGCGGTCGCGCCGGGTGACGGGGTTTGGGAGGGCTTGCGGCAGTAGGGCTCCGGGATGGCGTCACGGGGAGCGGTCGCGCCCGGTGACGCGCCTCGCGCCGGGTGACGGTGGGTTCGCGCCCGGTGACGGGGAGGGGCGATTGGTTCAACGTCGCCCCGGGTCGTCCCCGTCATCCCGGGTCGTCCCCTGTCGTCCCTCCTGAGTCCCCCGGGCCGTCCCCGTTGTCATCCTGAGCGCAGCGAAGGATCCTTGGCCATTTCGCATCGGTGGACTGGGTGCGTGGTGCTGAAGGATCCTTCGACTCCGGATGCGCCTTCGCTCAGGATGACCGGGGGGCGGCTCCCGCCCCGCCGAACTGCAAGATCTGCCAGCAACTTCCCCCGCTTTCATGTTTGCTGGCAGAATTTGCGCCTGAGAGCCCCCGGCAGCCCGCCAGGATACAAGATCTGCCAGTAGACAGGAAAGAGGAACGGCTTGCTGGCAGATCTTGCAGTTCGGTTTGGGGTACCGGGCGCCGCAAGGCGAATTCCGCGTCATTCCGATCGCAGCGAAGGATCCTTGGCCATTTCGCTCGGGTGGACTGGGTGCGTGGTGCCGAAGGATCCTTCGCTTCGCGCAGGATGACGAGAGAAGATTTTGCAAACTGGGCAGATCGTGTCCGTTAGGGGCCCAAATCGGTCTCCAGATGACCGGATCTGCCCAGTTTGTGGCCCGGGGTGCGGACTTGGGCGCGGAGGGGCTGCCCGCCTAACGACTCGGCGTTCAGGATGACGAAAGGGACCATGGGCCCGGCGCGTGCGGCACCATGCGGCGAATCGTACGACAATAAGCGTATGAAGCATGTGAAGCGTATGGCTATCGAGGATCTGAGTCTGGCTGAGCGGGCGGCGTTGCTCGCGGGGGCGTCGCAGTGGACCACGCGGGCGGTGCCGAGGGCTGGCGTGCCGCCGATGGTGATGAGCGATGGCCCGCACGGGTTGCGTCATGAGGTCGTCCGCCCCGCTGCGCAGCCCGCCGCTCCCGCCGCCCCGACTGCTCCCGGCGCGTCCCTGCCGGCCACGTGCTTTCCCACGGCCGCGACCGTCGCCTGCTCATGGGACCCCGAACTGGCTTCGCGCATGGGCGCCACGATCGCCCAGGAGGCTCGCGCGCAGGGCGTTGATGTGCTGCTGGGGCCGGGGCTGAACATCAAGCGCAGTCCCCGTTGCGGTCGCAATTTTGAGTACTACTCGGAGGATCCGGTGCTCGCTGGCCGCATGGGCGCCGAATTCATCCGCGGGGTGCAGTTGCAGGGCGTGGCGGCCTGTCCCAAGCATTTCGCGGTCAACGGCCAGGAGCTGCGCAGGCAGTCGTCCAATTCCGTGGTGGACGAGCGCACGATGCGCGAGCTGTATCTCACGGCCTTCGAGATCGCCGTGCGCGAGGGCCGCCCGTGGGCGATCATGAGCTCGTACAACCGCGTCAACGGCGTTTATGCGCATGAGAACCGTCATCTGCTCACCGAAATCCTGCGAGACGAATGGGGCTTCGACGGCATGGTGGTGTCCGATTGGGGCGCCTCAAACAGTGCGGTCCGGGCGGTGGCCGCGGGCGGTTCGCTGGAGATGCCCTGCCCGGGGCTAGCGTCGGTGCGCGAGGTGATGCGTGCCGTGGAGGACGGTCGGCTGGCGGAGGCCGATGTGACCGCGCGCGCCCGCGAAGTGGCGTTGTGCGCGGCGCGGACGCATGGCGGCGCGGCACATGGCGATCGAACCGGTTCGATGCCGTTGATCGGATTCGCCGGTGCGGCGTCCGGGGCCGGAGCGGCCGCAAGTCCCAATCCGCCCGCAAGTCCAGATCCGGCCGCTGCCCATGAGGCGCCCGCCGGGGTGCTTCCCCCCGATATGATCGACGCCCATCATCGCGTGGCCCGAGACGTGGCCGAGCAGTCGATGGTTCTGCTGCGCAACAAGCCCATTGCCTCCATGGGCGCGCGCGCAGGCAAACCCGTCCTGCCCCTGCCCGCCGGGACTCGCGTGGCGCTGGTCGGCGACATGGCCGCCCGTCCGCGATTCCAAGGTTCCGGATCGTCCAAGGTGAACGCCACCCGTGTGGATGCGCTGATCGGTGCGCTCGCCGCGGAGGGTGGGCTGGCCTTGGCCGGGTACGCACCCGGGTACAGGCATGATGGCACGCCGTCGCGGGAGCTGGTCGATCGGGCCGTCGCCGTGGCCGTGCGCGGGGACGTGGATGCCGTGGTGGCATGCGTGGGGCTCGACGAGCGCAGCGAGGCCGAGGGACTGGATCGCTCGACGCTGGCCATGCCGGCCCCGCAGCTCGACCTCATGGCCGCGCTTGCCAAGGCATGCGGGAAGGCCGACAAGCCGCTGATCGCCGTGCTGACGGCCGGTTCCCCGGTCCTGCTGCCTTGGGCGGACGATTGCGACGCGATCCTGTACGCCGGGCTGGGCGGTCAGGCGGGCGCGTCGGCCGTGGCGCGCATTCTGTCCGGGAAGACGAACCCCTCCGGTCGGCTCGCCGAAACGTGGCCGCTGGGGGAGTGTGATGGCGTGTACGGGGAGCCGAATGTGCCCGAAGGCCCCGGAAAGCCCGGTGCGTCCGCCGTCGCGCCCGCATCCGCATACCCGTGCCCCGATCGTGACGTGGTCTACCGCGAGGGCTCGCTGGTGGGCTACCGGTACTGGACCACCGCCGGCCTGCCCGTGCGGTTCCCGTTCGGCCACGGCCTGACCTACACGCGCTTCGATTACGCCGACCTTGAGGTGGGGCAGACCGGCGTGAGCTTCACGCTCACGAATGTGGGTGATCGTCCCGGCGCGGAGGTCGCGCAGCTGTATGTGACAGGCCCGTGTGGCAGTGCGGGTGGCGATCCGGCGTCCGATGGTCCGGCCCGTGTGGCGCTGGAGCTCAAGGGGTTCGCCAAGGTGCGGCTCGATCCGGGCGAATCGACGCGCGTCACCATCCCGTTCGATCGGTACACCTTCCGCCACTGGGATGAGGCGAGCGGGTCGTGGCAGGTGGAATCCGGCCCGTGGCGGGTGACGATCGGCTCCGACTGCCTCACGCCGCGGCTGTCCGCCACGCATATGGTCCGCGGCACGATGGGCGCTCGGCTGGGCGGCTCGGGTGATCTGAGTGGTCAGGGTGATCTGGATAGTCCGGGTATTCCGGCCGTTCTGGGCGTTCCGGGCATGGCCGGCGATCCGGCTGCAGCCGATGCCGATCATCGCTGCCGCCTTGCCGCCGTGCGTGCGGAGACCGCCCGCGCGCTCGCGGATGTGGCATCCATGGGCGATGGAATCGTGTCTGTGGCCCCGGCCCCGATCGTGTCTACAGCGCCAGTCGTGTCCACAATGCCGATCGTGTCCGCCGTTACGCCACAATCGGCCAAATCCCGCGTGTTCGACGCCAATGACCCCTTCTCCAGCTGGAATGGGTCACGCGATCCCATCGCCCGCTGGTGGGCCCATCGGCTTGCGAGGGACGAACGCCGTGCCCGCGAACGCCGCGGCGAGCCCGATCTGGACGCGCTGTTCCGGCTCAACATGCCCCCGCGCGCCCTCGCCAAGCTCTCCGGCGGACGGGTCGACGCCCGGGCCGCCCGCAGTCTGGCCCGCATCCCCAACGGTCATCCGGTCCTGGGGCTGATCGGTTTCGCCGTGGGCGTATTGCGCAATCAGGCGGCGAATCGGCGCACGGCCGCGCTGCTGGGTCGATTCGGGCTGAAGTGATGCCGATTGCGGCCTCCGGCGCATGATACCGGTTACACCCCCGTTCACGCAGAGTTCATTCAATCGTTGAACAAATCTGAGGCAAATTCGCGCAACACGCCTTGCGCATGTCGCGGCGTCGTGTATAGTGGGCGGTGGCTCAACGAAGAGTGATCTTCTAAGAACCACCGAAAAAACAAGACTGCTACGAAGGCGTTGTCAAGAAGTTTTGCCGATGAGTTTCGTGGCGGTACCACAAGTGAAAACCCCTTCACTACGGATCGTTCGGCACGTACCTGCCGATGAAAGGATATTGATTATGGCAGAAGTGGTATTCGAGCACGTTACTCGAATCTACCCGGGCAACGACAAGCCCTCGGTGGATGATCTGAATCTGGATATCAAGGACGGCGAGTTCCTCGTCCTGGTTGGCCCCTCTGGCTGCGGTAAGTCTACGACCCTTCGTATGCTCGCCGGCCTGGAAGAGGTCAACAAGGGCCGCATCCTGATCGGTGGCAAGGATGTCACCACCATGCAGCCCAAGGACCGCGATATCGCAATGGTGTTCCAGAACTACGCTCTGTACCCGCACATGACGGTTGCCGACAACATGGGCTTCGCCCTGAAGATCGCCGGCACCCCGAAGGACGAGATCCGCAAGCGCGTCGAGAAGGCCGCCGAGATTCTGGATCTGACCGAGTACCTGGACCGCAAGCCGAAGGCTCTGTCCGGTGGTCAGCGTCAGCGTGTGGCCATGGGCCGTGCAATCGTCCGTGAGCCGAAGGTCTTCCTCATGGATGAGCCTCTGTCCAACCTGGACGCCAAGCTCCGTGTGCAGACCCGTACGCAGATCGCCGCCCTGCAGCGTCAGCTCGGCGTCACCACCCTGTACGTGACCCACGATCAGACCGAGGCCCTGACGATGGGCGACCGCATCGCCGTCATCAAGCTCGGCATCCTGCAGCAGGTCGGCGCCCCGACCGAGCTGTACGATCGTCCGGCCAACGTCTTCGTCGCCGGCTTCATCGGCTCCCCGTCGATGAACCTGAACACCCACCCGGTGGTCAACGGCAAGGCGAAGATCGGCGAGGACACCATCGATCTGCCCACCGAGGCCGTCTCCAAGCTGACCGCCGAGGACAACGGCGAGATCGTCGTCGGCTTCCGTCCCGAGGATGCCTCCCTGGCCGCCTCCACCGACACCAACGCCTTCTCCCTGAAGGTTGTGAACGTCGAGGATCTGGGCTCCGATGGCTACATCTACGGCAACATCATCACCGACGGCTCCGCCCTCGAGGAATCCCAGCTGATGTCTGATCAGAATAAGCTGACCACCGTCCGCGTTCCTCCGCGCCAGCTGCCGAAGGTCGGCGATGTCGTCAAGATCAAGATCGACCCGGCCAAGATGCACCTGTTCGCTCCGTCGACTGAGCTGCGTCTGAACTAATAGGCTTTATCGAGGCGACTCTCTTCCTCTCTATCCGCCTCGTTAAAGTAACCCCCGCACAATTGATGTGCGGGGGTTTTCTTATCATGAGGAGCATGATGACCCCTGCAATCGACCTGAATCTACTCGATCCGCGAGCCGCCAAGGCCACGTCCGTCAAAGCCGAGGACGCCGGTGCCGCGACCAAGGAGCCCACGGCCCTGACGATCACCGCGTCCGTCTCCAACCCCAAGATGTTCACGCTGCCTTGGGAGCAGCCGCTGGCCACCTGGCCCCAGGAGCTGCTCGCCAACCTGCCGCGAGGCATCTCCCGCCACGTGGTGCGATTCGTGCGCGTGGGCACCGACGTGTACGCCATGAAGGAGATCACCCGTCAGGTGGCCGAGCGCGAGTACGAGCTGCTGCGCCGGCTGGAGAAGCTCGAACTGCCCTGCGTGTCCCCGGTGGCCGTGGTCACCGGCCGCCACAACCGCGAGGGCGAACCGCTCGAGGCGATCCTGGTGACCAAACACCTCAAGTTCTCCCTGCCGTACCGCGCGCTGTTCGCCCGCAACCTGCGCCCGGACACCGCGGAGCGTCTGATCGACGCGCTGGCCGTGCTGATGGTCCGCCTGCATCTGGCCGGCTTCTACTGGGGCGATGTGTCGCTGTCCAACGTCCTGTTCCTGCGCGACGCCTACGCCTTCTCCGCGTGGCTGGTGGATGCCGAGACCGGTGATCTGCACGCCACCCTGACCGAGGGTCAGCGCGAGTACGACATCGATCTGGCGCGCACCAACATCATCGGCGAACTCATGGATCTGAGCTCCGGCAAGCTGCTGCCCGGCGAGGTGGACGAGGTCGAGGTGGGCAACCGTCTGGTGGACCGCTACCACTCGCTGTGGAGCACGCTCACGGACACGGACAAGTTCAGCCCGGACGAGATGTGGAAGATCGAGAAGCGCGTCAACAAGCTCAACGATCTGGGCTTCGACGTGGACGAGCTCGAGATGAAGACCGCCGAGGATGGCAAGCGCGTGCTGGTCCGCCCGCGCGTGGTGGACGCCGGCTACGCCTCCCGCAAGCTGCTGCGCCTCACCGGCCTCGACGTGCAGGAGAACCAGGCCCGCCGACTGCTCAACGATCTGGACGCCTACCGCGCCTCCACGTGGCGCGAGGGCGAGGATCTGGAGATCGTGGCCACCGACTGGATGCGCGAGGTGTTCGAGCCGACCGTGCGCATGATCCCCAAGGAGTACCGTTCGCAGATCGAGCCCGCGCAGTTCTTCCACGAGGTGCTCGATCACCGCTGGTTCCTGGCCGAGAAGGCCGGTCATGATGTGCCGATGGCCGAGGCCGTGGAGAGCTACATCGCCAGCGTGCTGCCGAGCTACAAGATCGACAGCAAGACGATGGAGCAGCTCAACGCCGAGGCCGATGCCGGCGTGATCGACGACGAGTCCACCTACAACTCGCCGGACGATCCGGACGATGGCTACAACCCCGACGACGATCCCGACGCGGCGGTGTGGAGCCACTGAGTTTGGGGTGCCCGTCGTCCTGATGGGCGTCCCGTCATCCTGAGCACTGAGCCGTTAAGCGGACAGCCCAGTGGGCTGTCCGTAGGCGAAGGGAGCCGCCGCCAAGGCGGCGACGGTCCGGCGCAGCCGGACACCGCAGCGGAGTCGAAGGATCCTTGGCCATTACGCACGTAATCAAGGTTCTGACCAGTGCAGGAGGTTAAGGATCCTTCGCTTCGCTCAGGATGACGAAAGATACATCCCCATGTCATCCTGAGCGAGCGCGGAAGCCTCCCCGCGTCATCCTGAGCGGAGCCCGGCAGGGCGGAGTCGAAGGATCCTTCGCTGTGCTCAGGCTGACGGCAGCGCTCACCCAATCGCCGTAATTTCAGTCGTTTTGGATATGTTTGAGGGTTAAACCAAGGCATTTTTGCCATCTGTTGCTTCGAAAAGAGCGTATGGTGAGCGTTGACGCGGCAGGAAACGCGGACCAAGGAGGTTCGCGCGGGAACCACCCACCCGCCGTCGCAATCAGCACATCGGTGTGTCGAAAGGAATCATCATGATGCTCAACATCATCGCCGGATCGATTATGGCAGGCTTCCTCGTGGCGGTGGCGGGCGCGATGGGTATCGCAGTGTTCGTCAACCGCGATCGCGACTGATCGTCAACCGGACAATCAATCAGACCTTAAACCAAGCGCCCGGCCTCACCATTCGTGGGGCCGTGCGCTTTTCTCGTTGTTCTGAGGCGTCCCCGGTCATCCTGGGTTGTTCCCCGTCATCCTGAGCGGAGCGCAGCGGAGTCGAAGGATCCTTAACTTTGTGCAAGAGGTTAAGGATCCTTCGACTCCGCCCTATCGGGCTGCGCTCAGGATGACGGAGGGCGCTCAGGATGACGCGAGAGGGCGATCGCGCAGGATGAGGGCCCGGCTACTTCCCGACCGACTTGCGGCGCGCGTTGGCCACGGCGTACAGGCTGATGCCCGCCGCCACCGAGGCGTTCAGCGACTCGACCATCGAGCTGATCGGGATGCCGGCGATCGCGTCGCACTGCTCGCGCACCAGACGGCTCAGGCCCTTGCCCTCGGAGCCCAGCACCACTACGAGCGGATCGGTCTCGAAGCCGGTCTCGCCCACCAGCGCGCTGCCGCCGCCGTCCAGACCCACGGCGTAGTAGCCGCGCTCGTGCAGCGACTGCAGGGCCTTGGTGAGGTTGACCACGCGGGCCACCGGCATGTGCGCGGCGGCACCTGCGGACACCTTCCACGCGGCGGCCGTCACCGAGGCGGACCTGCGCTCGGGCAGGATCACGCCGTTCGCGCCGAATGCGGCGGCGGAACGGATCACAGCGCCCAGATTCTGCGGATCGGTCACGCCATCCAGCGCGATGAACAGCGGACGAGCCTGGACCGAGGCCAGACCGCCCACGCCCTTCATGGCCTGGGTCTTGCGATCGGCCTGATCGACCAGCTGGCTGAGCGAGGTGTATTCGAACGGACGGACCTTGAGGATCACGCCCTGATGGTTGCCGGAATGCGCGATGCGGTCCATCTCCAGACGATCGGCCTCGAGGACGTGCAGGCCGTTCGCGCCGGCGATCTTCACGATCTCGCGCGTGCGGTCATCGTGCTCGATGCGCGCGGCGATGTACAGCTGCAGGCTCGGGACGTTCATGCGGAGCGCCTCGAGCACGGAGTTGCGGCCGTACACCAGCTCGTCGGAATCGGACGTGAACTTGGCCACCCTGCGGCGGGCGGCGAGACGGGGATCGGCGGCCTTGCGGCGATCGGCCACGACCTTGGCCTTGAACGCCTTGTGATAGACGCGGTTCTCCGCCTTGGGAGTGGGGCCGTGCCCCTGGAGCTTGTTGCGGTGCTTTCCACCCGACCCTTTGGTCGGTCCTTTCTTCATTGCCATAGGGTTCATTGTCCCAGCACCCCGCGCCAAATGCTTCCGGTGCCGCATGCGTCCCGCCCGCAATCGACACAGCCGCGCGAGTTGTTACGTCAATCGGTAAACGCTGTATGCAATAATGGGGAATCGTGACGCGAATGCGTCGAGACACAACCGCGCAACGCGAGCGGCAAGGAAACCGCACGACGTTGATTACTCCGCGGCCAACCGAGGAGCAATGAGATCATGGCCAAGGCCTTGAATGATCAACCCATCCCCGTAAAGGAAGCCCTACCCTCCAACGTCGATCCGTCGCTGACCGACGCGTTGGACGTGGCCAAGGCGCTGAACGTAGACCCGAACGTCGGCCTGAGCGAGGCCGAGGCAAGGCGCAGACTAGAGGAATTCGGCCCCAACCAGCTGGCCGGCGCGCCGCCCGTCCCCAAGTGGAAGAAGTTCCTGCAGCAGTTCCAGGACCCGCTGGTCTACCTGCTGCTGGTGGCGACCGGCATCTCCCTGGTCGCATGGTTCATCGAGCGCAACCACGGCGAAGGCGGCGAGGTGCTGCCGTTCGACGCGATCGTGATCGTGCTGATCCTGATCCTGAACGCCGTGCTCGGCTACATCCAGGAAGCCAAGGCCGAACAGGCCGTCGACGCGCTGAGCAAGATGGCCGCGCCGCAGACCAGCGTGCTGCGCGACGGCAAGATCGTGCGCATCAACACCTCCGACGTGGTGCCCGGCGACGTGCTCGTCCTCGCCGAGGGCGACAGCGTCTCCGCCGACGGCCGACTGTTCGCCGCCGCCTCGCTGCGTATCGCCGAGGCCAGCCTGACCGGTGAATCCGTGCCCGTGGGCAAGAAGCCGGACACGCTCGCCTCCGCCAAGGCGCTGGGCGACCGCGCCAACATGATCTTCAATGGCACGTCCGTCACCCAGGGCACCGGTCGCGCGATCGTCACCGGCACCGGCATGAACACGCAGGTCGGCAAGATCGCGGACATGCTCGCCAAGACCGAGGACGACGACAGCCCGCTGCAGAAGGAAATGGACCATGTGGCCAAGATCCTGGGCATCGCGGTGTGCATCATCGCCGTGCTCGTGCTCGTGGCCCTCGCCGTGATGAGCGGCTTCCATTCGCTGCAGGACGTCATCGACTCCCTGCTGCTGGCCGTCTCCCTGGCCGTGGCCGCCGTGCCCGAAGGCCTGGCCGCCATCCTCACCGTCGTGCTCGCGCTGGGCGTGCAGCGCATGGCCAAGCACCACGCGATCGTCAAGAAGCTGCACTCCGTGGAGACGCTGGGTTCCGCCTCCGTGATCTGCTCGGACAAGACCGGCACGCTCACCCGCAACGAGATGACCGTCGAGCGCATCGTCACCCCGTCCGGCGAGGTCCAGGTGACCGGCACCGGCTACGCGCCCAAGGGCCAGATGATCGGCATGGACGGCAACGATCTGCCCGCCGACTCGCCACTGCGCGTGGAGGCCGTGACCACCATCGCCGCCGGCGCGCTCGCGAACGACGGCGATCTGCGCGAGGAGAACGGCAAGTGGGAGATCGTGGGCGACCCCACCGAGGTCGCGCTCGTGGTGGCCGCGCGCAAGATCAAGGCCCTCAAGGACTACGGCCGATTCAGCCGCGTGGCCGAGGTGCCGTTCACCTCGGAGCGCAAGCGCATGTCGATCATCGCCAAGGACGGCGCGGACGGCGACAAGCTCACCGTCTTCGCCAAGGGCGCCCCGGACGTGCTGCTGGGCTACTGCTCGCGCATCGCCGTGGGCGGCCAGGTCCGTCCGCTCACCGAGGGCGATCGCCAGACGATCCTCGCCACCGTGGAGCGCCTGTCCGGCGAGGCCTACCGCACGCTGGGCGAGGCCTACCGCCCGCTGGAGACCGAGTCCCTGGCCGACGTGCCGGGCATTCAGGTGAACGCCGCCGGGCAGGTTTCGGACATCGCCGACCAGGCCGATGCGATCGAGACCGATCTGATCTGGGCCGGCATGGTGGGCATCATCGACCCGCCGCGCACCGAGGTCCGCGACTCCGTGGCCGAGGCGCACCGCGCCGGCATCCGCACGGTGATGATCACCGGCGACCACCCGCTGACCGCCGCCCGCATCGCCTCCGATCTGGGCATCATCGACAAGGGCGGCAAGGCCCTGACCGGCGACCAGCTGGACGATCTGGCCTCCAAGGGCGACGACGCGTTCGACAGGGCCACCAGTGAGGTGTCCGTCTACGCCCGCGTGGCCCCCGAGCACAAGCTGAAGATCGTCGAGTCCCTGCAGCGTCAGGGCAACATCGTGGCCATGACCGGCGACGGCGTGAACGACGCCCCGGCCGTCAAGACCGCGGACATCGGCGTGGCCATGGGCATCACCGGCACCGAGGTCACCAAGGAATCCGCCAAGATGATCCTGGCGGACGACAACTTCAGCACCATCGTGGCCGCTGTGCGCGAGGGCCGCGGCATCTTCGACAACATCCGCAAGTTCCTGCGCTACCTGCTGAGCTCCAACGTGGGCGAGGTGCTCACGGTGTTCGGCGGCGTGATGTTCGCCGGCTTCCTGGGCATCACGCAGCCCGGCGTGGAGGGCGTGACCGTGCCGCTGCTCGCCACCCAGCTGCTGTGGATCAACCTGCTCACCGACGCCGCGCCGGCCCTGGCCATGGGCGTCGATCCGCAGACCGAGGACGTGATGAACCGCCGCCCGCGCAAGCTCACCGATCGTGTGATCGACGCGGACATGTGGGGCGACATCATCTTCGTGGGCCTGATCATGGCCGTGGTGACGCTGATCGGCATGGACATGCATCTGGCCGGCGGCCTGTTCACGGACCGTTCCGTGGATGCGCTCGGCCACGACGCGCAGATGGTGGAGGCCCGCACGATGGGCTTCACGATCCTCGTGTTCGCCCAGCTGTTCAATGCGATCGCCTCCCGCTCCTCCAAGCAGTCCGCCTTCGTGGGCCTGTTCGCCAACAAGTACCTGTGGGGCGCGATCGGCATCTCGATCGCCCTGCAGCTGCTGGTGATCTACGTGCCGTTCCTCAACACCGCCTTCGGCACCACGCCGCTGGGCGCCGTCGCATGGCTCGAGTGCATCGGCCTGGCCGCGTTCGTGCTGGTGGCCACCGAGCTGCGCAAGCTCGTGCTGCGCGTGGTCGACAGGAAGCGCGGCATCGCGGGCTGAACCGTGCGCGATCCTGCATAGCGACCGCATAGCGGCCGAATGACCGAAGGGGCGGTCGCCGGGCTGGAAACGCCTGGCGACCGCCCCTTTTGCGTGCTGTGCCGCGTGCTGTTTTATGCGGAGGTTATCTGTCTGGTGCGGATGCCGCTTTGAGGCCGCTTTGGTGTCATTTCTGTATGAACGTTACGGAATGGACGTCGGGACCGGGGCTCCGCGGCATGTTTTGTAACGGATTTACAATAACGACGTTGAACGGGGGTGTTTGAGGTGCGTTTTGTAACGGATTTACAGAACGCACCGCGAGACGGTGTCTCCCCGGTACTTCTTGTAATTTTTTTACAGAAAGTACCGGAAAGGCGTGCCGGAAAGGCACCGGAAGATAGAAGACGCCGGTGGTGCCGGGGGATGGGGTTGTGGCGCCGCAGGGCCGGGGGAGTCGCCCGTCAGTCGTCGATGTGGGCCCTGTAGAAGTTCACGTAGGAACGGCTTGGCGTGGGGCCTCGCTGGCCCTGATAGTGCGATCCGACGCCCTTGGAGCCGTACGGGTGCTCGGCGGGGGAGCTGAGCTGGAAGAAGCACATCTGGCCGATCTTCATGCCCGGCCACAGCTTCACCGGCAGCGTGGAGACATTGCTGAGCTCCAGCGTGATGTGCCCCTCGAAGCCGGGGTCGATGAATCCGGCCGTGGAGTGCGTGAGGATGCCCAGTCGGCCCAGCGAGCTCTTGCCCTCGAGACGCGCGGCGATCGTGGCGTCCAGCTTCACGTACTCCCATGTGGAGCCGAGCGCGAACTCGCCCGGGTGCAGGATCCACGGCTCATCCGGCTGCACCTCGAACTGCTCGGTCAGTGCGCCCTGGTTCTCGGCCGGGTCCACGTACGTGTAGGCGTGGTTGTTGAACAGGCGGAAGAACCGGTCGAGGCGCACGTCGATCGACGCCGGCTGCACCATATCGGGGGTCCACGGGTCGAGCGAGATGTGCCCCTCGTCGTGGGCGGCCAGAATGTCACGGTCGGACAGCAGCATGATTCTCCTTCGGGCGGGTCGGCGCGGTGTGGCGCCGGCGGCATTGGACGGCATTCGACGGCGCGGCGTGCGATGCCGGCATGTCATCCCCCAGTGTAGCGCGGGGCGTGGTGGGACGCGGGGTGGCATGGGCGTGACGAAAGGAAACTCCGTCATCCTGAGCGAAGCCCGAAGGGCGAAGTCGAAGGATCCTTAACTTTCCGCGCCAATCATCGCATGCACTGGTGCGAAAAGGTAAGGATCCTTCGGCTCCGCTCCGCTTCGCTCAGGATGACGGCAGAACGCCCTGCCCCGCCCCCGCCGCCCAACTGACACATACTCTCAGAATATTCTCAGGAAACACGATCAATGCGTCAAGGTACGACTGTTTTACTTATTCATGTCAGCGGAAGGCAGCACTCCACTGAACAGGGGTGCAAGCCTCCGATAACAGAATCCTTTCTTCTTCTCTCCTTTCTCTCTACCCGGCGAGTTTCCCCTCGCCGGGTTCTCTTTTTCCGGACGTGTGTCCCCTCACATGCAGCGGGGTGGATAGACTGAGTCTGATTCCACCGGTCGGGGCGCTCGGCGGCGCCCGATCGGCAATGACCAATGAGAGAGGTTTCGACCATGGCTCAAACGGCTCAGTCGGTTCAAGTGGACGAAGAGAACAATCTGGATGAATCCCCGCGTGGGATCGCGGTTCTGGTTGTGGTGGGCGTGCTGGTGGGCATCCTGTCCGGCCTGTTCGGCATCGGCGGCGGCACGGTGATCGTGCCCGCGCTGGTTTGGCTGGGACTCACCCAGCGCCATGCGGCCGCCACCTCCATGCTCGCGATCGTTCCCACATCCATCTCCGGCGTGGTGTCCTACGCCTCCAACGGCAACGTGGACTGGATCGCGGCCCTGTTGCTGTTCATCGGCATGTTCTTCGGCGGGCAGATCGGCAGCTGGCTGCTGTCCAGACTCCCCGAACTCGTGCTGCGTTGGGTGTTCGTGGCCTTTCTGGTCTTCGTGATCGTCAACCAGCTCATCTTCACGCCGTCGCGCGACTCCGCCATCGACATGAACGTGGTCACCGGCATCAGTCTGGTCGCGATGGGCCTGGTGATCGGCGTGCTGGCGGGCCTGCTGGGCATCGGCGGCGGTGCATTGGCCGTGCCGGCGCTGTCTATCATCTTCGCCGCATCCGATCTGATCGCCCGCGGCACCTCGCTGCTCGCCATGTTCCCGAACGCCATCACCACCACGGTCGCCAATGTGAAGCGCAGGATGGTGCACTTCAAGGCCGGTCTGATCATCGGCATCGTGGCCGCCTGCATCACGCCGTTCGGCACGTGGATCGCCGGCGCGGTCAGCCCGGTGGTGGGCCAGTACCTGTTCGCCGCATACCTCGGCTTCCTGCTGATCCGTTCGTTCTACGTGGCGATGCAGGCCACCAAGAAGGTCCGCAAGGCCTGAACGCCCGGTTGCGCTCGGTTGCTCGATTTGTGCCCGGTTGCCGCCGACCGCCGCTGTCAGCCGGGCGCGCGATGCCGCAGACAATGCCACATTGTGGGATTTTGGTGCGGAATCGTCGCCATATCGAACGCGTTCGCGGCAACTTCGTGAATTCGGCGATGCGACGGCCGGGCCTATGGGTATAGTGGATAGGCGGTAAAGACACATCGAAGCGGAGGTCGTATGTCTGCAGTCCTGGAAGGCGTGCCCGAAAAGCGTTTGGCGGTGGTGACGGGCCGGGCCTACCCCGAGCTCGCGGAGGAGGTCACCCGTTGTCTGGGGGTCGATCTGTTCCCCACACAGGCGTATGACTTCGCGAACGGCGAGATGTACGTGCGATTCGCGCAGCCCGTCCGCGGCGAGGATGTGTTCGTGCTGCAGTCGCACACCGACCCGATCAACAAGTGGATCATGGAGCAGCTCATCATGATCGACGCCCTCAAGCGCGCGTCGGCCCGCTCCATCACCGTGGTGGCCCCGTTCTTCGGCTACTCCCGCCAGGACAAGAAGCATCAGGGCCGCGAGCCCATCACCGCCCGCCTGATGTTCGACCTCTTCCGCACGGCCGGCGCGGACCGCATCATGACCGTCGATCTGCACGCGGCGCAGGAGCAGGGCTTCTTCGACGGCCCGGTGGACCACCTCACGGCCATGCCCGTCCTGCTCGACTACGTGCGCAACAGCATGCCGCTGGAGAACACCACCGTGGTCTCCCCGGACGCCGGCCGCATCAAGGTTTCCGAGCAGTGGGCCGCCCGACTGGGCAACCTGCCGCTCGCGTTCATCCACAAGAGCCGCGACATCACGCGCCCCAACCACGCCGAGGCCCATGGCATCATCGGCGACGTGCTGGGCCGCGACTGCGTGGTGGTGGACGATATGATCGACACCGCCGGCACCATCTGCGAGGCCGTGCGCACGCTGCGCAACGCCGGTGCCAAGTCGGTCACGCTGGTGGCCACCCATGGCCTGCTGTCCGGCCCGGCCGTGGAGCGCCTGTCCCAGTGCGGCGCCCGCGAGATCGTGCTCATGGACACGGTTCCGGTGCCCGAATCCAAGCGCCTGCCGAACATGACCGTCCTATCCTGCGCGCCGCTGCTGGCCGCCGGCATCCGATCGGTCTTCGAATCGCGCTCGGTGACCCACCTGCTGGAGGGGCTGCCGTCGGACATGCGGCCGAAGAACATCTACGCGTGAGCTGAGCCGGTTGTCCGGCCGATCCGGCTGAACTGATTTTGGGGCGTCCTTCGGGGCGCCCCTTGTGTTGCCCCGGTGTTGCCCCGGCAAGCGGGCGCGTTGTACGATTGTTTTGCATGACATCGATCAAGGAGGACCTGATGCCAAGAAAAAAACGTCGTCCCGCTGCTGATCGCCGCGATCGTGGTGGTGTTTGCGGGCCTGATCTACTACTTCCCCGTGCAGCGTGCGATGGCCGAGCGCAAGTATGCGGAGTACTCGCGGCTGCAAGGTGTGCCCGATGGCGATGTGGCGTCGAAGAGCGTGCATAAGGACTACACGCAGGACGGCTACTTCATCGACGTCACGTACCACAGCGACCCGCAGTACCGCTACGAGTACCTCTATCGGCTGGTGGACGTCCGGAACGATGGCGTGCGGTTCGACACCATGACCTGCGCGGTGTACCTGGGCTCCACGAGCTTCACCGGCGACGTGCGCTACGATCCGCTGGAGTAATGCGGCTGCCCCGTCATCCTGAGCCGCCCCGTCATCCTGAGCGCAGCGAAGGATCCTTGGCCATTACGCAGAAAAACACAATGCGGGAAATTAAGGATCCTTCGACTCCGCTACGCTCCGCTCAGGATGACAGAAAGGAGGCCTTGTCATCCTGAGCGGCTTCGCACCAATGGACGGCGCTCAGGCCGACGTTGCCGCCCTACGCCAGTTCGCGCTTGGCGATGGCGACCTCGGCGTCGATCCGGTCGAGCGGCGACGGGTACTCCAGCGTGACCGGCACGAGCTCGGGCAGGCGGCGGATCTGGCCGGCCCAATCGACCGTGCCCTCCTTGAGCAGCGCCGGTGCGGGATGGTTGGGCGCATCGGGCGCGTTCACGTTCTTGATCTGGTATTCGCCGATCGCATCGGCCGCGAGCAGGGCGTCGAAGGCCTCGTTCGGATCGACGCCGGCCCACACCCAGTTGCCGCAGTCATAGCAAAACTTCACGCTGGCACCAGCCTCGACGAGCCGCTGCATGGACTCCATGGCCCATTCCAAGCTGCCGTGCGAGGCCGTCTGATCATTCTCCACGCATACGGCCACGCCCTCGCGGCGGACCATTTCATCGGCCGTCTTCAGGGCGTCCAGCGGCGTGTTCGGCACGTCACCCACGGCGAACTTCATGCCGGACGCGCCCAACGCGGTCGCTTCGGCCAGGAACATTTTGAGGTTCGGATTCACGGTGCCGCTGGTGCAGAAATCCTCGGGTACGGAGTAGTAGAGGGTCATGTCGCGCGATGCGGCGGCGTCGCGGATTGCGCACAGCTCGGCCTGGAATGCGGGATCGGCCTCATTGCCGCCGGCGATGAACTCTCGGCGCACCTCGGCGATCGGGAAGAACTCGGCGATCCTGCCAATCAGCGCGGACTGTGGCGTGCCGGCCTTCATCGCATCCAAATACATCAGCGTGTTGATTCCCAGCTGCACCATGCGGCCATCCCTCTAATAGTCTGTACACTGCCCGGATATGGAACGGGCGCGGAGACGGTTCTCTCAGTTGTCTCCACGCCCTATTGTATGACTGACATGCCAGCCGGTGGGCCGATTGCCGTTACTTGCCGGTGCTACTTGACGTCGGCCGTGTCGCCCCTGTCTGCGGTTGCGGCATTGGCGACGGTTGCGGCCTCGCGGCGGGACCGCAACTTGAACAGGTAGCCGATGCCCGCCAGCGCGAGCATGATCGCGCACAGGCCGGAGATGGCCACGCCGGTGGTGGCGAGGGACTGCTGGGTGGCCGCGTCGGACACGCTGGAGGAGTCGCCGCCCAGCTTGGCGGCCAGGGAATCGTCCTTCTTGGCGGTATTGCCGGAATCGGAGGCCGCGGTGTTGGAACCGCTGTCGGCCGTGCCGGAGCCGTCGCCCGATCCGGCGGAAGTGCCGGTGGTGGTCGTGCCGTTGCCGGTCGACACGGTGGGTACGGTGGTGCCGGCCTGCTTGGCGGCGTCGGCCAATGCCTTGGTGAAGTCGTCGTGCCACTGCTTGCGGGCGGCGATGTAGTCGTTGTGCGTCTGCTTGATCGCGTCGTGATCGGCCTTGAGGCTGGCCAGCAGGTCCTTGATGTGCTGCTGCGCGTCGGTCACATCCGCGTGGACGAGCTCATGGATGGTGTGCAGCGTGGTGAAGGCATCGTCGATCACGCCCACGAGCGTGTCGTGTGCCTCCTTGAGATCGGCCATGAACTGGTCGTGGTTGGCCTGCGCGTTGTCCAGATCCTTCTCGAGCTGCGCGAAGATGTTATCGATGTCCTGCTTGATCGCGTCGTGGATCTGCTGGATCGCGTCGAACAGCAGCTGGTTGTGTTCGCCGGCGTCCTTGAGGTCCTGGATCAGCTTCTTCACGGCGGTGTCGATGTTGGCCTGCAGACGATCATGCTCCTTCTGCAGCGCGTCCTTCATCGCGTCGTGGTTGTCCTTCAGATGCTCCCAGTCGTTCTCGAGGTTGGCGAAGGCGTCGTCGATGTCGCCCACCACCGTGTCGTGGAACTCCTTGAGGATCCTGACGATGAGCTTGGCGTGCTCGATGGTGTTCTGCACGTCCTGATGCAGATCCTCGGCGGCCTGCTGCTTGTTGGCGTGCACGTCGTCGATGGTCTGCTTGATGTCGTTGTGCGCGTTCTGCAGGCTCTGCTGCAGCTGCTGGAGGTTCTCCTGATGCTGCTGGGCGCGATCGGCGGCATCCTGCTTGAGCTGCGCGTTGAGGTCCTCGAGGTTCTTGAACGCGTCGGTGAGCGCCTGGTGCTCGAAGGACAGGCCTGCGGCGTTGTCGTCCTGGGTGGCGGGCGCGGGGGTGGTGTCGGTTGCGCCGGGCGTGCTTGCGCTGGTGGTCTGGCTGCTGGTGGCGCTTGTCCCCGTGGCCGACGGATTGGCGGTCCGGTTCGCGTCATCCGCCTGGGCGCCCGCCGGGAACGCACCAAGCGCCAGCATCGTGGCCCCCGCCACGATCGCCGCGACCCAACGATGGTTGCCGTGTGAATACCTTGCCATGATCGTTTTCTTGTCCACTCTCCGAACGTATTGAAATCCACCCCAATTGTAGGCGCGTGCGGGGCGTAGGGGGAGCGACAACAAATGCACACAGTGTCGATCTAAGCGCGTGCTGTCCTGATCGTGCCGTGTCATCCTGAGCGTGCCGTGCTGTCCTGAGCGTGCCGTGTCATCCTGAGCGAGCGGAGCGAGTCGAAGGATCCTTAACCTCCCGCACCATGGCGTCATGGGGGGCGACTAGCTCCGCTTGCTCAGGGTGGCGTCCGGCTCATCCCAGCCGGCTCATCCCAGACTCCGCCCATCCGATTTGCTCACTTTGCGCTCCGCCGGCTACAAAATGAGCAGATCCGATGTCCTGCAGGGCCGATTGGGGGTGCAGGACATCCGATTCGCTCATTCTGTGATTTGGCGTGGGCAGAATGAGCGAATCGGATGCGGGCGGGTGCCGCGGGGTGCCATTGGGCGTCACGGGGCGCGGCTTGCGTCACAGGGCGCGGCTTGCGTCACAGGGAGCGATCGCACCCGGTGACGCCGAACGGGAGGCCCTGTGCCGCAATGGTTTTCAGACCCCGTCACGGGGAGCGATCGCGCCCGGTGACGTGATTCGTACCCGGTGACGGGTATCCCGCGCCGAGTGACGCGCTTCTCCCGGTTCCCGCGCGATCCAGCGTGCCCGATGCCCAGCCGGCCCGCTCGCCCGGTGTGACGAAGTTCATAGTTCCCCAGATGGAATCCGGAAAGCCATGCACCCCGCGCTGGATATAGTGGATTGGTATGAGCGAGGAGAACAACGAAGTCAATAATCTGATCGGCCGTGAATCCAGCGTGGTGCCCGGGCGCTTCGGGGAGCCATTCACGATCGACGACGAGCATGTGCTGATGTCCCGCGGTGACGCCTCCGCGGCGCCGAACCGACCGCTGTTCCTGAGCCTGCACGGATGGGGCGCCAACGAGGAGGATGCCGAGGACCTGGTGCAGATGGTCGCCCCCTTCAACGACTATGTGGCCCCGCGTGGCCCCTACACGCTTGAGGAGCCGAGGGGCACGTACATCCCGGGCGCCTACGCCTGGTTCCATGATGCGATCGTGAGCGGCGACGATATGGACTACGACGTGTACGCGGCCGCGAAGGCCGTGGACGATTGGGTCGCCTCGCATATTCCGGCCGATCGCGAGGTGGTCCCGATCGGATTTTCCCAGGGCGGCACGATCGCCGTCCATCTGCTGCGTCTCAACCCCGAGCGCTATAGCGCGGCGATCTCCTTCTCCGGGTATCTGGCCCCCGGCCGCGTGCCCGGCACCGCGCCCGCCGACGATCTGCTCACCTCGCTCGACAGGCCTGTCTACTACTGCTACGGCAAGAACGAATCCGTGGTGCCCAAGTACGAGCTGTATGCCTGCGCGGCTTGGCTTGAGGAGCACACGTGGCTCAATACCAAGAGCTACCGCGGTTTGGACCACGCGGTGAGTCTCGACGAGTTCAACGACATTCGCGAGTGGCTCATCACCAACGCCCTCGCCTCCGGTGTGATGTAGCCGCCGAGCCCGCCTCCTGAGTCAGCCTGGGTTGTCCGCCGTCAGCCTGAGCGAGCGGAGCGAGTCGAAGGATCCTTGGCCACTGGATGGGGGAGGGCGATCTTGCAAACTGGGCAGATCGGGACGTTGATTTTGCAAACTGGGCAGATCCGGTCATCTGGGGCCTCAAATCGGCCTGTAGAAGACCGGATCTGCCCAGTTTGTTTCGGCCGCGTCGGATTCTGCCCAGTTTGGGTCCGGGAAGTGGGGGTGTGGAGCGGTTTCTCGTCAGCCTGGGTTGTTCCCGTCATCCTGAGCGCAGCGCAGGATCCTTGGCCACTGCGCGGATGAGCATAATGCAGGAAGTTAAGGATCCTTCGACTTCGCCCTTCGGGCTTCGCTCAGGATGACGGGAAAACTTACAGCCCCGAATCCGCGTCAACCTGCTGAGCCGTTAAGCGGACAGCCCGGTGGGCTGTCCGTAGGCAGGCTGAGCCGTCTGGCAAACGCCGGTGGCGTTTGTAGGCGAAGGCGAACGGCAGTGAGCGAATAATGCTGCGGCCGTCGGCCGTCCGCAGTTGCGGTCGAGCCGCCGCCAAGGCGGCGACGGATGCAGGTTGACGCGGATGAAGGGGCTTACAGCCCCGAATCCGCGTCAACCTGCATCACATACACATTGCGCCTCAGGTTCCGCGCCTCGGCGCGGCTGATCTCGCCATCGTCCGCCATGTCCTGGATGATGCGCAGCTCGATCGCATAGCTTTCCTTCTTGATCTCCTCGGCCATGTTCTGCGCGCGGGCGCTGTAGCCCACGTTCGGCCGGGCCTGCAGGGCGGCCTTCGCGCGCTGATAGTCGAGGATCATGCCGCTCACGTTCTCGGTCTTGAACCGGCTGGATCCGAGCTCGCCGTACAGCTTGTTGATCGTATGATCGATCGCGGCCACCTGCAGGCGGCGGGTGTGGGCGAACAGCTCGTCGTCGCTCATCATCGGGGCCGTGTGGCGCACGCGGTTCTCCGCGCGCTTGGCCAGGCTGTGGGCGCGCCGGGTCATCGAACTGAACCGGCGGTGGATGTGCCTCCAGGCCACATGGGCGCGCGACTCGGTCTCGTCGATGCTGCCCAAGTGCTCAAGGGCCTGCGAGATCCGCTCGAGCAGCAGATCGCACGCCTCCTCGGCGATCTCCTCCTCGCCATCCGGGCTCGGCTCGTGCGCCTTGATGCGCTTGAGCTGCTGATCGATGTAATCGTGCTCCCACTTGAGCGCCTGCGCCTGCAGACGGTCGAGATCGTGCGAATCGGGGCCGCCCAAGCGCTGCTGGAGCCTGGTGATGCGCTGCGTGTACGAGTTGACCACCATCTGCATCGCGCGGCGGTTCTCCGGCGTGGTCTTGGCGCCGAGCTCCTCGATCGTGCGGCGCAGCACCTCGATGGTGATCTTGTTGTGCTCGGCCGAATAGTCCTTGTGGCGGTTGGGCGCGAGCAGTGGCAGACCGAAGTTGGCCATGACCAGCGTGAGGATGATCACGCCCGAGGCGATGAAGATCAGATCGTTGCGCATGGGGAACTCGTCGCCGTATTCGATCCAGTAGGGGATCGTGAACATCAGGGAGAGCGTGATCGTGCCCTTGGGGCCGCCCAGGGTCATCACGGCGGCGCTGCGCAGGCGCTCGCGGGTGATCGGGCGGCGCTTGCCGGTGTCCGTATCCTTGGTGAGCCGCAGCATGCCGAGCACCCAGACGAATCGCATGCCCACCACCACGAAGGTGACCAGCAGGATCAGGCCGATCAGCGTCCAGTTGCTGATCGTCGGATCCTCCCAGGAGGTGTGCATCGCGCCGGGCAGCTGCATGCCGAGCAGGATGAACACGGTGCCGTTGAGGCTGAACGCGATCACCGACCACACGCTGGAGCTCACGATGTTCGCGCGCGCCACATTGGGACCCACGCCGGTGCGGTCGAATCGGCCGATCAGACCGGACGCGACCACGCACAGGATGCCGGAGACGTGGAGCATCTCGGCGCTCATGTACATCAGGAACGGCAGGAAGATCTCCATGAGGATGCGCGTGGTCGTGTTCTCCCAGCCCAGCCGGCGCATCGTCTCGAACAGCCAGTTGACGATCATGCCGATCGCCAGGCCCAGCACGGTGCCGCCGGTGAAGGAGAGCACGAAATCGCCCAGCGCCTCGCCGAATTTGAACATGCCGGTGGCGGCCGCGGCGATCGCGAACTGGAAGCCCACGATGCCGGTCGCGTCATTGAACAGCGATTCGCCCTTGAGCACGGCGGTCTGGCGCATGCTCAGGCTGGCCTCGCGTCCTAGGGCGCTGACGGCCACCGCGTCCGTGGGGCCGAGCGCCGCGCCCAGGGCCAGCGCCGCCGCGAGCGGGACGGCCGGCCATGCGAGGCTGAGCGCGAATCCGACGGCGATCATGGTGGCCGCGGCCAGTCCGATGGCCAGCGACAGGGACAGCTTGAGATGCCTCAGCAGGGCCGATTTGTCGATGCTGTGCGCCTCCTCGTAAAGCAGCGGGGCGATGAATAGCACCATGAACAGTTCGGGGTTGAGCTTCACATCGGGGAAGAACGGCAGATATGCGGCCACGAGGCCCAGCACGATCTGAACGAGCGGCGTGGAGACGCGGGGGATGAACCGGCTGATGAACGACGAGACGATGACCGCCGCCAGAATGCACAGTATCAGTTCAAAGACTTGCACAGGTTCTCCCGCTCTCTCGCTCCTTGCCGCCGCCTTCCGACCGCTGGTTCCGGTCCCATTGTATGGAACCATGTTAGGAAATTGTTAGGGGAGTGCCGGGGGTTGCGGTGCGGGGCGGGCGGTTCCGTCATTCTGGGAGGTCGGGGTGGTCCCTTCGTCATCCTGAGCACTGAGCCGTTAAGCGGGCAGCCCTGTGGGCTGCCCGTAGGCGAAGGGAGCCGCCGCTAAGGCGGCGACGGTCCGGCGCAGCCGGACACCAAAGCGCGGAGTCGAAGGATCCTTGACCTCCCGCACCATGGACCTTGTGCGTAAGGTTAAGGATCCTTCGACTCCGCTACGCTGCGCTCAGGATGACGTTGGGTGCCTGCCTTTGCGCGGCGGGCTGATTCCGAACGTTTTCGCGGACAGCAAAAAGCCCCGCGGACATGACACGCGGGGCTTTTCCATTCAATTGCGCGATTCGCGCAAGCCTTATGCGGAGCGACGATCAGGCGGCGTCGGCGGCCGGCTTTTCGGCCTCCTCGGCACCGCTGGGCTTGTCCTCGTCATCGTCCTTGGCAAGGCCAAGATCAACCGGCGAGGAGCTGTTCTCCCACGGCTCCTCCCAAGGATCATAATCCGGATTCTGCTGCTTGTAAATGTAGAGCGCTCCGACGGCGGCCAGCAGGGCGCCGAAGAGCAGCGCGAAGAACTTCCAACCGTTCGACGACTTGTTCTCCATGACGGCTCCTTTCCTTGTTACAGGTGTCCGATGGCCTGCCCGTTCAAGCCAACGCTACTGTCCATCATAGAAGGTGGTTTGTGGCGGTTGCGTGTGGGAATCGCGCAAAGGCTCATGATGACGGGCTTAAGCGGACACCGGGACCCGTCGTGTCGTGGATGTCCAAATGGGCGTTTCTGGCCCTCGTCATGTTCGTCCAGGCGTCCGACGCCATCTGCCAGGCACCTGCCGCCATCTGCCCGGCATCCGATACAGTGGTGTCATGAGCAACAGACGATTCAGCCTCTTCCCCAACACCCCTGGCCTGCGCGACCTGTTCGATCGGCGCGTCCTCGCCAACCAGTGGCGCAGCGGCGGCCCGGTGATCACACAGATGATCATCGTGGTCTGCGTGGCCGTGTGGGTGGTCGAGATCGTGCTCCGGTTCCTCGCGCCCGGCCTGCTCAACATGATGCTCAACGCCGGCATGTTCAGCCCGCTTTTGGCCGTCTCGCGCCCGTGGACGTTCATCACCTCGATGTTCCTGCACGAGCCCGGCATCATGCACATCCTGTTCAACATGCTCGCCCTGTGGAGCGTGGGGCCGCTGCTGGAGCGCATGCTGGGCCACTGGCCGTTCCTGGCGTTCTACGCGATCTCCGGCGTGGGCGGCAGCGTGGGCATGATGGCGGTCGCCGCGATCTCCCCGTCGATGTCCGGCTGGATGACCGCCGCGTACGGCGCATCCGGCGCGCTGTTCGGCTTGTTCGCCGCGATGCTGGTGGTGTTCCGGCGGATCGGCGCGGATATCCGATCGATGCTGATCTGGATGGCGATCAATTTCGCGATGCCGCTGGTCGTCCCGGGCATCGCGTGGCAGGCGCATGTGGGCGGCTTTGTGACCGGTGGTGTGCTGGCTCTGCTGCTGACCTCGGGGATCCGGCTGCTGCGCGGCAAGTCGATCGTGACCCGGACCGCGGTGTACGGCGGCGTGGTGTTCGTGGCGCTGGTGGCCGCGGTGCTGGCGTGCAATCTGAACAATCCGATGCGCATGTTCATGTGAGGATGGGTTGACGGGTCTGGATGGGCCGGCCGGGCCGTCCGGCGGCGGGATTGCGGTGCGTAAATTACACGCATGTGATTATCCACAATCTGTGGGCAACTCTGTGGATAACTAGGGGATATGTCGTGGATATGCACCGCATTCCGGTGGGTAAACAGGGGTTTGATGGTGGATAAGCTGTGGAAACTGTGGATATCCACCTCGTGCATAAGTGAGTTATCCACATAATCGGTGTGTGATGTCCGACTTATCCACGAACGCACGTTCTAGTGGAGATTATCCACAAAAGGAGCATATCTAGTGCCTACGGGGGCTGAAATCGGCTATATGACAGCCGATTTGCTCATTTTGTTCGAATCGTATGACTGTGGCTGGTGGGGCCGTGATGGGGCGGAGGCGATGATCGACGGTCGAAAACAATGTGCATAACGCAAAATCTACGTTGTGCACGATGGAATCGGGTGCCCGATTGTGGATAACTTGCCGGTATCTGGCGGCTGGTGCCTGACCGGGGCTGGCGGGCACTAAGTCGGCGACAAACTGGGCAGATCCGGCCGGCTTTTCCGCAAACTGGGCAAATCGGGGCTTCTGGAGCCCAAATAAGGCCCGTACAAGACCAGATCTGCCCAGTTGTCGGGAGAACCATCACGATCTGCCCAGTTTGTGGCCCACGCGGCACTCCGCGTGCATGCAAAATGAGCAGATCCAGTGTGGAAGTGTCGAATTCGCGCCGAATCCGTCCAGCTGGCCATCGGATTCGCTCATCCTGATGCCTGATTTGGCTAGAATGAGCAAATCCAATGCGGTGGGGGCTGATTGGGGGGCGTAGGACATCGGATCTGCTCATTCCATGATTTTGCGAGCGCAAAGTGAGCGGAATCAGTGCGGTGGAGTGGGTTGCCGGCGGGCTGCCGCGGGCGCTCGAGGGGCTTGACCCGCGCGCCATCGGATTCGCTCATTCTGCATCTGGATGGGCTCGCAAAATGAGCGAATCCGATGGCCGGCTGCATGCAAAGTGGCGCAAGGCTGGCGGCGATGGCTTGGCGCGTGGTGTTGATACGTGGATTAAGGATCCTTCGACTCCGCCCTAACGGGCTCCGCTCAGGATGACGATAAGAACGGATACGCGAAGGGCCGGCGGATGCATGTGCGCGGACGCACTGCATCACACCGGCCCGTAAGTCGCGGAATCGCGGAATCGCGAGATCTCAAAATCGCGCAGCCGCGAAAGCAACGCGGCTCAGCGCCACCACATGGTCATCAGGAAGCCGACCATCAGGATCGCGAACGCGATGGCCAGGTTCCAGGCGCCAATGCCCGGGATCGGGTAATCGGTGGTCAGGTAGTAGACGACGGCCCAGATCAGGCCGATGATCATCAGCGTGCAGAACAGCGGGACGAACCAGCCGGGATTCGCCTTGGTGCCCTTGATCGTCTCCTCGACGCGCTTGGTGTTCTCCGCCTGGCGCTGCATCATGCGCTGCATCTGGGGGTTCAGGGCGGACTTGTCCGCCGTGGCGTTCAGGATCGCCTCGACCTTGTCCATCGAAACGCCGTACTCATCGTTCGTCGCGCCGGTTTCGCCCTCAGCATTAACGGAGGCGGACTTCTGCAGGTCCTTCTGGTCCTCCGCCGCGGTATTGCGCAGTTCTTGCTCTGCCATCAGCTTGTCTCCTTCAATAGGCTATAAGTCATAGTAGTGGCTAGACTCGAATGAGACGACCAATTTTACGAAAATACGGCATCCTGCGCGGTGATTGCATGGCGACGGCACGTCGATCGCACTCCCGATCGCAGGGCGATGGCACGGCGAATGATCGTGGGCGGCCGCGAAATCGGGGATCGGAGCACAATTATGGCGGCACGACGGAAGACCGGGCGGCACGGCGTGAGGCGATCGTGGCCCACCACCGTGTCCATTGTGCTCATTCTGGCGCTCACCGGCTGGCTGCTCACCGTCAATGTGCGCATCAACCGCACCGCGTACGACACCTCGGACACGGCCGGGCTCGTGGAGGAGCAGACCAATCGCATGCAGCAGCTGAGCGGCGAGGTGAACGATCTGAGCAGCCAGATCGACACCCTGCAGGGCCTGATCTCCGACAGCTCCACCACCGGATCCTCGGCCAACGACGCCGGATCGGGCACCATGCTCGCCGCGCTCACCGGGCCGGGCATCACCGTGACGCTGGACGATTCGCCGCTGAGGGAGCAGGCCGCGAACGACCCGAAGAACGTGGACGCGTACGTGATCCACCAGCAGGACATCGAGGCCGTGGTCAACGCGCTGTGGAACGGCGGCGCGGAGGCGATGATGATCATGGACCAGCGCGTGCTCGCCAGCACGGCCGTGCGATGCGTGGGCAACACCCTGCTGCTGGAGGACAAGAAGTACGCGCCCCCGTACACGGTTTCGGCCATCGGCCCGTCCAAGACGATGATCGCCGCGCTCAACAATTCCGAGGCGATCAAGATCTACAAGGAATACGTGAAGGTGTACGGTCTGGGTTGGAAGGTGCAGACCGTGGACAGCCTTGATTTCCCCAAGACGTCGTCGCAGCTCCAGCAGCTCAAGTACGCGACCGTGGCGGAATCGGCCCAGCCCGGCGGCTCGGGCGATCAAGGCTCGGGCGATCAAGGCGCGCAGACCAATCAAAGCGCGCAGGGCACGCAGAAAGGGGACCAGTGATGGCGGGACGGCATGGAGCGCCTTCGCATGCAAGGGGCACACGCAACACGCAGGGCGCGCGCAACGGGCGGAACGCCGGATTCGCGGTGCTGGGCATCATCGGCGAGATCCTCATGACCCTCGCGGCCCTGTGCGCGCTGTACATCGCGTGGCAGATGTGGTGGACCGGCGTGATCTCCGAGCAGACCCAGATCCAGACCCGCGAGACCGTGGCGTGGTCGGATCCGGTCGCCGCGGGCAGCAGCACCAAGGTGGCGCAGGCCCAGCAGGGGGACGCCCCCGTGCAGCCCGAATCGGCCGCCGACGGCGATCTGGTGGCCCAGCTGTACATCCCGCGCTTCGGCACCAACTGGCAGCGCAACATCGTCGAGGGCATCAGCGGCGAGCAGCTGGCCAAGCACGGTCTGGGCCATTACCCCACCTCGCAGATGCCCGGCCAGGTGGGCAACTTCGCGATCGCCGGCCATCGCGGCGGCTACGGCGAACCGCTCGCCTACGTGGACCAGCTGCAGGAGGGCGACCCGATCATCATCCGCACGCAGGACTACTGGTACGTCTACCGCTACACCACGTACAAGATCACCGTGCCCACCGATGTGGCTGTGGTCTCCGCCGACCCGTTCAACGCCGGCGGCACGCCCACCAAGCGCTACATCACGCTGACCACCTGCGAGCCGCGCTACAGCCCCACGCCGGCCTCCAAGCGCTGGATCAGCTGGGGCGAACTGGAATACTGGGCCAAGGTGTCCGACGGTGTGCCCAAGGAGCTCGCCACCACGGACTCCTCCGGGCAGGTGAAGTTCACCGCGCAGGAGTCGCCCTCGGTGTTCGCGAAGGTCGGCTCGCTGGACGGCGTGGTGGCCTGGCTGCTTGTGGCGTACGCGGTGGTGTATCTGGCCGCGCTGGTGGCGTGGCGCTATCCGCTCTTGAGGGCCATCCGCGATGGGGAGCGCAGGCGGCCCGATGCGAGCTTCTACGGGTGGATCGATCGCCGTCAGCCCGGCCCGATGCCCGTGCGCCTGCTGCTCATGATGATCCTGATCGTGGCGGCTTCGGCGGCCCTGTTCCAATGGGTGTTCCCGTGGATGGCCGCGAACATCCCGATGTTCCAGCAGATGAGCGCTTACGTCTCTGTGGAATAGGAACGGCCGATCGGACGCGGGTGCCGTCGGGTGCCCAAATGGACGCAATCGCCGCCGATTCTGTCCATTTGGGCACCCGCCGGCCTCTGTTACCCATAAGGGGTACAGTGGCCCTATGACTGATTCCGCGCGCATTCTCGTCATCGACAATTACGATTCGTTCGTCTACACGATCGTCGGCTATCTGAAGACGCTCGGCGCCACGGTGGACGTGGTGCGCAACGATGCCGTCGACCCCGCCAAGCCCGGTCTGCTGGACGATTACGACGGCGTGCTGATCAGCCCCGGCCCCGGCGCCCCGGCCGAATCGGGCGCGAGCGAGGACATGATCCGCCTGTGCGCGAAGACCGGCAAGCCGATGTTCGGCGTGTGCCTGGGCATGCAGGCGCTCGCGGAGGTGTTCGGCGCCACCGTGAGCCACGCGCCCACGATCATGCATGGCAAGACCAGCCCGGTGGAGCATATCGACGATGAGATCTTCGCCGGCGTCTCCAACCCCATGACCGCCACCCGCTATCATTCGCTGGCCGTGGAGCCCGATTCGATCCCGGACACGCTGGAGCTGACCGCGTGGACGCAGGGCGATCATATTGTGCAGGGCCTGAAGGTCAAGGGCAAGCCGATGTACGCCGTGCAGTTCCACCCCGAATCCGTGATGACGCAGGACGGCTACCGCCTGCTGGCGAACTGGCTCGCCGTGTGCGGTCAGGAGAACGCCGTGGCCAAGTCGATCGGCCTGCAGCCCAACGTGGCAAAGTAACAAACGAAGGGGCGAATGCGCAGAGCGGATTAACGTCATTCTGAGCACTGAGCCGTTAAACGGGTCCTTCTCTTTGTCATCCTGAGCGCTGAGCCGTTAAGCGGGCAGCCCTGTGGGCTGCCTGTAGGCGAGGGGAGCCGCCGCCAAGGCGGCGACGGTCCGGCGCAGCCGGACACCGTAGGGTGAAGTCGAAGGATCCTTACTACTCGCATCGAGTCACCGTCCCCGACATTGCGCGGGGAAGTTAAGGATCCTTCGACTCCGCCCTATCGGGCTCCGCTCAGGATGACAAAGAGGGAGCCGTTACGGCTCAGTGCTCAGGATGACGGAGAGAGGACTCTGCAAACTGGGCAGATCGGGACGCTGATTTTGCAAACTGGGCAGATCTGGGTTTCTAGAGCTCCAAATCGGCCTCCAGATGACCGGATTTGCCCAGTTCGCGAATGCAACGGCCGGATTTGCCCAGTTCGCGTCACCAGCTAGGTCAAACTGGGCAAATCCGGCCGTTGGAATGGGGTAATGGGCGTGGTTAAGGATCCTTCGGCTGTCCGCTTCACGGCTCAGTGCTCAGGACGATGGTATGGGAAAGCCCCGCACATTGCGTGCGGGGCTTTCCCATACCATCAGTTGGACCCGGTCGTGCCGCTGCCGGTTCCGGAGCTGGACCCGGTTCCGGAACCCGTGGACCCGGACCCGTTGCCGTTTCCGGAGCCATTGCCCGTGCCGCTGCCCGATCCGGATCCGTTCCCGGAGCCGGACGATCCGGCGGCGCGCGCGGTCAGCGTGATCGTGGTGCTCTTGTCCACCGGGGCGCTGGTGCCCGCGGTGGGGCTCTGCGCGGTGACGATCGCCGTGTCGTCCGAGGAGCCGGTGACGGTCACGGTGTAGCTGGACAGCAGCTTCTTGGCCTGCGCGACCGTCTTGCCCACCACGTTCGGCACGGCTGCGGAGGCGGCCTGCGTGGTCAGCGTGACCGTGGCGCCCTTGTCCGCCGTGGAGCCGGCCTCGGGGGACTGCGAGACCACGGTCGCGTCGTTGTCCGAGGAGCCGCTGATGCTCACCTCGAAGCCGGAGAGCATCTTCTTGGCCTGCGCCACGGTCTGGCCGGTCACGTCCGGCACGTTGACCTGCGTCTTGCCGCCGGAGACGTAGACGGTGATCGTCTCGCCCTGGGACATGCGCGTGCCGGAGGCCGGGCTGGTGCGGGTCACCGAGCCGGCGGCCACCGAATCGGATGCCTCGGTCTGGAAGACCGCGGTGAACTGGCTGTAGTCGGACTTGAGCGTGCTGGCCGCCTCGGACTGGGTTTTGCCGGTCAGATCGGGCATGGTGGCCATGCCGTTGGAGATGTACAGCGTGATCTGCGAGCCCGCCTGCGCGCTTTCGCCGGCCGCGGGCGAGGTGCGGGTCACCTTGTCCTTCTCGATCGTGCCGCTGTTCTCGGTCTTGTTGGACGGATTGACCGTGAAGCCGAGCGCGGTGAGCTTGGCCGTCGCCTCGCTCGGGTCCAGACCCTCAAGGCCGGACGGCACCTGCTTGGTGGACGGGCCGGTGGAGAACCACACCTTCACCGAGCTGCCCTCGACCACCTGCGTGCCGGCGGCCGGATCCTGCTTGGTCACCGTGCCCTCCGCCTTGGTGGAGTTCGCGTCCTCCTGCTTGTCCAGCTTGAGGCCCGCGTCCTCCAGGACCTTGCGCACCTGCGCCTCGGTCATGGTGTCCGTGATCTGCGGGACGACCGCGTACTTGGTGGTGTCGCGGCCCATGTAGGCCCATGCGCCCACCACGATGCCGGCGAGCACCAGCAGGCCCACGATGATGCCGATCACCGTGTTGCGCTTGCGCTTCCTGGCGGCCGCCGCGCGCTGGGCCGCACGGGTCTGCGGCAGCGTGCCGGTGGCGGTTGCGGCGTTCTGCGCCGGCGGGACCACCTCGAACTGGCCCGTGAGCGGATTGAAGGCCTGCGTGGCCGTCTGGGCGGCCTGGGGATTCTGCGCCGGGGACGACGGCATGCCGGCCTGAGCCGGGGACGTCGCAGACACGCCGGGCATGTTGAGCGCCTGCGTGGTGGCGGCCGTGTCCTGCGCCGGTGGCAGGGCCACCGTGGTGGTGCCCACGCCCGTCGCGCGCTGCTCGGCGGCGGTCTCCGCGGCCTTGCGCGCCTTGATGTTGTTGAGGTCCGTGAGCGGGTTGAACGCGGCCGCCACGGGCATGCCGCCATTCATGAAGGTCAGGACGTCGTTGCGGAACTCCGCGGCCGTGGCGTAGCGGTTCATGCGGTCCTTGGCCATCGCCTTGCCGCAGATCGAGTCCCACATGGTGGGCAGGCCCGGCACGAGCGTGCTGGGCGGCGTGGCCACCTCGGAGACGTGCTGGTAGGCGATCGCCACCGCCGAGTCGCCGGTGAAGGGCGGACGGCCCGTGAGCATCTCGTACAGCACGCAGCCGGCCGAGTACAGGTCGGAGCGCGCGTCCACGACCTCGCCGCGCGCCTGCTCCGGGGACAGGTACTGCGCGGTGCCCACCACGCCCTGCGACTGGGTCATGGTGGCCGCGGAATCGTCCAGGGCGCGCGCGATGCCGAAGTCCATGACCTTGACCATGCCTTGGTCGGAGATCATGATGTTGCCCGGCTTGATGTCGCGGTGGATGATGCCCATGCGGTGCGAGTAGTCGAGCGCGTTGAGCACGCCCAGCATCACCTGCTCGGCGTCGCGTTGGCTCAGCGGGCCGTTGGCCTTGATGATGTCCCTCAGGGTCTGGCCCTTGACGTACTCCATGACCAGATACGGGACGCGCTCGGACTGGCCGTTGCCGGCGTCGAACATCTCGTCGCCCGAATCGTAGATGGATACAATGTTCGGGTTGTTCATCTTGGCCACGGACTGCGCCTCGCGGCTGAATCGGGCCAGGAAGATGGCGTCGTTGGCCAGATCGGATCGCATGATCTTCACGGCGACGGTACGGTTCAGGCGCGTATCCAACGCCATGTAGACCTCGGCCATCCCTCCATGGCCGATGACGCTGTCCAGCCGGTAGCGGCCGTTCGCCAGCGTGCGGGGAGTAAATGCGCTCATCGCGATACCTCCTGATTGGTCCTGTTCATTCCCGCGGCGTCGAGCAGGCGGGCCGTGTGCGGCGCGCTCATCACCATGCGGGGAAGCTTCTTGCCGGCGCCGAGGATCATCTCGGTGTTCGGCGTCTCCTGATCGAGCAGCCGGCGCTCGATCTTGGCCAGCGTGCGCGCCACCATGAGCGCGTCCGTGGGCCGGTCCTTCGGGTCCTTTTCCAGCATCGCCATCACGAAGCGGGCGAGCTGCGTGTCCACGGCGTCCGGCAGCGGCGGGACGGGGTCGTTCACGTGCGCGGCCGCGATGTCCACGGCCGTGGCCCCGGTGAACGGGCGATGCCCGGCCAGACCCTCGTAGGCCACCACGCCGAGCGAATAGATGTCCGACTGAGGCGTGGCCGTGAGCCCCTGCGCCTGCTCCGGGGAGATGTACTGCGCGGTGCCCACCACCATGCCGTCCTGCGTGATCTGCGCCTGATTGGTGGAGTACGAGACGCCGAAGTCGGTGATCTTCACCTCGCCGGTGTCCGAAACCATGATGTTGGCCGGCTTGACGTCGCGGTGGATCACGCCGTGGCTGTGCGCCACGAACAGGCCGCGCGCGGTCTGGATGAGGATCGGCAGCAGCTCGAGGGCCGGCATGGCCCCGCGCTCGTGGTAGATGTCCGCCAGCGACTTGCTGGGCACGTATTCCATGATCAGGAACCCGATGCCGTCATGCTCGTAGTACTCGAACAGCGCGGCGATGTTGGGATGCGCCAGATTGGCGGAATTGTGGGCCTCCGCGCGCAGGCGCTTGAGCTTGGCCTCGGTGTCCTGCGTGTCCCGCCGCAGCGCCTTGATGGCCACCGGACGTCCCAGCTGGATGTCGTAGCCCTTCCACACCTCGCCCATGCCGCCCTGGGCCAAACGCCTGTCCAGACGATAGCGCCGGTGGATGAGCTGACCTTCGACGAGTCTCATTTCAGCGCCTCCTGCATCACTCTCTTCATCACCGGACCGGCGGTCGCCACGCCGAATCCCTTCACGTTGTGGACCACCACGGCCACCGCGATCCTGGGATTGTCCGCGGGGGCGAAGCCTACGGTCCAACCGTCGTTGCTGCCGTTGCCGATCTGCGCGGTGCCCGTCTTCGCGGCCACGCCTTGGCTCAGCTGCAGGGACGGGGCGTCGCTGTTGACCACCGAGACCATCATGTCCTTGAGCGCGCTCGCCGTCGAGGACGAGAAGGCCTGGGACATCACGGACGCCTTGGTTTCCGAGATCACGCTCAGATCCGCCCCGCGCACGCGATCGACCAGCGTCGGCTTCATGAGTTTACCCCCATTGGCCACCGCGGCCGCCACGAGGGCGTTCTGCAGCGGGGTGATCACGTCGTCGCCCTGCCCGATGGACGCGAGGGCAAGCTTGTCGTCGCTGGCGGTGTCCGGGAACTTCGAGGCGATCGCGCTGAGCGTGATGTCGCCGCCGGACTGCGAATCGTCCACCGTGATCGCACTGCCGAAGCCCAGCTTGCTGGCCTGCTCGGCGATCTTCTGGTTGCCCAAGGCCACGCCCAGCTGCGCGAATGCGGTGTTGCTGGACCACGTGAGCGCGTCCTTGAGGCTGATCTGCCCGTTGGAGCCGGCCGCCTGGGAGGTGGTGTTGGTGAGGTTCGTGACCGTGCCGGGCAGCGTGTAGCTGGATCCGGCCGGGATCATCGTGTCCGTCTTGTACTGTCCCGATTCCAAGGCCGCGGCGGCCACGACGAGCTTGAACGTGGATCCGGGCGGGTAGTGCTCGCTGGTCGTGCGGTTGAGCATCGGATTGCCCTTCGCGTCCACGGCCGACTGGTAGGCGGCGATCGCCTGCGAGCCGTCGTGCACGGCCAGCGGGTTCGGGTCGTAGCTCGGGGTGCTCACCATGGCCAGGATGCGTCCGGTGCTCGGTTCGATCGCCACCACGGCCCCCTCGCGGTCGCCCAGCGCCTCCAGCGCGGCCTTCTGCAGATCGGGGTCGATGGAGGTCTCGATGCTCGCGCCTTTGGTCTCCGAGCCGGTGAACAGGGTCTTGACGCGATCGAGCCACAGGCTGTCCGACTGGCCGGACAGCAGCGCGTTGCGCGAGGCCTCGATGCCGCGGTCGGACCGGCTGGTGATCGAATAGTATCCGGTGATGGCCGCGTATGTGGGGCCGTCGGTGTAGGCGCGCTGGTACTTGAACGAGTCGGTCACTGGGGTCGATTCGGCGATCACCGTGCCGTCCGAGGCCAGGATCGAGCCGCGCGGGGTGCCGTATTCGGCGTACAGGCTGCGGCGGTTGCGGGCGTCGGAGTTGAGCTCCTTGGCGCGGATGGCCGTGATCCACGTGGTGGACAGGCCGAGCACCACGAACAGGGCGATCACCGCGGTGAAGAGTTGGCGCAGCGATTTGTTCATCGTCCGTCCCTCCTCATGTCATTGGCGATGTCATTGGCGTTGCCGCCGGTCGTGCCGTTGTCTCCGGCGGCGTGCTGCGCGTGGCGCGCGTGCTCCTCAAGCATCTCGTCGTCGATCCGGGGCTGCTCGTGCGTTTCCTCGTCCACGATGTCCTGGTCGGCGGTCTCCTCGAACTCGTAGCCATCGTACCCGTCGTCCCCCTCATCGGGGTTCGCGCCGAGCAGGGGCTTGGTGCTGATCACCTGCGTGGCCAGCGCGTTCTGCGCCTTCTGGGCCTCCACCTGCGCGGCCCGCTCCTTGACCTCCTGCTCGCGCAGGGCGGCCAGCGCCTCGTACTGGAAGGTGTCCGACGTGGTGTCCGGCTGCGGCTTGTTCGCCGCGTTGGAGATCACCACCAGCAGCATGGCCAGCAGCATGTTCGCCACCAGGCTCGATCCGCCGGCGGCCATGTACGGCATGGTCAGGCCGGTCAGCGGGATGAGCAGCGTGACGCCGCCCACCACCGTGAACACCTGGAAGGCCATGGTGAACACCAGTCCGGAGGCCAGCAGCTTGCCGAACCCGTCCTTGATCTTCATGGCCGTGACCATGCCGGTGGCGATGATGATCAGATACAGCAGCAGCACGGCGAGCAGGCCGGCCAAACCCAGTTCCTCGCCCACCGAGGTGTAGATGAAGTCGGAGAAGCTCAGCGGCGTGATGTACGGATGGCCCTGACCCAGACCGGTGCCCGCGAGCCTGCCGGCGGCCAGGCCGAACACGCCTTTGACCAGCTGCTCGGAGCCGCCCACCGCGTTGTACACGTCGGCGTCGAACGGGTGCAGCCAGGCGGTGATGCGGTTGCCCACATGGCTGAAGATCGAGGATGCCGCCACCGCGCCCACTGCGAACGCGCCCACGCCGATCGCGATCCAGCTCGCGCGGCCCGTGGCCACGTACAGCATGGAGACGAACATCGCGAAGAACATCAGCGAGGTGCCCAGATCGCGCTGCATCACCAGCACGCCCATGGACACGAGCCACACGATGATGATCGGGCCCAGGTCCCGGATGCGCGGCAGACGGAAGCCGAGCACCTTCTTGCCGCCCACGGCCAGCTGGTCGCGATGGTCGAACAGGTACGCGGCGAAGAAGAACGCCAGGAACAGCTTGGCGAATTCGGCCGGCTGCATGGTGTAGCTGCCGAACTTGAGCCAGATGCGCGATCCGCCCTCCTCATGGCCCACCAGGGGCAGCATGGGCGCGAGCAGCAGGGCCAGGCCCACCACCATGCTCACATAGGAGAACCGGCGCAGGATGCGGTAGTCATGCAGACCCGCCACCAGCGCGCAGCACAGCACCAGCGAGACCATGATCCACAGCAGCTGGCGGCCGGCCACGCCCGTGTTCTGGGCCGCGTCGATGCGCGCGATCAGCATCACGCCGATCCCGGAGAGCAGGACCAGACACGGCACGAGCGTCTGGCTGCCGTAGGGCTGGAACTTGGCCATCAGCGCCCACAGGACCACGAACAGCGCGGCCACCACGATCAGGCGGATCGTGAAGTCCATGGGCATGGATCCCTGGGTGCGCATGAACATCTGGAAGAAGCCCACGCCCACGATCAGGAAGGAGAACAGCAGCAGGAAGAACTGGCGCAGGCGGATGGCGGTCATTGCTGGCTCACCTGCCCTCCTGTGCTCGCCGTGCCGGTGCTCGCCGTGCCGGTGTTCGCAGTTCCGGTGCCCGCCGGGGAGCTTTGCCCGGCCGCGTCGCCCGAGGTCCCGCCGGCGCCCGTGCCCTCCGCGCCGGATGCCGTGGCGGAGGCGGTGGGGCTCGGGGTGGCCGCGGCCGATTCCTTGGCCGCCTGCTGCGCCTGCAGGTCCTTGTTCTCCTGCCCTATGTACCGCGCGCGCTCGCGGGCCGCGTCGAGGCTGTCCACCGAAATGCCCTGCCTGAGCTGCTCCTGCCAGCTCTGCGGCAGATCGCTGATGGGGATGGGGGTGTCCTCCACCTCATGGGAGAGCTGGAAGCCGAAGATGTTCGTGGGCACGCCCTGGTAGATGGACACCATGCCATCCGATTCGCCCAGGTAATAGCGCGTCTGGCTCCACGCATAGGTGCCGTACGCGCCGCCGCACAGCACGGCCGCCACCAGCAGCACGGCGATCGTCACGATCATGCGGCCCCGGCGCCTGCGCTTGCGGTTGGAACGGTCCTTGGCCTTGTGCTCGCGCTGGATGGCGTTGACCACATCCGGATCGAACGGATCGTCCGTGGTGCGGCCGTCGCGCTTCATGATCACCGGGATCTCGCCGGTGTCCGGCATCTGCAGCTCGCCGGTCTCCGCACGGGTGGTGGACGGCTGGGCCACGCGCTGGCCCTCGTCGGGCTGCGGCTGGTCCTCCGCCTTGCCCTGCAGCTTGCCTTGGAGCGAGGGTTTGCCGGATTTGGCGGACGGGGTCATGATCTCGTGCTCGGTCGATTGGATCAGCGCCGCCGCGCGGCTGGCCGGGGATCCGGCGTCCTTGAGCTTGGGGGCTGCGGCCACCGGCTTGTCCAGAATGTCCGCGATCGGCTCAAGGCTCGCGCTCGCGGCCCCGCCGATCAGCGGGGTCTGGTGGGGCAGATCGAACGCATTCGCGTCCAGGGCCAGCGTGGCGTCGCCCACCACGGCGGTCACGTTGTCCGTGCTGCCGGCCTTGAGGGCCATCTGCACCAGATGCTGCGCGCACTCGTTCTGATCGGGCGTGGTGGCGAGCGTCTCGGCGATCGTCGAGTCCTCCAGCACGCCGCACAGGCCGTCGGAGCACAGCAGCCAGCGGTCGGCCGGCTTGGCGGTGTGCACCAGGATGTCCGGACGTGGGTCGATGTCGAAATCGCCCAGCACGCGCATGACCACATTGCGCTGCGGGTGGGTCTTGGCCTCGGAGGGCGTGATGTGGCCGGTGTCGATCAGGTGCTGGACGTAGCTGTGGTCCTGCGTCATGCGGATCAGATGGCCGTCGCGCAGCAGATAGGCGCGCGAGTCGCCGATGTGCGAAAGCACCCAGTAGCCGCCCACAAGGGCCACGGCGGTCACCGTGGTGCCCATGCCGGAGAGCTTGCGCTCGCGGCGGGCCTTGCCCACGATCGCGTCGTGGGCGGCCAGCACGGAGGCCTCCAGCATCTCGGCGACGGCCTTCACATCGCCGGTGGTGTCGTCGTGCTCGATGTGCGCGAGCGAGCGGATCGCGATGGTGGACGCGGTGTCGCCGCCTGCATGGCCTCCCATACCGTCGCAGATGGCGATCAGATGTTCGCCGGCGAACGACGAGTCCTGGTTGTTGCTGCGAACGTACCCCACGTCCGAAATGGTGGTGGAGTAGAGGAAAAGCTGTGCGGAATCAGGCATTGGCGACTACCTCAATTCGAGGGTGGTGGCGCCGATGCGCACCGGGACCCGGGCGGGAAGGATGGTTGGACTGGAGATGCGCTGGCCGGCGACCACGGTGCCGTTCATGGAACCGAGGTCCTCGATGGCCCACTGGCCGGTGTTGGGATCCACGTACACGCGGGCGTGGTGGCCGGAGACGAACTCGTCGTTCAGCACCACGGTGTTGGAGGCCGCGCGGCCGATCGTGATGGCATCGCCGCTCAGCGGCACGGTGGCGCCCGCGAGCGGGCCGTCGATCACCACAAGCAGGGCCGGGCCGCTCTGATTGGAGCCATCCGGGCTGGGCGGGGCGGGCGCGGCATGCGAGGCGTGTCCTCGGGGCGCGGGCGCGGGATTCTGCGGCCTGGCCTGGGGCACGGGGGCCTCCGCGGCCTTGCGCGCGGCGCGTTCCCTGCGGCGGCGCGAACGGGACGGCTTGGGGCTGAACGCGGCGATGTCGCCGTGCAGGGAGCGCACGGCGAGCCATACGAACGCCCACAGCAGCACGAGGAATCCGTACTTGAGGAGCGCGAACGTCAATTCGGTCATGATCGGGACCTTCGGGACCTTGGGATCCGCCGGATGTCGGCGGACTAGGCCTGCTCCTGGGACGAGGCCCAATAGAGGATGCGCGTGCGGCCGATCGTGATGGTGTTGCCGTCCAGCAGCGTGGCGGCGGGCACCTGGTGGCCCTCCACGTAGGTGCCGTTGGTGGAACCGAGGTCGCGCGCGATCACGCCCTTGTCCGTGATGTCGATCTCCAGATGCTTGCGGGAGATGCCCGGATCGTCGATCACGATGTCGCAGTTGGAGCCGCGGCCGAGCGTGGTCTGCTGGGCGGTGAGCAGGTACTGGCGGCCGTTGATCTCCAGCACCGGGCAGTCCTTGGTCTCGCTCGGCGTGGTGACGGGCGCGGCGTTGCCCTGCACGGACTCGGAGGTGAGGTGGAAGTCGCCCTTGGTCAGGTCCAGGTCCTCCTCGAAGATCACCACCACCGGGCCGATGAACGCGTAGTGCTGGCTTTCGGCGTACTTGGTGAGGTTGTCCGCCAGCTCGTTGGCCATCGCTTCGCTGCCCCAGGACTCGATGCGATCGAAATCGGGGGTGCTCAGCTTGAAGCGATATTCGTTGGGTGCCACGGTGCGATCGCGGCCGACGGGCATGGCCTGCGCGTCGATCTCGCGTTCCAGGGCGCTGGAGAGGTCGACCGGCTGCAGGTCCTTGGAACCGAACTTCGCGAAGACGCCGTTGACCGTTCCTTCGACTTTCTTCTCAAAGCGATCGAGAAAGCTCATGGTACTCCCTTTCTTCATACTGCTTCAATGGTACGCGGGTTGGCGCTTGGGGAACATTCGTCTTGTGAAACACTTGCAAGTATTCGGCGTGTTTCTGGTGAAATATGGTGAAATCGCCATCGATTTGCCTATATTTGCGCCCGATTTTGACGGCTGGGTGGGGAAGCGCGCGTGGAAATGCGCGAAAGTGCCCTGCGCAGGCGCGTGTCGGGCGGGGCTGTCGGGCGGGGTGACGGCGGCCACCGGATCTGCTCATTTTGCGCTTCGCAGTGTGCAAAATGAGCGGATTCATTGCGGTGGGGGCCCGATTCGGTCAGTAAGCCATCGGATTTGCTCATTCTGCGGAGATTGCGTCGCAGAGTGAGTGGAATTCATGGCTCAGCGCCCAGGAAGTCGTGGATTTCGCCCTGCGGTGCCCGGTATCCGGCGCCCGGTGCCCCGACCAAGTTGCACGATCTGCCAGCAAGTCGTTCGTCTTTCCTGTTTGCTGGCAGATCCTGCATCTTAGCGGTCTGCTGGAGGCTCTCAGATGCAAGTTCTGCCAGCAAACAGGAAAGCGGGGGAAGTTGCTGGCAGATCTTGCAATTCGGCGGGGTGGGAGCTACCCCCGGTCATTGCACGCATGGGCAGCCCATCGGATTTGCTCATTTTGCGGTCCGTGGCGTGTGGAGTGAGCGGATTCATTGCGGTAGGGGCCCGATTCGGTCAGTAAGCCATCGGATTTGCTCATTCCGTGGTTCCGCGGGTGCAAAGTGAGCGGAATTCGTGGCTTGGACGCCCCCGAAGCCTGTTCCCGGTCCTCCTGAGTGGAGGCGCAGCCGGAGTCGAGGAATCCTCAACCTTCTGCACTGTGACTGTGTGCGAAGGGGCGAAGGATCCTTCGACTCCGGCTGCGCCTCCACTCAGGATGACGATGGAAGGGCCGTCGCTCGCTCAGGATGACGTGGGGAACCGCCTGCTGTCATCCTGCGCGGCGGGGACTGCGCGGTGATAGCGTGAGATCGTCATCAAGCCAGACAAGCCAGACCAAAGGAGCGGCACATGAGCGGTGAGACCGGCGAAACCGGAAAGACCGGCGCAATCAATGAGGCAATCAGGCAATTTCCCCGCAAGAGGGCCCGCACGCTGAGGTTCTCGGGAGCCGCGCCGCGGTCCGCGAAGCTGCTGGGCGATGGAGAGCGCGCGTTGTTCCTGCGCTCGGACGGGCAGGAGGATCTGGTCACCAGCCTGTGGCTCAGCTGGTTCGACGCGGCCGGCGTCCACCACGAGACCAAGCTGGCCGACCCGCGCGAACTGCTGGCCGACGCGGACAACGAGGACGTGCCGGCCGAGGAGAAGGCCCGCCGCGAGCGTGCGCGCGAAGGCGGCGCGGGCATTGTGAGCTATTCCGTGGATGTCGCCGGTCGCCGCGTGGTCTTCACGATCAACGGCCAGCTGTTCCTCACGGAGATCGTGGACGAGGAGGACGCCGACGAGCCGACCGCCCGCACCCGCCAGCTGGGCGCCGATGCGTCCGGGGCCAGTGAGCTGGGCGTCGACGAGTACGGCCCGGTCCTCAACCCGCGCATCAGTCCCGACGGTCGGCGCGTGCTGTACACCACCGGCGCGCATCTGGTGCTGGTGGAGATCGGCGATTGGCCGGCCGAGGATGCCGCGCAGGCCGATGCGCTGGAGTCGCTGGAGTCCCTGGAATCGTTCGAACAGGCCGAGGAACCGGCCGGCGACGCGCACGATGGCGTGTTCGTGGAGGTCAGCGCCGATGAGGCCGCCCTGTCCGAAGGCCTGTACGCCGAGGACGCCGGGGAGATCGAGGGCACCGAGGAATCCGAGGGTGCCGCGGAGGCCCCCGCGCCCGTCGACACGTTCGGCATCATCTGCAGCGCCGACGAGGAGGACGACGAGGCGGAGAACACCTGGAAGATCGGCCTGGCGGAATTCGTGGCCGGCGAGGAGATGAACCGCTACGACGGCTTCTGGTGGGGCCCCGATTCGCGCCACATCCTGTTCGAGACCTTCGACACCCAGTACGAGCCGATGTGGTACATCAGCGACCCCACCCACCCCGACCAGCCCGCGGCCGGCCGTCGATACCCGCGCGCGCTCACGCACAACGCCGACGTGTGCCTGACGATCGGCGAGCTGGAGTTCGACGGGGACGGCTCCTGCACCGGCTTCACCACCGCCGAGGTGCAGTGGGACGCCGACGCCTACGAGTACGTGGCCGCCGTGAGCTGGCCCAAGGATCGCGATCCGATCGTGCTGGTGCAGGACCGTTGTCAGCGCAACGATCAGGTGCTGTCCGTGAACGCCGATCTGGACGCCGACGAGGCCGGCGAGACCACCGTGCTCGAAACCCACCACAACGACCAGTGGATCGACATCGTGCTCGGCACGCCTGCCATGACGCCGAGCGGCCATCTGGTCTGCGCGCTCAACGACATGGAGGCCGACACCAACCGCCTGACCGTGGACGGCGAGCCCTTCACGCCGGCCGGATGGAACGTGCGCCAGGTGCTGGACGTGACCGACGACGACGTGCTCGCCATCGTGCAGCGCGAGCCCGATCTGACCGGTCCGATCGACGCGACGCAGCCCGACGAGCGCAACGCCGGCGGCTGGATCGACCCGGACGATCATGACGCCCGCTGCTTCGACGTGGTCTCGATCGGCTACGACGGCACGGTCAGCCCGGCCACGCCGCTCGTCGCCAAGCCCGGCGTGTGGCATGTCTCCCGCGCGGCCAAGGGCATGATCGTCTCCGGTCGCGGCATGGACGACGCCAAGGGCCACATGATCCACGTCCGGCTCAACCAGCCCGGCTTCCCGGACGCCAGCGAGATCACGAAGGCCGAAATCGCCAACGACGCCGCCACGCCCGGCTTCACGCCGAACACCACGTTCGTGCGTCTGGGCGAGCACCGCCTGTACACGGCGATCACCCGCCCGTCCGAGTCCTCCGAGGCCGCCAAGCGCATCAGGGAGGCTAACGGCGGCAAGCTGCCCGTGCTGCTCAAGCCCTACGGCGGTCCCGGATTCCAGCAGGTCGTGCTGCAGCAGGCGTACTACTGGGAGTCCCAGTGGTGGGCCGATCAGGGCTTCATTGTGGTCACCGCGGACGGCCGCGGCACCACCGGACGCGGCCCGAAGTGGGATCGCGAGATCTTCGAGAACATGAAGGACGTCACGCTCGCCGATCAGGTGGAGGCCGTGCGCGCGCTCGCGGACGTGCCCGAGGCCGTGGACGCCGATCTGGACAAGGTGTGCATGATCGGCTGGTCGTACGGCGGCTTCCTGTCCGCCCTGGCCGTGCTGGACGCGCCCGATGTGGTCAAGGCCGGCTGCGCGGGCGCCCCGCCCACCGACTGGACGCTGTACGACACGCACTACACCGAGCGCTATCTGGGCCTTGACCCGGCTGTGTACGAGCGCAACGGCATTGTGCAGGACGCCCCGAAGCTCACGCGCCCGCTCATGCTCATCCACGGCTTCGCGGACGACAACGTGACGATCGCCCATTCCCTCAAGCTCTCGCAGGCGCTCATGGCCGCCGGCCGCCCGCACACCTACCTGCCGCTGACGGGCATCACGCACATGACCAACGACGAGACGGTGGCGGAGAACCTGCTCACGCTGCAGCGCGACTTCCTGTACGAGGCGTTCGGACTGAAGTAGCAGCAACGGTTTGGTCGGAATGGCGGTCCGGGCCGCAGAACGTCCGGATCCGCCGTCCGCACCGCAAAACACGGTCATGAAACACGGCCGGGTCGATTGTCGAGCACAACCGCCGACGATCGGCCCGGCCGTTGTCTATACTCGTGCCCGATGGCTTGGCGCGGGCACATCCCGATCGGGATCGCGGCCGGGGACCAAACCGCATCAACGTCGTGAGACATGGGGTGTGGAGTGAGCACGGTTTGGCGTATTTTCCTGCGCGATGTCAGGCGAATCCTGCGCAATCCCGTCGCGCTCGTGGTCACACTGGGCGTGGCCCTGATCCCGTCCCTGTACGCGTGGTTCAACATCGTGGCCAACTGGAACCCCTACGGCAACACCGGCAACATCCAGGTGGCCGTGGCGAACGAGGACGCGGGCGCGGACAACGAGCTGACCGGCCATCTCGACGCCGGCGGGCAGGTGGTGGAGCAGCTCAAGGCCAACACCGAACTGGGCTGGCGGTTCGTGCCCACGCAGGAGGCCATCGAGGGCGTGCATGCGGGCACCTACTACGCGGCCATCGTGATCCCCAAGGACTTCAGCGCCGATCTGCTCGGCACCATCACCGGCGGCAGCCCCCGTCCGACCATCCAGTACTACGTCAACGAGAAGAAGAACGCGATCGCCCCGAAGATCACGGACACCGGCGCCACCACGATCGACCGGCAGATCAACCAGACCTTCGTGTCCACCGTGGCCGGCACGGTCGCCAAGGAGGTGGAGGCGGCCGGCGGGCTGGCCAAGGACCAGGCCGGCCAGACGCGCGACCAGGTGCTCGCCGATCTCGATTCGGTGGGCGGCCAGCTTGCCGACGCCCGCACATCGATCGCCGCCGTGTCCAAAACCGCGCAGGACGGCGTGGCCACCGTGGCCGCCGCGAAGGATGCGATCGGCGCGATGGACGGCCAGATCACCTCGATCAACGATGCCCTGAACACCGCCGGCACGCTGCTATCGAACGTTCGATCCGCGTCCGGCTCCTTCACGGGCGCGGTGGACGGGGCCATGAACCTGGGCGCGGCCAAGCTCTCCGGGCTCGCCGTCGCCACCGACACCGTGGGCGGCGCGGTCTACGGCGGCTTCGCGACGGCCCAGAACACCGTGGACGACGTGACCCACACCGTCTCCGCCGCGATCGACACCCAGCGCGCGGTCCGCGACGCCCTGCAGAACCTGCTGGACAACGGGGCCGCCAACGGCACCCTGCCCGAAGGCGACCCGCTGCGCGCGCGCATCCAGGACCAGATCGACCGGCTCAACGGCGACATCGCCAGCCAGCAGAGCAGGCTCGACGACTTCTCCACCACCGCAGGCACGCTCATCACCGCCGGCAAGGACGCCACCGTGAACCTCACGAACGCGACCAGCGGCACCACCAGCGCCGGCATCATCGCGCTCAACGCCAGCCGGGACGCGCTCAACAACAACCTCCTGCCGGGACTGGCGAACGGGCTGGACGCCTTCGCCGCCACCACGGGCACGCTCTCCGGCACCATCGCGGGGCTCGACGGCACGCTCGGGCAAGCCTCCGCGCTGCTCGACCAGCTCTCCAACACCCTCACGCAGACGCATGCCACGCTGCAATCCACGGATGCCGCGCTCGCCGGCCTTGAGACCACCGTGGGTTCCGTGCGCACCGACGTGGCCGCGATCGACAGCTCGGCCGCCTACCTGAAGATCCAGGACGCCCTGAATCTGGACCAGGCCGGCATCGGCGACTTCATGGGCGCCCCCGTGCAGCTGGAGAACAAGATCATCTACCCCTCGCTCAGCTACGGTTCGGCGGTCACCCCGTTCTATACGAACCTGGCCCTGTGGGTGGGCGGTTTCGTGCTGATCGCCATCTACAAGCTCGAGGTGGACCGCGACCGTGAGTTCGACGGTTTCTCCGCCACGCAGGCGTACATGGGCCGGTGGCTGCTGTTCATGACGATCGGCGCGATGCAGGCCGTCATCGTCACGCTGGGCGATCTGGTGCTGGGCGTGCAGCGCGCCAACGCGTTCCTGTTCGTGCTGGCCGGACTTGTGATCTCGTTCGTGTACGTGAACATCATCTACGCGATGGCCGCCGCGTTCCGGCACATCGGCAAGGCGCTGGCCGTGGTGCTGGTGATCGTGCAGATCCCGGGCGCGGCCGGCATGTACCCGATCGAGATGATGCCCGGATTCTTCCGCAATCTCAAGCCGTTCCTGCCGTTCACCTACGGCATCAACGCCATGCGCGAGGCGCTCGGGGGCATGTACGGCAACCATTATTGGCGGGATCTGGGCATCCTGCTATGTTACGTGCCCATCGCCCTGTTCACGGGACTCGTGGTGCGCCGCGCGTCCATGAACCTCAATGCCCTGTTCGATCGCCGCCTGCTGGACACGGACCTCATGATCACCGAGAAGGACAGCGTGCCGGATGAGCGCGTGGACCTGAGCCGCCTGATCCACGTGTTCATGGCGGACGAGGGATACCGCACCAAGCTGCGCCACCGCGCCAACCGATTCTTCGGCATGTATCCCAAGCTCATCCGCGGCGGTCTGGTGCTGATCTGCGTGCTGCCGTTCCTGTTCCTGGTGCTGTTGTTCGTGATCGATCAGAAGATGCTGATGCTGTCCCTGTGGATCGCGTCGATCGTCGCGATCGACGCCTATCTGATCGTGGTGGAGTACGTGCGCGACCGGTTCGCCCGGCAGCTGGGCATGTCCGAAATGACGCCCGAGCAGTTCCGCAGCGCGATGGCGTCCGGGCTCATGCGCCACCATCATCTGCATCTGGGGTTGGCCGGGCTGTCCGGACTCGTGGGCGGCGGTTCGGCGGGCCGGCATGCGGCCGGGCAGGATGCCGGTCAGCCCGGCCATAACGGGAGCGACGGGGAAGGAGCCGCGCGATGAGGATCATCTGGCGCATCTTCGTGCAGGACGTTCTGCATGCCACCCGCAACGTGATCGCGATCATCGTGGCCATGGGCCTGGTGATCGTGCCGGCCCTGTACGCCTGGTTCAACATCGCCGCCAGCTGGGACCCGTACTCCAACACCAAGGCCCTCAAGGTGGCCGTGGCGAACGATGACGACGGCTACAAATCGGACCTCATCCCGGTCAAGGTGAACGTGGGGGAGACCGTGGTCTCCGCGCTCAGGGCCAACCACGATCTGGACTGGCAGTTCGTGGACCACGATCGGGCCGTGGACGGCGTGACCTCCGGCGACTACTACGCGGCCATCGTGATCCCGAACGGCTTCAGCTCGGACATGATGACCCTGTTCTCCTCGAAGGTGGAGCACGCCAAGCTGGAGTACTACGTCAACGAGAAGATCAACCCCATCGCCCCGGAGATCATGGACCAGGGCGCCGGAACCGTGGCCACCACGATCGACCAGACCTTCGCCAAGACGATCGGGCAGGTGGGGCTCGACTTGGCCTCGCAGGTGCTCAAGTACGCGCAGAGCCCGGAAATGCAGGACTACGTGAAGTCCGCCACCGGCAACATCACCGGCGCGCGCGACCAGCTCAACACGGCCGCCGCGCAGCTGGACGCCTATGCCGGGCTGCTCGGATCGGTGAACGGCATCCTCGACTCCACGAACCAGCTGCTCGGCAAGTCGGGATCGGCCGCGGACGGGGCTCGCACGGCGCTCGATCAGGCCGTGTCCGGGGCGAATTCGGTGTCCTCCGCGCTCTCCGGAGCGTCGGGCACGATCGGCACCGCGCTGAGCCAGTCGGCCGCTGCGTACGACGAGGTGTCCAAGCAGGTGGACGAGGCCTTCGCGAACATCGGCACCCAAACCGACCAGATCTCCAAGGTCCTCGCCACCCGGCAGGCCGATGTTGAGACCATGGCCGCCGCGTTCGGGGCCTTCGCGGACGCCACCGCGAACATGGCCGCATCCGCGTCGTCGCAGGCGGTGAAGGACGTGCTGAACGCCCAGGTCCAGCGGGCGCGCGACGCCCAGGCCGCGCTGAATGGCTTGGCGGACGCGTTCGGGCGCGCCTCCGTGGGCGTGGCCGGCGGCATGGCGGACGTGAACCAGAACCGCGACCAGCTCAAGCAGGAGATCGCCGGCGCCCGGGCCGCCGTGGACGCGGTGGGCTCCGACTACCAATCCAACCTCAAGCCGCAGCTCGATTCGCTCGCCGCCTCGCTGTCCGATGCGACCGGCCAGACCGGCACCGTGCTCAGTGCGCTGGACGGCGTGGTCGCAAATGTTTCCGGACTGTCCGACGATCTGGGCGGAGGCGTGGCCGGGCTCACGGACGTGATGGGCAAGGCCTCCGCCGCGCTCAAGGACTCGGCCGCCAAGCTCGACGATCTGGCCGGCAAATTTTCGTCCGCCGTCACCTCCGGATTGGGCGACGGGCTCTCCTCGCTGTCGGGCGCCGATCCGGACACGATCGCCGCGCTGCTGTCCGCCCCCGTGAGCGTGAACCGCGTGGCTGTGTTCCCGATCGCCAACTATGGCTCGCAGATGGCCCCGTTCTATACGATCCTGTCCATCTGGGTGGGTGCGATCGTGCTCGCGGCCATGCTCAAGGTGACCGTGTCCGATCGTCAGAAGGCGCGCATTCTGGGGCTTTCCGCCCTGCCCGACTCGCTGTTCGAGCCCCGGACCGTGGCCGGCATCAAAATCCCCGCGCCCGGCCGCGAAGCCCCCGGCAACGCGGCCCCGCTGGGCATTCTGCCGCATCACGAGTACCTAGGCCGATACGGTATCTTCATGCTGCTGGCGCTGCTGCAGAGCACGCTGGTGTGCCTGGGGGACATCTACTTCCTGGGCGTGCAGGCCGATCATGTGCTGCAGTTCCTCGCGGTGGGCTGGCTCGCCTCGATCGTGTTCTCCAACATCGTGTACACGCTGACCGTCTCGTTCGGCGACATCGGCAAGGCGATCGCCGTGGTGCTGCTGGTCATGCAGGTGGCCGGCGCGGGTGGCACGTTCCCCATCCAGACCCTGCCCGGCTTCTTCCAGGCGGTCTACCCGTGGCTGCCGTTCCCGCACGGGATCGACGCGATGCACTCCGCGATGGCCGGCGCGTACGGCAACGAGTACTGGATCTCCATGCTCGAACTCGCCATGTTCCTGCTGCCCTCGCTGCTGCTGGGCCTGGTGCTGCGCGCGCCCGTGATGCGGCTCAACACCTGGGTCATCCGCAATCTGGAAAGCACCAAGGTGATGTGAGTCGGGCTCTGGGGCGGGTGCCGTCATCCTGAGCGCTGAGCCGTGAAGCGGGTAGCCTCCGATCCTGAGCGGAGCTGAGCCCGCCTTCCGCCATCCTGGGCGGAGCGTGGCCTGCCCCGTCATCCTGAGCGGAGCGCAGCAGTCCCTTCGTCATCCTGAGCGCAGCGAAGGATCCTTGGCCATTTCGCACCAAGTCCTTGCTGTTGACTGTGCGCGCAGTATTAAGGATCCTTCGACTCCGCCCTGGCGGGCTCCGCTCAGGATGACAACGGGGACGACCGGGGACGACCGGGGGCGACTCGGGATGGCGGGATCGACCGGGGACTGCCCAAAACGACCGGGGCGGCCCAGAACGGGATATAACCAATCATCCTTCCCGTCACCGGGCGCGAACCCACCGTCACCCGGCGCGAGGCGCGTCACCGGGCGCGGCCGCTCCCCGTGACGCCATCCCGGAGCCCTACTGCCGCAAGCCCTCCCAAACCCCGTCACCCGGCGCGACCGCACCACGTGACGTCATTCGCACCCCGTGACGCACCCTTCGCACCCTGTGACGCACTTTTCGCGCCCCGTGACGCACGCCAACCCGAACTGGCACCCGAATCCGCCAAATCCGCACTCCCGCGGCCCGCAAACTGGGCAGATCCGGCCCCTCGCGCCGCAAACTGGGCAGATCCGGGCTTCTGGGGCCCAAAATCGGCCCCTAGAAGTACCGATCTGCCCAGTTTGCAAAACCAACGTCCCGATCTGCCCAGTTTGCGCCCGTCTACCGTCCCTGATCCCGAGCCCCGGCGGAGTCCGCCTTCATCCTGAGCGCTGAGCCGTTAAGCGGACAGCCCAGTGGGCTGTCCGTAGGCAGGCCGAGCCGTGAAGCGAACGCCGGCGGCGTTCGCAGGCGAGGGCGAACGACAGTGAGCGAATGAAGCCGCGGCCGCAGGCCGACCGCAGTTGCGGTCGAGCCGCCGCCAAGGCGGCGACGGTCCGGCACAGCCGGACGCAGCCGGAGTCGAAGGATCCTTAATCTCCTGCACAAAGTTAAGGATCCTTCGACTCCGCCCTAACGGGCTTCGCTCAGGATGACGTTGGACGCCCTGCTACGCTCAGGATGACGTTGGGCCTTGCTGCGCTCAGGGTGACCAAGCGGGCCCGCGCCCCGGCGACGAGGCTCACACCCCGCGACCCGGCCCTGCGGTACCGTGGAGGTATGCAGATCACGCTCATCGATGAGAACGACTATCGCCGCCAGATGGAGACCAAGGTGCTGCCCGCGCTCAGCGCCTGCCGCGACGAGGGCTGGTTCACCCCGCCCGTGCCGAAGGATCTGGGCCCCGCGCCCACCTCCGGCCGGCTGCACTACGTGTGCTACGACGCCGCGCGCTTCGACGCGATCAAGGTGGCCGGCGCCGACGCCACATTCCGCGGGGCGATCGTGATCAGCCACGGCTTCACCGAGTTCGCCTCCAAGTACAGCGAAATGGTCTGGTACTTCCTGCTCGCCGGCTATTCCGTGTGCGTGCTCGAGCACCGCGGCCATGGACGGTCGGTGCGGGACGTCGGCGACAAGTCCCTGGTGTGGATCGACGATTGGCGCCGGTACGTGTCCGATCTGGCGGCCTTCGCGGAGACGATCGGCCAGCAGTACGCCGGCGGCAGCCCGCTCAATCTGTATGCGCATTCGATGGGAGGCGGGATCGGCGCGGCCGTGCTCGAACAGTACCCGTCGCTGTTCGATCGCGCCGTGCTCTCCGCGCCGATGATCGCCCCGGCCACCGGCATGCCGAACTGGGCCGCGCGCATCCTGTCCGAAGGCCTGTGCGCGTTCGGATTGGGGCGGCATGTGGTGTTCGGCCAGGGCCCGTTCGATCCGAATCTGGACATGACCGAGCATCAGGGCGCATCCGAGGCCCGCGTGCGCTGGTACCATCATCTGCGCTGCGAGGACAGCAACCGCCAGACCAACGCGGCCACCTTCGAATGGGTGCGTCAGGCCCTGCGGCTTTCCAGCGCGGTGACCCAGGAGAAGGCCTGCGCGAATGTGGAGACGCCGATCCTCCTGTTCCAGGCCGATCACGACATCTGGGTCCTCAACCAGCCGCAGGACCGATTCGTTAAAACCGTGCGCGAATCCGGCTGCGAGGCCACGTTGATCCACGTGCCCGGCTCCCTGCACGAGATCTTCAGCATGCCCAACGCGATCCTTGGCCCGTACCTGAGCCGTATCCTCGACTTCTTCGACGATCGTGTGACCGCTGCGCTGTAGTATTGACATGATGGTGAAGGTTATAGTATGCTTCTCCTATATTTACAAAGGTTGTAAATATAGAAAGGTATTGCAATGCATAAAGGTGTGCGGAAGATCGTAGTTTTTTTTAATGTCGATATTGTTTATGCTTAGTGGTACAAGTGCTTATGCCGATGATGCAAATCCGTCTGGGCCTAAGAATAATGAGTTAATTAATGTTTCTCAAATGGAACCAAGTCCTCTATCCTTGAAGAGTGCGAGTAGACCATCTCAGGTGTGGAATATTGCTACGCAAGGCACGTATGATTTTGCTGGATGGTCATATGGTAAGACTTTGTATACGAATTACAAATTTAAAGGAAAGTAATCGTATGCAATTTATGTCCGTAATACTGGCAGCAAAAAGTTGACAGTAAAAGCTAAAACTTTCTGGCATACTTTTGCTAAAGTTGAACTTAGTGAGGTAGTAGTCAAACTTTTTATGTCTACACCGGTGATGTCGGCAAAGAATTCTATATTACTTTTGATGGAAATGATTTCTCTTTCAGTGGGAATATTCATTAATTCTCTATTGTAAATGAGTTTATGAATTATGGTCTCCTAAGCCAAGGTAGGTGAAATGCGAAAGTTCCTGTTTTCTGTGGCCGGCTTCGTTCTGGGCGGAGCATTGGGTGGTGTCCTATTTTGGCGCATTGTCTATTATCGAATTTCTACTACCTTGGCTTTGGAAGACCGTCCAAGCATGTCCATTATTCTGCTATGTTCAGCCATTTTGGCAGGTGCGGTGATTTGCGCCACCAATGTCTACTTTGTATCTGCAAGACATTTTCCGAAGTATTTTCTTCTCGTTGAAAAGGTGTTGTACTGTGTCATCCTCCTGCTGTGCCTTATGTTCCCCAAGCCGCAGTCCCTTATTAATCTCAATCCTCTGAGGATGGCTGATGAACTTATTCCTCTGTCTCCTACGCTTGTGCTGAACATCGCATTGTTCATACCGATTGGGATGATGTTTTCCTCTTATTTTGAGAGATCAAAATGGTATTATTGTGTGCTTCTATGCGGTTTGATTGTAATTGAGTCTGTGCAATATGCATTCTCCATAGGAATTTGCGATATCAATGATGTGATCGAAAACTTCCTTGGTGCATATTTGGGCGTTATTGCCATGAGACTGATTGCCGTATGCGGCAAACGAGCGGGTAGATAAGTCACTATCTGCTACAGCGTCCGGTTTTGTATCGGATGATATGAAAACGGACACTTGGGACGGCGGAGGAAGAATAGGCAGAAGGGGCGACCTTGTCGACTGCTCCGGTCTGATTACTCATATCTGCAGCCATCGAATCCGCTCACTTTGCGCGCGCCGAGCCGCAGAATGAGCGAATCCATTGCCGTAGCGCCCCTAAACCGCCTCCAGGACACGGGATTTGCTCATTCTGCGATTTCGCGCGGGTGGAATGAGAGGATCGAATGCGCGGGTTGAGTGCGGGCGGGGCAAACTGGGCGAATCTGGTCATCGGCCGCACAAACTGGGCAAATATGGCCTTCTGGAACGCGAAATCGGCCCGCAGATGACCAGATCTGCCCAGTTTGCAAAAAGTTCATCCCGATCTGCTCAGTTTGTGCCCGGCTTGGTTCAGTTGGCCCGCAAACTGGGCATATCCGGTCATCGGTCCAGTAAGCTGGGCAGATCAGGTCGTATGGAGGCCGATTCTGCCGTCCAGTTGCACGAGTCTGCCCAGTTTGGAAAATCGGCAGCCATCGAATCCGCTCACTTTGCGCGCGCCGAGCCGCAGAATGAGCGAATCCATTGCCGTAGCGCCCCTAAACCGCCTCCAGGACACGGGATTTGCTCATTCTGCGATTTCGCGCGGGTAGAATGAGCGGATTGAATGCGGCAAGCTGAGCGCGCCTGAGCGCGGCAAACTGGGCGCAAACTGGGCAAATCCGGTCGCCGACCCAACAAACTGGGCAGATCGGGATAGCTGGAGGCCGATTTTGCCGTCCAGATGTACGGATCTGCCCAGTTTGGAAAATCCGTGTCCTGATCTGCCCAGTTTGTACTCAGTCGGGGCGCAAATTGGGTGATCGGGACATCTGCCGCCCTTCTTCCAACCCTTCCGCCCTTCCGCCCGCCGCCAACGAGGGTAGATCGATCGACTACGTAGTCGCCCCCAGAGATTCACTTCAACTTCACATGGCGTTCATCTAACCGCCTCCACAACGAAGCACCGGTGGCCCACAATGGGGCTATGAGTACCATGGGAAAGCGTATCCTCAGGGCGGTGGCCGCGCTCGCGGCGGGGGCGATGATGCTCGCGGGCTCCGGCTGCGCATCGCTCAACGGCAACGGCAGCAACGGCACAAACGGCACGCCACAGAATAGCGACAAGGTCCAGACGTTCACGCCATCGGGCGGCAAGGCCAGCGCCACGCTCAACATCGCGTCGGGCTCGGAGAACCGCGAGGTGGCCGCGGCCGTGCAGAAGGCCGCCGACGAATCGGGCGTGGCCGTCACGCTCAACTACATGGGTTCGCTGGACATCATGGCCGCCCTCGAGAACGGCGGAACGAGCGGCGGGACCACCTACGACGCGGTCTGGCCCGCCTCCAGCATGTGGATCTCCATGGGCGACACCAAGCATCTGGTCAAGGACGCGGCCAGCACGTCCACCACGCCCATCGTGTTCGGCATCGAGAAGCCCAAGGCCGTGGAACTCGGCTGGGCGGACGCCTCCGGCAAGACCAAGCCCGTCGCCACCACGGACATCATCGACGCGGTGACCTCCGGCAAGCTCAAGTTCTCCATGACCTCCGCCACGCAGTCGAACTCCGGCGCATCGGCCTATCTGGCCTTCGCCACCGCGCTCACCGGCAAGAACGAGCCGCTGTCCGCGGACGATCTCAACAACGCGGACCTGCAGAGCAAGGTGGCCGCGCTGCTCAAGGGCGTCGACCGCAGCTCCGGCAGCTCCGACTGGCTCAAGGACATGGTGGTGGCCAATCCGGACCGCTTCGACGCGATGGTCAACTACGAATCGCTGGTCATCCAGGCCAACAAGCAGCTCACACAGGCCGGCCACGACCCGCTGCTGGCCGTCTACCCGGCCGACGGCATCGCGGTGTCCGATTCGCCGCTGGGCTACGTGGACCGCGGCCAGAACCTCAAGGACGCCTTCTCCAAGTTCCAGCAGGCCCTGCAATCCAAGGACTCCAAGCTCGAATTCGAGCGCGCCGGTCGCCGCACGGGTCTGGGCGGCACGCTCACCTATGCCTCCGACGCGCAGGTCCAGCAGTCGTTCAAGGCCGATTGGGGCATCAACACCGACGCCAGCGCGCTCAAGACCATCGCGCTGCCCGCCGCGAACGTGATCGATCAGGCGCTGAGCGTGTACCAGACCGCCCTGCGCAAGCCCAGCTACACCATCTGGGTGGTCGACTACTCCGGCTCCATGAAGGGCGAGGGCAAGCAGGGCGTGGTCGACGGCCTCAACGCCGCCCTCAACCCGGAGCAGGCCAAGGCGTCGCGCATCGAACCGTCCGGCAAGGACGTCAACATCCTCATCCCGTTCGCTTCCAAGGCCGACGAGCCGGTGACCGCCAACGGATCGGACACCGCGTCCCTGCTGTCCGCCGCGGCCAATCGGGACCCGCGCGGCGGCACGAACATCTACGACGGCCTGAGCAAGGCGATCGCCCAGCTGCCCTCCAACGTGTCCGACTACACCACCGCGATCGTGCTCATGACCGACGGCATGTCCGAGACCGGCGACCGCTCCAAGTTCCAGTCGGATTACGCGGCCAAGGGGCAGGGCCTGCCGATCTTCTCGATCATGTTCGGCGACGCCGACCCCACGCAGCTGGACGAGATCGCCTCGCTGAGCAACGCGAAGGTGTTCGACGGCCGTTCCGGCGACCTTGCCGCCGTGTTCCGCCAGGTCAAGGGATACAACTGATGCTGCAGGTGATTCTGGGATTCGCGGCCGGTCTGGGACTGGGCGTGGCCGGCTTTCTGATCGCCGGCGGGGGAGTGCCGGGGTTCGTGGTCGCGCTGGTCGCCGCAGCCGGCGGATACGTGGGCGTGAGCGCGCTGACCACGCCCGACCGCAAGATCGGCAAGGTGCTGGCCTCCGCGCTGCCGAACGGGCAGAAGGCGGCCGACGCGATCGACGACGCCAACGAGCGCCTGAAGCTGATCGAGGGCACGCTCCGGGAGATCCAGGACCCCACCGTGCGGGCCGAGGCGAACGATTTCGTCGTGGCCACGCGCGATCTGATCCGCTACGTGGGCACGGATCCGGGGGCGTGGAGCACCTTGCGCCACTACATAACCGTGTACGGCGAGCAGACCTCGAAGCTGCTCGAATCGTACGTGGACGTGGAGCGCTCCGGTGCCGGCGACCAGCTGTGGAAGGCCCGGCAGGAGACGATCGAGGCGCTGCAGGTGCTGGAGAAGACCGCGGCCGGCGAGCTTTCGCGCGCGGTGTCGTCCAAGACGCTGGGCATATCGGCCGATTCCGATGCGATCGTGCGGCTCGCGCGCATGGACGGGTATGAGGTGGACGATGACGATCGGCATGCGCCCAGAAGGATGCCGGCCCCGCCCGATCCCGGCACGCGGATTGCGAACGGACCCGCCGCGCCGAACGATGAAACGACCGCGCAGGGGACGGAGGAGAAGCAGTGAAAATCACCAAAAGCAAAATCATCGGACTGCTCGCGCTGCTCGTGGTGGTGGGCGTGCTCGCCGGCGCCGCGGTCTGGCAGCAGAGCAAACCCAAGCCCGCCGCGCCCGTGGAGGCCACCAAGGTCACCGGATATCTGGGAGGCGAGAAGATCGGCCTGTTCGACGATCCGCAGTTCGCCCAGCTGGCCGCCGCGCAGGGGCTTGACGTGGACTACCGCAAGGCCGGATCGCTGGCCATGATGGACGCCGACCGCACCGGCATGGACTACCTGTTCCCGTCGTCGCGCGCGGCCGTGGAGTACGGCAAGGCCAAGGGCGTGAACGCCGCCAAGCAGGACATCGTGTTCAACTCGCCGATCGTGCTCTACACGCACAAGGCCGTGGTCGACGGGCTCGTCTCCGGCGGGCTGGTGAGCAAGGACGGCGAAACCTACCACATGGACATGGCCAAGGCCGTGGACGCCATGAAGAACAACAAATCGTGGGCCGACGTGGGCTATCAGGCCGGCTACGGGCAGTTCCGCATCGACTCCACCGACCCGGTCCAGTCGAACTCCGGCAACGAATACGCGGCCCTCGTGGCCACCGTGCTCAACGGCGGCCAGCCCGCCACGGTCGATTCGGTCAACCGCGACGCCGCCACGATCAAGGCGATCTTCGCCAAGTCCGGATGGATGGAAACCAGCTCGGAAGACAGCTTCAACCAGTTCCTCACGCTCGGCGTGGGCTCCAAGCCCATGATGGTGGGCTACGAGTCGCAGATCCTCGATCTGGCCGTCAACCAGCCCAGCGCCTTCCAGCAGATCAAGGACGATGTGGTGATCGTCTACCCCACGCCCACCGTGTGGAGCACGCACACGCTCATGGCCTTGGACGACAATGGCGCCAAGTTGCTCGATGTGCTCAAGTCGCCGGACGTGCAGAAGCTCGCATGGGAGCGCCACGGATTCCGCGCCGCCAACTTCGCCGGCACCGATTCGATCAGCCGCTTCGGCGTGCCCTCCGCGGCCGACCAGCTCACCGCCGTCAGCGAGCTGCCCAACAACGACGCCATGCAGGCCATCATCGCCGCGCTGTCGTAGCCGCCGCAGGCCGGATTGCCGCAGCCATTCCACGGACTCAACGCAACCGCACACATCGTCATAGCAAGCCAAGAAAGGACCAACCAATGGCTAACATCACCCTCGCGGATCTCACCGCCAACTCCACAGCCGCCGCGTCGCCCGCCACCCTGGCCGACCCGAACGCCAACGCGCTCGTCCCCACCGCCAGCGAGGCCGCCGCCGACGCAGCCCTCAGCCCCGACCAGCAGATCGCCAAGCTGCCCCCGGAGGCGCAGGAGCAGATCGCGCAGATGGCCCAGGCCATCAACTTCACGCAGCAGGGCATCGAATCGTCCTACGGCAAGGACGTGCAGCGCGCCACCAGCAGCTTCGCCGACGAAATCCTCTCCGACACCCGCTCCAAGGACACCGGCGAGGCCGGCGAACTGCTCACCACCATGCTCGTCACCATCGACGAGGCCGAGCTGGGCGGGTTCAGGAAGCTGCCGATCATCGGCCAGGTGGCCGTCTCGATCGACAAGCTGCGCCGCCGCTACCAGAAGGTGGATGCGCAGATCGACGACATCGTGGCCAAGCTCGAGACCGCGCAGGCCCGGCTCGTGGCGGACATCTCCATGTACAACACCATGTACGATCAGAACGCCCAGCAGTACCGCGAGCTCAAGATGACCGTGCTGGCCGGCAAGAAGGCGCTCGCCGACTTCAACGCCACGCAGCTGCCCGCGCTGGAGGCCGAGGCCGCCAAGTCCGGCGATCCGATGCAGGCGCAGGTGCTCAAGGACTTCAAGTCCAAGCTCGACCGCTTCGCCAAGCGTCTAGATGATCTGGACCGCATCAGCGTGGTCACCCTGCAGACCGCCCCGCAGATCAAGATCATCCAGAACGCCGACCAGACGATCGTGGACAAGATCGACACGACCATCTCCACCACCATCCCGGTGTGGAAGAGCCAGATGGTGATCGCGCTCGGCCTGTCCAACCAGCGCAAGGCCCTGGATCTGCAGAACAAGGCCGACGATGTGACCAACAAGCTGCTGCAGCGCAACGCGACCGCCCTGCACCAGGGCGCGGTGGACGCCGAGAAGGCCAACCAGCGCTCGGTGGTGGAGATCGAGACGCTGGAGAAGATCAACAACGAGCTGATCTCCACCCTCAAGGAGACCGTGCAGATCCAGAAGCAGGGCAAGGCGAACCGCGAGGCCGCCGAGGTCAAGATGCGCAAGCTGGAGTCCGACCTCAAGCAGGCCCTGATCGACAACGCCCGCGCGATGTAGGGCGCTCCCAACGTCATCCTGAGCACTGAGCCGTGAAGCAAACGCCGGTGGCGTTTGTAGGCGAAGGCGAACGACAGTGAGCAAATAATGCTGCGGCCGCAGGCCGACCGCTATTGCGGTCGAGCCGCCGCCAAGGCGGCGGCGGTCCGGCGCAGCCGGACACCGTAGTCGGAGCCGAAGGATGACGGGGTAGTCGCTTTCTGTCATCCTGAGCGAAGGCGTAGCCGGAGTCGAAGGATCCTTAACTGTCTGCACTATGACTTTAGCGTCGAAAGTGACGAAGTATCCTTCGACTCCGCCCTGCCGGGCTCCGCTTAGGGTGACGGGCTGGGCGGTCTCGATCTAGTCCGCGTCCCGGGCGTCCTCAAGCCGCGCGATCAGATCGCCGTACCCCTCCTCGGCCATGCGGCTCTTAGGCACGAAGCGCAGCGCGGCTGAATTCATGCAGTAGCGCAATCCGCCGCGATCGGCCGGCCCGTCGGCGAACACGTGGCCCAGATGGATCTGCGTGTCGGCCGTGCGGATCTCGATGCGCGGGCGGCCCGGCACCCGATCGTCCTCGTGCTCGGTGAGCAGATCGGGGCTGATCGGCTTGGAGAACGCGGGCCAGCCGCAGCCGGCGTCGAACTTGTCCGTGGACAGGAACAACGGCTCGCCGCTCACCACGTCCACGTACACGCCCGGTTCGAAGGTCCGGTCGTACGCGTTGACGAACGGGCGCTCGGTGGCCGCGCGCTGGGTGACCGCGAACTGCTCGAGCGTCAGGTCCCAGATCCGCTCGATGTACTTCTGGCGGCGGCGCACGTTCGCGATGGCCGCGAGCGGGATGTGGCAGTAGCCGCCCGGATTCTTCTCGAGGTAGTCCTGATGGTGCTCCTCGGCCGGGTAGAAGTTGCGCAGCGGCTCCACGAGCACCGCGGGCCGGCGGGGATCGCGGTCGATCAGCTGCTCGAGCGCGGCGATGTACGTGTCGCGCTGGGCGTTGCCGGTGGCGTGGGCGGCGATGCTGCGGGCGGCGATGGGTGCGCTGTCGGCCGGGGCTGCGGCTGTCGGCTCCGGCTCGGCTGTCGGCTCCGGCTCGGCGGGGGCGCTGGATTCGGCGGTGGCGTGCGGATCGGTGCCGTCCTCGGTGCCGCCCGACTTGTCTTCCGCGCCGTCGAGGTAGAACATGCCCGTGCGGTACTGGCGGCCGTGATCGGGGCCCTGCGCGTCCACGCTGAACGGGTCGATCACCTCCAGGAACAGCAGGGACAGCGTGCGCAGGGTGACGCGCGACGGAACGAACGTGACCTTCACGGTCTCGGCTGCATCGGTTTCGCCCGAGCAGACCTGCTTGTAGGTGGGGTTCGCGACCTTCGACTGCGCGTATCCCACGGTGGTGTCCACGACCCCGTCCACGGCTTGGAAATACCGCTCCAGCCCCCAGAAGCAGCCGCCCGCGAAGTACGCGGTTTCGGTGTGTGATGTCTTGTTTTCGCTCATGCGCCCAGTATGCCACCGCATGCCGTCCGTCGGGCTGTGCAGCGCATCCGATCTGCTCATTCTGCGTGCCAATCGTCGCCAATCGTCGCAAAATGAGCAGATCCATTGCGCAAGTGGCCCAAATCGGCCCGTTGCACAGCGGATCTGCTCATTCTGCGCGTCGGTCACCACAGAATGAGCAAATCCGATGCGGCAGGACATCAATCGGGCCTTCAATCGGCCCGCGGCCCATTGAATTTACTCATTCTGCGTCCGGGCGCTTCGGGACCGGGGCTTCGGGTCCGGGGGACGGGGCTTCGGACCGGGCGAACTGGGCAAATCCGGCCGTCGCGTTTCCAAACTGGGCAGATCGGGCTGGACAGATCGGGCAGATCAGGACTGGTGGTGCCCTGTGACGTTTTGAGTCGGGACAAACTGGGCAAACCGGGACATTGGCCGGCCTCATCGCGTCTTGGTGTAGTAATTCCGGACGAAAATCGGGCCGAAACCGTCCGGAATTACTACACCCCCGCCGCCAAAGCCCATCCCCGCCCAGTTCGCCCAGTCCTTCGCGGCCCGCCCAACCCCGATTTCACTCACGGTGAAATCACGGAATGACTGCCCGGCGGGAATGTTGGGGGAAGTGACAAGGATGACGATGGAGCCCCGGGAGGGGTTCCGGGAACGGCAACGATAGGCGCGGCGCCCGAAAGGACGCGACGCCAAGCCAAACCGCTCCAGCTCCTGACAAGGAGTATTGGTTATGGCTATGTTTCCGGCTTTGATGAATGACACGATGTTCTCCGATCTGTTCGACGACCCGTTCTTCGAGGGTTGGCGCCAGACGGACAACGGCGGTGCGATGAGCGCCGCGATGGCCAACGGCATGATGTGCACGGACGTCAAGGAGACCAAGGACGGCTATGACGTGGACATCGACATGCCTGGCTTCAAGAAGGAAGACATCAACCTTGAGCTCAGCAACGGCTATCTGACCGTGTCCGCCCGCCGCGACGGTTCGCACGAGGACAAGGGCGAGGACGGCAAGTGGCTGCGTCGCGAGCGCTACGCCGGCTCCTGCTCTCGCAGCTTCTACGTGGGCGAGGACATGAAGGAGTCCGACATCCACGCCAGCTACAAGAACGGTACGCTGTGCCTGCAGGTCCCGAAGATGGACGCCAAGCCGCAGGTCGAGGCGAAGCATCAGATCGCCATCGAGGGCTGATTTTCCCTTCGATCGCGATCGCTCAGGCGGGATTTCCGCGGTCTGCCGGCTGCGCCCGCCGTTGATTTGGCCTTCTCAGTGGCCTGATTTGTGAATCGCTCTTGGTTGGCGCTGTTCCCATGCGCCGCCCGCCCTACGTGTCCTACGCCGACTAGTCTCGCGGACGACCAATGGAAGCAAGCCAATCATCCGAAAATGCCGTGTGGAACGCTGCCGAGTTCCGCACGGCATTTTTGCGTTCTGGGGCGGATTGGGGGCTGCGCAGAATGAGATTCGCGGGACAGCGCTCGGAAGTATGAAGTATTGAACGCGAGCAAGCCACCATTATTGGCCGCGGGATCCGCGCTCGGGATCCGTTCGCGGCAGTTGTAAGAAGGGTTTCGTGCCTATCTGGCGAAGTGGGGGCGGATTTCGGCCTTTGCAGAATGCTATACATGAAAGTGGGGGCGTCGACAGTCCGTCCTCGACCTCGATGGGGCCTGTCGCAATGCCAAAAACGCCCCAATATGGCATGTTTTGCATGCCGATTATTCGGTCTACGCGCCCCCACTTTCATGTATAGCGCTCTGCAACCCTCAAAATCCGCCCCCACTTTGCCAGATAGACGGTCAGATAGGCCGGATACACAGCCAGATAGACCAGATAGCCCCGCGCAGTCCTCGAAATCCGCCTCGCCAACGGTCGGCCCCGGCCGGCAGACTGGGGCAGACTGGTTCCGATGCGGTCGAATGGCCGCGTCGCAGCCATAAGCGGAGAAAGCGAGAGTGACGGCATGACGACGAACGGCGACGACGGGCACGTGATTTCCTCGCGAGCCACATCGGTGGGACTGATGGCGATCCTGCTGTGGAGCATGATGACGGGTCTGGTCCGCGTTGTCGCGGAATCCTTCGGCGCCACGCTCGGTTCCGCGCTGATCTACACCTTCGGCACCGTGCTGCTCATGATCTTCCGCCGCCCGGCGCCCCTGCGCGAATGCCCGCGCAAGTATCTGGTGTTCGGCGGCGTGCTGTTCGTGTTCTACGAATCGGCCATCTCCCTGTCGATCGGGCTGGCATCCACGCCCGAATCCTCGGTGGAGGTGAGTCTGGTGAACTACCTGTGGCCCACCATGATGGTTCTGCTCGCCGCCGCCTTCGGGCCCGCAGTGAAGTCCGCGAAGTCCGCGAAATCTGCGAAGTCCGCGCTGACCTCCCGAGCCCGCGCGATCATCCGCGTCCTGCCCGGCGCGATCGTCGCCACCGCCGGCGTGGTTCTGGCCGTGGGCGGCAACAGCGGCCTCGACTGGGGACTGGCCGCCGGCCACATCGCCTCCAACCCGCTGCCGTACCTGCTGGCCTTCTGCGGCGCCGCCGCATGGTCCGTCTACGCCGTGTTCACCCCGGTCCTCGCCAAGGGCTACGACGGCACCTCCCTGTTCTTCCCCGTGGTGGCCGTGGCGATCTGGATCATCCACTTCATGTCCGGTCAGGGCTGGCCCGCCGTGGCGCCGCCTTGGTACGGCTGGATCGCGGTCCTGGGCGCCGCCGCGTCGATTGCCGGCGGCTATGCCTGCTGGGGCCACGGCATCCTGCACGGCAGCATGACCACGCTCGCCATGGCCTCCTACGCCACCCCGGTGCTGTCCACCGCCGCCAGCGCCGTGCTGCTGGGCCTGTCCCTCACGTTGCCGTTCTGGTGCGGCGCGCTGCTCGTGGCCGCCGGCTCGATCCTCAACTGGTGGATTTCCTCGCGCAACCGCGGCTGACCCTGATATCGTGGAACAATCCGGTCGAGCAACAGGAATGGGAAGTCAGATAGTGTCAGACAACGTAGTCGCGACGGTTGGCGCCGCCAATCCGCGCGCCGCCGCAGGGCATATCCGTTGGTTCGACCCCGCCGCGCTGATCGTGGCGATTCTGGGATACGGCATCGATTTCGCCGGGGCGATTGTCAACAACACCAGGCTCTTCGAGGATCCGATCACCGACCAGCTCATCCGCGAATCGGCGCAATCCGGCATCCTGTTCTCCGTGGTGGTGTACGTGGCGGCGCTCGCGGCTTACAACTGGGCCGATTTCAGCACCCGGTCATCCGCCGCCCAGTTCGCCCGGCAGGACGCGCCCGCCGCAGTCGGAACGCCTGCCGGCCAGTCCGAATCGCAGCCCGCCCAAGCTGACTCGCAATCCGCCCAGCCCCCGCGCAACCCCATCCTCCGCGCGCTCAACGTCTGCCTGCGCGCCCGCCGCCCGATCACCTTCAAGGCGTCCCTGCGCAAATACTTCCTCCTCTACTGGCTCGCCACACTCCTCGGCTGGTCGCTGTGGATCGCCGTCACCTGGCCCGGCGCCATGCGCGACGACACGATTGCCCAGTTCATGCAGACCTCCGGCAACATCCGCTACTACACCCAGCACCCCCTGCTGGACACCATCGTCTTCGGCTGGTTCTGGCGGTTCGGCGCGGCCACCGGCAGCCTGATGAACGGCCTGGCCGCCTACACGGTCGCGCAGGTCCTGGCCCTGTCGCTGTGCTGCGCCTTCGCGCTGTGCTACATCCGCAAGCTCGGCCTGCCCTTCCTGGCCTCCCTGCTCGCGGTGCTCTACTACGCCCTGAACTACGTTGTGGTGGGCGGCGTGACGATGATGGGCAAGGACACGCTGCATGTGATCGCCATGCTGCCCACGGCCGTGCTGTTCGTGGAGATCTGCCGCACGCGCGGGCGTGTGCTGCGCCGATGGCCGGTCGCCACGGCGTTCATCCTGCTCGTGGCCCTGTCCGTCGCCTCGAAGCGCACCGCGCTGATGATCCTCGTCCTGGCCTTCGCGTTCGCGCTGATCGTGGTGCGCGGCAACCGCAAATGGTTCTTCGCCTGCGCGATGGCCGGCCTAGTGCTGGCCCAGTGCGTCTGGGGGCCGCTGAGCGTGATGGCCACGGATGCGGCCGTCACGGAAAGCCGCGAATTGTACGGGGTGATCACGCAGCCGGTGGGCCGCGTTCAGGCCAAAAACCCGAGTGCGATTAGCGCGCATGATCGCGAGCTGCTCAAGGGCTTCATGGATGTGGAGGGGGCCGGCGATCGCTACAACCCCTCCCGCACGGACGAGACGGTCTGGTCGCTCGTTCCCCACGCGTCCACGGCCGCCAAGTGGGATGCGGTCCGGGCGTGGGCGTCGATCGGCCTGAAGAACCCGGCCGACTATGTGATGGCCTATGCGGGCACGACGATGAACTGGGCATACACCGGCAAGGGCTCCAACTTCACGTACCCCACCGATGCCGACTATCTCTTCAGCGAGTCGTACATGAAACAGTGGGCCACGTTCATGACCCACACGCCACAGGACGATCGTCTGCCGGCCGCATACCGTCTGCTGGGCGATCTGATGGGCACGTCGAACAAGGCCGATTGGCAGCGCAACGTGGCTGAATCGGTCAGGCGCGCGGCGGATCAGGGCAACCGATGGATGAGCATCGGCCTGTACGTCACCTACGTGCCGATGATCCTCGTGGGCTACCTGATCTCCCGCCGCCGATGGGTGGCGCTGGGGGCGACCTCGCTGCTGCTGCTCACGGTCGCCTCCCTGTACGCCAGTCCGATCGTGCTGTTCTGGTACCCGGCCTCCGAGTACTTCATCCTGCCCCTGTTCACGGCCCTGCCGTTCTGCGGCACGGAGGTTCGCCCGCGGTCATCCTGAGCGAAGGCGCAGCAGTCCCTTCCTGTCATCCTGAGCGGAGCGCAGCGGAGTCGAAGGATCCTTAATTCCCCGCACTAGTGCATACAACGCTTAGTGCACAGTGGCCAAGGATCCTTCGACTCCGCTCCGCTTCGCTCAGGATGACAAAAAGCAACTCCCTAGTCATCCTGAGCGGCAGCGAAGGATCCTTCGACTCAGCCCTGCGGGCTCAGCGCTCAGGATGACGTTGATGGGCGGGCCGGCCCGCCCATCAACGTCAGATCCCCAGGTACTCCTTCCAGGCCTTGACGGTGGTCATGCGGCGGAAGGCCTCGTGGTACAGCTTGTCCAGCTCGGCCTTGCGCTCGCGGTACGCCTTCACGTCGTCCTTGTAGCGCTTCCAGATCTCGTTGAAGCGCGCCTGGTCCTTGTGGCGGATCGCGGCCTTGCGCTGCGGGATGCTCACCGCCACCACGGTCTCCGCCTCGCGCAGGGCGCCGCCGATGTACGCGCCGCCGGACGCCTCGCAGATCGCCACCTTGCCGTGCTTGGTGTAGGGCAGCGGCGTGCGCTGACCGTTGAAGGTCATGAAGTCGAGGCCGCGCTGGAAGAGCGAGCGCGGCTTGTCGCGCGCGATGTCCGCGCTGGTGAGCGTGCGGAAGTCGATGCCGAGCTTCTTGAGCTCGTCGTCCAGCTCCTCGAGCGGCACGAGCTTCTCCGCCTTCTTGTGCGACTCCAGGAACTTCTTCTCCGCGAAGCCGGGCGCGAAGGTGGTGTCCGGGCCCTTGAGGAAGTCCTCGAAGCCCTCCAGCGCCAGCTCGGCGTCGGCGTAGTTGAAGCGCTTGAGCTCGATCTGCACCTGGCGGTACAGCGCGTCCTCGAAGTCGGAGATGGGCGCGGCCCCGGAGGCGTGCCGGATGATGAACAGGTTGCGCGCCACCTGGTAGCGCTCCACGGCCGCGTCGTAGCGCATGAAGAAGGGGGAGTGCCACACGCAGATGCCGTTCATGCTCATGATCTTCGGGGGATTGCGCAGCGAGTACTCCACATCGTCGTAGCGCACGAACAGCGGCAGCGGCAGGCCGCGCAGCTCGATCTGCGTCATCGGGATGCAGCAGTACCACCACGCCTGGTACTTCTGCGTGCGCTGGTCCTCGCAGCCGGGCAGATCGTACGGCGGCTTGAAGGCCTCGTTCTCGATCACATCGTGCAGCACGCTCATGCGCATCACCGGCTTGAGGGACTGGCACCAGCCGTCCTTGTTGAAGAAGCCGATGTCCTCGTGGCGGATGTCCGGCTCGTCCAGGCTCATCATGCCGCCGGAGACGAACGCCTCGCGCCACTCGTCCTTCACGGCCTGCAGCAGGCTGTACGTGCGCAGCAGCGACTCGGGGGACAGGGAGATGTCGTCGTCCATGAGGATCACGTGCGTGGCCTTGGGCTCCTGCTCGATCGATTCGATCATGCCGCGCGCGAAGCCGCCGGCGCCGCCGGAGTTGACGTTCGGGTGCAGCTGGATGCGGTCGGAGGCGAACACCTCGTCCTCGCTCAGCGTGCGGCCGTTGTCCACGATGTGCAGCGTGAAGTGCTTGCCGGCCTCGGTGCCGGAGCCGATCACGGAGTCGCGGAAGATGTGCGCGTTGCGGCGGATGTACGGCTCCTTCTTGAACGTGGTGATGCACACGGCCACCTCCACGTGCCGCACGTCCTCATCGTCCAGATCCATGTCCCAGCGGGCGTCGCGCACGTCGGTGACGCCGGGGGCGGTGATGATCGCGCCGAACAGCACCGGCGTGCGGTCGTTCGCCAGGCCCTGCGGCACGTCGATCGTGATCTCGTGCCACTCGTCGTCCGCGGGCGCCTCCACGCAAAAGCCCTTGCCCTCCACCACGGTGGGCTGGTAGGAGTAGGTGTCCGCCATGGTCAGGGTCACGCGGATCGACGCCTTGCCGTCCTCGTCCACCACGGCCGGATCGATCGCCACGAACGGCGACGCCTTGACCGCCATGCGCAGGTGGAAGGCCTTCGCGTTGGTGTACTTGCGCCACTTGGCCACGGACAGCGCGTTGAAGAAGGTGGTCAGATCGTAATCGCCGGCCACGGGCAGCTGGAACTCGCGGTGGCCGCCGTCGATGTAGGAGGGCGTGACGGGGTGATCGGCCCGCATCCACAGCGTGGGCTGCTTGGCATATTGCGGGATGTCGTCGATGCCGATGTTCTGGGCGGTCAATGTCTTCATGTTCCGGAACGCTCCTAGTCCGTTTGATTACCATTGCAAGCCATGGCCCGATCCAAGCCATGGCACGATCGGTCCGCGGTTCGCAAGCTCTCCGCCGCGGCGTGTCTTCACACCGGAATGCTAGCAGATGGCGCTTGCCGACGGCGCTGATAGGATGATGCCGTGACGAAAAACGCTCAGAATACCCAGAATGCGGAGAACGCCGAGGATCTGCTCTCCGAGGACGGCACCCTGGACTTCACCAAGGCCCCCGTGGTGCTCAAGGTCGATCATGTGAGCAAGTCCTTCCGTCTGCCCACCGAGCAGGCCACGGGCCTCAAGCAGGCGTTCATCAACTGGACCAAGGGCATCAAGGGATACCGCATGCAGCAGGTGCTGGACGACGTGTCCTTCGAGGTGCATCAGGGCGAGTTCTTCGGCATCGTGGGCCGCAACGGCGGCGGCAAGTCCACGCTGCTCAAGCTGATCTCCGGCATCTACTGCCCGGACAAGGGCACGATCGAGACGCACGGCGATCTGGTGCCGTTCATCGAGCTGGGCGTGGGTTTCAACCCGGAGCTCACCGGTCGGCAGAACGTCTACCTCAACGGCGCCCTGCTGGGCTTCAGCACCGAGCAGATCGACGCGATGTACGACGACATCGTCGATTTTGCGGAGCTGGGCGATTTCATGGACCAGAAGCTCAAGAACTATTCCTCCGGCATGCAGGTGCGCTTGGCGTTCTCGGTGGCGATCAAGGCGCAGGGCGACATTCTGGTACTCGACGAGGTGCTGGCGGTGGGCGACGAGGCGTTCCAGCGCAAGTGCGCCGATTTCTTCTCGCAGATCAGCACCGACCCCACGAAGACCGTGATCCTGGTGACGCACGACATGGACGCGGTCAAGCGCTATTGCACGCGCGCGATGATGATCAAGGACGGCAAGGTCCGCGTGATCGGCGACAAGGAGAGCGTGGCGCAGGAGTACACGCTGGCCAATCTGGAGGCCGAGCGCGCCAAGCAGCGCAAGGAGCGCGAGGCCCGCGGCGGCTACCCGAACGGTCTCAACGCCCGCTGCCCGATCCTCAGGACCGTCCCCGTCTCCAAGCCCATGTGCACCACCAAGGACATGTTCCGCTTCGATGTGGAGTACCAGTTCGACGAGCCGGGCGACTTCTACCTGGCCATCGCGATGAACGACATCCGCCGCGGCGGCATCACGTACGACACGGGCGCGAAGATCATCAAGATGACCAAGCACGGCCATCAGACGGTGCATTTCGAGCTGCCCTGCAAACTGTTCAACGATGGCGAGTTCCGCCTGATCACATCGCTGCGCACCCCGTCGCTCACCGATCCGAACTTCACGGACACCGTGGCGGTGGCGATCGACGAGAACGCCTGCACGTTCGTGATCCGCGATCCCGATTGCCGCGATCCGTACGCGCTGTTGAACGACGACGCCATGCGCATCCATCAGATCGACGACGACGGCAACATCATCCCCGACCTGATCGATCTCAAGGCGGCGGAGCAGGCGGCCGGGCGGTAGGTGCTTCGCAGGCCCGTCTCGTCATCCTGAGCACTGAGCCGTGAAGCGGACAGCCCGGTGGGCTGTCCGTAGGCGAAGGGAGCCGCCGCCAAGGCGGCGACGGTCCGGCGCAGCCGGACACCGTAGCCGAAGTCGAAGGATCCTTGGCCATTACGCACAAATCGGCGGTTCCAATGAGTGCAGGGGATTAAGGATCCTTCGACTCCGCCCTTCGGGCTTCGCTCAGGATGACGTAACCTCAGCTTCCCATACTCGGCGTGACCCGGCGTGTGACTCGGTGTGGGTTGTGACATGGGGCGTGACCCGGCGTGCCCACTCCCAGTCACGGTGGGGTTCAAAATGGCTTTATTTCAACGATTTTGAAACCCTGTGACCCGGCGTGTCCACCCCATGTCACACGCCATGTCACCAATGCACGCCCCGTCACGCACGCCGAGTCACGGTCTGCACGCCCCGGGTCACACTTCCGTTACACCTCCGCGTCGCGGAAGATCCGCTCCCAGCGTCCAATGCTCGCGAAATCGTACCGCCGGTAGGCCTTCGCGATCTTCCCCCAATTGCGGTACAGCTTCATGTAGAGCCGCGCATTGCCGCGGATCATGCGCCGGTAGAGCCGGCTGTCGCGGCGGAACCATTCCACGCCGTCGCCGTCGGGCGTGGTGACCAGCGCCGAATCGATGCCCTTGAACGTGGTCCAGAAGGCGTCCTTGTACGGGACCATCACCTGCGGGCGGGTCGACTTCATGCCGTTTCCGCGGCCCAGCAGCGTGCCCAGATACGTGCGCAGGAGCAGCAGGCTGATGCCCCTGCGGCCCAGATGCCGTTGCTTGGGAATGAACAGCCGCTCGGGGATGGGCGCCGCGTCCACGTCGATCACCGTGGAGTCGGGGAAGCCCTCGCGGGCCTTGCGCACATCGGCGATGATCGTGGGGAACGTGTCCACGATGTGCTGCGGTCCGGCCAGCAGATCGACCATGGCCTTGTGCCTCAGCGCGATCGCCGAATACGTGAGCTTGCAACCCGCGTTCACATCGCCGGCCACCATCTCGCGCATGAAGTGCCAATTCGGCTTGTCGCAGTACAGCACGCCCTGAATCCACCGGTTGCGCAGCACGAAGTATTCCTCCCACGTGCGCAGCGGGTCCTTGTCGTGCCAGGCCTGATGCCAGACCGCCACGCCGGGCAGGCTGACCGTGCGGAACCCGTGTCTGCGGGCGCGCAGACCGTATTCGATGTCGTCGTGCTTGATGAACACCGGCATGGCCAGGCCGATCTCGCGCACCACCTCGGTGGGGATCAGGCACATCCACCAGGCGTTGTAGTCGGTCTCGATCCGCTGGTGCCAATTCGGGGACTCGGCGAGCGGCTGCTGCGCGAAGTCGTGGTTGTACGGGCGGCCGATCACCGGGCCGTGCATGTTGGTCACCGGGTTCCAGTGCTCGCCGAGCGTGAACATGACCGTGCGGTTGTCCAGATGGAACATGCCGCCGCCCACCAGCGTGGGCTTCTTCGTGTAGTCGGCGAAGTTGAGCGCGCGCAGGATCGATTCCGGCTCGCTGATCGCGTCATCGTCCAGCAGGAGTACATAGTCGCTGCGGTTCGCGCGGACCGTTTCGAACATGCCGCGCGAGAATCCGCCCGATCCGCCCAGATTCCGCTGGCGCAGGTAGGTCAGCTGGCCGCCCATGTCCGCGGCGGTGTCCTGGAAGCCGGGCTGGTCGCGCACCAGATCGGTGCCCTGATCGGTGCAGTAGACGGTGTCCAGACGCTCGCGCAGGGCCGGCTCGCCGGCGATGGCCTTCAGCTGGTTGTGGCAGTACGACGGACGATTGAACGTGGTGATCGCGATGGACAGTGTGCTCGCCTCGTGCGTGCGACGTGCGGAGACGGGCACCGACCATGCGGCGTCGATGATGGTCAGGGGCCGATCGTCCCCGGCCGTGGCGTCGAACCAGAAATAGCCGCCGTCCAGCATGCCCTTGAGCGGCATGTCGTAGGAGATGGTGTGCGATTGTGCTGCGGCAGGCGTGCTCGCCGGCAGATCCTTCACGGGCGCGATGAAGCCGCGCGCGTTCGATTTGTGCAGGGTGACGGTGCCCTCGCCGCGCACGGTGGCCGTGAACCTCACCGTGCGCACGGCTGTCCATCGGCGCCAATAGCTGGCCGGGAACGCGTTGAAGAACGTGCACAGGGAGATGCGCTTGCCCGGTTTGACGGTGATCGACGTGCGGCCGTCAACCGTGAACACATCGCGGCTGATCGTCTGCCGTACTCCCGCGTCCGCGCCATCGCCGCTCGCGAGCCCGTTGCCCGGTCCCTTGCCGCGCACATGCGCCAGAGGGTCGAGGGCCGCCTCGGTGAGGCGCGGACGGGTCCATTCCACCGCGTACAGCGGCATCGTCAGATCCCGATCCTTCACCGGATAGACGACCCGGTTGACGACTTCCCACTGCTCCTGGGGGTTCTTGGCGTTCGGCATAGGGCTCATTATACAAACGGATTTCTCATGTCCTGCTTGGCGGGGGTGCGCTGGGGCCGGGCGGCCCTCTGCTCGGCGGGGTGCGCTGTGATTGGGGCGGCCCTCATCCTGAGCACTGAGCCGTTAAGCGGGCAGCCCTGTGGGCTGCCCGTAGGCGAGGGGAGCCGCCGCTAAGGCGGCGACGGTCCGGCGCAGCCGGACACTGAAGGGCGGAGTCGAAGGATCCTTGGACATTTCGCGGAAAATCATAATGCGGGGAGTTAAGGATCCTTCGGCTCCGCGCTTCGCGCTACGCTCAGGATGACGAAGAAGACCGCTGGATGGGACTCGGAATCGCAGGACCGCCCGACTACGCCGCGAGTCTGGCCTTGTAGTCCTCGCCCCAGCTCCACAGGGCGTCGATGACGGTCTTGAGGCTTTGGCCGGTGGCGGTCAGCGAGTACTCCACGCGCGGCGGCACCTCCGCGTAGACCTCTCGGTGCACGAGCCCGTCGGCCTCCATCTGGCGCAGATTCGCGGTGAGCACCTTCTGCGAGATATGTCCGATCGACCGGCGCAGCTCGCTGAATCGCTTGGTGCCGTCCAGCAGATCGCGGATGATCAGGATCTTCCACTTGTCGGAGATGAGCGTGAGGGTCGTCTCCACGGGACACGCCGGGAGCGTGTTGACATCGACCATGATCGTACCTTCCATAATCGTTGGAATCATCCAATGGTTCCTTTTGGGTAACTATAGCACTTTATTGTGCCTTCTTCCTTTTTGGGATGTACTTCAATATCGTAAATCATGTCTGCGCGGCTTCGGTCGTGCATTGAATAACGAAAGCAAAACGAGCATTCAATAAGGAGCGCATCATCATGACCCAGAACACCAAGCGCATCGCAGTCATCGCCGCCAACGGCAAGTCCGGGCGGGCCATCGTCCAAGAGGCCGTCGATCGCGGCTTCGACGTGACCGCCATCGTGCGCGGCGAGAACAAAACCGTGGCGCAGCACGCCCTGTCCAAGGACCTGTTCGATCTGACCGCCGATGATCTGACCGGCTTCGACGCGGTCGTCGACGCGTTCGGCACGTGGGCGCCGGACACCCTGTCCCAGCACTCCGCCTCGCTTAAGCTCCTGGCGGATGCCCTGTCCGGTACCAATGTCCGACTGATCGTGGTCGGAGGCGCGGGCAGCCTGTACCTCAATCCCGAGCACACCCTGCAGTTGAGCCAGTCCGAGGGCTTCCCGGCCGCGTTCCAGCCGCTCGCCACCGCGATGGGCGAGTCGCTCGCCGAACTGCGCCAGCGCTCCGACGTGAAGTGGACCTATGTTTCCCCGGCCGCCGATTTCCGCGCCGACGGCCCCCGCACGGGATCGTACGTGCTGGCCGGCGAGGAGTTCACCACGAATGCCGACGGCGAAAGCGCCATCAGCTACGCCGACTACGCCATCGCGATCGTCGACGAGCTGTCCGCCGATCCCGCCAGCGCGCACATCGGGCAGCGCATCTCCGTGCGCTGGTAGGGCCGCCGCGGATTGCGTTCCCGCCGGTGGGGCGCAATCCGCAGGGCCCTTCCTATGCGTTCATCGTCTGGATGCGCCGCAGGTCGGCCAGCACCCGCTCCGGCTGCGCGGACGGCGGGAAGTTGTCGTCGTCGTGCACGCCATCGAGACTGCCGGGGAAGTCCGGCTCCAGTGCGGCGAACAGCGGCGTGAGGTCCGGTTGCTCATCGCCATGCTCGGCGATGAGCTCGAACGTCTTGCCTGTGGCGTCCGGGCAGTCGAGGGCGTCCACCAGCGTGCGGGCGATCTGGTCGCGCGGGACGGCCCCGTCCGTCGGGCTGCCGGTTCGCCGGCTGTCTCCCTGCAGCAGCACCAGGCGACGATCGTCGGGCGAACCGTAGTCGAACCATCCCGGGCGCACGATGGTGTATTCGTTGCCGCTGGCCCGCACCAATCGCTCCGATCGGCGCTTCCAATCATGGTTCCGGTATTGCCTGTTGCGGGGCGTATCCATGTTGGTGATGCCGATCGCGGTCATCAGCGAGATGCGCACCTTGCGTCCATTCAATGCGATGAGCGCGTTGCGCACCGCGCCGTAGTCGACTCGCTCGATCATCGCCGCGCTGACGTGCGAGCCCATGGTGAACACAATGCCGTCGATGCCATCCAACGCGCGGGTGAACGATTCGACCGAGGTCAGGTCCCCCTCGAAGAGCTCTGCGCCTTGGGGCAGGCCGGCATGCGAGATGTCGCGCACCATGGCGCGCACGCGGTATCCCCGTCGCAGCGCCTCGGCGACGGCGAGCCTGCCGACGCTGCCGGTGGCGCCGACGAACAGTACGAATGATGGTCTGGTCATGATCCATGGCTCCTTATGCTGCGTGCCTATGGCTGGGGGAATTGTTGCTTTGCGGGCTTATGCGCATGCTCACTCGGTCGGCCTGAGCGGGCCGTAGAAGTAGCTGGCCGTGGCGCCGCCGTCCACAAGCACGTCGGTGCCGGTGATGAACGCGCCGCGCTCGCTCATGAGCAGTTCGGCCACATTGGCGATCTCGTCGGCCGTGCCGGGGCGTCCGGCCGGGCATTTGGCGAACATGTTCTTGTAGAAGTCGCCGCGCGGACCGTTGAACTCGTCGATGGCCAGCGGCGTGACGATGATGCCCGGGGAGATCGAGTTGAGCCGCGCGCCGCGCTCGCCCCATGCCACGGCTTGGGCCATTACGCGCTTCTCGTTGCAGCGCTTGGCCATCTGGTAGGCGTGCAGCGTGTCCGTGATGTTGCCGGGCTGGAGCATGTCGAGACCGAGCAGTTCCTCGGTGGGCGTGGTGGCCAGCAGACGGTCCTCCTCGGTGGTGAGCTGCTTCATGCGATGGCCGGACTGGCTGGAGATCGTCACGCCCACGCCTCCGGGGGCGATGATCTTGCCCACTTCCTCGAGCAGCACGGCCGTGCCGTACAGGTCCACGTTGAGGATCGTCTCGATGGATGCCTGGCTGGGGGAGACGCCGGCCGCGTTGACCAGCATGGTGACGTCGCCGAGGGAGGTCGCCTTGCCGATGAGTCCGACGATGGATTCCCGTGAGGCGAGATCCATGGTCTCCGGGCGGGCGTCGAAGCCGGCGTCCGTCATGGTCTGCGCGATGTCGGCGGCATGATCGGGGTTCTTGTCCGCCACGAGGATGGTCATGCCGTAGCCCATGCGGCGGGCGATGGCCATGCCGATCTGTCCGGCGCCGACCAGGATCATGATGTTGCGGGTGGAATGGGGTGCTGCCATGTGCTGACCTTTCATTGGGTATGTCCGCCCGGTCGTGGTTCCGGTTCCGGACGTTGGTTGACAGCAATGGTAGAAATTTCGATTTAATATTACAAATGTTGTAATATCATTAATATATATGCATTTTATGCATGCATAATCAGTATGGCTTTCGATGTGGGGGAAGCGTATGGAGCTCAGGTCGCTGCGCCATTTCATCGCGGTGGTTGAGGAGGGCGGCATGACCGCCGCGGCCGATGCGCTGCGTATCAGCCAGCCGGCGTTGTCCCGGCAGATGAGCGGTCTTGAGGATGAGCTCGGAGTGACCCTGTTCATCCGGGGCAATCGCGCGCGTGAGATCGAGCTGACAAGTGAGGGGCGTCTGCTGTATCGGCGGGCCAGGGAGATCATGGAGCTCGCCGACCGCGCCCGTTCGGAGATGCGGGACGGTCATGACATCGCCGGCGACGTGCATATCGCCGCCGCTCAGAGCGCGGTGATGTGCGTCGTTGCCCGGGCCGCCGTGCTGTTGCGGGAGCGGCATCCGAACATCACGGTGCAGCTGCATGACGATTTCGGTGCCAACATCATGGAGCGCCTCGACAATGGTCTGGCCGACTTCGGCGTGCTTGTGCAGCCGGCGGACATGGGGCGGTACGGATCCGTGCCGTTGCCGGGCGGCGATCCCATGGGCCTGCTCATGCGCCGCGATCATCCGCTTGCCGGGCGGATCGGAATCGGACCGCAGGATCTTGATGGTGTGCCGCTGATCGTGCCGCGGGGTGTGCTGGGCCGCGGCGACCTGTCGGGATGGCTGGGACGTTGTGCGAAGCGACTGCGGGTGGTCGGCACGACGAATCTCATGTACAACGCCGGCTGCTTCGTGCGGGAGGGGTATGCATGCGCCGTCGGACCGCGGGGGATGGTCGATACGTCGCCGGAGAGCGGCCTGTGCTTCCGCCCCTTCGAGCCTGCGGTGTCCACGCATCTGGCGATCGCGTGGAAGGATGACCGGCCTATGCCTCCCGCGGCCGAGGCATTCCTCGAGGCGTTGCGGGAGGTGCTGTAGTCGCATCGACGCCCGCGTCAATCGGTGACGCGCCAGCAGCGCGCGAAGAATAAGACCCGCGTTCTGCCCGCTAACCCGAAATGACGCCGTTTCCGGCATGAAAAAGGGCTTCCGGATTGCTCCGAGAACCCTGTTGGCGGAGGATGCGAGACTCACAACTTCATGCCGAAGAACTGGCGGTATTCCAACAAAAATCGTCGTACCGCCCAACTGCCTTATCGCTTAAGTTGCCGCTCTCTCCGGCGTGTCGCGAAGATTTGCGGGTCGGCGTCAATGAGTTGGTCAATGAGTTGGTGCCTGCTCTGCGGATTTTCAGCCTACGTCACATTGCATAATCTCAAAGCCGTTATTCGCGTCCTGCGCGTTCCTTGATGAGACGCACCATCATGTCGACGGCTTCGGGGGATTGGTGGTCGAAGAAGAGGCTGGTGGCGGTGTCGAGCGCGGCGATGGCGGTCATGTCGGCATCTGACAGCTGGAAGTCGAAGATGTCGATGTTCTCTCTCATACGTTCGATGTGCGTGGATTTGGGCAGGGCGATAATGTCGCGCTGTGTGAGCCAGCGGAGGATGACCTGCGCGGCCGACTTGCCGTAGTGTTCGCCGATGGCCATGAGCGTGGGGTTCGTGAACATGTCGGACCTGCCTTCGCCGAACGGTGCCCACGCCTCCTGAGCGACGCCGCGGGCGGCCATGTTCTCGTGCGCCTTGATCTGCTGGTTGAGCGGGTTGGTCTCGACCTGGTTGACCATCGGGGCGATCTCGTTGAACGCGACCATGTCGGCGACGCGGCCGGGGTCGAAGTTGCTCACGCCGATTGCGCGGACGACGCCCTCGCGGTAGAGCTTCTCGAGCGCGTGCCATGCGCCGTAGTAGTCGGAGTATGGCTGGTGCAGGAGCACAAGGTCGATGTAGTCGGTCTTGAGTTTGGCGAGCGATTTGTCGATGGATGTGAGCGTGTTCTCGTACCCGTAGTTGCCGATCCATACTTTGGTGGTGACGAAAAGGTCTGTGCGGTCGATGCCGCTGTCCTTGATGCCGTCGCCCACTTCAGATTCGTTGAAGTACGACTGCGCGGTGTCGATGTGCCGGTAGCCGGTTTCGATGGCCTCGCGCACGCAGCGCGCCGTCTCGTCCTTGCCGATCTGGAAGACGCCGTAGCCGATTTTCGGAATCTTAACGCCGTTCTTCAGAGTGGTGGTTTCCATGATGTGTCCTTTCCGGTTCTTTTTGAGGACTGTTTCCCGACGGCTTCAGCGGTCCGATATGGTCCGGCGTGGGGTGTGCGTCGGGTTGCCGTCGTTGGTTTCGTACCGTATAAGTCGGTAGCTGCTACCGGTCAAATCGCGACACGCCGGGAGAGGCTACCGGTGGCGGAAGGCGTCTGATTAGGTGATGATATGGCGGACAGTGGCTGACGGGAGTCTTTGATGGGCGATGAAGCGAACGAACACGAGGATGGGCGCGAGCGTCTATATTCGATGAAGGAGACATGCGCACGCACGGGCATGAACTACGAGGCGCTGAAGTTCTACTGCAATGAAGGACTCGTGCCGAACTTGCAACGAGACGAGCACAATCACCGCGTATTCACCGAGCATGACATCGCATGGTTGCAAGGCCTCGGATATCTGCGTCGTTGCGGCATGGGGATCTCCGAGATGAAACGGTACATGCAGCTGTGCATGGCGGGGCCGTCCTCAATTCCGGAGCGCAAACGCATGCTCGGCGTCAAGCGTGAGGCGCTGCTCGCCAAACTCGCTGAAGTCAACGAGACCATCGCCTATATTGACGACAAGCAGCGTCTTTACGACGACATCCTTGCCGGTCGTGCCGAATACCACAGCAACCTGTTCCCGACGACGGTTCAGCCTATCGGACATGGGCAGCGCAAGAATTGGAATGGTCTTGTGATCGCGTCATCGAAGCAGTAACTGATGCTTCCGGACCTTTTTGTGGAACACCAGCGTCAGCGCGTAGTACTTGGATTGGAATCCCTGTTCGCCGCTTTCGTCGGCGAAGACCGAGACGTCCGCCATGATTCCCCCCTGAAAATAAAAATGCCGGGGGACTCCCCCGGCTCTTGGAAGTCTCACATTGCTGCGGACCTGTGTATGGGACGCAGTATCGGATGCCGCCCCGGATTGCAAAGCAATGGTCGGCTGTGGGGAAAATCGGGGGCCTATATTTTGTCAACTCTTGTTTGGGGGTGGTTTCGGGTTCCGTCCGGTTGTAATGGTTGTGCCCCCTGTTGTGTCGCAAACTGGGCAGATCGGGACTGTTGTTTTGTGAACTGGGCAGATCTGGTCGTCTGGACACCAAAATCGGCCTCCAGATGTTCCGTTCTGCCCAGTTTGCAAATCGAACGTCCTGATTTGCCCAGTTTGTGTTGCGATGATCCCGATTTGCCCAGTTTGTGGCCGGGCGTGGCCGAGCGTGGCCGGGAGTGGGTGGGCATGGCCGGGCGTGACATGGCGTGCGTTGTGACGCGGGGTGTGACCGGGTGTGCCCATTCCCGGTCACAGGGGTTTTGAAATGGCTTTATTTCAACGGTTTTGACGCCCCGTGACCGGGTGTGTCCACACCATGTCGCACGCCGGGTCACAACGCACGCCGGGTCACACATCCAGTCACACGCCTCGTCACGGCACTGAGTGGGGGAGGGACGGCGCGGAACAAAAAGCTCCGAACATGTCGCACGGTAATAACACCGCGCCCCGTGAAGAAGCCAAGAAAAAAGCCGGAAGCCTTTGAAACCAAGACTTCCGGCGATGGCGGAGGATGCGAGACTCACGTTTTCCAGCCGTGGAACTGGCGGCATTCCAACGAAAATCGTCGTACCGCCCAACTGCCTTATCGCTTAAGTTGCTGCTCTCTCCGGCGTGTCGCGAAGATTTGCGGGTCGGCGTCAATGAGTTGGTCAATGAGTTGGTGCCTGCTCTGCGGATTTTCAGCCTGCGTCACGTTGCTGATCTAATGGATGGGTCTACTTTTTGACAGTTGCATTGTTTATCGACAGTTGTCGAAGAGTGTTTGCTATGATATTGCCGAGACAACGGACCATGCACAACAACGAAGGTCCTGATATTTCGACCAGCGTGGCGTGACGGATCGAATCATTGGAGGTACGGAATGGCAGAGGCGGGCACTCGTACGGGTATCGGCGAATCTGACGAAGGGCAATCCAAGCCCATGGACAGGCGGTCGCGCCGCACGCGGGCGATGCTGCAGAATGCATTGGTCAAGCTGCTGGAGACCAAGCCGCTCAACAAGATCTCGGTGATGGAGCTCACCCGTCTCGCGGACGTCAACCGGGCGACGTTCTAGGGTGTGTTTACACTATTTGGGTTTTGTGTGATAATTGGGGTATGTGTACGCCGAGGTATGACATCACGTTGGACCAGTTCATGAGGATCGCGCATCTGCTGCCGCGCCAGCGGGGCAACGTGGCGGTGGACAACTACACGTTCGTCAACGCCCTGCTGTGGATGTGCCGCACCGGCGCGCCGTGGCGGGACCTGCCCGCCTGCTACGGCAAGTGGATCACCGTCTACCAGCGGTTCAACCGCTGGTCCAGGAACGGCGCGGTGGAGCGCCTGTTCGCCGCCCTGCAGGAGGAGCGGATCATCGGGGTGGAGGTGCGGGTGCTCGCCATGGACTCCACGAGCGTGAAGGTCCACCAGCACGCCACGGGCGCCCCGAAAAAGGGGGGCCGCAGTGCGTCGGGATCTCCCGGGGAGGCAGGAACACCAAAGTTCACGTGGTATCCGACAGCGAGTCGACGCTCGTCGAGATCCACCTGAGCCCGGGCAACGAGCACGACGCGGCCCACGGCCGCGTCTCCATGGCCGCGCTCGGCCCGTTCATGGGCGCCAGGCTGCTCATGGACCGCGCCTACGAGGGCGACCCGACCCGGCTGCTGGCCGAATCGTTCGGCCTGACGCCGGTCGTGCCGCCCAAGAGGAACCGGACGGACCCATGGGAATACGACAGGCAGGCGTACAAGGACAGGAACATCGTGGAACGCGTCTTCAACCGCATGAAGCACTACAGGAAAGCCGCCACCCGCTACGACAGGCTCGACGCCACCTTCCTCGCCAACCTCCAACTCATCCTCATCGCCATCCAACTCAAAACACCATCAAAAAACAAACTAGTGTAAACACACCCTACGTGCACTACAAGGACATCTACGCCCTGTTCGATCAGCTCAAACGCGAGCTCATCGATTCGTACAAGGACATCATCGCCCGTCATCGCAGGGAGATCCTCCAGGACGATTACGAGCCCCTCATCCATGAGATCTTCGAGTTCGCCGCGGCCAACGAATCCGCATCCCTGTTGGTGGTCGGCAAGTCCGGCGACGCGCTCTCCGGCGACCTCATCGATACCATAGGCGCGTACTGCAACGAGCTCATCGACCCTCTTTCCGCAACGCAGGTGGACCCGGTGGGACCGGCGGTGGACGGGCGGACGGCCGGAGCCGTGCGGGATTACCACTTCGTGTATCTGGCGGCCGGGATCGTCGGTTCGCTCAAGGAATGGTATCGGCGCGGGCGCAGGGAGCCCATCGACCTTGTGGTCAGGATCGCGGCCAACAACACGCATGCGATCGGGCTGGCCATGCTTGCTAGGAATATCGGCGCATCGGCCTGCGAATCGGCGGATGCCCAGACGAATCCGGCGCGGCGGTGACGGTCGGTAGGTGAATCCACAAGGGAACGGACAACTATCATGCATAACGTGTTGCGCGTCTTCATCCGCGATGTGAAGCGGATCTGCGCGGTGCCCTTCGCCGTGTTCATCGTTCTGGCGTCATGCTTCGTGCCGGGACTGTATGCATGGCTCAACGTTGCGGCGAACATGGACCCATATGCGAATACCGGCGACGTGCCGATCGCAGTGGTCAACAACGATGCGGGAACCATGGTGAACGGCTCCGAAATGAATGTGGGCGACCAGACCATGGACGCCTTGAAGGACAACCACGATCTGGGATGGCGCTTCGTGGACGAGACAGCCGCCGTCAACGGCGTGAAATCCGGCGAATACTACGCGGCCATCGTGATCCCCGAGGACTTCAGCAAGGATCTGACCAGCGTGCTACAGGGCGACTTCACGCGCCCCGAACTGTCCTACTATGTCAACGAGAAGGTCAACACGCTTGCGCCGCGTGTGACGCAGTCCGGCGCCGCGGCCCTTGAGCAGCAGATCAACGAATCGTTCGTCTCCACCGTCAGCGCGACCGTCACGAAGACGCTCTCCGAAGAGGCTGGCAAGATGAACGACCGGCTCGACGGGACGGCGAACCAGCTGGACGGTAAGCTGGGCGAAGCCCAATCCAGCATCGTGGCGGCCCGCGGAAAAGTGAATGATGCGCAATCTTCCATCACCGATGCGCGAGCGACAATCACGAGGGCCCGCCAAAGCATGACGGGCATCGCCGGTCGCGCCGACGCCCTTTCCACGAGCGTCAACGACACGGCATCCTCCGTCGACTCCGCACGTACCGGATTGTCGGCGTTCCAACACTCCATGAATACGACCATCGGACAGGTACAGTCCGGGGCGGGCTCCCTTAAGGGCCGCATCAACGGCATGGCGGACACCATCAACGGCAATGCTGCGGACATCTCCGGGCGTGTCGACGCCTCGCTGTCCACTCTCGAATCCGCGAACGATGCCTTAGGGGATGCGATCGAGGCGATGGAATCCGACCCGCAGCTCGCAGACTCGGACGCCCTCGCACAGGCGAAACGGCATCAGAGCGACCTCGCCGCACAGATCGAAGCGATGAGGCAACTGAACAATGGCATCCCCTCGGCGATGCAGGCGGGCGGCAAGAAGCTCTCCGATTCCCTAGACGCATTGAACGGCAAGGCCGACGGGCTTTCCAGCCTGTCCTCGGACGCTTCGAGCAGGATTGATTCCACCCTCACAGGTGTCTCCACCCAGCTCGTCGGACTGTCCGGAACCGTGGGTGGGGCCGCCGAATCGCTTGGTCGCATCGATGCCGATCTCGCGCAGCTCGACACGACGCTCGAATCGGCGTCCAAGGTGATGGGGCAGACGGGCAAGGCCCTCGATCGCGTGGGTGCATCGGTGCAACGCACGCAGGCCGATTTTGCCGTCCTTCGGGCGAGCGATGCGTGGGCCGGCGTCAAGGGCCTTGCGCATGTGGACGCTGATCAGGTGTCCTCGTTCCTCGCATCCCCGGTCGGTCTGGAGACCCGCGAGTACTATCCGATGAGGAACTACGGCACCGCCATCGCCCCGTTCTTCACGAACCTGGCATGCTGGGCGGGCGCCTTCGTGGCACTCACCCTATTGCGCAACGACGCCGATTCGGAAGGCATTGACGCGCTCACGCCCAAGCAGGCGTTCCTCGGACGATGGCTGCTACTCATGGTTGTTGCGGTGCTGCAGGGCATCGTCATCGCATCAGGCAACCTCGTCATCGGCATCCAATGCAACGTGCCATGGGCGTACTATCTGGGCACCATCGTATGCTCGATGACCTATATCTCAATCGCGTACAGTCTGGTCATGATGTTCCGGCACATCGGCATGGCGTTGAGCGTGATCTTCCTGATACTGCAGGTGCCGGGCGCGGGCGGTATGTACCCGATCGAGATGATGCCCCACTTCTACAGGCTGCTGTACCCGATGCTGCCGTTCACGTATGGCGTCGAGGCGCTGCGCGAATCGATCGGGGGCTTCTATGGCACGGACTTCTGGACGCGCATCTGGCAGACCTCCATGTTCGCCGTGGTGTTCCTGCTCGTGGCGATGCTGTGCCGTCCGGCTCTCGCCAATCTCAATGATCTATTCAACCGCGAACTGGCGGATACCGATTTGGTCAACGTGCAGCGATTGGAGATCGTCGGTTCCGAACGCAATGTCATGATCACCGTGCGCAAGATGCTCGCCGATCCGACTTGGGGCGCCGGCGTACGACGCCGGGCGAGGAAGTTCGAGCGGCTGTACCCGCATCTGGTGCGCATCGGGTTCCATCTTATCTGGATCATCCCCGTCGTGTTCCTCATCGTCATGATGGTCGTCGGGCCGAGCATCGGATTCCTCGTGGCCTGGCTGGCGATGGTAATCGTGGTGGACGTCGCGCTGATCATCCTCGAATACATCCACCTTCACCTACCGCGACAGGCACATGACAGCACGATGGGCGCCGAAAGCCTGCTGCGCTCCGTAGCGGCCGCCGGGCGCGCCGTGATAGCCGACGGCATCGCAGGAAACGCCGGCGGAAGCGTCGCCCGGCATGCCGCGGGGAACGCCGGCGACGGGGGCAATATCAATGAGGGCGCCGGCGTCGAGGCCAATGCCAACAGGACCAATGCCAACGGAAAGGATGTCCACTGATGAGGAACGTATGGACCATATTCCGCACCGATATGCGGCACATCCGCAGCAGCGTGATCGCGCTCATCATCGCCATCGGCCTGATCCTCATGCCGTCGTTCTACGCATGGTTCAACATCTACGCCAACTGGGATCCATACAGCAACACCGGCGGCATGAAGGTCGCCGTCGCCAACTCGGACAAGGGCTATCAGGGCGACCTGCTGCCGGCGAAGGTCAACGTGGGCGATCAGGTCGCCAATGCTCTCAGGGCAAACGACAGCCTCGACTGGACGTTCGTGACCGAGGATGAGGCCAAGAGTGGCGTGGAATCCGGCGAATACTACGCGGCCATCGTGATTCCCGAGGGCTTCAGCACAGACCTGTTCTCTCTACTGAACGAAGGGGCATCGGACTCCGCGAAGGTAGGCGAGACCAAGGAGCGACAGGCTCAGCTCGTCTACTACTCCAACCCCAAGAAGAATCCCATCGGCTCCACCGTCACCGATCAGGGCGCCTCCACCGTACGTCAGCAGATCAGCGACACCCTCACCTCGGCCGTTGCTCAGGCCGCCGCCGGCATGCTTGATTCCGTGTCCGCCTATCTCGACACGGACCAGAGCACACGATCCATCAGTGCATTGAGTGCCAATCTGCGGCAGCAATCAAGCGATCTCGCCGACGCTGCCGATCTCGCTTCGAGCTACGCGGATCTCGCCGATTCCGCGGCATCCCTGCTCGACGCATCCGGCAAGTCGATGGAACGGACGAAGCGGTCGCTGCAATCCTCCACCGTTGACATGGACGGCATCACCGGCAAGCTTGGAGACGCATCCACGTCGATCGACCGCATCAACGAGAACATGACCAACGGACTCGATTCCGCGGCGGACGCCTTCGATACCGTCGGCGACAACGCCGAGGAGACGCTGGGCAAACCCGCCGAGGGAGCCGCCAACACTGCGGTGGCCCTGCGCGAGATCTCCACGAACCGCGTCAGGCCAATGATCGCGAGCCTGACCCAATACCGCAATACGCTGGTCTCCATCAGGGAATCGTTGCACACCGAACCGGCCAAGGCCTCGATCGACCGGGCCATCGCTGATGTGGACCGCACCCTCACACGTCTCAACGACACCGACACGAAGATCAACGACGCCGCGGACCAGGCCGAAGCCAAGGGGCAGACGATCACCGACGCCGGCAAGGACATCGCCGCGCAGGCGCAGGCCAGCGCGCAGTCGATCCGCGATCTGAACAAGTCGTACCAGAACAACGTCGTCGCCACGCTCTCCGGCGTGACCGACTCCGCCAAGCGGACCGGCGCGGATGCCAAGGCATTGGTCGACGAGGCCACCACGACGCTCGCCGCCGTGGCCGGTCAGACCGACGGCAGCGGCTCGGCCGGTGCGCTGACTGACATCCGTGAGGTGACGGATAATATCAACACGGCGCATGACACGTTGCTCGAGCAATCGAAGAAACTCGGCGAGACCGCCGATAAGCTGGACGAGGCCATGACATCCGGCGGCGTGGACGAGGTGCGCAAACTGCTCTCCCAACCCACGGACACCATTGCCCTGGCGATGACCACGCCCGTCACGACAAAGCGCATAGCCGTGTACCCGATCGCGAACAACGGCTCCGCGATGACCCCGTTCTACACGCTGCTGGCCATCTGGGTCGGCGCGATGTTCCTGGGCATCGTCCTCAAGGCGAACGTATCGGACAAGATCGCCGCGACCTTGGACCATCCGAAGCCGTGGCAGCTGTATCTGGGCCGCGGCCTCACCTTCGTCGCGTTCTCGCTGGCGCAAACCACCGTGCTGGGGCTCGGCGACCTGCTGTATCTGCGTGCGCAGGCGGAGAATCCGTTCCTGTTCATGCTATGCCTGTGGTGGTCGTCGCTGGTGAGCTCGACGCTCGTCTACACGCTGTCGGCCGTGTTCAGCACCGTCGGTAAGGTGATTTGCGCCGCGCTCATGGTCTCGCAGATCGCCGGCATCGGCGGCACGTTCCCGGTGGAGATGCTCCCGGGCGGGTTCAGGCAGCTGTACCCCTACCTGCCGTTCTCGCACGGCATCACCGCGTTGAGGGAGACCGTCGGCGGGTTCTACGGCAACGTCTACTGGGAGCAGATGGGTCGCATGGGCATCTATCTCGTGGTCGCCTTGCTCATCGGCTTCGTGCTCTACACGCCGGTGACCCGCGCCATGGCGAAGACCAACAAGCTGGTCTCCAGCACGATGGCGATGAATTGAGTCGGATTGAAAGAAGATCTGCTGAGCAGTCAGCTGATGTGTCGTTTGGGCAATGAAAAAAGCCCTTTTCCTTTGGGGAAAGGGCGATGGCGGAGGATGCGAGACCCTAACTTTCATCGGGGCTTAGCTTTACTGCCGCTTGGCGTTGGCGGTAATAGCATGTGTGACGACCGAGCCCGCGCCGATCACTGTGCCGTCGCCAATCGGGAGTTGGGTGTTCGCGATGCTGGACGGTGATTGCGTGGTGATTCGTGACGGAGCGCATTCCTCGTCTGGCATCCGGTGCCTTTGTTCGTGTGCATCCTCCATTGAAATCCGTGTCCGCCTTTCGTCGCTCTCTATTGCGTGAAACTGACATAAATGTCATAATCACTCAGTGAAAAGCGCGAGAGCACGAGTGGCGATTGGGGGATTTGATGCTCATATCACGGGACAAATACCTGAACGATCTCATTGTGCGCATGGGCAACGGCATGGTCAAGGTCGTCACCGGCGCGAGACGCTGTGGCAAGACCTTCCTGCTGTTCGAACTGTTCGAGAAACATCTGCGCGCACAGGGTGTGGATGATGACCACATCATCGAAATCGCGCTGGATGACCTGATGTATGCACGTTACCGCGACCCGCTCTCGCTATACGATTATGTGAAGTCCCGCATCGTGAATCGCAGCGAACCATACTATGTGCTGCTAGATGAGGTGCAGTACGCGATTTCGGACAAAGAACTACGGAGCGACGAGCCGCCACAGCTGTACGGGGTGCTCAACGGCCTGCTACGCATGCGTAATGTGGACGTGTATGTGACGGGCAGCAACTCGAAGATGCTGTCCACTGATGTGATGACCCAGTTTCGTGGTCGTGGCGACGAAATCCGCGTCCGCCCATTGTCATTCGCCGAATTCATGCAGGCGTATGAAGGCGATGTTCAGCATGGCTGGGCCGAATACGTGATGTTTGGTGGCATGCCGCTCACCCTGTCCATGAAGACCGACGAACAGAAGTCGCTGTACCTGAAGAACCTGTTCGCGGAGACCTATCTCAAGGACATCGTCGCCCGCAACGGGCTGCGCAGATCGCAGGAGCTTGACGACTTGGTGGACGTGCTGGCATCCTCCATCGGGGCCCTGACCAATCCTCCCAAAATCAAGGCCACATTCGACAGCATGTTGCACTCCCGCATCAGCGCAAACACCATCATGCAATATATCGAGTATCTTGAGGAGGCGTTCGTCATCGAGGAGGCGAGGCGCTTCGATGTCAAGGGCCGCAAGTACATCGGCAGTCCGAAGAAGTATTACTTCGAAGACATGGGATTGCGCAATGCGCGGCTGGGATTTCGCCAGATCGAGCAGACTCACATCATGGAGAACATCGTGTACAACGAACTGCGCATGCGCGGTTTCAATGTCGACGTGGGCGTGGTCGAGCAGCGTGGAACCAACGAGGGCAAGCCATACCGCAAGCAGCTGGAGGTCGATTTCGTGGCGAATCTCGGCAACTGGCGCTATTACATCCAATCCGCGTATCAGTTGCCGACGCCGGAGAAGGTCGCGCAGGAGAAAGCGTCGCTGCTCCGCATCGATGACAGCTTCCAGAAGATTATCCTCGTGCGAGACGTGGTCAAGCCGGTCCGTGATGAGCACGGCATCCTCACGATGAGCGTCTACGATTTCCTGCTCGACCCGGATGGTCTGGCGGCGTGAGCGATGAACGACATGATGATGGGCGCGGATGGGCTGGGGCGCCCAAACTAGCCAACGACACGCCAGCAGCGCACTTGGGTGAGACAGCAAGCGGACGGCATGCGGGTGGGGCGGATAGGGCCCACAGTTTGAACACGGTTTGGCCTTGAGCCCTTTAACCCCTTGTTGCGGAGCCTGTTTTGCGGCCTATTTTGCAGTTGTGTGTAGTCTGCCGTAGCGTACGGCGGGAATGCTGGTATCGGCATGGTGCGAAATGGCCATTTTTACCGGTTCTGGGGCCTGGGGTGTCTGCGGTGTGCCCGTGTTGCTACACACAACTGCGAGATAGGCCGCGAGAAGACGAAGAAGACGAAGACTCGCGGTCGAAACGCTTGTGGCCAACCACGCTAATCGGCGGTACGCCGATAAGGCCCGCAAACAAAACCCGCGAACAAGACCCACGGTTTGTCCCCTAGCCCTCCAATATCCCCGAACTGGACGTGCGCCAGAAGCCTTGCTACATCCGCAAGGACGGCAGGCCCAAGGGTTCGTATCTGCGCACCGGCGACGGCGACTACAAGATGACGATGTACGAGATCGATCGGTTCATGGAGAACCAGTACCGGATGGCCCGCAACGATGTCGCCATTGTCGACGAAGCCACAGTGGATGATTTGGACCAGACCCTGTTGAACGGATGGTTGAATATCCAGCGAGGGGGGTCGTTTGGCGGCACTGCATCCATGAGCGATGAGCAATTGATGGTCAATCGCCGTGTGCTGGCCTACGATGCGCAGGATGTGCTGCGTCCCACGGTCGGCGGGTTGCCTTCTCGCCCCCGTCGTGCAGTGCTCCTGTGCTGGCAATGGTCTTGGGACGTGAATATTGACATGGGTATGAAATCATACTACTCTACGAGTATGATTTCATACTCGAAATGTGGGCGGAAGGCGTGATCATGGAATTCAGGCAGAACGAGACCTTGCGGGAGTTCGATCGGCTGAACCGGCAGATCGATGGGCTCTACCATGAGATAGCCGTCGCGCGCGGGCTGTCCGACAGCGCGTACGGCATCCTGCAGGCGATGCTGGTCCTGGGGGAGGGATGCACCCAGACCGCCGTGTGCCGGTACGCGTGCCTGAACAAGCAGACGGTGAACTCGTCCGTCAGAAGGATGGTGCAGGACGGGCTGATCGAACTACGCCAAGGCGAAGGTCGGGAGATGCGCATGCATCTGACTGCGCAGGGGGAGCGCGTGATGCGCGAGCGGGTGCTGCCGGTCGAACGCGCCGAAAGTGAGGTGTTCGACGAGATGTCGGTCGAGGACCGGCAGGCGATATTGCGGCTGGTGAACCGATACCTTGACTCCTTCCGCCGCAAGATCGACGAGCTGGAGGCTGCGCGTTGATTCACCGGATGCTGAATACGGTCGGGCTGGGAGTGCTCGGCATCGATCCCATCACCGCGGTGTACATGATGTCGATGAGGCTGCGAGGGGAGAAGAAATCCCGAATCACATGGTTCTTCCTGTCGTTCGCAATCTTCACAATTCTTGTCGGCACGGTGCTCGCGGCGTCGATGGGGGCTGCTGCAGCCGATTTTCTGCAAAGCGTCCTGCCTGATGACAACAGTCAGTTCTGGGCGCTCGCAGAATTCGCCGTATCCATCGTCATCCTGATATGGGTGGCGAAACGGGTCTTCGCCGGTTCCGGTCGCGAGAAGAAAGAACCGCGTGAAAACGCCCGCGGCGGTGCGTTGGGGCATGTCGCCATGGGCTTCGTGTTCGCGGTCACCTCGTTCACCGATCCCACGTTCTATGCGGTGATGCTCATCGGAGGGGAATCGCGTAGCGTCGTCACGGCCGCGCTGTTGCTGGCCCTGTGGTTCGTGGTCAGTCAATGCCTGGCGATGGTCGTGTATGCCGCCATCCAATGCAATCGTCTTGACTCGCTCGCCGCCAGACTGGACGAGTGGGAGGAACGGAACCTGACGATGTTCAACCGCGTGCTGCATGGCGTGCTGATCGTTGTCGCCATCCTGCTGGCTGCAGACGCGACAGTCTATTTGCTCACTGGCGATTATCTCCTGTAGCTGACGCCGTTCGTCTCCCACATTTGGCCTGTAGTCCTCCGCCGTGTCATTGAAGCCGCGTTGGTTTGTCGCCCAGCCGGGCGTGGTAGTCGTCGATGATGTCCGCCAGCGTGATGGAGCGCATGGCCTCGGCTGTGGCGTGTTCGATCTTCTCGTAGGAGGGGCCGAGCGTGGCGTGGATGTTCCGCGCCACGGGGCATGACTGTCCCTTGTATTGGTGGACGCCGATCATGGTGGCCAGTCCATCGGGTTCGACGGCGTTCTGGATGTCGAGCAACGTCACATCCTTGGGGTCTTGGATCAGGTGTGCACCGACGTTGCCGCGTTGGACGTCGATGATGCCGGCTTTTTTGAGCGCGGCGAAGAGCGCCCGGATGCTTGCCGGGTTGCAACCAGTGCTTTCGGCCAGCAGCGTGCTGGTGACGCGGTCGTCGCTGCCGGCCTCGTTCATGAAGATGAGGCAGTGCACCGCCACTGAGCATTTCATGCTGATGTGCATGTGTTCTCCCGTCCTTCGTGCCGTCGTCCCATATGTTCACGCGTTGCGACGCTGCTGTGTTGACGATATCCCGGCGTCACGATATGGTTTAATGTAATTCTAAATATTACATTACTGGGTCGTCGGAAATCCAACACCTGCGGAATCGAAGAAAGGACGCGCCACCATGCGAGCAGCGCAGATCAACCGTTACGAGAAGGACGTCGCCAAGGCTATTGCGGGGGTTGAGGTCAACGAGATCCCCGAACCGTCCATCGGCGACCGCGACATACTGATTCGCGTCAAGGCGGCGGCCGTCAATCCGCTGGAATTGCTGGTCATCACCGGCGGAGTCAAGCTGATCCAGGATTATCCGATGCCGGTCACGCTCGGCAATGAGGTCGCCGGCGTCGTGGAACGCGTGGGCGATGCGGTGCGCGGATTCCAGCCGGGTGATCGCGTGTATGCCCGAACGCCGATCGACCACCCCGGCGCGCTCGCTGAATTCGTCGCATTGCCCGCCGACGCTGTGGCACCGATGCCCGGGGGCTATGATTTCGACGAGGCCGCGACCATCCCGCTCACCGGTCTGACCGCGTGGCAGGCGTTCACGGAGGTTCTGGACGCCAAGCCGGGGCAGAGCGTTCTCATTCCCGGAGGCTCGGGCAGCTTCGGACGCATGGCGGTGCCGATCGCCAAATCACTGGGGTTGGACGTCGTCGTCACCGGCAACAAGCGCTCGCGCGACGAGATTCTCGCCCTTGGCGCCGACAGGTATCTCGACTACCGCGCGGAGGATTACTGGCAGGCCGGCATCAGCGTCGACTACGTGATCGACGCGCTTGGACCGGCCGAGTTCGACCGTGAGCTGTCTGTGCTGAAACCCGGTGGTACGTTGCTCAGCTTGCGTGGCGTGCCCAACAAGGCGTTCGCCGAACGCATGCGGATGCCGTTCCTCAAGCGCACGCTGTTCTCGCTCGCCGGATCGAAGCTCGACAAGAAGGCCCGGGTGCAGGGCAAGCGGTACGAATTCATCTTCGTGCGGGAGGATGGCGAACAGCTGCGTCATGTCACCGACATCGTGAAGGAGCGTGATGTGCGCCCCTCCATCGACCCGCACATGTTCCGTCTTGACGACATTCAAGCGGCGCTCAAGCTTGTCGCCGGCATGGGAGGGCGTGCGTCGGGCAAGGTCGTGGTTCGGTTCTGATCGTCGGACAATTGACGAACGCGAATGAAAGGGAGGGGATCGGCAATGCCTATCGCCATTATCACCGGCGCAAGCTCCGGCCTTGGCCGGGCATATATCGATGCGATCATCCAGGAGTGCCCGGAGATTCAGGAGATCTGGGTAATCGCTCGCAGCAAAGGCAAACTCGAACGAATCGCCTCTGGATATCAGAGCGTTCGCATCGTGCCGGTTCCGCTCGATCTGACCGATTCGCGCAGCTTTGACGAACTGCGTGACAGGCTTGACGCCGCCAAGCCGTTTATCCGTATGCTTGTCAGCAACGCGGGCATGGGGGCGAGCCGGCCGTTCGCCGATGAGGATCCGCAGCGCCTACTGCAGTTGGTGCAGCTCAACGTCATGGCGACCACGATGGTCACGCGCCTATGCCTGCCGTACATGCAACGCGGATCCATGATCTTGGAGACCGGCTCCATTCTCGGCGTCTCACCGGTGGGCAATCTGGCGGCGTACAGTGCCAGCAAGTCCTATGTGCGCACCTTGTCCGTCGTGCTGCGGCAGGAACTCAAGCCGCGCGGCATTCATGTCACTGTGGTACAGCCAGGACTGATGGATACGCCGATGCTGTCGCATGGCTCGGAACCGTCCGCCGGCGCGGTCTCGGACGCGGGGCCGGGGAAGCGGACGCCGCTGCCGGTACTGGATCCGCGTGACGTGGCGGCCGGTTCGATCCGCGCGGCCAGGCGGAACAAGGCCGTCTACCTGCCGCATCCGTTCAACAAGTTGCTCGCGTTTCTGGCCAAGATCCTGCCGATCACGTTTGGCGTATCGGTCGCGAACATGTGACCATACGCTAATTGCCGCGGTTCGACGGCGTCGGTGAAAAGTGCTCTATGCGGCGTGGTGACGGTTTGGGTGAGATCTACTGAGCTGCCAGCTGATGCTTCCGGACCTTTTTGAGGTAATTCTTCCGGAAGAGCCAGTAATAACACTGTGCCCCGTGAAGAAGCCAATAAAAAAGCCGGAAGCCTTTGAAATCAAGGCTTCCGGCGATGGCGGAGGATACGAGATTCACAACTTCATGCCGAAGAACTGGTGGTATTCCAACGAAAAACGTCGTACCGACCAACTGTCTTACCGCTCAAATTGCCGCTCTCTTCGGCGTGTCGCATGAAAGATTGTGGGCTGGTACTGCCGGTTTCCGGCTCATGTACCCCACAACCCACAGTCGCATTGATACATGGGTGTGGGTTGTGCCTAGGGGTTATGCGGGAACGGGGGTGTCCGCTCTCTCCGTAATCCACCCTGGTTCCTGAAAGCACTCGGCCCGCCTCCAATGCAGGACGCGGGCCGGTGAAAGCAACCGATAGGTCAAGCCTATCGAACAGCTCACAGTATATCATTGATTGACATGGGTATGAAGTCGACCGAGGACGAACAGGATCGGCAAGAGGTGGCCGAACGCTTTCTGGGACAAGCTCGACTGGATCGCTACCGTCGTGAACTGCCGGACTTAGAGAAGGCTTTGGCGCTGCACTCTTGGAATCAGGAGTATGCAGGGGCCCTGCACGTTATTCTCAGTTACGCGGAAATTGCGTTACGCAACAGCATCGACCGTGCCCTGTCCCGGCTCAGTGCATCCGAGCTCGGTACGGAGCATTGGACGGGCGTGGATTCTTACCGTTACAACGGGGAGAAGAAGCCCTCCGAGCGCATGCAAATCCCCTCGGCGATAAGCCCGCTGATTCGCACCGACATCTTCAAAGCGCACCAGCATGCTCAAGAAGCCTCGCTGGAACGTGTCACCAGACGAAAAAGCCCAAGGACGGATCGTGGATACGGACATCAGGACGTTCTTGCCCAGTTGATGTTCGGCACTTGGTGCCGTCTGGTAGGCGAGCCATACACCTCGCATAAAACCGAAAGAACGCAACGCCTGTGGGCGAGTACCTTGCATGAGGCGTTCCCGCAGGTCTCCGCCGATGAAAACGGTCGGATTCAAATCGCAAAGAAACTCATGCGGCTGCGTGAAATCAGGAATCGTGAGGCGCATCATGAAAATCTGTTATATGTGGATCCGGAGAATGTCATTGATGCAGTGATGTCGTTACTTGCCTCCATCGACCCACGGTACACGCATGGTTGGGTGAATCCTGATGCCGTTCGTCAGGTCGCGTACCGGGATCCCCGTCGTAACGAGCCTATTCGCGCGGCAGCGTTCAAGTTGACGAGCTTGGACATTCATGGCGGGCGTCTTACCTCCCGTGAGGTATTGGAAGAACTGGTTCGGTATTCGGATGCACACAACGGGAAAGTACTGTTCTGCAATTCCGTGCGCGTGAGGAATCAGTATTTCGGCAAGCTTCGTGAAATCGTACTGTATGCCGACAATGAGCATATCGCAGTTGGCGTGATAGCCGCGCAGGGACTAATCAAAGAAAACGCCGATCCTGACAGTGAATTGCCCGGGTATTGCCGACCCACTGAATTCACACAATCCGGTTCATCAGCCGGTACAAGATGGTATGCCATTAATAACTTGAGCATGACCACTCGAACTGGTGAGGGCTTCCAAATGCTGGAACGCGATAAGACTCTTCGCGAAGCCTTCGAATCAACAAGAGCAAACTTCATCTACCTTAAATAAGGCGAGAGGTGTCGGGGGATTGCCCCGGCTTTCGGAATGTCACGTTGCGAATGTCACATTACTGCGGGCCCGTGTACGGCACAGGTCCGCAGAAGACGTCGTGGTTTTGCAAGCGACGGCCGGCAGGCTTATCACGGCGTGGCGCGTTCTCCGGATTGGGTATGAGACGCGTGTTGCATACCCTCGTGTAGCACCCCGTTTTGACAAATCGAGCGGGGGGGGGGTAGCTTTTACTGCCAGTGGATGTAGCGATGACAGGCATCGTGTCTGAGGTTGTCGAATCCGCCATGAGTGTAGTTTGTCGTGGAAGAAGAGACGGGATGCGCATGCTCCGCAAACCTATGTGCCGGTTGATAGTCGTATTCCTGACAGTGGTGGCGATGCTGGCCACCGGCGTCAATATCGTTCCCGAAGCGTTCGGCGAGACGACGGACGATGCCGCATCGTCCGAGACCGTCCAATCTCCCCGTTCCCCCGAGTCCACGGATGCCGGCATACCCTCCACGTCCAATTCCTCCAATTCGAACGACGTCAGTCAGGGTGGACAGGAGGTCACCGGCAATTCGAAGTCCGAGATTCGGGTGAACCTGTTCAAGGATGCGAACCATCAACAACCGTTGGAAAATACCGACAAGGTGCAGGTCGGCGACACAATATACGGCCATATCGTCTGGGATTGGGACGAGAGCGAGAAACCGACGATCGGCGACAACATCCGCTACTACACGTTCCCGAAGAACATCACCGTCAAGGACGTGGGATCGGCGAAGAACCCCAAGAACCTGTACGATGCTCGCGGTAACTTAGCCGGCGGCTGGTGGATCACGGATGGCGTCGTCTACGGCAAGTGGAACGAGGACTGGCTGAAGGCCAATCCCACGGATGTCGAGTCGTTCGTGAACTTCGACTTCACCCTGAACGATGATGGCAGCAACAGCGGTGACAAGGTGGTCATCGATTTCGGCACCAAGGACGAGGACATCACCGTCAACATCGACAAGTCCAAGATCGAGGGCTCCAAGACCTACACGATCAATGCCGACGGCACTGTGACGTTCACCGTCAACGTGAAACCCAAGTTCGATGTCAAGAACATGGTCGTCACCGACACGTTGGGCACGAATTTCAACTTCGTGAAGGGCAGCTTCAAGCTGGATGGCAAAAGCCTTGATGACGTCACCATCAATGGCCAGAACGCCACAGTCAATCTCGGCGATCTCAAGGCCAACGCCAAGAACGGCTATAAGCTCACCTACACCGCTACGCTTACTGACGAGGCAAAGAAACTCCTCGCCGAAGGCAAGCTCTCCCAGAACGACTCGAAGAACACCGCCGAATGGAGCTGGACCGGCTCCGAGACGCCCGGCAAAGCCGAGACCACGCCGTACCTGAACTACCAGATGATCGACAAGAGCAACGGCTCGCTCGACGGCGACAAGGGCATCAAGTGGATCGTGAACCTCAACAACGGTAACTACAAAGCCGACATGGGCGGTTACACGTTCACCGATACGCTCAAGGACGGCCACCACTACACCGGTACATATCAGGTATACAAGGGCAACGATTGGAACAATCCGGTCACCTCCGGCACTCTTGACGGCACCGCCAAGAGCTTCACCTACACGTTCCCCAATGACGCCGGTCATGAGCAGTATCACATCGTCTACTACACCGCGCTCGACGATCCGTCCTCGCAGGGGACGGTGAGCAATGGCGCCACCATCACACCTCCCGGCAACGATCCAACGAAGCCCGACGGCAGTGACGACGGCACATACACGCCTCAGGACACGAACACCTACATCACCAAGACGCTCGATTCCAACACCGCCGCGTCGAACGGCCTGGCGACATGGTCATCGGTCATCGCGACGTCGAAGATGAGCGGCTTCACCGATCCGAAGAAGATCACGTTCACCGATAAGCTCTCCGAGCCGAGCGGCACCAAGGCCACGTTCACGTTCTACGGCGAGCCGATACTTGCGCTCGCCGACGGGACCAAGCTCGTCAAGGACACCGACTACACGCTCAAGTTCAACAGCGCCAACGACACGATGACCATCACCTTCAAAGGTGACAAGGTCGGGAGTGCGATCGGCCAACAGGACATCAAGGTCACGTACACGACGGTCTGTGATAGGACGCCCGGCACGTACGACAACAAGGCGAGCGTGAAGTTCAACGGCGTGACCAAGTCCGCCGAGGCCGACTACACAATCGACGATGACAACCTCGTGTCCAAGACCGGCTCGATGAAGTGGGACAAGGACTTCGATTGGTCGAAGGTCGATTCGTCGGACAAGACCAAGGGCGCGTGGATCGCCACGTGGAAGGTCACGGTGAATGAGGACAACGACCCGTACAACGGTGCCGGCAAGGTGGATCTCAAAGGCCAGCCGATCGTCGTGACCGATACACTGCCCCAAGGCATGCGCTACATTCCTGCCGGTGCGGGCTACGACGGCAAGTACACGGTGCAGGCCGGCTGGTGGCCGGGAGCGTTGCAGAACCAGAGCCTTGACGCCGTGAAGTCGGAATCGGACGGCCGGATCACCTTCACCATTCCCACGGAGGCCGTCGTACAGAACGCAGACGGTTCCGACAAGGCATACGTCGTCCTCACCTATTCGACCGCCGCCAAAGGCACCGGTGAAGGCGTCAACTTCACCAACAGCGTCGACGCGCAATCCGGTTCCACACATCTTGGCACTGACTCGTCCACGGTCAAGGGCAAGAACACGGTGATCGACAAGGCGGCCCAGCAGATCAAGGATCTGAACCATGTGCGCTACACGATCTCGGTGAACCCGGAAAGCGCGGATCTGATCAAAGACTCGGACACCATCACCCTGTCCGATGTGATGGATGCCAAGGGCACGTTCATGCCAAGCTCGCTCAAGATCACGAACGTGGGCACCGGTGAGGTCGTCGTTGTGCCGGTCACTCTGGAGGATGTGACCGACAAGGATGGCAATCCCACGCAGAAACTGACCATCACGTTGCCGGATTCCACAGCACTCAAAGTGGTGTACGACGTCAAGCCGACCGGCAAACCCGGTGACAAGGTGACGCTCAGCAATACGGCGTCGCTCAAGGGCGTGGCCGGCGGCAGCTCCACCAACGAGAAGAAATGGACGATCACCAACGCGAGCGCCGGCACCGAAGGCGCGAGCGGCACGGTCACCGTCACCAAGGTGGATGCAGACGACTTGAACCGGTATTTGCAAGGCGCTGAGTTCGCGCTGTATCAGGTCGATATGGACAAGCTCAGCGGGACCAAGGTGACCTTCGAACAGGTAAAGAATGCCTCGAGCAAGGTCCAGGCAGAAACCACGAACGCCAATGGCATGCTGACCTTCGGCAGCGCGGATAATCCACTGGCCAATAACACGCTCTACTATTTCACGGAGACGAAGGCACCGAACGGCTACGAACTCGATTCGGCCCCGCACTATTTCATGATTCCGAGCGGCAATGCCAGCGACGCCGAAGCGGCGCTCGCACGCGCCAAAGGCTTCGGGCTCGCCGTCTCGTCCAACACATCCTTCACTGCGACCGACGTGCGCATTCCCAATCCGGCGACGGCCTCCGTTACGCTCGGCAAGCAGCTGTCGGGGCGTGCATGGGCCGACGACGATCAGTTCAATTTCCAGCTGTCTCCTGATGCGGCAGACAGCAAGGACGTGACCGAGGACGAGGTCAAGGCCGCGATGCCGAAGTCCACGACCGCCATCGTCAGGAAGACCGGAACCGGCGCGGACGGCAGCAGCACCGCGTTCTCGTTCGGCGATTTCACATTCTCCAAGACGGGCACCTACGCCTACACGGTCAAGGAGACTGGCAATGGCGGCAATGGTCTGACGCTCGACACCCGCACCGCGAAGGTCGTGTTCACGGTCACGAAGAACGCCGTCGGCGATCTTGTCGCCACGCCGAAGATCACAGGCCTGGACGATGTGCGCGGCACGCAGACGTTCAAAAACACGTATACGCCGACGTCGGCGAAGGTGAGCAACAACATCAAGGTGCAGAAGGATCTGTGGGGCACATGGAAGGACGGGTATTCCTTCGAATTCCGTCTGGAGCCCTCCTCGGATACCCCGGATGCGCCATTGGCCACCGAAGCCGACGAAAGGCAAGGGTATACGAGCCTTACTGTGACCGACGGCGAAGTGCATGCCTTCCCTGACATCACCTATACCAAGGCCGGCGTCTACCACTACAACATCTACGAGCACACGCCGCCGGACGCCGAGAGGATTCCCGGCATCGACTACTCCAACGCGCTCTACCATGTGGCGGTGACCGTCTCCGATGACGGTGCAGGCAAGTTGTCCATCGACCCGAACAAGGGCGTCGTGATGACCAAGGTATCCAACGACGACGGTTCTGACTACAAGAATCCTGACAAGCCCATCGCTTACAACAAGGCATGGTTCCAGAACGTCTTCGACGCGGAAAGCATCAACCTCAGCCTGCTCGCCATCAAGAAGTATGTGGATAAGACCGGCTCCAAGCCGTTGACCGACGGCATGTTCTCGTTCACTCTGACCGGCAACGACAAAGCGCCCATGCCCAACGGTGTGAGGCCCGGAGGGTCAGTCACCGCAACCGTCACCTCGGACGGCGCCGTGTCGTTCCCCTCGATCAAGTACACGACCTTCGATGACGGCGACAAAACCTACACGTACACCCTCAAGGAGAACGCGCCGGCCGGTGCCGTGACGAGTGACGACGGCAAAACCGCCACGCTCAACGGTATGACCTACGACTTGACCGTCTACACGATCAAGGTGGAACTGAGCAACGAGGTCATCGATGGGCAGGCGACACTCGTCTCTAAGACGACCACCCTCGACGCGCAAGGCAATCCGATTGATGCATCGAAGCTTGACCAAGGTCGCCCGGTATTCTCCAACACGTATGATCTGACGCCCGCCACTGCAAGCGTCGCCGGACAGAAGACCCTGACCGGGCGTGATATGGATGCGAACGAGCAGTTCACGTTCCAACTGGCCGCCGCGACCGACGACACCGCCGAGGCCAAGGCGGCACGCAACGGTCTCGCGGACGATTCCATCGTCTTCGGCGACGACAAGGCATCCGAAACGATGACGGCCACCGTGACCGGCGCGCAGGACGGCGTGGCATCAGGCTTCACGTTCGATGGCATCCACTTCACCAAGCCGGGAGTCTTCAAGTTCCGCATCTCCGAAACCGGTGACGTGAAGGCCGGCACGACCAAGGATACGCACGTGTCCTACGCGACCGTCACCGTCAAGGACAACGGTACCGGTGGGCTCGTGACCGATATCGCCTACGACAACACCGACGCGACAACCGAATCGGACCGGAACGTGAACGACAAGACCGCCTTCACCAACACGTACGGTGCGAGCGGCCGTGTGTTCTTCCAGCTGCACAAGAAGCTCACCGCCGCAAGCGGCGCCATCGCGCCGACACTCAAGGCGGGAATGTTCACCTTCGGCTTGTATCAGGGCGACGGTGCGGAGAACAAAACGCCGATCCAGACCAAGTCGAACATCGTGCCAGACGGAGGCGAGGCATCCGGCCACATCGTCTTCGACGGTATCATCTATACGCCGGAGGTTCTGAGCCGGGCAGTGGCCGACGGATACGCCACGTACGACGCCACGGCGAAGAACTGGACGCTCACCTACACGGTCGCTGAGCTCGACGGCAGCGGCCAGCCTGTCACGCAGGGCTACTCGAAGGACGGCATCGTCTACGACGCCACCACCCGCAAGGTCATCGTCACGGTCAGGGACATGGGTAACGGCACGCTTGGCGTCGGCTATCGTGTGAGCGACGGTGACGTGAGCACGGACGACGATCCCGATTCCGAAGAGGCCGCGTTCAACAACGTGTACACGCCTTCGCCCGCCACGGCACAGCTGTATGCGCAAAAGACGCTCTCCGGCCGTGACTGGCAGGACGGCGACTCGTTCACGTTCCGCATGCAGGCCATCTCCGGCACGCTGGTCGACGGTTCGGCCGTTGCGAAAGGTTCGATGCCGATGCCGGACGGAGCCTCGGATGGCGTTCTTACGCGCGAGGCCACCAATGGCAACGCGTTCTCCTTCGGCGAGATGACCTTCGCCAAACCCGGCACGTACCTATACAACATCGACGAGATGCAGCCGGAGAATCCGTTGCCGGGCGTGAGCTACTCCACCGACCTGTACCGGGCCACCGTCACCGTGACCGATGGCGGCAAGGGCACTCTGTCTTCTTCCGTGAACTTGGAACGGGTCGAGAAGGGCTCCGACGTCGAGACGCAGAAGACGTCGTCCGTGAAGCGGGTCGCGGTGACCACCATGCGCACGGTCAAGATCAAGGCGACGGACAATAACGAACCAGTCGCGCAGATCACCAACGTGTACGACGCGCTGTTGCATAACTGGTCCCCGAAGGTCAGGAAGCAATACGTCGACAACAGCGGCGGCAACCCGTTGACCGCCGGAAAGTTCACGTTCAAGCTCGTCCCAATCGACGGCGCTCCGCTGCACGTGATCGGCGACGATGGCAGCATCGCCGATGTGGACGAACTCACCACCAAGAACACGGCGAACGGTGAAGCGTCCTTCAAGGACATACGATTCACCGACAAGGACCTCGGTGCGAACGGTTCAGCCAAAACGTACGCCTATCGTGTTTCCGAGATCGCAGGCGACGAGCATGGCATGTCCTATGACAAGGCCGTGTACACGTTCGAAGTCACGGTCGGTCGTGATACGGGCGGACTGCTGGCCGTCACGCAGGTCGTCAAGGATGCGGACGGCAATGTGGTGACGGACGCCGATGGCACCGATGTGGCCATGCCGACATTCTCGAACACGTACACGCCTCAGCCGGTCAAAGTGCAGCTCAAGGCGCGTAAGACCCTGAAGGGAGGCACGCTCAAAGCCGGCCAGTTCTCGTTCAAGCTGTACCACGGATTCCAGTTCGGCGATCCCAAGGGCCAATCCTTCACAGCCGAGGCGTTCCAGACCAAGACGAACGACGCGGACGGCGACGTCTCCTTCGACGAGCTCACCTTCTACCAAGTCGGCTCGACCTACTACTCGCTGATCGAGGACGTGCCAGACGGGGCGGTGAACAATGTCAAGGACGGAGTCACCTACAAGGACACATGGAACTACGTGAAGGTGACGGTCACGCTCGACAAGCAGACCGGCGAACTCAAGGCGACGGTCACCGATATGGATACCGGCAGCGATACCACGCAGTTCACCAACACATACGACGCGGCCGGTTCGGTGACGTTCTACACGCGCAAGATCTTCGAGAATATCGACGGCACCGCCCACGAGATTCCCGAGGACGCGTTCGATTTCACGCTCTACGAGGGCAATGTGAATGCCGCTGACGGATCGGCGAAGCCGCTGCAGACCAAGACCGTGCCCGCGAGCACGACCGGCAACAGCTTCGTGACGTTCGACACCATCGTCTTCGGCATGGATGACCTCAGAAACGCCGACGGCACCTATGCCAAGTCGAAGACGTTCACCTACTCGGTGAAGGAGAACATACCGGCCGAGAACGATCCGAAACATCTGGCCGGCGTCACCTACGACGAACAATCTCACACGTATCAGGTGACGGTCACGGACAACGGTGCCGGCAAGCTGACCACCAGAGTGGAGGTCGACGGCGAATACGGCGGCGACAGCAAGATCATCCCCGTGATCACGAACCGGTACTCGGCCGTACTACTGCCAAACACCGGCAGTGACGTGACGATGTTCGACTGGCGACTGTCCGGCGGACTGCTTGTCGCCCTCGCGGCGGGAGCACTGGCGCTGGTCCACGCATCCCGCAAACGCGGCGGTCTCAGCATGTAGTCGGCTGCACCGACTCGGAACCATCAGGATTTCAACAACAAAGAACACTCGAAGGAGTAATCATGAAGAAGATAGGAAAAGCCGTGTTCGGCCTCATCGCCGCCGTGGCGATGCTGTTCACGGGGCTGATCGCGCCTGTCACGGCGATGGCGGCGGGAGAGTATTCGATCACCATCGGCACGCAGACCAAGCCGGTCACCAAGGACCACACGTTCGAGGCATATCAGGTGTTCGCCGGCGACCTGTCCGAGAAGGACAACGACGTCACGTTGTCCAACATCAGCTGGGGCAACGGCGTCAAGGGTAGCGAACTGCTCACCGCGTTGAAGAGCGACACTACCCTCGGCACCGCGTTTGCTAGCGTGAATAGCGCTGCCGATGTGGCCGCCGCCCTGACCGCGGAGAACGCGGCCGCGTTCGCCAAGGTCGCCGCCGCCCACCTGACCGAGACGACCTCCGGAACCGGCACGTATAGCAACGAGACCTACACGATCTCCGGTCTGGCTGCCGGCTACTACCTGGTCAAGGACAAGGACGACTCCCTCGGCGACAAGACCGAGGCCTACACCGAGTTCATCCTCCAGGTGGTCAAGAATGTGACCGTCGCGCCGAAGGCCGACGTGCCGACCGTCGAGAAGAAGGTGTGGGACACCAACGATTCCGCCACCGACGACAAGGACGCGAACGACGACAAGTGGTCCGACTCCGCCGACCACGACATCAACGACACCGTGAAGTTCCAGCTGACCGGTTCCCTGCCGAGCAACTACGACGCCTACACCACCTACGCCTACACGTTCACCGATACCCTGTCCAAGGGCCTGACGCTGGATCAGAACAACATCAAGGTGTACGCGGTGCAGGGCGCCGGCGACGCGCAGACCAGGACCGAGATCAAGAAGCTCGATGCAGCCTCCACAGACAAGGATGGCTACACGGTCGCCACCGCCAACTACACGGGCACCGGTGACAAGTACGAGGGCGGCAACGTGCTGACCATTAACTTCGCCGATCTCAAGCAGGCCGCCGCCGCGTCCGACGGTGAGACCCTGGCCATCGACAGGGACACCAAGATCGTGGTCGAGTACAACGCCACGCTGAACGCGAACGCGGTCATCGGCTCCGCCGGCAACCCGAACAAGGTGGACCTGACCTTCTCCAACAACCCGAACGGCGAGGGCGAAGGCAAGACCCCGGAGGACGTCGTCACCGTGTTCACGTTCAAGATCGTCGCCAACAAGGTCGACGAGAACAACCAGGCCCTCGAAGGCGCCGGCTTCACCCTGTACAAGTTCAACAAGAACGAGAACAAGTACGAGGCCGTCGGCGACGAGATCACGGGCGTGACCACCTTCAACTTCTCTGGTCTGGACGCGGGCCAGTACAAGCTCGAGGAGACCACCACCCCGGCCGGCTACAACACCTGGGAGGGCCTCGAGTTCAAGATTGTCGCCGAGCACGACGCCACCGCGGACGACCCGCAGCTCACGACGCTGAAGTTCACCGATCTGAACGGCAAGGAGATCACCGACTTCACCGTCGACACGAACAAGGACGCCAGCATCACCGTCGTCAACAAGAAGGGTTCCAACCTTCCTGAGACCGGTGGCATCGGCACCACGATCCTGTACGTGGCCGGCGCCGTGTGCGTGGCCGCCGCGGGCCTGTGGTTCGGCCTGCGCCGCCGCAACGCGTCCCGCTGATCGCGGCTGATATGCCGATGCGCTGATCGGCCGATCCGGTGATGCCGCCTCGCTTCTGCCAGGAGGCGGGGCGGCATCACCGCCGCTGCCGGCCGGATCGGGAATAGTAAGTCAACGAAGAGATTGAAGCAAAGAACGATGATGATTCACGCAGATCAAGATCGCACCCAAGGTCGTGCGCAAGGCCGCGGCCAGGACCGCGGCGCGTCGCAGGTGCGAGGCGCGCGGGCCCATGCCCCGCGTGCGGCGGGCGGTGTCTTTGCGGCGGTCTGCTCGCTGATGCTTGCCGTCGCGATGCTTCTGACGGGCTTCATGCCGGTTTCCGCGCTCGCGGACGAGACGTCCGGCACCGAGTCCCGAACCGGCTCCATCACCGTCGACTATGCGGACGAAGGCGCGCCGATCGCGGGCGCGACGGTCAACCTGTACCATGTGGCCGACTGGGCGCCAAACTCCGACCGGAATACGTTTACGGCGGTCAGTCCGTTTTCAGACAGCGGCAAGTACCCGCTTGACTGGTCGCTGCTGAACAGCGGCGGTTCCGTTGATTATCAGCGGTTCGCCACCACGTTGGTCGGTCTCATCGAAAAGAACAAGCCGTCGGCCGCCGCCACCGCGGCCACCGACGCCAACGGCGGTGCCCGATTCTCCGGCCTTCCCAAGGGCATCTATCTGGTCCTCATCGACGCTTATGACGATGGCTCCATCACCTGCGGCCCGTCGTACGTGCTGGTCGCATTGCCGTCCAAGTCGGTGGACGACGCCGACGCCACGACCATGGACGTCACCCTCGAGCCGAAGAACGACTGCGAGGCCACGCCTCCCACGCCGCCCACCGAAACGGTCAAGAAGAAGGTGGTCAAGGTCTGGAAGGGTGATTCCGCCGCGAACCGTCCGGGCAAGATCGTCGTGCAGCTGCTTAGGGACGGCAAGGTGATCGACGAGGTGGAGCTCAACGCCTCCAACAACTGGACCCATGAATGGACCGATCTGCCGGTCGGTCATGACTATCAGGTGGTTGAGAAGACCGTGCCGGACGGCTACACCGTGCTGGCGGATCGCGAGAACGACGTCGTCACCATCACCAACACGTATACGCCGCCGGAGACCCCGCCCACGCCTCCGGACAACCACACGCCGCCGGACACTCCGCCCACGACCCCGCCGAGCAATACCATCCCACTGCTTGGCAAGACCGGTGCCAGCGTGGGCATCGCCGCGATCTGCGCCGGCACGCTCGGCGGACTGGGTCTCATCCTCTTCATACGTCGCAGGCAAAAGGCGAAGTAGTGGCTCGCGGGAGCTCCGTGAACTCCCCTCAGTCGGCTTCGCTGTTAGCTCCCCTCAACCTGAGGGAAGGCAAAATCGATGCCCCCTCGGTTACGAGGGGGCGCTCTATATGGACCATATGGAAGGAATCAGCATGGCCACCCATCGCAAAAAGACAACGGATACAGTCTCGCGCATCATCTCCGTGTTCTTCGCGATGGTGCTCGTTGCGGGGCTGACGTTGCTGGCATACCCAACGGTGGCGGACTGGTGGAACCGCATGCATCAGTCGCGCGCGGTGGCGACGTACATCGAGGAGACCGAAGATCTGTCGAAAACCGAACGCAAACGTATGCTGGACGCCGCGCATGCGTACAACACGAAATTGCCAACAATCGCGGACCGATGGATGCTCACCAAGGAACAGAAGGCTGAGTACGAGTCATTGCTGGACGTGTCGGGCACGGGCGTCATGGGGTATGTGACGATTCCGAAGCTTAAGGTACGGTTCCCGGTGTATCACGGTACGGACGAGAGTGTTCTGCAGATCGCGATCGGTCATTTGGAGGGCAGCAGCTTGCCGGTGGGCGGAGCGGCCACGCACGCGGTCGTTTCCGGGCATACCGGATTGCCGAGCGCGAAGCTGCTCACCGGCCTCGACACCCTCGAAAAAGGCGACACGTTTGCGTTCCACGTGCTGGGTGAGACGTATACGTATCAGGTTGACAAGATCAGCGTCGTGCTGCCGAACCAGTTCGACAATCTCGCGATTGAGGACGGCAAGGATTACGCGACCGTGATCACCTGCACGCCGTACGGGGTGAACACGCATCGCCTGCTTGTGCGCGGTCACCGCATCCCCAACCCCGTCGAACCGGACGCCACCGACTACGACAGTCCAGTGCACATGCTCACGATCGGCATTGTCTCGGTCTCGGTCGTGATACTTGTCATCGGTATCCTGGTTGTGCGCTGGTTCGCCGTGCGCCGCCGTTGCCCCCGCGCCAGTCACTCCACCGGCCAGCTTGTGGAGCGAGACGGACAGTAGAGCGGCGATAAGTAGACGTCGATGACGGTGTACCATGCCGGGGGACTCCCCCGGCCCTTGGAAGTCTCACATTGCTGCGGACCTGTGTATGAACACAGTATCAGATGCCGCTCCGGATCGGATTGCAAAGCATCAGGTGGCTGTGGGAAAAACGGGGGAGAGAGCGGCGCTATGCCTCGGGGAGCGCCGGAGGCGTAGGGACGGGATCTCTCCCCCTACCGGTCATTCAGACCGGCTGTTCAGTCGACGATTACCGCGCGGCAGTCTCCGGCTGGCGATCGGCCAACGGCCGTCCCTGAGCGTTCTCGACCTGTTCGGCGATCTCGCCGAGCGAACGGTCGATGCCGTCCAGACTCATGCTGTGCGAGTGCAGGCAGGCGTACAGCATCTGACTCATGTCGCCGAGATAGTCGTTCATCTTTTCGAGCTGGTCGGCGATGCGGTTCTGCGCGTCGGCCTGTTCGTAGAGCGCCTGCACCAGCTGATCAGCGGAGACAGCGGATGCGTTAGTCTGCGTTTTCACAGCAGACACGGCGGCGGTGGGCATAGGCGCGGTCATGGGTTCGTTCAGGGTGATGTCCTTCATACGATGATTCCTCGTCTGTTGAGTTCGGTGGTGGTCTTGTTGAGCCATAGGCCGGTGTGCTTCACCTTGCGGATGGCTTGCAGCTGGCCGGCGGATAGTGCCGTCCAGTCCGGGATGTCGGCGGTGGTGCTGAGCGTCGCTGCCCAGTGTTCCAGTCGTTCCGGCTCCGAGTCGTTCTTAGAGGCGTTCGCTGAGATGCTTTCCAAGGTGCTCCCTGTGGAAGCGTCCGACGTGTCCGAGCCGTCCGAAGCGTCCGCGTCAGCACTCGCACCCATACCCGGCGTGGGCGGTTCGAGCTTCAACGCCTCCCAGATCTTCAGCGTCTCCCACGCCTGTGCGAACGCCGTGAACCGGTATCCGCGTTTGGTGCGCTCGCGGTTGCGGCTCGCTTCCACGCCGGCCTTCTTGAGCATCGACGCCAATCGTTTGGCGGTCAGCCGTCCGAAGCCTCCGGCCTGCTGGTCGCCCCACTGCGTCGGATTGCCGTAGGCGAGCGCGTCGCACATCTGCTGCGAGCCGACGAACGCGCACGTTTGCCACTGGGTTGCCCACAGTTCGGCGATGTCCTTGAGCAGCACGATGTGCGGCGAGTCGTTGGCGAGACCGAGATCGGCATCCGTCTTGGCCTGTTCGACGAACTCCGCGGACAGTCGGCGTACGGTGTCCAACCAGTCCCCGCTTTGCGTCTGGGCGATGCGGGCCAGCGGCAGCCATACCTCGCGGTAACGGCCTTTCACCGATTCCGGCAGCGTGGGACGCGGCTTGATGGCGCTCGCCGCCGTTTCCGCCCATATGGGCAGATCATGCCGTAGGTCCAGAAACTCGGCGTCGTCCTCCTCGATCATCTCCCAGTCGGATTCCTCCACCTCGTCGGACGGGTAGAGGAACACGGGGATGCAGCGCTGCCGGGTGTCGGCTGGCAGATCGGGGTTGTTGCCCGCGAACACGGCCGGCGCATGCGTGCTTTTGCGCACCACCTTCCAGCCGTGCTTTTTGTCTGGCTCCTGAATCGTGCGACTTCCGCCCTTCTTGTATCCGGTGTTCACCACGGCGATGAAGTCGGCGGCAAGGGGATTGTCCTTGCGCAGGCTCCGGTCGGCCTCGTCCACCAGTAGCGTGTACCCCTGATCGGCGAGATTGGCGAGCAGCGACGCCGAGCTGATGGCGCTCAGCATCTCCGACTTCGCGCCCAAGTGCCCGATCCACTCCAGCAGCGTGGTCTTGCCCGCTCCTGGAAGAATGGATGTCACCAGCAGACGCGGCGTCGTATACAGGCTGGCGAACACCCATGTGTGCATAATCCACAGGGTCAGCATCTTCAGATCGTCGTCCGTCGCGCCGATATAGCGCTTCAGCAGACGGAAAATGCGATTGGCCAGACCGCTGGGGTCGAAGCCGTAGTCGCCGGTTCCGAATGATTCAGGAGCATAAGGCACGTCGGGCAGGCCGGGCATGCCGACCGGTTCGTCGGAGATGAACGGGTCATCCGCAATCAGGTTCATGCTACCCAGATCAGCCGGATTCATGGTCTCGATCATGCTGCCGCCTTCCACTCGCCGGCGAGCGCCGCAGCGGTTTCGCGCCACGGTTCGCCGGCGTCATTGGCGATGAGCGCCAGCATGTTCTCGTTCCTATTGCCGCCTTTAATGCCGGAGCCGTGGTTCCGGTGGAATCGCGCGGCGCTCGCCGATATGCGCTGCTTCATCGCATACAGGTCTCCGCGTGCGCGGGTTGGCAGTAGTCCTCGCTCCAGCAGATCGCCGATCGCGGTGTCCACCGTGCCGGTGCGGATGAATGCGTGACCGACCGAGGGGAACGGTCCGGTGATCAGTGTCATCCGCGCATCGGCGCACAGCAGCAGCGCGGCCTGCATCATTCGCAGTGCCGGCAAGTCGCCGTTGGCTGCGCTGAATGCGATGGAAGCCGGGCGAATGTGCGTCGCGTAGACGCACAAGGCCAGACACCGGGCCGTTCCGATGGCATCGCGGGTGACGGTCAGCCGATGGAGACCGTAGGCGATTTCGATCAGATAATCGGTCACTGCTCGGAGCACATAGCCGGTCTCATTCGGGTCGAAGCATTCGCCCAATACGGTGATCGATTCATTGTCGAGGTCGCGGATGGAGTTCGCTGCGTCCGCGATGGGTGTGTTCGACGTGAGGTGCATGCTTACTCCTCTCCCGCGAACTTGCGCACGCTGGTGAGGTTCACCAGATAGGTGTTGCCCACCTTGCGCGCCCGAATCTTGCCGGAGCGGATGAGCCCGTACACGGTCTTCGTGTCCGAGTAGCCGAGCATTTCCGCCACTTGGGCGGGCTTGGCGGTCAGTTGTACGTAGTCGTTTCGCATTGGATTTAACCCCTCTCGGGTCGCACCGAGGGCGGAAGCACAGCTGGCGCAGATGCACTGTACCCATGGTGGTAGTTCTTCTTTGGACTTACCGGCATCCGCCGCGCGTGGCGCTCAGGTTTTTACCGACGCTGAGGGGTCGTGCGCCGCGGGATTCTTCGGATTTCCACTTCCGTAGAAAACTGCAACGATATCATTTTTACAGCGTTGAGCGTTTTCCTGCAATGCGGGTCATTGTGACTAGATATGTGCCGAAACGGCACCTTGAAAACGTTGCAATAGAGCCGGTTCCGGTAGTTTCATCGAGGCTCATGGACGGTGATTCAGTGTATGGGCGTGTCGAAATCTCCAGAAATTTCCGTCGGAATCAGACCGGGCCTGACTTTCATGCCGGTCTGGTAAGCGTCAAGCACCGACCATGCCGCTTCCGGGCGCGGAGTTCCGGCAGGCAATTCGGGTAGTGTGCTGTCTTTGCCGGTCAACGCCAGTGCATTGCGATAGGCTACATGCTCGTCCTTGTACGCGGCGTCGTTGCGCGCTGCATACTTGCCTTTCGCCATCAGATGCTTGATCTTCTCCGCGTACCCGAACGCGAAGGCGTAACGGCGCAGCATCGACATGAACTCCGCCACATCACAATCGTTATGTCGATTCCAGAACTTGACGAGGAACGAATCGACGGTCTGCTTTGCCGCGTTCTGATACGACACGGTATAGCTCAGCAGCACGTCACGTATGACGGCATCCGGCACTGTGTGATCGGACAGATACCGGTTGAGCGTCGCCGACAACAAGGCGAAGGCATCTGCTGCATGCTGTTGCGCTACGCTATCCTCCGGTTCAGGCGTGGCCCCCACCGTCTTGGCGAATACGTCGTCAAGCTCGCGTCCGGCGTTGACCGTGGCCTTCAGGCACGGTATGAACTCCCCGCACCAGCCCGACATCCACGCATCGGCGGCGATCAGCAGATCGGCCACGGCGTCATTGTCCACCGTCATACGCTCCAGCAGCTTGGCGAACTTGCGCGCCTTCTCCGCATCGAACCGTTCGCCCCACATGCCGGAATCAGCCATCGTCTTGTACGGGTCGGGCCTGCCGGACCCGTTGGACTTGCCGGGCCTGTTCGCGGAATTGCCGTTTTTCCCTGCCATCACGCCACCGCCTTGATCAATTCCTGAATCGTATCCACCTGAACCGAGGCCGGCAGCAACGCGAGTATCCGTCCGCGCTTGCCCTCGTCCAGCCCTTTCAGCACCGCAAGACGCGGCTGAAGATCCAGCACGGCCAGCGCGCCGGCGAGCGCCTTCAGCTCGGCGTCCGCACTGGTCGCGGCGTCGGCCGGTTCCGTGGCGGAGTGGTCGGCGTGGACTGCGCTCGCGGACGGTTCGGACGTTTGGGCCGTTTCGGACGGATTATCGGGTGAATCCTGCCGTTGACCGCCGTTCCTGGCTGTCGCGGCGTTATCCGCGGAGTTCTTTCCGCCGTCAGTGTTCGTTTCGGAGGTTCCGGCGCTCGCCGGCGTGGTGCTCATGCTCGCCTCCACCTTCGCCAGCAGCCGCTTATCCGCATCCTTGCTGGACTTCTGGTAGGTCGCCACGGTCTTGATGTTCGTGTGGCCGCCCAAACGCATGAGCTGGCCGACGGTCGCGCCCTGCTCGGCGTAATGCGTCAGACCGGTGTGACGCAGATCGTGGAAGTCCATGCCCTTCAGCGTCGGGTCGTTCACCGTCTCGATGGCCTTCGCGAAGGCGTTGCGCATGGACTGTGCGCGGACGATGCCCCGCGTGCGCACGCCGGTGAACAACAGCGCAGTCGGCTTATCCTCCACGTACGTATCAAGATGGCGCGTGATCTCCTCGACTAGGGGAGCGGGTACCTCGATGTCACGTTTGCTGCTCGGCGTCTTCGTCTCGCCCAGCACGGCCACCTTATGCCCGTTCTCGCTGATCTCCTTGGCGCTGCGACGCACATGCAGCAGCACCGGCGACGCCTCCAGCTCGATATCACGGCGTTGCAGTCCCAACACCTCGCCTTGGCGCAATCCCAGCGTGCCAGACAGCAGCACGCCACGGGCGAGATTCGGTGGCATGGCGTCGGCGAGCGCGCGCACCTGCTCGCGCGTGGCGATCACGTACACATGCTTCGTGGCCGGGCGAGGCACCTTGAACTGGACCGGGTTCACCTTGATGAGCGTCGTGCCCTGATCATCCATCGAGGCGTTCGCCGCTTCGGCCATGATGGCGCTCAGCAGCTCGAACACGTGCCGACGTATGCTCTCGCCCCGACCGTCCTTCGTGACTTTCATGCTGTCGTACCAGTCGCGGATATGCGCCGGCTTGATCGACGCCATCGGCAGATTACCGAGCACCGGGTTCAGATAGTCGCGCACATACTGGCGGTACTTGTCCTTCGTGGTCTCACGAATCGGCTGGTTATCGCCCTTGCGGCGGTTCTCCACGAACTGTTCGGCGTACTCGCGGAACAGCACCGTGTTGCCGGCGTTCCGGCTCTCCGCCACTTCCGGAGGTTCCCACGCGCCCAGATCGATGAGACGCTTCGCCTCGCTCAGCCATGCGTCGGCCTGAAGCTCATAGCCGTCGTCGAAATTACGATGGATGCGCGCGGGAAGGTACGGGTAGCGCTCGCGGGCCTCCACGGGCGGGATGTACGAGGCATCGTAGTAGACCTGCCCGTGCCTGTTCGTCTTCGTCTCCACCTTGCCGAACTTGCGGCGGCGGTTTCGTGTCGTCCTTGCCATGCAGCGCGCCTTCCTGATTGTCGATGGCCGTATCGTCGTTGATTCCCCTGATGAGCGGTGAGCGGTAAGCCTTAAGCGGTACCGCTTAATTTACCGACTATGGTACCCCAGAAAACGGGTCGAGACGGGTCAAAACGGAGAGCGGGTAGATTGGCGGAATGGCTTGAAACCGTTGAAATACCGCCGTTTTGGCAATGAAAAAGCCCTTTTCCTTTGGGTGGGAAAAGGGCGATGGCGGAGGATACGAGATTCGAACTCGTGAGGCTGTTACACCAACACGCTTTCCAAGCGTGCGCCATAGACCACTAGGCGAATCCTCCATTGCTTTCTGAACCGTAGTTCAGGCAACCCGTTTAGAGTACCGCTCTTTTTGGTTCTTGCCAAGCGGTCCGGTTCTTCGGCGTGTCGCGTTTGTGCTCCGGTCGTTGGCGCTGCCCGGATGGCGGGCGGTGTGGAAGGGCAGCAGGGCGGCGGCGCGGCAGGGAGGAAGAGGTATCGATCAAAACGGCTGGTGACAATGTGCCCATCTTGTGCCCACAATGTGCCCACATTGTCACCAGCATGTTGAACGCATATATGGGCCGGCGCCCGTCAGGCATCCAGGCATCACGCACGCCCGATCGGCCCCGGTCAGTCCTGGTCGTCCTCGTGCAGGAACGGCACGGCGGCGATCAGCGCCACGCCGAACGCTAGGGTCCAGGTGTAGCGGGTCTGGTGGCCGGGCAGGAGGAACAGGGACAGGATCGTCAGGACCCAGGGGGCCAGATACACCAGGTTCCGCCAGCGCGAGCCAATCCGCTCGGTTTGTTCAGTTACCTCAATCCGCCCGGTTCGCCGCTCGGGCAGCACGCAGCAGCAGGCCGCCACGAACAGCGGCACCCACACCGCATACAGATTCTCGCGCAACAGCAGCGAGACGCCGGGCGCGTTCTCCGCGAACCCGTACACCGCGGAGCCGATCTTCTGCGGGGCGGACATATCGGCCCACGTCCAGGTGCTTTCGTATTCGGGCAGGATCATGTTGCTGCCCATTTCCTCCCAGCCCCAGCGCACGTACCAGCCCTCGTCGTACACCGGGCCCATCACGAACGGATCGCGCAGCCATGGGACCGCGGCGACGGCGGTGCGAGGGTTGAGCACGGCGAGCTTGGCCCAGACGACCAGGAATCGCAGCGCATCGCCGCCGGTCGCCTCGCGGTTGAAGCATCGGTCCTTGATCGCGTCCGCGCTGCCGATCTCCTTCTCGTCGTTGGGATCCCAGGTCAGATAATCGTCCAGCTGCTCGGGGGAGCAGGTGATGACGGCGTCGATCGCCGCACGATCGGACGGGTTGATCGTATCCCCGTGCGCCACCACGATCGCCGCGGTCTGCTGCAGCGGGATCGCGATCATCTCCTGCTTGCCGCCGGGCGCCACGTGCAGGGCCGGCAGGGCGATGGCGGAGATGATCATGCCGATCGCCACGGGCACCACGGCCAGCGCGAGGGAGGTGAGCCGCCGGCGGACCAGCACGATCGCCAGCACGATGAACGTGACCGCCACGATCTCCAGCGAGATCTTGCGCATCTGCGCGTTCAGCACGCTCAGCGCCACAATGCCCACGATGAGCCACGGCCCCAGTTTCGCGCCCGTCCGCACGCGGCGGATGTACTCCATGACCAGCACCATGAGCACCAGGAAGAACGGCATGACGGTGGAATCCTTGACCACCGACATCATGAGCCGGCCGTACGCGGGCACGAGCGCCATGAACGCCGTCGCGGCCGCGCAGAACCGCCAATCCATGCGCATCACGCCGCCCAGATAGTTGATGACCAGTCCCAGCGCGAGGGCGCACAACGTAGTCTGCAGGAACGCGAGCAGCCATAGGCCCCACGCCTCGGAGCCGATCGCGAGGCCGAGCCGATCGAATGCGCCGTAGATCAGCGAGTCGAGCCACGGGTGCTGGTCGCTCAGCGCGTAGCCGGGCAGGTATTCGTGCGTCGACGGGTCCCATGCGCGGCCGGTGCGCATCCACACCAGTTGCGCGACCGTGTCGGCCGCGATGTTGGCCGGCCAGAGCAGCACGGTCCACGGCAGCCAGCAGAGCCAGATGATCGCGCCGATGATCGCCGTGCGGCCGGCGGTCAAGGAGCCGAACAGGTTACGTAGCCGGGCGGCGATGGGATGCACGGGGGTGGGGGAGGGCTGTGGGGTGCTGGCGGATCGATCGGCCCGGATCACCGCATGCAGGGCGATCGCCGCCGCGGCCGTGATCAGCGCCGCAAAACCTACGTAGCGTGCGATGTAGTACAGCCAGTACCACACGGTCCTATACTCGGCGGCCACCGCCGGCGGCGTGCCGGTCGCGGCCAGCTGGCCTTCCAGATGCGAGACGTTGTGCGGCGGAATGGTGAGCGTGAGCGAGAGGATGAGCCCCAGCGCGATCGCCCAGCCGCGCGCGCGGAGGGCCGTTTGGGCTGCGTTGGAGACATCTTCGGATCGTTCGTCGCAGATCCGCGCCCGGCCCAGCATGGCGAATCCCGCATACTCCACCGCCAGCACGGCCAGAAAGACCAGCATGCCGGTCGTCGGCCCCGACGCATTCAGGTACGGCCAGATCCCGGCCTTCACATGCGCAAGATCGGTGAACGCGGTTTCATCGCCATACGCGGCGGTCAGCGCGAAGCAGGAGAATGGGGCAAGCGGCAGGGCGGCCGCCAGCGCGCGCCCGTGGATTCCCGGCCGCCGCGACTGCGCATTGATCGCCTTATCCATCTGAATCCTCACATGCCCGTAGCCAGTTACTTCCTCGCAGTGTACAAGCACGCAGAGTCCGACGGCGGCCATCTTCCGTCATTCTGAGCGGAGCGTGGCCTTCCCGTGTCGTCCTGAGCGGAGCGCAGCGTGGTCTCTCCGTCATCCTGAGCGGAGCGCAGCGGAGTCGAAGGATCCTTAACTTTCTGCACTAATCAAAACCGTGATTATGTGCGTAATGGCCAAGGATCCTTCGACTCCGCCCTATCGGGCTCCGCTCAGGATGACGGGGGCTATTCTGTCATCCTGAGCACTGAGCCGTTAAGCGGGCAGCCCGGTGGGCTGCCCGTAGGCGAAGGGAGCCGCCGCCAAGGCGGCGACGGTCCGGCGAAGCCGGACACCGAAGCCGGAGCCGAAGGATCCTTAACCTTCCTGCGCTAGGACTTTGATGCGAAATGACAAAGAACCCCCTCGCCGACTACTCGTTCTCCACCGGCGGCTGACGGGTGGCCATCTGCGGATCATACGTGCTGTAGGCCATGGTCTTCTTGTTGATGAGCGCGAAGTTGTCTTCGCCCTCCTTGTCTCGGATCGAGAAGTCGCAGGAGTTCTCCTGATTGGTGAACGCGACCATCACGTTGTGGGAGGGGTTGTCGTCCACCTTCTCGTGCATGGAGGCGACGATGCGGAAGTTGCCGTTATTGAACAGATCGGTGGGCACATGGAATCGCACCTTGTGATGCCCGCGCTCGCTCAGATCGTAGGCGTCGCCATAGGGCACGCCGCCGCGCGTGGTGTCGTGCACGGCCATGGCTACGTAGAACGGACGCTTGCCGGTGTAGTCGTATTCCACGGTGAAGTCGAAGCCCTGCTTGATCTTGCACACCGGCTCGTTGGTGGGGCGGACCTGCAGAGTGGGCACCAGATCGCTTAGGCCCAGCGGGTGCTCCGGCTTCTTCTCCTCGGCCTTCTTATCGTTCTTCCCGCCATCCTTGGAGCCCTTGGAATCCTTGCCGTTCTTGCCGTCGCCGCCCGACTTGTCCTTGCTGTCGTCCACGGTGTCCGGGTTGATGCCCTCGGCCTTCAGGTTCTCCAGCGTATAGCGATCGGCCACATCGTTCTTGTCGCCGGATGCGATGATCTCGCCGTCCTTGATGAGGATGGCGTTGGTGCAGTACTTCTTGACCGCGTCCATGGAGTGGGTCACCAGAATGACCGTCTTGGTGGGGTCGGACTTGATGCGCGTGAAGAAGTCGTCGCACTTGCGCTGGAACGCCTCGTCGCCCACGGCCAGCACCTCGTCGAGTACCAGAATGTCGCCCTGCGCCTTGATCGCCACCGAAAACGCCAGACGCACCTGCATGCCGGAAGAGTAGTTCTTGAGCTTCTGGTCCATGAAGTCCTCAAGCTCGGCGAAGCGCACGATGTCGTCGTACATCGCGTCGATCTCCTCGCGCGTGAAGCCCAGCAGGGCGCCGTTGAGGTAGACGTTCTGGCGGCCGGTGAGCTCCGGGTTGAAGCCCACGCCCAGCTCGATGAACGGCACGAGCTTGCCCTTGACGGTCACCTTGCCCTTCTCCGGCTTGTAGATCTGCGAGATGATCTTGAGCAGCGTGGACTTGCCGGATCCGTTGCGGCCCACGATGCCGAAGAAGTCGCCCTGCTTCACCTCGAAGTTGATGTCGCGCAGCACGCGCTGTTCGGTGTAGCCCTTGATGCCGCGCGTCCAGTTGATGAACGCCATCTTGAGACCGTTCGCCTGCTCGGTGGGCAGACGGAAGTACTTGGCCACATGCTCCACCTTCAGGACGACCGGTCGATCGTCGCGCTTGGCCGGCGCTGCGGCCTTTCCGGCGGTCTTGGCAGTGGTCGCTACGGCTTCGGGCATCGGGACACCTCCGTAAAGTTCGGTAACAGCGCCATACTACTCGCCCGTGCTGATGGGCGGGGGCAATGGGGTCCGCCGCTTAGGATGATTCGCCCCAAACTGGGCAGATCCGGTCGCTGCATTCGCAAACTGGGCAGATCTTGTCCGCTACGCGTCAAAATTGGCCTCCAGATGACCAGATCTGCCCAGTTTGCGGCGCGAGGGTCCGGATCTGCCCAGTTTGCGGGCCACGGGGCGTGGGGTTGGGGTGGCGCGCGTCACGGGGCGCGAAAGGTGCGTCACGGGGCGCGAAGGGTGCGTCACAGGGCGCGAATGACGTCACGTGGTGCGATCGCGCCCGGTGACGGGGTTTGGGAGGGCTTGCGGCAGTAGGGCTCCGGGATGGCGTCACGGGGAGCGGTCGCACCCGGTGACGCGCCTCGCGCCGGGTGACGGTGGGTTCGCGCCCGGTGACGGGGAAGGACGATTGGTTATATCCCGTTCTGGGCCGCCCCGGTCGTTCTGGGCAGTCCCCGGTCGTCCCCGCCATCCCGAGTCGCCCTCGTTGTCATCCTGAGCGGAGCCCGCCAGGGCGGAGTCGAAGGATCCTTAATACTGCGCGCACAGCCAACAGCAAGGACTTGGTGCGGAAGGTTAAGGATCCTTCGACTCCGCTACGGTGTCCGGCTGCGCCGGACCGTCGCCGCCTTGGCGGCGGCTCCCTTCGCCTACGGACAGCCCACCGGGCTGTCCGCTTCACGGCTCAGTGCTCAGGATGGGGCAGGCTACGCTCCGCTCAGGATGACGGAAAGGGGCTGCGCCTTGTCGCCACGTTGTCATCCTGAGCGTAGCGAAGGATCCTTGGCCGTATCACAGTAATGGACTTGCGCGTAATGACGAAGGATCCTTCGACTCCGGCTTCGCCTTCGCTCAGGATGACGCGGGAAGTTTCCGCTTGCTCAGGATGACGGGAGGTTTCCGCACGCTCAGGACGGCGCTCCGCCCAGGATCAGAACGTCGCCGCGCACGAATCCCACACATTATTGGAGAGATTGTTCCCGTTGGCTGAAAATCCGGCGTTTTTGGCGGGGTCATGGGATAAGTTCGGATGCTGGAAACGAATCTATCAAACGATGGATGGGGAAGAGATATGAAGCGTGGTCTTTGTGCGGTCGCGATGCTGGTCGCGACCTCGATGGCCCTGAGCCTGGGCGTCGCCGGCGCCAGCGCAGTGGGCGATGTGGTGGTGACGAGCTCGTCCACGGCGGACGCGCCCACCATCCAGATGAACTCGGACGATCTGGACGCGATCGCGGCGGCCAATGCGGCGGCGGGCAATGGCAAGGGCATCAGCGCCCAGCCGCAGACCCAGCAGCTGCCGGACACCGTGGCCGAGTCGATCCCCGAGGACGCCACGATCGTCGCCCCCGAGCTCGCGGTCACCACCAGCGGCGAGGTCAAGCATGTTCAGACCGGCGAGACCGTGACCGATCCGGCCATCGTGGGTACCATCGAAACTCCGCCGGACCCGCTGACCAAGACCGACGGCAAGTCGTACATCCCCGTGAAGATCGAGGATGCCAAGGCCGAGGGCAAGGCCCGCACGGTGCCGGACGCTGACGCCGCCAATGCCGCCGTCCAGTCCTCCGCAACCGCCGCCCCCATCGTCTCCGCGGCCACCTTCGTGGAGGGCCAGTCCACGGTCCGCTCCATCGCCGCCGGCAATGAGCAGGGCGCCTACTGGGGCACCTACAACGGCACCCCCGCATTCTTCCAGAAGAACGGCACCCCCTTCGTGCAGAACGCCAAGTGGGTCATCGACGTCTCCAAGTGGAACGGCACGATCGACTGGGACAAGGCCAAGGCGGCCGGCGTCCAGGGCGCGATCATCCGCATCGGCTTCGGCTCCGGCAACCCCATCGACGCCCAGGCCAAGCGCAACATCGCCGAATGCAAGCGCCTCGGCATCCCCTTCGGCATCTACCTCTATTCCTACGCCTACGACGCGGCCTTCGCGGCCGGCGAGGGCGACAGCACCGTGAACCTGATGCGCGAGGCCGGCGTCAACCCCGGCGATCTCTCCTACCCGGTCTACTACGACCTTGAGCAGTGGAGCTGGGCTGGCCACACCCCGCCCACCGACCCGGCCGTGTACGAGCAGATCGCGCGCGCCTGGAACGAGAAGCTGTGGGCGGCCGGCTACCGCAACACCGCCTTCTACTCCTACACGCAGTACCTGCGCGGCCCGCTCAACACCCCGTACATCCACGGCGGCGTGAACTGGGTGGCGCAGTACTCCGGATACATCACGTACACCGCTTGGCCGGCCGGTCAGCGCGGCTGGCAGTACACCTCCACCGGCTACATCGACGGCGTGGGCAGCAACGTGGACCTCAACGCGTTCGGCGATGTGCCGGTCGCCGGCGGCACCGAGGGTCCGCGCTTCGAGGTCAAGGGCGCGATGGGCGAGGAATGGCAGCGCATCGGCGGGTCAAGCAGCAAGATCGGCAACCCGGTGGCCGATGAGGTGTGCAACTGGGATCCCGCGCGGACCAATTGCTACCAGAACTTCCAGTACGGCGCGATCTCATGGACCCCGTCTACCGGCGCGCGCTACACGGTGGGCCAGCTGCGCACCGAATGGGCCAACCGCGGTTTTGAGAACGGCGTGATGGGCTTCCCCGTGGCCGATGAGGTCGATCTGGGCAACGGCTGGTGGCGCCAGGAGTTCCAGGCCGGCTACATCTTCGCCAAGGGTTCCACGAGCTATGTGATGCTGTTCCAGCTGCGCGAATCGTACGATCAGCACAAGGGCTACGCCTGGCTGGGTGCGCCCGTGGCGAACGAGGAGGACATGGGCAATGGCTGGTGGCGTCAGCGCTGTGAGCATGGCGATGTGTGGACCCGCGGGACGACGGTCAAGACCGTGATCCAGCTCGAATTGCGCGACTCCTACAACGAGCACGGCGGCGCCGGCTGGCTGGGCGCGCCGGTGTCCGACGAGGAGGACATGGGCAATGGCTGGTGGCGTCAGCGCTGTGAGCACGGCGATGTGTGGACCCGCTGGGGCGCCAAGCGCGTGGTGATGCTCGCGCTGCGCGACAACTACTACGCGCGCGGCGGTTTCGCCAAGCTCGGCGGCCCCACGTCGGACGAACGCTTCACCGGCACGGTCTGGCAGCAGGACTGCGAAAAGGGCACCCTCGAGGTGAAGTGACCTCGGCGCCATCCTTAATCGCGTGCGCAAAGTTAAGGATCCTTCGACTCCGCTGCGCTTCGCTCAGGATGACGTTCTATGCCGTCACCCTGAGCGAGGCGTAAGTTTCGCTCCGTCATCCTGAGCGGAGGCGTAGCTGGAGTCGAAGGATCCTTAATTTCTTGCACTGACTTTGTGTGCAGTATTAAGGATCCTTCGCTTCGCTCAGGATGACCGCGGGGATCGAGCTTCGACTCCGCTCAGGATGACGAGGCATCTTCGTATGGTGAAGAATCCGTTACGACGTCGAATCGGTATGACGGTGGTTCCGCGGGATGTATTACACTGGACGTGTTTGTTTTGAACGCTATTAGCAGAACTCAGATCCAAGTAAGGATTCCCAACACATGGCTAAGCAATCGATCGTGATCATCGGCGGCGGCCCTGCCGGTCTGACCGCGGCCTACGAACTGCTCAAGAACAACGGTTCCGAAAAGTACGACGTCACCGTCCTCGAGGCCTCCGGCGAATTCGGCGGCATCTCCCGCACCGTGAAGCACAACGGCAACCGCATGGACATCGGCGGCCACCGCTTCTTCTCCAAGGACGACCGCGTCATGGACTGGTGGAAGAACATCCTGCCGCTGCAGGGCGCCCCGTCCTACGACGACAAGAAGCTCAACCGCCCGCACGACATGGAGCCCGGCGGGCCGGACCCGGAGAAGACCGACGAGGTCATGCTCAAGCGCCACCGCGTCTCCCGCATCTACTGGCACGGCAAGTTCTTCGACTACCCGGTGAGCCTCAAGCCCGCCACCCTGAAGAACATGGGCTTCGTGACCACCATGAAGGTGGGCTTCTCCTACCTCGCGTCTCTGGTGCACAAGCTGCCCGAGGAGAACCTCGAGAACTTCTACATCAACCGTTTCGGCCGTCAGCTCTACTCCATGTTCTTCGAGGGCTACACCGAGAAGCTGTGGGGCCGTCATCCGTCCGTGATCTCCGCCGACTGGGGCTCCCAGCGCGTCAAGGGCATCTCGATCATGGCCGTCCTCAAGGACGCCTTCGGCAAGCTGTTCGGCAAGCAGAAGAAGGCCGGCGAGGGCGAGACCTCGCTGATCGAGGAGTTCTGGTACCCCAAGTACGGCCCGGGCCAGCTGTGGGAGACCGTCGCCAAGCATGACGTGGAGTTCGGCGCGAACATCATCAAGCACGCCAACGTGGTGAAGATCAACGAGACCGCGGACGGCCGCATCGCCTCCGTGGTGTACGTGGACGCCGAGGGCGCCGAGCACACCCTCGCGGCCGACGAGTTCATCTCCTCCATGCCCATCAAGGACCTCGTGGACGCCGTCGCCGCCGGCGATCAGGCCGCCGAGGTGGTTCCCAAGGACATGAAGCGCATCGCCGACGGCCTGCCGTACCGCGACTTCGTGACGGTCGGCTTCCTCGTCGACCACCTGAACCTCAAGAACGAGACCACCATCCCCACCCTCGGCCACCCGCCGATCGTGCCGGACTGCTGGATCTACGTGCAGGACACCTCCGTGAAGGTGGGCCGCATCCAGGTCTTCAACAACTGGAGCCCGTACCTGGTCGAGGATGTGGACAACAAGGTCTGGATCGGCCTTGAGTACTTCTGCGACGAGGGCGACGACTTCTGGAACCTGACCGACGAGCAGGCCATCGACTTCGCGGCCAAGGAGCTCGTCAAGATGGGCGTCATCAAGTCCGTCAGCGACATCCAGGACTCCCACCGCGAGCGCGTCAAGAAGGCCTACCCGGCCTACTTCGACACCTGGTACGAGATCGACGACCTCGTCAAGTGGCTCGACTCCTTCGGCAACCTGTACTGCGTGGGCCGCAACGGCCAGCACCGCTACAACAACATGGACCACTCCATGGCCTCCGCGTTCGAGGCGGTCAAGAACATCGAGTCCGGCCGTGCGGACAAGAAGAACATCTGGTCCGTCAACACGGACAAGGAGTACCACGAGGAGAAGTAGTAAGCCTCCTCTGGTGAGTTGATTCGAAAGGGGTGGTGACCGGTCTTGGACCGGTCACCACCCCTCTTTTGTGCGCGGCATACGAGAAATGGGTCGTTGTTGGCCGTCGCCTCGCTGGTATTCCGCTGGTATTCCGCGAAGTGGGGGCGGATTTTGGGGTTTGCAGAGTGATAAACATGAAAGTGGGGGCGTCCTTTGAGTGTCACTCTCCAAACCGGCCATTGCAATTCCGCGGTTTTCCCGAAGAAGATTCGGCGTTGAACGGCTCATACGGGCTTCGAGACGCCCCCACTTTCATGTTTGCCGCTCTGCAAAGGGCCAAATCCGCCCCCACTATGATGAATACCCCGCCTGAGAGCCGGTTGCGGCCGGTTGCGGCCGGTTGAAGCCGGTCGGAACCGGTCCGCGGCTGCTCGTCAGTTCGCTTTCCGTCCGCCACTCAGTTGTGCATATTCTCCGCGAATATTCAGGTTCCATATACGTTGGCGTTCCCCGCGTCCCTTATGATCGGCTACGTGTTTATTCCGGTGATTTTGGGTGTTTTTCTGTCGTTGTGCAATATCGCGGCTGCCGATGGGACGTTGCAGCAGCTGGGCACGGTGCATTTTTGGATTGAAACCGCGATTTTGTGCGCGGTACTGGTCGGCATGTTCCGCGTGGGGGAGCGGGTGCTGGGAAGTCGCGCGGGCGGCCGCGCATCCGGTGCCGCCGCCGGAACCGCCGCCGGTGCTGCCGCACTCGGAGGTGGGTTCGCCGCAACACCCGCGCCGGGAATCGCGCCCGCGCCCGTCGCCCAGCAGCCCGCGCTCGCTACCGTGCGGCAGGACACCAAGTCCTGGGGCCCCGCCGAGCCCCTCCGTCCCTTCCTGACCTTCTCTCACACCCTCACCGCCAGCGGCATCGCGGCGGACACCCTGCGCATCCTCCTGTGCTGGAGCCCCTACGTCGTCCTGCTCTACCCCGGCATCGTCGCATGGGACACCGGCGACCAGCTGGGCCAATACTTCGGCGTCCCCGCATTCAGCATGCCCGCCGGCCAGATCTGGGACCACCAGCCCTGGTTCGACACCTACCTCTGGGGCTTCTTCGCATCCGCTGGCCACAGCCTCACCGGTTCGTACTTCCTGGGCCTGTTCGTCTTCTGCCTGATCCAGCTCGTGCTCGGCGCGGTCGGCATCGCCTTCGCCCTCGCCTATGCGGCCCGGTGGTCGTACGACGCCGTGGACGCTCCGCGATCGCGCGCGCTGCACTGGGCCACGGTGTTCTTCGCCGTCTTCCCGCTGTTTCCGATCGGCTACATGACCATCCTCAAGGACTACACCCACATGGTGTTCTTCCTGCCGTGGTGTGTGATGTTCGCGGAACTCGTGCGCACGCGACTGGCCGCCCTCCGCTCCCCGCTGTTCTTCACGGGCTTCCTCGCGCTGGGCGTGCTGATGTCCCTCACCAAAAAAACAGGCATGTACGTGGCCGTCGCATGCCTGATCCTGCTGCTGTTCGTGCGCGTGGGAGAGCGCGTTCGCGAGCGGGCGGGCAATGCGCCGAGCGCCCGCGGCCTCTGTGGCCGCCGACTGGGCGCGCACGCATCCGGTGGCGCTGAGCCAATCCCCGTCGCCGCAACGCCTGCCCGCCCCATCATCGCCGTGATCTCCCGCACCCTCGTCGTGGCGCAGATCGTGCTTATCTGGCTCCTGTCGTCCTTCCTGCCGGCCGCCGTGCTGTTCGACCCGTTCCACGTGGTTCCCAGTCAGTCCACGTTCGCCATGGTCGTGCCGATGAACCAGGTGGCCCGCGTCGCCAAGGACTATCCCGACGACGTCTCCGAGCAGGACAAGGCGGCGATCGAATCGTTCATCGGCTACTCGTGGGCCGATCTGGGCAAGCTCTACAACGCCAACTCGTCCGACTCGATCACCGTCCTCGCCCCGCGGCTCGACCCCCAGCCCAGCACGTCCGACTTCCTCAAGGCGTGGGTGCATTTGGGACTCAAACATCCGGGCACCTACGTGTCGTCGTGGCTGTCGCAGATTTCCGGCTGGGGTGCATTCACCGCGAACGACTTCCAGACGCGCGACGCCGGAATCCTGCCGAATACGATCATCATCCGCCCGTACAGCGAGCTCAACGGCTCGACCGGCGGCACGCTGGTGACCACCGAGCCGCACAACACCAACGCGTCCAATGGAGCGGTCACGTTCGACAATGCGCGCAACGGGTTGGTGTTCAAGGTGTGGTCGTGGCTGTCCGGCGTGCCGGTGATGAACGCGCTGTGCTATCTGGCCACGTGGACGCTGATCGTGCCGGCTTTTGTGCTGTATGCGGCGTGGCGTCGCCGGCGAGAGGGCGATGCGCTGGTGGGGGAGGATGATGGGGGCCTTGGCCCGCAACATCCCGTGCGCGGCCTGTGGTACCGACTGGTGCTCGCGAGCCCGCTGGTGCTGAGCGCCGCCTCGCTGTTCATCTACGCGGTGTCCGGGCCCTATTACCCGCACTACATGTTCCACACGATCGTGCTCGGGCCGATCTTCCTGCTGCTGGCTTTCGCCCGGCGGTGAGGTAGCCCTTTCCGTCATCCTTCGCGGAGCGCATAGCCACCTTCCGTCATCCTGAGCGGAGGCGTAGCCGTAGTCGAAGGATCCTTGACTTCTTGTGCTGAGTCGCGGACGTCTGATTTGTGCGTAATGGCGAAGGATCCTTCGGCTTCGCCCTATCGGGCTTCGCTCAGGATGACAGGGTGTTGGCTTTCGCCCGGCGGTGAGGTAGCCCTTTCCGTCATCCTGAGCGGAGGCGTAGCCGTAGTCGAAGGATCCTTGACTTCTTGTGCTGAGTCGCGGACGTCTGATTTGTGCGGGAGATTAAGGATCCTTCGACTACGCGCTTCGCGCTTCGCTCAGGATGACGGAAGGTGGAATGCGCTCCGGGATGACGGGGAAAGGCCCTGACGGAACCGCCTACCGCCCGGAATGCCGCCGCAGGTACTCGAACGCGTTGCGCTGCACCACGAACTGCTTGCGGTCCTTCTTCGCCAGCACGTCGAGGATGATCCCCGCGACCACCAGCAGCAGTCCCACAACCACGAGCAGCAGTCCGCCCACCAGCGTGGGCAGCCTCGGCACGAATCCGGTCTCCCAGAACTCGATGCACACCGAGAGTGCGAACCCGAAGCCCACGAGCCCCACGATCAGCCCCAGAATGCCGAAGAACGGCAGCGGCTTGTACTCGCGGATGAGCCGGAAGATCGTCGACAGCACGCGCACGCCGTCGCCCACCGTGTCCAGCTTCGACGTGGACCCCTCCGGGCGGTCGCGGTACTGGACGGGCAGCTCGCACCATCTCACGTTCTTGTCCAGCGTGTGGATCGTCATCTCGGTCTCCACCTCGAATCCGGTGGACAGGATCGGGTACGTCTTGACGAAATTGAACGAGAACGCGCGGTATCCGGTCATGATGTCGTGCACCTTGGCACCGAACAGCCCGTTGATCGAATCGCGCACCAGCCGGTTGCCGAAGTTGTGGAACGGCCGCTTGTTCTCCTCGAAGTACGTGGAGCTCAGCCGGTCGCCGATCACCATGTCGTACCCCTCGACCACCTTGGCCACGAGCGCGGGCGCCGCATCGGCCGGGTACGTGTCGTCTCCGTCGGCCATCACGTATACGTCGGCGTCGATCTGAGCGAACATCGCCTGGATCACGTTGCCCTTGCCCTGCCTGGGTTCGCGCCGCACCACGGCCCCGGCATCGCGCGCGATCTGCGCCGTGCGATCAGTGGAATTGTTGTCGTACACGTACACGATCGCATCCGGCAGCGCCTCGCGGAAGTCGCGCACGACCTTGCCGATCGTGACCTCTTCGTTGTAGCAGGGCAGCAGCACCGCGACCGTGGGGCGCGCCGACTGCGCAGTCGATTGGGTCTCTTCACTCATGCGTTCCACTATAGCCTTTCACTGCGGGGCGATCCGCCGAACCGGTCATCGGCCCGCTTGCCGCCGGTCTCGGTTCCCGAACGCCCGGAATCCCCGCACATCAGTCCCACCAGCACCGGTAGCGCGGCGGCCAGCGCGTACGAATAGCGGAACAGGATCGTGGGCGCGAGCAGCAGCGTGCCCCAATACAGCGTCATCAGCGCCAGCGGCAGCAGCATCACGTACCGCCTGCGCCGCACCATCACGGCGGCTGCGATCAGGATCAGCCAGATGTATGCGCCCGGATTGCACAGCAGCACCGCGCCCGGCACGGTCTGCCAGTCACCGCGCGCGAATCCGCTCAACTGCTCAGACACCCACTGCGACTTGGGCTGCATCGGCACGAAGATCCACGAATCGCCGTCCGCGTCGTCCTTGTGCGCGTTGTAGGCGTCCTCGTTGCCCGGAAAACCGTACTCCAGGTAGGGGTGATACCCATCCGGCACCGGGTAGCCCATGTCCGGGTACCAGTTGCCGGCGTTGAGCAGCAGGAACGCGTCCAGATACGTGCCCGGCGCGGCCTTGCCCACACGCGCCCAGAGCCGGTAGAACGCGCCCTTGTCCTCGGCGTACTTCGCGTTGTTGAACGGGAAGACCACGTGGTCGGAGATGCGCGCCTGATACGTCTCGACGGTGGGCATGTACTCCTTGATCTGCCTCATGTCCTCCGCGCCGATCTCGTCCGCGTTCAGCAGGGCCGCGCGCGCCAGCTGCTGGGCCGGCACGGAGAGCATCGCCGCCGCTCCCTCCTTCTGCACGCTGAGCACGCGATACACCGGCCCGGTGAACAGGCCCCACGCCACCACGATCGCCAGCAACGTAGCCAGGAATCCCTTCCACTGGGAGCGCAGCAGGATCGCCGCGAACACGAGCAGCACCACGATCGCGTACAGCGCATTGTTGCGCAGCAGGCAGCCCGCGAACAGCACGCACCCGTAACCCACCCATGTGGCGACGGGGATGCGGGCATGGCGATCGGCCTGGATCCGCCGCGCGATCGCATACGTCTGGAACACGCCAAGCGCGAAGAACGCGGCGAACAGGGAGTCCTTGGTCGCGCTGAACGCGAGGATCATGTGGTACGGCACAAACGCGAAGAACGCCGCGGAAATGAGCGAAGCCACCGGCCCGGAGAGCCTGTTGAGCCGCGCGCTGATGTAGGCGTAGATCAGTGACATGGCCAGCATCTGCAGCACGCAATACACCGCGAGCCCGGCCGCCGCCGACCCGAGCAGGCGCTCGCCGATGGTCGCCACGCACCAGCCGAGCAGGTACGTGTGCACGATCGGATGATGGTTGTTCACATTGCCGCCGCCGAGGTAGTACATGCGGACCTGGTAGATCGCGTCGTAGCCGTAGATGCCGGGGAATGCGCCCAGGAAGCCGATGAGCCAGACCGCGAGGATGACGATCCACAGGGCGATGAGGAGTTTGCCGGTGCCGATTGTGCGGTATGCGGCGAGCCGGCGGGCGGTGGTCGTTCTGGCGGCGGCGGTCTGATTGGTAATAGCCTGTTTGGTGGTGACCTGATTGGCGGCGGTTGCGGCTGTGCCCGCTTCCGCGCTCGCGATCCGGCTTGCCGCCCCGGTCAGCCAGTCGATCGCCACCGCGACGATCGCCCACAGTCCCGGAATCGCAAGGATCATGCCCATCCATGTGCCGGCCGATGTCCATCCGCCCATGTCCGTGAGGTACAGATTGCGGCCGATCATCAGGCACCCGGAGAGCAATGCGGCGATCGGTCCCGCGAACCAATGCGTCCTGCGGTCGATCGTGCCGGCGAGACTGCCGCGCACTACGCGGATCATGCAGTACAGGACCACGGCGAAGATCAGCAGCCCGGTCAGTCCGCCGGCCACACCGCCGAGCGGGCCTCCGCCCACCGTGCCGATGCCCCCGATCTTCCCGGCTGTCTCGGCGGCTATTCTGGCGGCTTCCTTGGCGGCCGCCACCGCATTCGCCGCGCCCTGGGTGCCCGTCGGTTCGCCGACCCGGATCATGCTCGCCATTGCCGTGGAGGACACCGACGCTGCTGCGAAACATAGGGCATAGGCCAATGGGGACAACGGTTTGGCGGTGGATCGGCCTTGATGCATGGAACTTCTCAAATCTCTCTTCGGCGTTGGGCTACGTTGCCAGCTTACCCCAGCGGCCAATCGATGAGGCCCGGCCCGGGTGGCAGCGTAGTGGCCGCGTAGCGCGGTGGTAGTCGGGCGCGCATTAATTCATCCAGTGAACTGGATGAATTTGCGATTTGCAGGCATTTCATCCAGTTCACTGGATGTTTTCTGCACCATTTACTGCATCATCGTCCTTTTTCTGCATCATTTTTGTATAATATGATGCAGAAAACCGATTGATGAGGCAGAAACAGGGAGAAACAGGGAGCTTTGCCATGAAGGAGTTCGACTACGTCACCGCCGGTTCCGTCCTGCTGACCCCGCGCACGGTCGGACTACTCACCGCCATTGGGGAGGCGAAGGGACGACTGTCGGTCCAAGCGGAGGTTCGGCCCGATGCGCTGCGCACGCTGGTCGAGGTGGCGCGCATCCAGAGCACGAGCGCATCCAACCGCATCGAGGGCATTGCCACCAGCGACAAGCGGCTCAACGCGCTGGTGGCGGAGAAGGTTGCGCCGCGCAATCGGGATGAGGAGGGGATCGCCGGCTATCGCGATGTACTGACCGCCATCCACGACAATCACGACTACATTCCATTGACTTCGAACGTGATCCTGCAGCTGCATCGCGACCTGTTCCGTCACACGCCGCTGGCGTTCGGCGGGCGCTTCAAGGACGGCGACAACGTGATCGTGGAGCGTGACGCGCAGGGAAACAAGCGCGTCCGGTTTGCCCCGCCCTCGGCCCTCATCACGCCGGAACTGGTCGACAGGGCCTGCAAAGCCTGCAATGAAGCCATTCGTGGTGGTGCGATCAACCCGTTGTTGGCCACGTTCATGTTCATTTTCGACTTCACATGCATCCATCCGTTCAACGACGGCAACGGGCGCATGAGCCGGTTGCTGACGCTGCTGCTTCTGTACCGCAACGGGTACGATGTGGGCAAGTACATCAGCATCGAGCATCTGATCGAGCAAAGCAAGGAGTCCTACTATGAGGCGCTGGCCGCCAGCACGCGGGGTTGGCTGGACAACGCCAATGATTATGGGCCGTTCGTCGACTACATGCTGGGCATTGTGCTGGCGGCCTACAGGGAGCTCGATGATCGATTCGCCGGATTGATGGGTGGGCCGGTGCGGGTGCTTGGACGGCTCACCAAAGAGCAGCGCATCGCGGCCCTGCTGGAGCGCACACTGCGGCCCGTGTCCAAGGCCGATGTCCTGAACGAGCAGCCCGACGTTAGCGTCTCGACGGTCGAGCGCACGCTGAAAGGCCTGCTGGATGACGGAAAGATCGAAAAACTGGGTGCGGGTCGTGGTACTCGGTATGTCTGGAAGCGGTGAAGTATCCGCTGCAGAGGGGGAAGACCATGCTGTCCATCTGAAACGTCACCGGTGCGCGTCACATGGTGCGGACTGACCGTCACGGGGCGCGGCTGACCGTCACGGGGTGCGACTCATCCTGAGCGGAGTGCGACGGCCGTCCCTCGTCATCCTGAGCGCAGCGAAGGATCCTTGGCATTACGCACACAGTCGCGGTTCTGGTTAGTGCGGAAAATTAAGGATCCTTCGACTTCGCGCTTCGCGCTGCGCTCAGGATGACAAAGAGAAGGCTTCGCTCCGCTCAGGATGACAAAGCAGCAATCCCGTCATCCTGAGTGCAGCGCGATGGCCGACTGCTCTGTCATCCTGAGCGGAGCGCGCAGCGCGGAGTCGAAGGATCCTTAACTCTTTGCACTGTTCGGAACCGCGGCTTTATGCGCAGTGGCCAAGGATCCTTCGCTGCGCTCAGGATGACGGGGGACGTCTGCGCTTCGCTCCCGGTGACAGGGCCCGTCAGACCGCGCCCCTCCCCGGCCCTTACTTCCGTCCCCGCAGCGCGCGGCCCACGGCCTTCATGGCCTCGCGGCGGCGCGAACCGAGCGGCGCGATCGGGTCGATCACCTTGCGCAGCGGGTTGTTGTCGCCCATTGCGGGCTGATGCTTCGGCTTGGCCACGGCAGCGGCCACCTCGGCGGCCATGCGTCGCGCCTCCTCGACGGCCCGCGCGGCGGCGGCATCGGCGGCGGCCTGCGCCACCCGCTGCTGCAGCATCTCGTAGAACGGCGTCTCGCGCGCATAGCTCCAGTACACGTCCGCGAAGTCGCATCCCGGGTTGGTCCACGGCTTCTCGAAGCCCGCGTAGTGGATGATCTGCGGGTTCTGGCGCGAGGCCAGGTAGGCGTCGAACGCATCGTTCGGCGCGAAGGAGAACACGTTGCCCACGCGCCCGCCGCAGTCGTGCATCACGTTCCAGTTCCACGGCAGGTACTTCACGCGGCCCTCGCAGTGCACGTTGAGCACGTCCTGGTCGTTGTAGATGTAGCTCGGCTCGGAGGCGTACTCCAGCCACTGCGCGATGGTGTACGCGCGGCGCATCGCGGCGGTGTTGAGCACCAGCACGCCGGCCTGGAAGTATCCGTAGGGGTTCTTCATGCCCAGCGTCTCGCGCGTGTACTTCATGCGGATGCCGTCGTTGATGTTGAGGTTGCCCAGGTAGTCCACATCGTGCACGGCCGCGAGCAGATTGCTGCCCAGCTCGGTGGCGTACAGTTTCGCGATGTCGCCCAGGATCACGATGTCCGAATCGAGGTACAGCACCTTCCCGTAGAACGGCAGCGCCTTCTGGATCAGGAAGCGGTAGTAGGTCTCGATGCTGATGTGCGCGTTGCTGGTGGTCAGGTCGTACCCGGCGATGTCCCGCTTCACGTCCGCAAACCGCAGGTTCATGTTGCCGAACCGCTCGGCGAAGAACCTGCGCATGACCTCCTGACGGTCGCCCGCGATGTCCTTCTCCATCACGGTCACGTCGTAGAAGTGGTCGGGCGATGAGTTCTTCATGGCCGAGTAGATCGTGGTGGTGAGCTGGCCCACGTAGTTGTTGTCCGCCGCGAACACCACGGGCACGATCGGCCGGCCCTTCACCACGGCCGGGTCGAGCGGCCGCTGGGCGACGGCCGGCTCCGGATCGGTGAAGTGGACGCACTGCGTCTCCTTGGTCTTCAGCTCCGGGTTGGTGCGCTTGAGGTGCATGAACCAGATGTTGAACAGCCGCTCGGACAGGTGGCCCGGCGTGCGCAGCGCCTCCTTGCTGTACGTGGACATGTCCGTGGTGCGCTCGAACTCCTCGAGGATCGGGAACATCCACTCGCAGTAGGCGAAGAAGTACTTCTTGCGCATGATGTACATGTTGCAGAAGCAGGAGAAGTTGCCGTCCAGGAAGGCGTCGGCATCCTCCTTGTAGTCGGGATGGCGGGCGCACACGATGTCGTACACGTGCCGCAGGTCCTTGAGGTGCAGCTTGGGCGCGGCCTGGTACAGCTTCTTGGGCGTGCCGTGCTTGTCGATCACCTCGCGCAGGTCCTTGATGCCCGTGGTGATGATGTCCCATCCCTCGATCGCCTTGGTCATGGTCGCGTCGTCCAGGCCGTACTCCTTGGCGGCCGCGTCGTCGATGTAGTCGTCCATGATCTCGCCGTACGGATTCTCCTCGTGCTCGATGGGGGAGAAGTCGAAGTAGCGGCGGTAGTGGCAGAATCCGTAGTATTCCGCGTCGATGTTCTTCCACGCCCAGTACTGGGTGGTCAGCTCGCAGTACATGGGGTTCTTCGCGGAGATGTTCTCGCCGTCGTCGTCGTGGAAGGCCGTGCGGAATCGCGTGTTCGGGTCCTTGAGCCCGTCGCCCACCTGCACGGGCTGCAGGATGGTGCTCTTGGGCATGTCCACGGGCTTGTGCGTGGTGACGAAGATGCGGATGGGCTGGGCGTTCCAGATGGCCAGGGTCTCGTCGGACAGCCGATTCCTGAGCTCGTTGACGTAGTAGACGGCGTCCTTGCGCGTCTCCTGCATACGTTCGAGGTTGGATTCGGAGTCGGCGGCGATGTTGAGATCGTCCGCGATACGTTGCCAATCGAACAGGGGGTCCTGTTCGGAAACGATCGACTCCTTATTAATAATGTATGGATACGCACGATCGCGCACGAAGCGGTAGATCTCGCGCGCGGTAACGGCCGGGCCGAGCGCTGCGGCCATGCGATCGGCCGCCTCCCGCTTGCCGTCCTCCGGCACGCGATTGAGCCAGTCGTTGCTCAGCAGTTCCAAGGCCTTGTGCTTCATGCCGATCAGACAGTCGGTGAGATCGGCCGGCCGCCCGGTGGCCTCGGCGTCGTTGGCCGATTCCTTGTTTGATTCCTTGTCCGATTCCGCGGACTGGGCATATTCGGCCACGAACGATTCCGTCGCGTCCAGGCACGCCTTGAACTGCTCACAGAACTGGCCATACCGCTCGGCCGTGATCGGAGTCGCGCCCGTCACGCCGGTGCCGTAGTGATACAGCAGCCCCTTGCAATCCTTCGCAGCCGCGGCCGACTCGGCGAACGCGCTCAACACGAACGTCTCATACCCGTCCTCCGCGCGCTCCAGACGCCGGTCCGTCATCGCCGCGAACGCCTTCCTGACCAGCGCGGTGCGGTACAGGCGCTGCGTGGTGCGCCAGTCGACCTTCTGGCCCTCGGCCTCGCTGTAGATCGCGCGCAGGGTGGCGAGCCCGGTGGTGGCCGGCTCGTCCGGGTTGTTGATGTACGATTCGAAGTCCCCGCGCTCGCTGTCCGGCAGCCCGTTCTCGCCGATCACCGTGATGCCGAAGTGCAGGATGTCCACGGGGTTTTCGCTCACGCGCCTGTACAGGTTTTCGCACATGTCCGGCGCGAGCTCGTCGTCGCCGTCCAGGAACAGCGTCCACTCGCCCGTCGCGGCCTCGACGCCGGACCTGCGGGCCAGATGCAGCCCCTGGTTGGTCTTGTGCGTGATCACCGTGATGCGATCGTCCTTGGCGGCCGCCGCGGCGATGATCGCCGGGGTGCCGTCCGTGCTGGCGTCGTCCACGACGATGATCTGGATGTCCTTGAGCGTCTGCCGCGCGACGCTGTCCAGACAGGCGGGCAGGTATCGCTCCACGTTGTAGGCCGGAATGACAATGGAAATGGCAGACATGAATCCTCACTTGGCAGTCGCTGCGAACATGATTAACCAACTGCCCAGTCTACTCGCCGCCCGCGCCCCCGCGAACCCGTTCGATGGCTGGCCGGGGCGCAGTGGCCCTTTCGTCCTCCTGCGCGTAGCGCAGTGGCCCTTTCGTCATCCTGAGCGCTGAGTCGTTAAGCGGACAGCCCCCTCCGTCATCCTGAGCGTAGCGCGTAGCGCGGTTCCCTTTCGTCATCCTGAGCGTAGCGCGTAGCGCGCAGTCGAAGGATCCTTAACTCCTCGCACCAGCTGGACCCACGGCCCAGTGCGCACTGTCCAAGGATCCTTCGCTTCGCTCAGGATGACGAAGTGGTCGGTTTCATCCTGAGCGCGCCGCAGTGGCCTCCCCTCGTCATCCTGAGCGGAGCGCGTAGCGCGAAGTCGAAGGATCCTTAACTCCCCGCACCGACTGGGCCCGCAACTCAGTGCGCATTGTCCAAGGATCCTTCGCTTCGCTCAGGATGACAACAACCGACTTTCGTCCTCCTGAGCGAGCACTAGCCTTTCCATCCTGAGCTCCGTAGTGGTCTCTTCCGTCATCCTGAGCACTGAGCCGTTAAGCGGACGGCCCCCTCCGTCATCCTGAGCGGAGCGTAGCGGAGTCGAAGGATCCTTAACTCCCCGCACCGACTGGACCCGCGGCCCAGTGCGCACTGTCCAAGGATCATTCGCTCCGCTCAGGATGACGAATTGGTCGGTTTCGGACACCGCAGGGCGGAGTCGAATATATAGAACTCAAGCATTCGCGGTTTTGTGACGTTGGCTGGCTCGAATGCGATCGGCGAGCCAGGTGTTCACCACAGCGTTGCGGCTTATCGCCAATTCGCCGCCTCTCGGTCCAGCTCAGTGACCATCCAAGCGGGCATAGTTAAGGTGATGCGTTTTTCCAGCGGCGGATGATGTTCAACAACAGGATGTTCAAGATCGACGTAGTCGAGAATGTACTCGCCTTCGTCGAAAAGCTCATCCAGCTGGTCACCGGTGATGGTTTTCGGATCCGGCTTATTCATGCTGGTCATGGCCGCTCCTTCTACTGGCTCTGCAGGACGACGTCAGCGCTGCTAATCGAATAGCGTCCCGGACTGATTGTCCTGCTGTTCTGGATCGTCCGATTCGTTTGACTGGTCGGTGGTTTGCCCTTCTGCGGTATCTGTGGATTCGATGATGTGTTGTAGCCGCTCCACGGAGGGGATATCTTCGCTAAGGATCCTTCGTTGCCTTTCGACTTCCTGCTGGAGTGTTGTGAAGCGCGATACTTTATCTAAGCCGTGCTGGATAAGCACGCTGCTTAGCGCCTCGATGTTTTGCAGGATGATGAGATCCCGTACTGTGGCATAGTCGCGCATGTTGCCTTTCCAGCCTTCATGCTCTTTCCTCCACGCTGCAGCTGTCTGCCCGAATACAGCAAGGTTGATCACGTCGGCCTCGGAGGCGTATTCGATCTGTTCTCGCCACTTCGGAAGGGACCGCTGTTGCAGGGTGCTTTTGATGGCATCGGTGTGCATACGATAGTTGGTTTTGACCAGTTCCCTGCGCGCTTGCCACTCAATGCCGATTCGTTGGGCTTCTGCAGATTTGAGCCGCTGATAGTCCTTGATGACGAATAGGTGGAATTCCGGACTGATCCATGAGGCGAAGGCGAAGGCAATGTCTTTATGGGCGTAGGTTCCGCCAGACCGCCCTCGTTCCGCGCGAATGCCGATGGCTTGGGTTCTTTCGACCCACTCTTTGCTGGAAAGGCTGAAGACGTTGCGTCCAGATTTGGCCAGTAGCTGAGCTGCTGCTGTTTCGTCGAATCGAGGATTTGCCATGCGCTCCCAAGCTGTAAGAAAGGCGATAGTATCAGAGAGGCGGAGCCATCTGCGAATGACTTCGCCCGGCCTGTCTCCACTGTGCCGAGCAAGGTCTGTGAGTGAGATGAAGTCCTCTCCGTTGATCGCCCGTATGGTGATGTCAACATCTTTCGCGTGAATTCGAGCAGTGTGATCCACCGTTTTCCCCTTCTGCCACAACGGTTTTCTGTCTCTGCCCCGTAAAAGTAGTCGAATTCGACCATTTTTACGATTCGGAAAACCCTGTATACTAGATATTTTACCCGAAAGAAGCTGCTTGGCGTGCTCCGTCATCCTGAACGCGCCGTAGTGGCCCTTTCTGTCATCCTGAGCGGAGCCTGAAAGGCGGAGTCGAAGGATCCTTAACCTTCCCCCTTCCGTCTGCGCCTCATCCAGCCCCGCCGCCATGCGGCTGTACGCGGCGTGCTCGCGCAGGTACTGCCGGAGGAACGGGATGGCGAAATCCCTCTGCCGTATCCGTATCCGCAGTCCTGGATCACCTGCGTCATGGTGGGCGGGTGCATTTTGTCGACGGGGGATAGGCCGTCCAACTCGGAATCGTGGACGGTGGCGCCGATCCGGTTGAGCGCGTTCCGGACGAGGTCCCCAAAGTCTAAAACATTCTAAAACAATCTAAAAAGTCTAAAGCTTGGCATGACTGTCAGATCCGATTATTGTCAGTTTTGGCAGAAATTGGTAGAATGATGTTGATTTAAGGAGGCGCCATGACTGCCGTACTTGAACAGCCCTTGGCCAAGGGCACCACGGTTGCGCGTGGCGATCGTGCGCTTGTAAGTTCGGATGGAGATGTGATCGAGCTGAGCGTCGAAGCGTACGAAGCCGCCCTGAACGCGGCTTTGGGCGTGATGGGTCGTCGACGCATGATCACGACTGGCGATGCGGCGAAGCTGCTGAACTGCTCGGCGCGTACGGTGGCCCGAATATTGGATTCTGGGCGCTTGCCCTTTACTCGCAATGGCTCCACGGGCCGGCGCATGGTGGATGTGGCGGACGTGATGGACTATCAGAAGCAGGAGCGCGAACGGATGCGGCAGTCCCTGGCGTCGATGCGCAAAGCGGCAACGGAGATGGGCCTGTACGATGCGGATGACGCAGACGATGCAAATTCTTCCCTATCCTGAACTGCTCATCAACGTCATCCTGAGCCGGCGCATAGTCCCTTTCGTCATCCTGAGCGGAGCGCGTAGCGCGCAGTCGAAGGATCCTTAACCTCTCGCACTAGTTGGACCCGCAACTCAGTGCGCAATGTCCAAGGATCCTTCGCTTCGCTCAGGATGACGAATTGGTCGGTTTCTGCCATCCTGAGCGCGCCGCAGTGGCCTCCCTCCGTCATCCTGAGCGAAGTGGCCTCCCTCCGTCATCCTGAGCGGAGCGCGCAGTGCGGTCCACTCCGTCATCCTGAGCGGAGCGCGTAGCGCGAAGTCGAAGGATCCTTAACCTCCCACCCAAAGTCCCCAATCACCCCACCCCATCTCACGAGCCGGACATTCCCATGAGACTCCTGAAACCCGTTCGACATCCCTCCAGAACTGAAGAAGCCCGGTCGAGGAAATACCTCGACCGGGCTTCTTCAGCACCGATGTCCCGATTTGTGAAAAAGAGTATGTGGCTGCCGCCATCCATGCTCACAGCACACAATACCCTAACTTGAGTACAAAGGAAACCTAGGAGAGTCGTGTCATGAGTCGCGCGATAGCCTTTTTCTATGGTCGGCTATCACCCGTAACCTCCCCGAAACACCCTTAATCGCCCCCGTATCGGCGTGTCGTACAACGTAGTCGACTACGCCCAAGGGAAACGAAACGGCGGAGTGCCGCCGAAAATCAGGAATCGCCCGAATGCTGGAATGACGCCCGTTTCCTAGTCAGAAGGCCGAAAAGCTAACGCCGAAACCTGAGAGCCAGCTTGATGGAAGCCGTAAAGGCGTGTCGGAAAAACGTGTGTAAGTTGACAAACCTCCATGGGTAGGGGTAGAAAAGTGCGTAGTCGGGATGGGGAGAGTCCCCATATAGACCCGATGTCCCTAGAAGAAAGGTTCCTGACATGACAGGAAACAACAAGTTCTGGCGCGCGTCGCTGGCCGGTCTCGCATCGGTCGCCATGCTCGCCACCATGGGCGTCACGGCGGCCAACGCCGATACCGTGAACGCGAGCAACCCCGTCGACGAGAACGATAAGTTCAGCGTCGGCGTGTACACCACGGACGCCCCGTACAAGCTCGCGACCGACGCCACCGGCAAGCGCGCCCTGTACGGCAACGACGTCGATCCCCTCCTCGTCGATCCCGCCCACAGTGGCAAGTACGAGTACGGCGACACGTTCACCACGGATGACCTGCGCATCGCCAACCCGTACACCTCCAAGGCGGACGGCAAGCTGCTGACCGGCTACTCCTACGATCTGGCCGGCAAGAACGCCGCCTCCAACGAGGGCGTCGCCGTCAAGGGCGACACCAAGCTGTACGCCCAGTACACCAAGGCCTTCACCGTCACGTTCGACACGAACAAGAACGGCAAGGCCGACGCGGGCGACGAGCAGATCGAGGTGGCCGCCGGCCAGCCGATCACTGCCGCCGACTACTTCGGCAAGAGCTACGGCTCCGTGTGGGATTCCTCCCTGGTCAACTACCGCGGCGTGACCGAGCCGGCCCTGTCCGACCCGAACTTCGTGTTCGTCGGCTGGACCCTGTCCGACAACAAGGACAGCGAGGACCTGTACACCAACCAGGCCATCAACGGCGACACCACGCTGTACCCGAAGTTCGAGAAGTTCACGGACGCCGGCACCGCGCCGGGCACCGCCGCGAACCAGAACGTCGCCCAGGTCGAGCTGCGCAACGCGCAGGACGGTCTGTTCGACACGAAGTACACGCTGGCCGATCAGCCGTTCCCGGCGTTCCGCGCGGACCCGGACAAGAAGGGCTCCGAGTGGCAGGCCGGCACTGACACCACCCCGTCCGGCAAGGCGTACGACTTCACCCAGCCGGTGGAGAACGCGATCCGCGACTACGGCGCGAACGACCTCAACCTGTGGGGCGTGACCACCGCGTCCGACAAGGCCTGGACCATCGTCTACCACTTCAACGGCACGGAGAACAGCGCCAAGAATCACGCCAATGTCAACCCGACCAACGACAACGAGAAGGGCTTCACCTCCTCCGATGTCAAGAAGGTCACGACCGCCGACGGCAAGGCCGCTCAGCCGGGCGATCCGGCCGTCAAGGGCGCCCAGTTCACCGGTTGGTACCAGTCGAACAACAACACTCCGTTCGACTTCTCCAAGACCGTGGCCTCCCAGGCTGACGCCCAGGCTGGTTCCCGTACGGTTGACCTGTACGCCGGCTGGGATACCGAGAACATCGTCCCGGTCGCCTACTACTACAACTACCAGACCAACGCCGGCACCACCTCCTTCTGGAACCTCTCCTCGACCGATCTGTACGACGGCAAGGGCCAGAAGGTCGTCGACTCCCACTCCGGCAAGGCTCTGAACTACCAGACCAAGGGCACCGCGATCCAGCAGCCGACCGGTGTGGAGGACTACTTCCAGACCGCGGAGAACCGTGACCACGGCAAATACACCTCTCGCAAGGTCACTTCCTGGAACGGCGTGCTCTCCAACGCGGTGATCTCCTCCGTGACCGCCTCCGTGTCCGTGTACGCCAACTGGGCCGGCGAAAACTCCATCTTCCTGAATGCGAACGGCGGCAACTGGGGCGACGTGAACCACACCCAGTGGGTCTCCAAGACCGACAGCCAGAAGTGGTCCGACGTCGTCAAGACCCCGACCCGCGACGGCTACACCTTCCTCTACTGGGAGAAGGCCGAGGCTCCGCTCAAGGGCGCCTACGCCAACCTGGTCGACGGCTACTACTACACCTTCGACCCGTCCAGCAAGACCGGCCTGAAGAAGACCAAGAACGTGATCTCCGACGGCGACACCCTGCGCGCGATCTGGGCCCCGACCGACAACCAGAAGGTCTACGCCCTGCACGACCGCTTCGGTCTGGTTGGCCTCAACATCCAGGACGACATCAAGACCCTGGTCGACGCCGGCTACACCGAGGCCTCCGCCACCGAGTACGCCAACACCTGGTACTCGCTGCAGCCCGAGTTCATCGCTCTGAACGCCCTTGACGGTCAGGCGAAGATCGATGCGGCCAACGCTCTTGCCAAGAAGTACGAGGATGCCCAGGCCAAGCTGACCAAGTCCGATGTGACTGTCAAGCCGACCCCGGCTCAGAAGATCCCGGTGTATCGTCTGTACAACAAGTACATCACGACGGGCACGAACCACCTGTTCACCACGGACAAGGGCGAGTACGATTCCCTGGTGGCCAAGGGCTGGCTGGGCGAGGGCGAGGTCTTCCAGGCCACGTCCGACAAGAACGCGACGCCGGTGTACCGCCTGTACAACAAGTACGACGGCTCGCACCACTACACCAAGGACGCCGCGGAGCGCGACAACCTGGTGAAGCTGGGCTGGACGTACGAGTTCGTGGGCTTCTACGCGCCGGCTGACGGCGACGCGACGCTGTACCGCCTGTACAACCAGTACAACGGCGAGCACCTGTTCACGACCGACAAGGCCGAGAACGACAAGCTGGTCTCCCTGGGCTGGACGGCCGAGGAGTCGGGCCTGAAGGTGTACTCCGCCGCCAAGTGAGCCACGATGCCCCCCCCTCAGGGGGTGTGACTGACTGAACGCAGCAAGGGGTCCCGCCTCCCATGATCGGGAGGCGGGGCCCCTTTTTTCGCGTTTGCTTGGAACCGTTAGGCGGTCAGCCTACCGGGTTTCAGCGGGTGGAGAAGATGACCGCGGGGTTGTCCTTGACCCAGCCGAGCTTGACGTTCATGTCAATCTCCTTCTGGTCCGTGGAGTACAGGTGGGTGCCCACCGTCGCGTACGGGTTGAACAGACGGGTCACGTCCACGTTGCCGCCCTGCGGGGCGTAGAACGCGGGCTGGCCGTCGAAGTCCTCGAGCCAGCCGGCCTTGACGAGGTTCGCGACCTCAGCGGTGTCGGTGGTCAGCAGGTGCTCGTCCGTGTACGGGTTGTACACGCGGTACACCGCGGTGGACAGGCCGTACTTGTCGGCGGACAGGACCTTGAACTGCTCGGACTCGCCCTTCCAGCCGATCTTCTGCAGGTCGGAGTACTCCTTGGTGTCCGTGGTGTACAGGTGGTCACCGGTGTACGGGTTGTACAGACGATAGACCGGGGTGCTGGTCGTCTCCTGCAGGAGCGCCTTGGCGGCGTCCAGCTTGGCGGACAGCTCGGAGACCTGCTCGTCGGTCGGGGTCTTGCCGTACTGCGCCTTGAGGGCGTTGTACTCCTTCATCGCGGCGGCGTATGCGGCGTAGCTGTCGGCGGTGAAGTCGGCGGACTCGGCCGGGAAGTTGCCGTCCTCGTCCTGGGACGGGACCTGCTGCTCGGAGTTGTCCAGATCAGCCGCGTTGATCTTGCCCCAAGCCGCGTAAAGGGTGTTCGGGATGGTGACCCAAGTGGACTCGGTGTGAGTACCATCGGCGTTGGTCGTGGTCTTCACGTTCAGGTACTGAAGCTCACCACCGGAAGTGATCTGCAGCTTCGCGTTGGCCGGGACCTCAATGGCAGTCTTGTCAGCGTAGTAATCAGTGATGTACTTGTTGTACTTCTTGAGCCACTTAGCGTTGGAGGTCGCGGTCGTGTCCTTGTCACTATTACGCTGGCTGACCCAGCCAACTTCCTTAGTAACGGAGTGCTTGCCGGGCAGGTAAGCCTTCACAAAGTAGTAGTAGTTGCCATCAGCGTGGTCCAACTCGTAGCCAAACGGATTGCCATTTGCATACGCGCTACCGTTAGAGCCTGCAGCATAGTACCAGCCGAGGAACTCGTAGCCGGCGCGGGTCGGGGTCGGAGCGGTGAAGGTCTGACCGGCAGCGTAGGACTGGCCGTCGTACTTACCGGCGTAGTTGTAGTCGAACTTCACGTTGGCCTTGTTGGTGTTCCACTGCGCGTACAGGGTGGTGTCCTTGCTGATCTTCAGAGAGGACAGAGCAACGGTCGTCTGGTTCACACCCGGAGTGGTGGACCAGCCCGCGAAGGTGTAGTCATTGTTGCGAGTCGGAGCGGTCGGGCCCTTCGGGGCCTCGCCCTTGGCCACGTACTCGGTGGACACGACCACGTCTTTACCGGAAACCTCGGTCACAAAGGTGACCTTGAAGGTCTCAGCGGCAGCGGCGGCGTACAAGTTCAGGCCGGCGGTGAAGGCCTCACTGGCAGTGAAGCCGTCCTTGACCTCAACAAGCTTGCCCGTGATCGGATCCACGTAGGCCCACTTGCTGATGTTGAAGTATCCGGAAACGACCGGGGAGGTCGGCACCGTGGCGCCGTACGGGACGTCAACGGCGTCCGCAATCTCACGCGGGTTGCTGGTGTTCTCGTAGTAGCGAACCGTCACGGCGTTGGCAGAAGTGGGAACGACGGGGGCCAAGGTAATGGCCTTATCGTACACGCCCTGCAGCTTGCCGGTAAAGTCCTTGGTCAGCTCGTTCAGAGTCAGGGACTCGGAATCGTTCTTCCAAGTGGTGACGACCTTCTGGTCGCCAGCCTTGTCGGCGGGCAGCTCCCAAGAAGCGATCTTCTTGTCGGTCTTGGCAACCGTCAGCTGGTAGCCGCTACCGGTGAACGAAGCGAAAGCAGCCTTGCTGGCGCCGGAGTACACGGTCTTGCTGTTATCGAACACGCCAGAGGGATCCGTGAAATCGAGTGTGATGGCCTGATCCGGCTCCGCCCAGTGGGCGTACAGGTCGATGTCCTTGGTGACCGTAGCGGAGTTGAAGTCGAACTTCTCGGCACCGGCATCCGGGCTGGTGTACCAGCCGGTGAACTTCCAAGCCAAATCGTTGCCATTCGGGTTGAATACATTCCAGCCAGCGGCGGAATCGTACAGGCCCTCGAGCTTGCTGTCGGCCGCGTTACCGTCGGCGACATCAAGGGTGTAGCCGTCGAGGGTAACGGCGTCACCGCTCTGAGCCTTGCCGTCAGAGGTCACGGAAGCCTGAGCGCTCACGCTGGCAGCGGACACACCGGCCGGAGAATTCGCGTGCAGGGTGACGGTGTAATCGTAATCGCCGACCTTTGCCGCGTCATCGGCGTTGGCGGTGCTTGCCGCCACGCCCATGGTGGCGAGCATGGCGACCGATGCGAGACCGGCCAGCGACGCGCGCCAGAACTTGTTGTTTCCTGTCATGTCAGGAACCTTTCTTCTAGGGACTGGAGACCAAGGGATAAACACGGCAGACGGAAGAGAAGGAAGAGGGACAATATGGCCGAGCCGGTACAAGGCGCCAGGATATGCGAAGGGGCCGGCGATCCGACGCCGGCCCCTCCTGTTCAGCAAGCGGGTCAACAGCAGGGACCCGGCCCACGCGCGACCCAACGGGCCAAGGCTTCAAGCGACCGCCCGGAGAACGCCCGGAGTCGGAACGGTCGCCCGCCGTCCCCGCTCTCTTGTGTTTCCCCATTCCACGGGCATGCCCGCCGCCATGGTCTTCTATCCCCGGGGGACGAGTCCGCGCGACGTCTTTTGCCGTTCGGGCGGAAAGCGCGAGGCACTCACGCAGCAGGGTCGTCCGACAGGCGCGCGGCGAACGCCCCGAGGATGGCCGCGAGGTTGGACAGCGTGGCGCGCAGCTTCGGGTTGGCCGCATAATAGTCGTCCACGTGCAGCCCGGCCCGCCGCGCGGTCCCCAAAGCGGCTCGCGACATCACATCCCGCTCCTGCGGGGTGCCGCCGAGCTCCAGCGCGACCATGAGCATGGCGGCCATGTCCTGCACGGCGCTCACGTTCAAGGCCCTCTTCATGCTCGTGGTCAGGCCCAGCCCGAGCAGCGACGGGAACAGGGAGCGCAGGGTCCTGCCTTTGGCCGCGGGATCGGTCTTGCCGTACACGTCGTCGAGCAGGCAGTTGCCGTGCGCAGCGGCGTTGCGGATGCGCCCCGCGGCGAACAGCAGCCTCTCGGTGCGCATGCGGGCGCCGAGCCGGTCGAGGCAGAACGCGTGGAAGTTCCTCAGATCCCCGAAGGTGAGCACCTCCATGAAGCTCCAGTAGGCCGGGTCCTCGAGGTACTTGCCCAGCATGCGGCCCACGTACCTGTCCCTCGGGGCCGCGGGATCCGGCCCGATATGGCGCGCCTTGAGCTCCTCCACCAGCCTGGGATGCCGGTTGTACGGGCTGGAGAGGAAATCCGAGACCACGCCGTACCCGTCCTCGCCCCCGGCCTCGCACAGGCGCCGGTTGAGATCGACCTTGAGACGGCGTTCCAGCACGGGGAACACGCGCAGCACGAACGAGCGCAGCGCCTCGTCCAGCCCGTCGAGGTCCATCAGGTACGCGAAGTCGAGATGCAGGTAGCGGCCCGCCGCGTCGCGCTGGAAATCGTTCTCGTAGGCCTTGACCCGGAAGAAGTACGCGTCGTCGCGCAGATACCGCCCCGCCTCGGCCTCGGTGACGAGCCCGAAGCGCACCCCGCGCCCGCGCAGGTGGGACACCTGCCCGCGGATGGTGAGTTTCGGGCGGCGGAACGAGGCTGCCGTGTTCCCGTCCGGCGATCCGTCGATTTCCGCCATGAGCCCCCCCTGATGGAAAAAACGGGGCCGACCTTGCGGTCGGCCCCTGTAAACGGTATCCCGTTTTGTACGTCATATTCGACTATACCACCCGGCCGGGATCCGCCGTCTTTTCCTCGCAGCGGAATGACCGGCGGGGCGTTTTCATGGCCGATGCGACGTCTCGTGTCTCCTGTCCCTAGAAGAAAGGTTCCTGACATGACAGGAAACAACAAGTTCTGGCGCGCGTCGCTGGCCGGTCTCGCATCGGTCGCCATGCTCGCCACCATGGGCGTAGCGGCTAGCACCGCCAACGCCGCCGGCGCGGATCGCGCCGATTTCACGGATAACGGCGCGTTCGCTGTGAAGGTCGCCGCTTCTGATACTCCGTATGACCTGCACTCCGCCAGCTCGACCGCTTCCGGACTGCACTATGGCCAGCTGGTGTACGCGTCCGATGTGACGTACGACAAGTACGCCGCGGCCGGCGATGGCAAGGTCCTGACCGGCTACTCCTACGATCGTGCCGGCGAGAAGCCCGTCACGTTCCCGTTCGTCATCACCGGCGACACTAAGCTGTACGCGCAGTATGCCGACGCGGTCAAGGTCACATTTGTGGATGCAAAGGACACCCTGAGCACTGCCGACGATGTCACTCTCGATAGTTTCGACGTGGCCAAGGGCGATGCGCTGACTCAGAGCGAGTACTGGGGTCATTTTGCTACGGAGCCGTCCTACGCCGGCAAGGATTTCGTGGGTTGGACCAAGACCAATGCTCCTACCGCTGATGATTTGTACACGACCGAAAAGCTGGAGTCCAACACCACTCTCTACACTCGTTATGATGCGGGTCAGAATCTGGCGACGGTGAAGTTCGAGAAGGCTGGCAACAGCTTCAACGTTACCCGCTACACTCTGGCTGATGCCGCCTTCCCGGAGTTCCGTGCTCCGAAGTCCGTTGAGCAGGAGAACTTCAAGGAGTTCCAGGTCGACGGCAAGAAGTACGACTTCACCCAGAAGGTCGCCAACAGCAACGACGACCCGTTCGAGGCCGATCTGACGATTACCGCGGCTGCTTACTCCGCGGACGAGAGCGTCGACGTTCACTATTTCTGGGTGACCGATGAGACGTCGAAGCTCGGCACCATCACCGCCACCAAGGCTGACTACACGACTTCCGCTGACGAGAAGGTCGCTCAGCCCTCTGATCCGGCTGTCGCCAAGGCCTACTTCACCGGCTGGTACACGGATGCTTCCTTGAAGACTCCGTTCGATTTCTCGAAGGCCATCAAGGACCAGCCTGGTTACGTTGCCGGCAAGCATGAGATCACCCTGTACGCCGGCTGGGATACCACGAACATCGCACGCCGCGTGTACAACCTGAACTACGACCTGTGGTCGAACGCTCAGCAGATCCAGTATGTCGATGCCCGTGGCCAGATTGCTCTTCTTAACGATCTGGAAAACTACACTCAGGCCCAGGACGGTAGCGTCAACGCCGTTAAGCTTGCCGGGTGGAAGATCAACGGCACCAGCGACACCATTCAGCAGGTGCCGGATGAGCAGGCCGGTAACACTGTGGTTCTCGATGCAGTCTGGAAGCAGGCTGTCGCGGTCAAGCTGAACGCTGACGGCGGCTACTTCTCCAACAACAGCCACTACAAGTATGTGCTGGCCACCGTTGGTGACGTGTTCGCTGACGCTGAGGGCTATGAGGTGCCCACCAAGGATGGTTTCACGTTCAAGTACTGGACCATCGTGGATAACGCTCACCCCACCGACAAGACCAAGGATTCCTACTTCAACAAGGAAGACAAGGTCACCGAACAGTACAACACTTATGAGCTTCGTGCCAACTATGAGGCGACCGGTGTCCTGTCCGTGGAGTCCCTGCACAACATTCCGTCCGTCATCTTCTTCAACAAGGTTGCCGCGTACGACCAGTACAAGGTGAACGGCTACACTCAGGATTCTTGGAAGACCTACGTCGATACCTGGTATGACCTGCAGGACGAGTGGTTCAACTACCTGTCCGCCAACTCGCATCAGGATCAGATTAACAAGGGCAACGCTCTTGCCAAGAAGTACGCCGACGCTCAGGCGAAGCTCGTCAAGTCCGATGTTCCGGTGAAGCCGGCTCCGGCGACCAAGGTTCCGGTGTACCGTCTGTACAACAAGTACATTACGACGGGCACGAACCACCTGTTCACCACGGACAAGGGCGAGTACGATTCCCTGGTGGCCAAGGGCTGGCTGGGCGAGGGCGAGGTCTTCCAGGCCACGTCCGACAAGAACGCGACGCCGGTGTACCGCCTGTACAACAAGTACGACGGCTCGCACCACTACACCAAGGACGCCGCGGAGCGCGACAACCTGGTGAAGCTGGGCTGGACGTACGAGTTCGTGGGCTTCTACGCGCCGGCTGACGGCGACGCGACGCTGTACCGCCTGTACAACCAGTACAACGGCGAGCACCTGTTCACGACCGACAAGGCCGAGAACGACAAGCTGGTCTCCCTGGGCTGGACGGCCGAGGAGTCGGGCCTGAAGGTGTACTCCGCCGCGAAGTGAGCCACGAGCCCCCTTCAGGGGGGTGTGGTGATCTGACCTGAATGATTGGGGGAGGGCGCCCCGCGATAACTTGACTTGAGTTGTTGCCGGGCGTTCTTCCCCTTTCCCGTATCCGGGTGCGGGCCGTGGACGGCTTGTCCCGGGCCGGGGGCCCCGTTTGGGGGTTCCCGGTGGGGGTCCCGTTGCGGATCCCCGTGGGGGATGGGGTTGTCCCGTTCCCCCGTGCGGGTGGCGGTTCCGGCCGCCCGTGTGTTCAAGTGTTGTTTCGTCATCACGGTAGGAAGGGTTTGATGATGGGATTGAATCTTAGGAAGCTGGCCGCGGTGGTGTCCGCGGCGGCGATGCTGGCGGTCGCCGGCCCGGTGGCCGTCACCACGGCGAACGCGGCCGACGCGCCCGCGGCGGTCCAGACCGCGGCGCAGCACGTGACGGTCCAGTTCAACTACGGCAAGGGCAGGATCGTGCCGGTCACGCTCGACAAGGGCACCGCGTTCTCCCAGTTCGCGGCCAAGGCCGGGACGCCGGCCGCCCCGGAGGGCAACGTGTTCGGCTATTGGGCCGACGCGAGCAAGCTCGACGACAAGCCGGTCGCCGACGCGACCCCGGTCAACGACACGGACTTCGAGGTGTACCCGGTGTTCGTGAAGGCCGCGACCGTGACGTTCAACGGCCTGGACGCGGCCGCCGGCTACACGCGCGAGGTCACGCTCAAGTCCGGTTCCAGGTTCTCCCAGTTCGTGGACGAGCTGAGGAAGACCACGAGCCTGCCGGCCGCGCCGGAGGGCTTCGAATTGGTGTTCTCCACGGACCAGGACGGCAAGCAGCCGGTCGCCGGGGACAAGGTCGTCACGGACGGCCTTAACGTGTTCGCCGCGCTTGTCGCCAAGCCCGTCGAGAAGGTCAAGGTTGACTTCTACAAGCAGTCCGCCGACCCGACGCCGTGGAAGAGCCTCGAGGTCGCCAAGGGGACCACGCTGGGCGAGGCCGCCAAGCAGGCCGGCACGCCGACCCGCGAGGGCAAGGTGTTCGTCGGCTGGGAGGGCGCCGGCACGGGCGTGCTCGACCCGAGCACCCCGTTGAACGATGTCACGAGGAAGATCGTGCTGACCGCGGTGTGGAAGGACGCCCCGGTCGAGCAGGTTACGGTCACGTTCCACGGCAAGGATGGCCAGCCGGGCTGGCCGGCGGCGGTGACTTTGGCCAAGGGCAGCAAGTTCTACGAGTTCCAGAACAAGTTCGACAAGACCGTGCCCACGGTCGACGGCTTCGACTTCGTCGGCTGGAGCAAGGACATCCACAACGTCGACGCCGACCACCTGATCGACTCGCTGTACGAGGTCACCGAAAGCATCGACGCGTTCCCGGTGTACGTGGCGGCCGAGCAGCCCGCCCCGGCGAAGGTGAACGTCACGTTCAAGGACGCGAACGGCAACGAGATCGACCACAAGGAGGGCGACAAGGGCGTCCTGTTCGCCGACCTGTCCGCGGGCGTGGACTCGAAGCTGAAGGTCCCCGAGGGCAAGGCGTTCGCTGGCTGGGCTCAGGAGGGCACCGTGGCCCTGGTCGAGGGCAACCTCGCGGTCAACGAGGACATGACCGTCGTGGCGACCTACCGGACCGTGTCCGAGCCGGTGACTCCCCCGTCGTGGAACTGGCAGTGGAACTGGGGCAAGTGGTTCCAGTTCTGGCACGACTGGTTCAACGGGTTCCACCAGTGGGCCAACGGCTGGTGGCGGTGAACCACCGCTGAGCCGGTGAGCCGGTAGAAGGGGACGGCGGGCGATCCCCTTGGGGCTGCTCCCATGGGCGCGTCCCGCCCGTCCCCGTCTCCTCCACGGTTTTCGTCTGACGGCCCGGTCCCCGCTGCGTGCGGGGCCGGGCCGTTGCCATACCCCCTGATATTCATTCCCCGCGCCGCGTCCCCGCCCCCGGCGTGGCCGTCATTCCGGCGGGGCGCCCTTCCCCGTTGTCCGGTCTTGTTGTCGCCTCCCCGCCGCCCGTTCCCGGCACCGCCGACGTGGGACGGTAACGCGGTTGCCCCCGTCTTCCTCCCGTTTCGCATTCCCCGTTGAAAGGATTCCCGTCATGATCAGTCGTCGTCCGGCCGCGCGCTGCGCGGCCCTCCTGCTCGCCATGGGCCTTGGCTTGGCGGGCGCCACGCCCGCGTCCGCCGACACCCCGGCGGACAACACCCCCAGCCCCGTCGCCGCCGCATCCTGCCAGGCGGCGCTCGCGTTCACCCCCGCCGAGCAGGAGGCCCTGTCGGGCCTCGCGCTGGGCGTTTTGGACGAGTCGGACCCGTCCAAACAGCCCGTGACCATCACGGGGTGGAACGTGGAGAAGACCGGGTACGTGCTCGCCAAGCCGGCTTTGGTCGTGCCCCTCCTGCCGGAGTCGGCGTCCGCCACGCTCATGCTGTCCGTCACGTGGACCGACAAGACCGGCGGCAAGCTGGATCCGGACGCGGACGGGCCCATCTGGCTCGCCAACACGGTCAAAACCGCGGTCACCGTGACCGGCCGGGCGTCGAAGGCGACCCGGGTGTACACGGTCGCCAGGGACGCAAGCCTCCTGCCCGCCGGGCCCGGGCCCGCCGCGTGCCGCATCCCGGTGTACCGCCTGTTCAACCCGTACATGACCCAAGGGACGACCCACCTGTTCACCACGGACAAAACCGAGTACGGCGAGCTCGCCGCCAAGGGGTGGCGGGGCGAGGACGTCGTGTTTTACGCCCTGCCCGCCGGGGCCGCCGATTCGATCCCCGTGTACCGTCTGTACAACCGGTGGGATGGCTCGCACCACTTCACCACCGACCCGGGCGAGCGGGACGATCTGGTGAAGATCGGCTGGACGCTCGAGCCGTCCACGTGGGCGGCGCCCAGGGATGGCGACACCCGCGTGTACCGTTTGTACAACCCGTACACGGGCGAGCATTTGTTCACCACGGACCGGGCGGAGTCCGACCGGCTCGCCGCCCTGGGCTGGACGGCGGAGGAATCCGGGTTCAGCGTATATTCCCGTGCCTGATGGTGGCCCGCGGCGGCACTCCGGCGGCACTGCCGTGGCCTGCGCCCGGGTTCTAGATAGAAGCGCAACACCCGCTCTATGGTTGGAAGTGTTCAAGTTCAACCCAGGAAGGTGCTGCGCCCATGAAGAAAGTGTATTCCCACCTGTCGGCCGAGGAACGCGTTCGGATCGACGAGCTGCGCAACAGGGACGGCCTCGGGGTCAACGAGATCGCCCGCAGGATCGGCCGCGACAAGTCCACCATCAGCCGCGAGCTGAGACGCGGCCTGTGGTTCGCGTCCAACGAGAACGACTCCTACCGTCCGTACCGGCCGAAACGACTGAAGACCGGCGCATGGACCGCACGCCCGTTCTACTCGGCCATGACCGCGCAGCGCAAGGCCGAGACACGCGCCCGCAGGTCGCGCAAGCCCCTGCGCATGGCGTACGACCCGCTGCTGTCGTGGGTGATGGACGCGCTGCGCAAGGGATGGACGCCGGAGCGGATCGAGGGACGGCTCAAGGTCCAGTTCCCGGACGACCCGCGCATGCGGGTAAGCCACGAGTGCCTCTACCGGTGGATCTACGCCAAACCGCAGCAGACGCTGGATCTCAGGCAGTACCTGCCGCGCGGCAAGCGGCGCCGCACGCGCGCCAAGGGCCGCGGATCGAAGGGGCCGAGGATCCCCATGCGCGTGCCGATCGCCGACCGGCCCAAACGCGTCGACTCGCGGCATGAGTTCGGCCATTTCGAGTCCGACACCGTCATCGGCACGGCCCCCTCGAAACGGTGCATCGACACGCAGGTCGAACGCAAGAGCCGCAAGCTGTTCGCCCGGTTCATCCCCGACAAGAGCGCGCTGGCGACCGCGCGCGCCGAATACGACATCTACAGCCGCATCCCCGCGCCCGCGCGCATCGACCGCACCTGGGACAACGGCACGGAATCCTCCTGCCACCTGCTCGTGGACGAGGCGCTCGGCATGCCCGCCTACTATGCGGACCCGTACTCCTCGTACCAGCGCGGCACGAACGAGAACCGCAACGGCAGGATCCGCCGCTACCTGCCCAAGAGGACCAGCTTCGACGACATGTCGGACGAGGACCTGCAGGCCATCGTCCAGGAGATCAACGACACCCCGTTGAAGGTCCTCGGGTGGGAAACGCCCAACGAGGTTTGGTACCGCGAGCTCGGCAAGGTAATGTCAAAGACAAGCCACCCAAAGACGAGTGTTGCACTTACAAATTGAATCCGGCGCGTCTCGTGTCGCCCGTTGGCCGCTATAGACTAGACTCATGCTGATCAGATTTGCCGTTTCGAATTTCCGGTCCATCCGTGACGAACTCGAATTGAGCATGGTCGCGGCCGACGCCGAGGAACGCGAATCGGTGTTCGAATCGCGCCGGCAGGATGCCCTGGGATTGTCGCTGCTGACGCAGGCGGCGGTATACGGGCCCAATGCATCGGGCAAGACCAGCGTGGCGCTTTCCCTGTTGTGGCTGAAGTCCGCCGTCGTTTCCTCCCTGCTGGACTGGAGCGATTCCATTCCGACGAACCCGTTTCGCACATGCATGGACCAGCCGAGCTCGTTCACCCTGGACGTGTTCGCCGACGGGGCCCGGTATGAGTATGCGCTCGACATCGACAGGGACCGGGTCCTTTACGAGGCCGCGTTCGTGTACGAGGGCAGCGAACGCGTCGAGCTGTTCGAGCGGGACGGCGATGCGATCGACCTTGCCCCGAGAATCGTCAAGTCGTCCGCGATCCGGGAGCTGCTGACGGACCGCACGTTGGTCCTGTCGGTCGCCCGCAGGTACCGGGAGGCCGCGCTGCTGCCCCTGATCGATTCGATCTGCCGGACCGAGTTCCTGGGAGTCGACAGGTTCCGCCACGACAGCCGGTCGTGGGGGTCCTCGCATTCCACGCTTTCCCTGTTCGGTGGCGATTCTCTTCGGCTGCTGGGGCTCGCGGGGCCGGACGGGGACCAGGCCCGCATGCGCGAGCGGGCCGTTTCCCTGCTGCGCCTTGCGGATCTGGGCATTCGCGACGTCCGTGTCGAGGCGTCAAAGGCCGCGATGCCGGACGGCGGCGAGGCATACTCGCTTCCCAAATTGAAAATGCTGCACACCATCGCGGGAACTGAGGTTCCCTTCGATCTCGCCGACGAGTCCGATGGCACTCTATCGTGGTTTGAGATGATAGGGCCGGTACTGCACGCCCTGGAGCAGGGTTCGACGATCGTGGTGGACGAATTGGACCGCAGCCTGCATCCGACGCTGTCCGCGACGCTGCTGGACTTGTTCCATGACGTGGATTCCAACCCGCGTGGGGCGCAGCTGGTCTTTACCTCTCACGACACCAGTCTGATGTCCCATCTGCGCAGCGATGAGATCTGGCTGACCGAGAAACGCGACGGGGCCACGGTCATGCAGTCCCTGGCGTCGTATCGGGGCGATCGGGTCCGCAGGTCGGAGCGCCTCGGGTCGGGGTATCTGGCCGGCAGGTTCGGCGCGATTCCCGACACGTCGTTGGAACGATTCCTGAGGGGCGGGAAGGTGGCGGCCTAGCATGTCGCGTCGGAAAAGGGAACCCAGACCCCTGCGTCGTCCCGCGCCCGACAGGGAGGAACGCAGGGTGATCCGCATCTTCACCGAGGGCGAGGTGACGGAGGTCGAATACGTCGATCTGCTCAGGCATTCGGCTGACGTGTCCGGGAAGTTTGTTCTCATGGTCTCCGGCAGGCATGGGCAGCCTTGGCCGCTGGTCCAGGCCGCGATCAAGGACAAGGAACGGAACGAGGAGGTGGACGAGTACTGGTGCTGGTTTGATGTGGAATGGCCGCGGAACAATCCGGGCCAGCACCATCCCCGTCTCGCGGATGCCATGCGCAGCGCGCGGGACAACGGCATCAAGGTGGCCGTGTCCAATCCGCTGTTCGAACTGTGGCTGATCCTGCACGCCAAGGACCAGACCGGTTCCCTCAACAATGAGGACGCGGAGAGGATCCGCCATGGAATCGACCACAGTGACGGCAAGGAACTGGGCGACGGGTTCGACTACGGGGCGCATTATGCGGACGCGGTCCGCCGGGCAAGGAAACTGTCCGACAGGCATGCCGATAACGGGACGGATTCCCCGAATGACAACCCGTCCTCGGGAATGTATGCGTTCCTGGAGGAGCTCGGCATAAAGTAAGGACTGTGCCTCGCTTTGCATCATGTGCATGCATATACGGGGGCGGTCCGCGTCGTTCGTGGCGCGGGCCGCCTTAAGCGTGTTATTGCCGGTTGGCGTATCCGTTGAATCCGGATTCCTCGACGTTCCGGCTGAGGCCAGCGAGCCTGTCCGCCTCCTGCCTGTCGGTGGTGAACAGATGCCCACCGTTCCACAGGTTGTAAAGGCGGCGCACGGGCTTCGCCCCGTCCGCCAAGGACGCAGCGGTCTGGAACTGGATGCCTCCGATTCGCCCGTCATTGACGGCCTTGTTGCGCTCGGCCCCGTCCGTGGTGAACAGGCGGTTCGTGCGGGTGGTCATGCATGCCATGCCGTTCAACCTCGCGGTCGTCCTCGGGGCGTTCGCCGCGCGGCTGGCGGACGATCCTGCTGAGTGACTGCTCCGGGCCTTCCGTCCGAACGGCAAAAGACGCCGCGCGGGACCGGTTCCTCCGGGGCAGGTGACCATGGCGGCAGCCATGCCGTGGAACGGGGAAACTACGAGAGAACGGGAAACCGCGGGACGCCCGGAAAGGCGGCGCGGACGGGGGGCGGCTGGCGGCCGTTCCGACTTCGGGCGGTCGCTTGAAGCCCTGGTCCGTTGGGCCGCGCGTGGGCCGGGCCCGTGCTGTTGGCCCGCTTGCCGGACGGGAGGGGCCGGCGTCGGCTCGCCGACCCCCTTCGCATGTCGGTGCATCCGGGCGGTCCTCGTGCCGGCGCGGCTATATTGTCCCGTTTCCTTCTTTCCCTCTGTCGTGTTTTTCGTCGCGTTGCCGTGCCTCCTGTCCCTGGAAGAACGAGTCCCGCATGCGTCCTTCTTCTAGGGACAGGAGACCACAAGCACGACGGGGACGGGGACGGGATATGAAAGCAGGGGAAAGTGAGAATGTCCTCTGGGATCCCGTCCCGAAGAACGAGCCTGCGCGGCACCGTTGCACAGAGGCCGGAAACCAACGAGAAGAACGAACGCCCGTCCATCCCAGGCAAAGCCGACAGACGCGTCCACGGCAGGCAGGGATGCCCCCACGCGGGCATCGGAGCGCAGACGACCGCTTCGGCATGACATTGGTACACGGTCTATCCGTTCGGATAAATCCCGCCGTTCAATCGGATAGACCGTACGCGCTCATGCCAATCGCCGAAAGGAATTCCTGCCCACGAACTCGCTGCGGATGACGTTCCGGCACGCAGGCCTGCCAGCAGGTTCTGGACCTTGCCGACCTTCCGCTTCGGGGCCAGACGGGGCCGAAGCTTCGAATGGTCGCGAAAGAGCCCCGAATCCGGCCGCGGCACCCCGCCCATCGGCCCTCACAGCCGCACGTCGCCCCCGTCGCGGTAGTAGAACGGCAGGTACCGGGCCATCCTGCGCGAGCCGGCGGTGGCGGGGTCCTGGAAGATGAGCCCGCGCTCCACGGTCGAGGCGATCAGCTGGGAGACCAGCGCGGACTTGCCCTTCGCCAGGCCGAAGCGCACGCGCAGCGACGCGTTGGTCAGGAACCCGCCCTTGGCGGCCTGCAGGCAGCAGTGCAGGTACGCGGCGTTGACCCGCTCCTTCGCGCCCATGTCGTCGAACCGCCCCTTCCTCAGGGTGACGGTGGTGCTGCGCGTCTTGACGACGAACTCCGGCGCGTCAATCCGCCGCCCCTCGATGTTCTCCAGGGCGCGGTCGATGCCGCTGCCGCGCTTCTCGCACATGCGCATCATCCGCAGCGCCTCCGCCAGGCTCTCGTTGCGCTCGTACACCTCGTCCACGAACCTGCTGACCGGGATCTCGGGCACGCCCGGGTTGGTCACGGCGATGGCGTGGTCGCCGACCGTCACGTCGATGCCCCCGTGCTCGCGGAAGTCCTGGTGGACGCACGCGTTCGCGACGATCTCCCGTATCGCCACCTCGGGGAAGTCCCGCAGCTCCCTGCGCAGCCCGTCCTCGAACGTCTCACGGACCGGAACCAGCGCGTTGATCTGCTCGACCGCGTCGAAGAACGCCAGCGCGTACCCCCTGTCGTACACCCGGTCGAACGACATGTCCGTGACAGACCGGCCGCGCAGGCGCATCACGCGGATCGCGCGGTGCTCCACGTCGGGGAAGTCCCGCAGCGAGCGGGCCAGCACGATCGCGCCGAGCCTGCGGATGTAGAACAGCGTCGGGTCGAAGGCCGCCCGCTCCACGAAGTGCAGCCGCAGCAGATCCCGGATCTGGCTGTCCTCGTTCGGCAGGCGCGCCCCGGTGAGCTCGTAGTAGCGCTCCACCGCCAGCAGGGAGACCACCTCGCCCCAGGGGCGGGCGCCCGGCTCGTTCTCGTCCAGGAAGCTCGGGGCCGCCTCGTTGAGCAGCTCGCGCAGCCGCTCGGGGCTCATGAACTCCAGGGACTCGCCGTTGCGCATCCAGTACTGCCCCTCGAACGAGGTCGGATGGCCGACGATGGAACGCGGCACGTGCAGGATCAGCACGCGCCGGCCGTCCGCGTCGACCGTCTCGAACGTGCAGCGGATGCCGAGGCGGTTGTAGATGTCACGCTCGGTCCTGGCGGTGTCGGGGAACGCCTGCGTGCCGACGATCCGCCTGTCGTCGCTGACCCCGAACACCATTTCGCCGCCGCCCTCGCAACTCAGGGCGCAGCAGTATCGCATGAGCTTGTCGGAATCGAACTGCCGCGCCGCGGTCTTGAACTCCAGCCGGCGCGACTCGCTGCCGGACAGGAACTGGAGCAGCCCGTCAATGCCGGAAACAGTCATGCGAGCCCACCGCCTTAAATAAAAAAACCTTGGAAAACCAACGTTTCCCCAACGGGGAAGCAAGAACCAGCCTACCAGCTTAAATAAAAAAACCGGCGTTTCCCGTGGCCGCCTGCCCCTAGAAGGACGAGTCCACGCGGCACCTTTCTTCTAGGGACAGGAGACAGGGATGTGGTCCCGGGCGGGGTGGACGGGTCGCCTTTATACTGGTGGTGATGTCCGGCGCGGATCGCGCCGGCGGGGAACAGGGGTGTGGGGCATGGATGGGTTGGATGGCAGGATTGTCGGGCTGACGGCGCCGCAGGCGGTCTCGCTGTTCGGCGGGGCGCGGTTCGGCAGGTACCTGTCCGACGCCGGCGGCGACGTGGCCCGGGCTTTGGCCCTGTGCGAGTGGAACCAGCGGTTCGCGGGCGTGCTGCACTCGCAGCTGGGGTACGTCGAGCTGGCGGTGCGCAACGCCGTCGACCGCCGGCTGCGCCTCCTGTCCGAGGCGGAGATGGGCTCGCCCATGTGGTGCCTGCCGGGCAACGCGCCCCTGCTGGTGAACCGGCTGGTCCGCGGCCAGCTCGACATGGCCCGCCGTCGCGCGCAGGGCGATGCGGCGGCCCGGGCGGGGCGGGGCAGCCATCGCGGGGACGCGGCGGTGGCGCATGACGACGTGCTGGCCCAGCTGATGTGGGGCACGTGGGTCAAGCTCATCGGCTTTCCGGTCTCGGACGGGCGGACCGAGGTCCAGCGTATGCTGTGGGGCGCGGCGGTCCGTAGCGCGTTCCCCCGTGTCCCGGACGGGGAGGCGGGGCGCATCATGGTCGCCAGAAGGGTGGAGTACGTGCGTCTGGTGCGCAACAGCGAGGCCCATTTCGACAACCTGTACGCCGAGGCGTTCCGGATCAATCGCGTGGTGGGCTCGATGATGTCCCTGCTGGCCGGCATCGACCCGGCCCTGACCCGCTGCCTTGACGCGGGGCTTCTGCGCGCGACGGCGAGGCGGCTGCGGGTCCTGCTGCCCGGGGATGGGTCCGTGGCCGTTGCGCCGGTGTGACGGCCGGGGTATGATGGGTGTGCCTGGGCGGGGTGGGTCCCGCCTGTGACTTCGGGATGCCGGCCGTGATGGCCGGCATCTTTGATTTGGGGGCGTTCCTTCAGGGGCTGGTGTCCTGCGGTTCCGTGCGGTCTAGTGGGCCGCGTGACCGGTGTGCTGTTGCATTGGCCTGGCGCATGTTCCCCGTTTGGCTTGTTCCGCCGGTCCCGTTTGGCTGGCTCCTGTCCCTAGAAGAAAGGTGTTACGGGACTCGTTCTTCTAGGGACAGGAGACCATCAGGCGTCGAGCCCGGGAGCCGCGGCTGATACAATCCGGTGGCATGACAAACTGGGACGCGGGCACGGACGAACGGGCGGGAAACGGGGAGTACTGGTGCTTCCTCGACGAGACCGGAACGCCCGACTACGACCCCGACAGCACGCCGTACTTCGCGTTCGACAGCGCCGTGTTCGAAGGGGACCACGGCGACGAGTACATGAGGGTGCTGCGGGCCCGCGCCGCGCGCGACGGCGTGCGCAGCGGCTTCCACGCCTCGCACGACAGCCGCGACACCAAGCAGTGCTTCTTCGAGTGCATCGCCGGGATGAACGTGCGCTTCTACGCCACCTTCATGGACAAACGCCGCGCGCGGCCCGGCGAGGGGGAACGGAGCGGCCTGCAGTTGTACAAGCGGACCCTGCTGTGCCTGCCACACCGTCGACCTGGTGCGCGAGCTGTGGGACGGGACGAGCGCCATCACGGTGCATCTTGTGGTCGCGAAGATCAATCTGAGCAGCCGCGAGAAGGCCGTCAGGGACGCGGTGCGCGACGTGTGCGCCCAATTCGACGGCGGCCTGGTGCGCGTGAGGCCCCACATCTGGGACTCGGAGTCGAACGCGGGGCTGCAGGTCGTGGACTACGGTCTGTGGGCCATCCAGCGGCATGTGCTGTCCGGCGGCATGAGGAGCGGCCATTTCAACCGGTTCGTCGAGCCCAAGCTCGGCGCGCCGGTCTGGTTCCCGTGGGGACGCGGCGGGAAAAAGTAGAAACCGGCTATCCCGCTGGGGAAGAACACCCGTGGTATTCTTGTCGCCGATCTGTAGCTTCAGTGTAGTCCCCGACCGGGACCGTGCCTCGCTTCCGTCCCCATAGGGGTTTGTCGGCCGCGATGCCATCGTGGGGCGTCTGCGCGGGTCTTCGGCCGGCCGGGCTGGACGCGATTCCCCTCTTCCGTTCCCGCCATGTGCCGGTCCCGTGCCGTCACGGTCGTTTCCCGCGGTTGTTTTCTGCCTTTGGAGGAACGGATCCCACGACACCCTTTCTTCTAGGGACAGGAGACCGTGGCGGAACAGGAAAGGAACGCCGATCGTAAGATCCAAGGAAGAAATCATAAGAATCGATAAGATCAACGATAAGAAGACAAAAAGGGCGACGCAAAGTCCTGATAGCCCGAGGAGTAAGCGAGGGGCCGCCGACCATGCGAGGCCAACGATCGCTTATTCGATGGGCGGCTTCGCATGGTCGGCGGGACCCGGCACGCGCCCGGATCCGGAACGGCCGGCCATAGGGCGACCCGGGCGGGGTCACTCCCAGTGCAGCGGATGCCTGACGCCTTGCGCGTAATCGCGGTTGCGGGACAGGAACCCGCGAATCTCGCTGGAATACGAATCGTCCGCGTTGATCGCGTCCGCAAGGTAGAACAGCGCGATCAGCGCCTGCGCCACGGAACGCTGCTCGTATCCGAAGTCCGGGTAGCGGCGGCGCATGGCGCGGGTGACGGGCGGGACGATGACCATCTCGCGGTGCCACAGCCGGCTGTGGTGCGAGCACAGATTGCGCAGGTAGACCATGGCGTGGATGATCTCGGACGAGGCGCGCAGGTTGGCGTGTACGTCGAGCGAATGGAACAACTCCCTGAGCGCGGCCGTGTCCCGGTGCAGGCCGAGCATGCGCGAGACGGTGTCGAACGGCATGGTCTCCACCGCCGCCCATATCGGCACCGGCTCGCCCGTCCTGCGGTAGTGCCGGATGCACACCTCGCTCGACATGCCCATCCATTTGGCGATGTTCGCGACCAGCGACAAGCGCAGTTCGACGCCCCTGCGGTTCACGGCCGGCTCGTACGAGTCGACGCCCGCGTACGAGTACGCGCCGCCGTTGCGGGCGACGAGATACGCGAAGCGCGAGCGCACCGTCAGCTCGACGAGGGCGGTGCCCCGCAGGATCATGGAGCGCAGCTCGCGGTCCAGCCGGTACGGTTCGAGGAAGTCCGCGGCGGATACGCCGGGCCTGAAATCGTTGTCCCCGCGCGCCGGATCGTTCTGGAACGCGCGGAAATAGCCGGACAGCCGGTAGTAGTTGGCGTCGAACAGGATGCGCTTCATCCCGTCGCGGTCGGACACCGCCAGCCCACGCGACTCCATGAGGTCGACCGTCTCGTCCAGGCTTTTCGCGGGTTTCAGCGCACTACCTCCGGATATGAAAAGAGCCCTCCGGGTTGCGCACTGTGAGGAGGCGTGGAAGGCTGCTGTTGGCTGTGACGCTAGCATCCGGCCCCGACCATGAGCGCGCCTGCCCGTCCGGCGGCGCGCGGAACGCTCGCGGGAGCCGTCCCCTCCGCGGACGCGGCATCCCCTGCTGTCTCCTGTCCCTAGAAGAACGAGTCCCGTAACACCTTTCTTCTAGGGACAGGAGACCAGGCGCGTGTCCGTTGTCATGCAGATCCCGCAATCATCGTCCCACTGAGGGATTGTTGTGGGATTGTTGGTTTATTGCGGGATTGCGTGGCGACGACGCCGATCCGGGGAAGGGGGATGCCGTGGAGTTGGAAGGCGTGCAGGACATCGAGCGGCTGATCGGAGAACGCGTGGTGGAAGCCAAGAGGGCCCGCGGCGGTCCGCTCCGGAGCGTCTGGGAGACGTGGCCCCGCGCAGGGGCCTTTCATTTCCATGCCCAGCGGCCATTCCGGTCATCGGATCGTTCCCGGTGCTGCGCGCCGCGTCCCGGCTTAAGCCAAGGAAGGCGGAGGCGGCGAGGAACAGCCCTCCCGGAGCCCCTCCCCGGAGGGCCAAGTCCACGAGCGCCAAAAAGAGAAGGGCCGCCGGCCTCGCACGGCCGACGGCCCTCAGTCGTCAAACTGGGGGCGTCGCAACGCGCCCCGCCGAATCAGGGCCCGACGGAGCCGAAGCTTCAAGCGGCCGCCCAAAAAGAGCCCCGAGGTTGGAACGGCCCCTCATCGGCACCACCAGTATACGTGCCCCGACAGGTCGTGGATGACGGCCCCGCTCGCCGCGGTCGTCCTGCACGGCCCCGTCACGGACCGGCTGGATCGGCGCCGGTAAAGCCGGCAAGGAGCACGTCGACCACCGCGGCAGGGGATCACCCGGCCCGCCCGTCCGACCCCGTCCGGGGCAGGTAGCGGGTCGCGGGCCCCCGCCCCTCGCGCTCGAGCAGGCCCCCGTCCACCAGCGCGCGCAGCAGCCTGGCCACCGTCGCCTGGGACACGCCCAGGGCCGCCTGGGCTTCGGCGCGCGTGACCGTCCCGCGCTCCTTGGCCAGTTCCAGAATCACCCGGTCGCGTTCGCCGGCCGGCGCCGGCCCGTCCCCGCGGCCCCCGCCGGGCGCCACGACTCCGGACTCCACGGATCCGGGCGCCAAGGCCGCCCTGGCCCCCGTCCCGCCGCCGCCCACCGCATCCGGGCGCCTGACCGGCAGGACGAGCCTGAACGCGTGGTCGCTGATATTGAACCCCGGCTGGGCGCCCGAACCGGCGTAGTCGTCCAGCATGCGCCGGATCCCGGTGCCGTACGCCTCCACGTAGCGCAGCCGGTAGAACACGTCCGCGAGCCCGGGGTTGCGCTGGCAGGACACGCCGTTGAGCATGTCCGCGCGCGTGAACGAGTCCGGCAGGCCGCCGGGGTTGAGGAACTCCATGCGGTCGGGGAACACGCTGACCAAGGCCGGGGCCGTGAGCGCGTAGTCGCGGTGGATGATCATGTTCAGCAGGGCCTCGCGCAGCGTCAGGGGCGTGTACTCGTACTCGTCCACGCGCCTGAGGCCCGCGATCGTCGAGCGCACGCGGTTGTGCTGCGAGACGAACGCGGCGGCCTGGTCGAGCTGGAGGAACAGGGAGCCCGAGAACTCCTGGCGGTCCAGGAACTCCCCCTTGCCCGGGCCGGCGAACGCGGCGGCCCTGATCTGCGCCGGGCACTGGTCCGACAGCAGCAGCCCCAGGTTCGTGTACCGGCCCTGCGGGTCGGTCAGACGCAGCGTGCGCATGGACGCGTCCGTGAACGCGACGCCGGCGTCGCGGAACGCGCGGCCCGCCGACCGGAACGTGAGGTCTTGATCCAGGCTGACGGCCGGCTCGAACGAGCCGCCCGAGCTCTGGCGGACCATGTCCACGATCATGGACTCCTGCGCCGGTATCGACGCCGCGCCCGAACGCACGTACACGCCCGCGGGCCGGATGCCCTTGTCCGCGAGGTAGTACGGCCGGTTCGCGCCCCGCTGCACGCGCACCGCCGCGACCGGCAGCCCGTCGCGCTCGACCGGCTCCACCGACACGAAGCCCATCAGGTCCGGCCTGATCCCGTCCGAAACCGCCTGCATGGCCTGCCGCATCGACTCGTCCCGGTTCTCCAGGCCCACCGTCCGCCCGTCGTCGTCCACGCCCAGCCAGATCGTCCCGCCGTCCGTGTTCGCGAACGCCACCGCCGTGCGCTTCGCGCCCGCGACCCAGTCGCGCTTGAACTCCACCCGCGGCCCCTCCGCCCATGCCGACGCCATGACCGGACCCCTATCTTCTTATCACCGATCTTATCTTATCTTATCTTATCTTATCTTATCTTATATCTTCTTGTATTGTCCCCCGTGGGTTCCGCGATGCTGCGCGGCGACCGCGTGTCTCCTGTCCCTAGAAGAAAGACGCATGCGGGACTCGTTCTCCTAGGGACAGGCGGCCATGACAGAACAAGAACGGGACGCCGATCGTAAGGTCCAAGGAAGAAATCATAAGAATCGATAAGATCAGCGATAAGAAGATAAAAAGCAGATCAAGCAGACCGGACCGGGTTCTCGTCGCCCATTTGCGGAATCGGGGGTACTTTTGGACTCTTGCAGGGGTCTATTCGCATAATCGGGGATGATCGGGAACCTCATTGGCTTCGAACTTCTTCCATGCCCGATTCAGGAATGTCGGAATTCCGCCATTCCCGTTCGGCGGATAGTTTGCTGCGCCGGCGGATAGGCGGGCGGACGCACCCCTGATTGTGCAGATGGGCGAGCGTGGGACCGTTCCCGTCATATTCCCCGACCATCCTGAGCGAAGTCAAGGATCCTTCGTCATCGTGCACGGAGCTAATAGTGCGGAAGGTTAAGGATCCTTCGACTCCGGCTGCGCCTCCGCTCAGGATGACACGGGAGGGACTTGTGCTCCGCTCAGGATGACGGAAAGCCACCCCCAGTCATCCTGAGCGAAGCCCGCTAGGGCGTAGCCGAAGGATCTTTCGTCATTTCGCATTGAGTCAATGGTGCAGGAGATTAAGGATCCTTCGACTCCGGCTGCGCCTCCGCTCAGGATGACGGGAGAGGCTTGCGCTCCGCTCAGGATGACACGGGAGGGACTTACGCTCGCTCAGGATGACGGGAAGAGATTGCGCTCCGCTCAGGATGACACGGGAGGGACTTACGCTCGCTCAGGATGACGGCGGCCGCCTTTCCACGGAGAGAAATCCCGCATCAACGCGCGCTATCCTCTAAGGAGGCCCAACCAGTCCCCTATACACATCCGACGCTGCCGACGAAGGCATCCGCGGATCCCGCCGTCCACCCCCAATACCAAAACAAGTATCTAACGCGGCACCGTTTCACACGACCGCGCCACC
>NZ_RZNZ01000006.1 GCF_008698145.1 Bifidobacterium vespertilionis
CGCACCATTTCACGCTGGACCCCGAGGAGTACGAGTATCTCAAGACCCAGGGCTGGACCCAGGAGGGCGAGGCCTGGTACGCGTCCGACACCCAAGGCTCCGACGTGTACCGTCTGTACAACCGGTACACGGGCGAGCATTTGTGGACCACGAGCCAAGGGGAGTACGACTACCTGGAGTCTCAGGGCTGGACGAAGGAGGGCGTGGCGTTCAAGGCCTACCTGGCCTAGCGTCCCGCTGATCCCGGAGTCCTGCTGAGGGGCCTGTGGTTGGTTGCCGAGCGCGGCCGGCCACGGGCTCCCTTTTCTTGTCATTGCGCGCGGGTCCACCGGGTGCGCAGGGTTAAGGATCCTTCGCTGCGCTCGGGATGACGAATCAGCAACCCCGTCATCCTGGGCGAGCGCGATGGTTTCCCGTGGGACAGATCAAGGGCGGGACACGCCACGTGTGGCGGTCAGTCATCCTGGGGGTCACCGCGCCGGCCGTCGTTTCCATTATCGCCGGTCGGCCCAACCGGTCTAACCAGTATCAACGTCATCCTGAGCGAGCGGAGCGAGTCGAAGGATCCTTGGCCATTTCGCACAAAGTCATAGTGCGGTGAGGTTAAGGATCCTTCGCTGCGCTCAGGATGACGTGAGGCTGCTTAGTCATCCTGAGCGAGCGTAATGGTTCCCCGTCATCCTGAGCACTGAGCCGTTAAGCGGACAGCCCGGTGGGCTGTCCGTAGGCAAGCCGAGCCGTGAAGCGAACGCCGGCGGCGTTCGCAGGCGAGGGCGAACGACAGTGAGCAAATACAACCGCGGCCGCAGGCCGACCGCAGTTGCGGTCGAGCCGCCGCCAAGGCGGCGACGGTCCGGCGCAGCCGGACACCGTCAGGGCGCAGTCGAAGGATCCTTAATTCCCGGCATTGTGACTTTGTGCGGAATGCCGAAGGATCCTTCGCTGCGCTCAGGATGACGAAGAACCCCCGTTCCGACTTTGCGCGTCACCGGGCGCGAACCGACCGTCACGCGGCGCGGATGGCGTCACAGGGTGCGACCGCTCCACGTGACGCCATCCGGGAGGCCTTGTGCCGCAACGGTTTTCGAGGTGCGTCACCGGGTGCGACCGCGCCGTGTGACGCAGGTCGCTCCCCGTGACGCATCATCCGCTCCCCGTGACGTCCAACGCGCCGCACGCCCAACCAGTCTGCACGCGCAACACCGCGCGCCCAGCCCCGTACCTCACCGGCACATACAAAATGAGCAGATCCGCTGCGGTTCGCACCCCCATAAGGAATCCCAGGGAATCCCACGGAACACCACAGGGGACGCTACGCAACGAATCTGCTCAATCTGTGTACTGTGTACGGACACTCGCCTTACCGCGCACCCTCGGCTGCAGAGGCGTTGGCGGCATCGGCAGCGGCATCAGCGGCGGCCTTGCGATCGCGCTCGGCCATCTCGGCGGAGATCTTCTTGAGGCGCTCCACGAACTGCGGCCAATCGCGCTGCATGGCGGAGATCAGCGTGTAGTTGCCGATCGCGTTGAGCGGCACCCACTTGACCTCGGTGCTTTCGTCGTCATTGGCCCTCGGATTCACGGTGTGACCGGGCTTCTCGAAGGCGAACACGGTGGTGTAGCCCCACGGGCCATGATCCTCAAGGTACGAGCCAACCACCTCGATGTCCTCGGGGCGGATGTTGGCTTCCTCATAGCTTTCGCGCAGCGCGCCCTCGAGCGGGCTCTCGCCGTCGGCCGTGGCGCCGCCCGGGGCTCCCCAGGTGCCGCCCTCGGCGCTCCACTCGGCGCGATGCTGCAGCAGCACCTCGGTCACGTCGCCGGTGTGCGCGTCTCGGCGGGCCAGCAGCACGCCGGAGGCGCCGTTGACGCCCCAGTGCCGCTTGCCGCACGCGCAGTCGATCCAGCCGTCACCCGGCTGGTGCACGTTGTCCTTGGGTGCCTTGGGATCGTTCGACTTCGGCTCGTCCTTCACCTCGCCGGTCTGGCGCGAACGATCGAGGTTCCATAGATCGGTGATGCTGTAGCCCAGCTGGCCCAGCAGCCGGCGCAGCGTGGGCAGGCTCAGACCGATGATCCCGGACGGGTCTCCCTGGATCGAATCGATGAACGATCCGCCGAAGCCCTCCAGCGTGAACGATCCGGCCACCTCCAACGGCTCGCCGGTGGCGATGTAGCGCCGGATTTCCTCCTCGGTGAATTCGCCGAAGCGCACCTCGGCGTGGCTCACGGCGCGCACGGTCTGGCCGGTGGCCGCATCGATCACGCAATGGCCGGTCCACAGCGTGCCGGTCTGGCCGCTCATCTTGATCAGACGCTCGCGGGCGTGCACGGCGTCATGCGGCTTGCCATATGCCACGTTGTTCATGCAGAACATCGAATCGCAGCCCACGATCACCGGTCCGCGCGCGGCCGCGGCCATGCCCCCGTGGCGCTCGATGGCCTGCTGGATCGGCTCCCGCTCGGCGATCACATCGAAGCCCTCCTTCAGAGGCCTGCACACATGCAGCTCGCCCGTCGCGGACGCCGCGGTCCCGCGGATCTCCCGGTACGTGTCGTAGACGGCCTGCGCCTTGGCCTGCGCCAGAATGAGCACCTGGCTCTGCACCGGCAGCTCGTCCACGGTCATGCCCAGTCGCGTGGCTTCGTGCAGCACCACGGCGGGTTCGTCCACGTGCGAGACGCGGATGGTCGGGCAAATACCCGCGCTGTACAGCACGTCCCGGCGCGGGCGCGACTTGGACGCGAGAATCAGCGGAACAGACATAGCAACACCAACTTCCTTGTACGTGAGTTCCTACCTGAACTTTATCGCACTCAAGGGCATATGTAACGATTGACGGCATGTCGGCAAGCCTTTTCGACACGTCTTCCGTCGCCAAGCCACCTAACCGTCGTCAAGCAGCCGAGCCAAAGCCGAGCCGACGCCAAACAGCCAAACAGCCAAACAGCCGCCAATCGCCATCTGCCCAAGGAGCGAGCCGGTTCAGGCCCTTTCGATCTGCACACCGGCCGCATCGATCGGCAGGTGCAGCATCCTCCAATGTCCGGAGACGAGTTCCTCGGCCGCCAGCGACTCGATCGCCGCCACGGCGTCCCCGTAATGCAGCACCAGAACGCACGGGCCGGCTCCGGAGACCGCGGCCGCGAATCCCGCGCGACGCAGCTTGGCGATCAGCGCGGTGGACGGGGGCATCAGGGGCGCGCGGTACGGCTGGTGCAGACGATCCTGCGTGGCCGCGAACAGCAGCGCGTTGGCCGCGTTCGGGTCGCCGATCGACGACGGGTTCATGGCCGCGGGCATGAGCCCCACGCGCGAGATGTTGTACACGGCGTCCGCATGCGCGATCTTCGCCGGCAGGGCCTCGCGCGCCTTCTCGGTGGACAGCTCGTAGTCCGGCACGAACACGAAGGCGTTGATGGCCGGATCGACCGGGTAGTTCACGGCATGGAACCCGCGGCGCAGCGGCTCGGATCCGGAGATGGCCACCGAGCCCACGCCCTCCGGGGTCTCGAAGTCGTAGGAGACCGTGAGCCCGCCGTAGACGGCCGGCGCCACGTTGTCCGGATGGCCCTCGATGTGGGCCGCAAGGTCGAAGATCGCCGCCCGGTTGAGCTCACCCCGATGCGCGAAACCGGCGGCCGCGGCGATGCCCGCCACGATCGCCTCGGCGCTGGAGCCCATGCCGCGCGCCTGCGGAATGCGGTTGTGGGCCACCATCGTGAAGCCGAACTTCCTCAGGCCGAACGTCTCGCAGGCCTTGCGGAAGGTGGAGACCACCAGATGCGTCTCATCGCGCGGCAACGTATGCTCGCCCTCGCCGTGGATCTCGATGTGCGCGGACAGGTCCTCCGGGTTCGCGTTCGTGGTGAACTCGATCTCGTCGTGGTAGTCGAGAGCCAGGCCCACGGTGTCGAAACCGGAGCCCAGATTGGCGCTGGTGGCGGGCACGCGGACCCGTACGGAATGGATGTCAGGCATCATGATGGTCTCCTCGATCAAATCGAATGCATTCGCCGCGAATCGGTCCGGACGATTCTATTCCGTCCGGCGTCAGTCCAGCACGCGCAGGATGGACGGCTCGCCGGTCACGAAATCGAGCTCCTGCACGGCCTTGACCGTGTTGCGCAGGGTCACCTCGTCGGTCGGGTGGGTCACGATGCGCAGCTGCTGGATCTCGCCGTCATAGCCCGGGTCCACCGCGGTGGGCTTCAGATCCTGATTGACGCCGTTGATCGACACGCCGTTCTTCGCGAACTCGGCGGCGATCGCGGCCAGCACGCCCGGCTTGTCGTGGATCAGGAAGCGCACGGCGAACGCGGCGCGGGAGGCGTCGGCCGGGGCGAACGGCAGGTTGTTGTACAGCGGGATCTCCGGACCGGTGCAGCCGGCCGCGATGTGACGGGCCTCGGTGACCACGTCGCCCACCACGGCGGAGGCGGTCGGATCGCCGCCGGCGCCGCGGCCATAGAACATAAGATCGTCGGCCGCCTCGGCCTTGACGAACACGGCGTTGAAGCTGCCGTGGACGCTGGCCAGCGGGTGGCTGTCCGGCAGCAGGGCCGGGTAGACGCGCGCGGAGACGCCGGCCTCGGAACGCTCCACCACGGCGAGCAGCTTGATGACCTTGTGCTCGGCGGTGGCGGCGGCGATGTCGTCGGCTGTGATCTTGGTGATGCCCTCAACGCTCACGTCGTCGATCGTCACGTTGGTGTGGAAGCCGAGCGTGGCCATGATCGCGGCCTTGTTGGCGGCGTCGTAGCCCTCGACGTCGCCGGTCGGGTCGGCCTCGGCGTAGCCCTTGGCCTGGGAGTCCTTGAGGACGTCTTCGAACTGGAGGCCCTTGGTGGTCATTTCGTCGAGGATGTAGTTGGTGGTGCCGTTGACGATGCCCAGCATGCTGACGACCTTGTCGCCCACCAGGGACTCGCGCAGCGGGCGCAGGAACGGGATCGCGCCGCCCACGGCCGCCTCGAAGTAGATGTCCACGCCCTTGTCCGCCGCGGCCTGGTAGATCTCCGGGCCGTACTTGGCCAGCAGGGCCTTGTTGGCGGTGACCACGGAGGCGCCCGATTCGATCGCCTTGAGCACGAAGGTGCGGGCCACGGTGGTGCCGCCGATCAGCTCGATCACGATGTCCGCCCTGGTGCACAGGCCGGCGGTGTCCGTGGTGAGCAGCGACTTGTCGATCCACGGGTAGTTGACCTCGTCCGGATCCAGGCAGGCCACGCCCACGAGTTCGATCTGTCGGCCGATGCGCTTGCCGAGCTCCTCCTTCTGCTCGACCAGCAGGCGGGCGGTTGCGGAACCGACGGTGCCGGCTCCCAGCAGTGCGACGCGAATAGGGGTGGTGTTCTCGGCCACGCGATCCTCCTAAAGTTGAAACGATGATAACCCCCTTCATCCTACGGGTTCCCCTTGTCAGGAGAACGATTGGGGTCCGCTTCCCGTTCCGCCCGCTCCTCCCACGCAAACTGGGCACGCTGGGCACGCTGAGCGCGCTGGTGGGCGCTAGGGTGCGACGATTCACGAAAGCGGTTCGCGGACAACTCGCGGGCCAGAAATACGGGCTGTGCGGACCGATTCCGGCTTTTCACAGCACTTTCGGGCCGAAATTCGCCCGAAAAACGACCCGATCGCGCTGTGAATCGCGGATTTCGGTCCGCGCAGCCCGTATTTTCGCGCGCATACCGCCGAGCACCGGAGCGCCAAACCCGCGAGCGCAGAATGAGCACATCCGATGCCTCACAAGACAACGACAGCCGGCATAGATCGAATAATGGCTTAATCATTCCAACCTACGCCCCAATTTCCGCAGATTGGAAGAAATCTGCAGATTGGAAACCCAATTGAGGCCATTAGACGCAGATTCCTTCCAACCTACGATTTTGAGAGCGCAGGTTGGAATGCAGATTGGGGCCAAACAGCATTCAGCAATGAATCTGCTCAATCTGCGCCGGACCTGTGGCAGAATGAGCAAATCAGATGGCGGCAGGACCCAGACCGAGCATCTCGAGACATGGCCGCCATCCAATCCACTCATCCTGACGCGCCGAATCCGCAAAATGAGCAGACCCAATGCCCTGAAGACCCAAACAGGGCTCCACCGCATCGAATCCGCTCAATCTGCGATAGTCGATGCGCAGAATGAGCAGATCCGATGCCTTAGTGGCCCCTAATGGGACCCACCGCACTGAATCCGCTCATTCTGACGCGCCGGACCCGCAGAATGAGCACATCCGATGGCAGCAGGATTCCGATCAGTCCCCGCTCGGGCACCCCAAGACACCGCCGCATCCGATCCGCTCATCCTGACGCGCCCAAATCGCAGAATGAGCAAATCCGATGTCCTGAAAGCCCAAACAGGGCCCAAACAGGGCTCCACCGCATCGAATCGCTCAATCTGCGACATGTCACACGCAGAATGAGCGGATCCGATGGCTAGGACTCCCCGCGCCCAGCCGGCCCGCGCCCGGCTCACTCGCTCACGTCGAGCGAGAGCAGGTCGTCGATCGTCTGGCGGCGGATCATCACATGCGCGCCGGACTCGGAAACGGCCACGACGGCGGGGATCAGCGCCTGGTTGTAATTGCTGGCCATCGTGCGCCCGTATGCGCCCGTGACCGGCACGGCCAGCACATCGCCGCGGCGAATGTCGGCGGGCAGCTGGACGTCGTGCACCACAATGTCGCCCGACTCGCAGTGCATGCCCACCACGCGGCACAGCATGGTCTGCTCATCCCCCGCGCGATTGGCCAGACGGGCCGTATAGGCAGCCCCGTACAGGGCCGGGCGGATGTTGTCGGACATGCCGCCGTCCACGGACACATAGGTGCGCGTGGTGCCGTCGGCCAGATGCACGGGCTTGACCACGCCCACGCGGTACAGGGTCACGCCGGCCGGGGCCACGATCCAGCGGCCCGGCTCGAAGCTGATGGACGGGTCGGGCATGCCGAGCGCGCGGTTCACATTGTGCACGGCGTCGGCGAGCCTGCCCAACTCGCGCTCGACGTCCATGGAATCCTCGCCGTCGGTGTAGGCCACCGAGTAGCCGCCGCCCAGATCGACCTCGGGCACGGTGATCGCGTCGGTGGCGTAGAAGGTCTTGCGCAGCAGCATCATGCGCTTGGCGGCCTGGATGAAGGCGTCGGCGTCATGGATGTTCGATCCGATGTGCGAGTGGATGCCCACCAATTCCAGGTCTTCGGAGCGCGCGGCGATGTCCTTGAGCACGGCGAGGGCGGGGCCGTCGGCCACCACCTCCATGGCCGCGGCGAGGGCGCGATCGGACGCGCTGACCTCCTCGTGGCTCAGATCGTACGGGTACTTGACGTCATAGCGCAGCGTGCGGCCGTGGTGCGCGGGCTCAGCGGCATCGGCCCGTCCGGCGGTATCGGCCCGGTCACCCGCATCGGTCTTCTCGGTCACGCGCGCGTTCGATCCGGCCGGGGTCACGTCCGTCAGATCATCCAAGACGCCCAGCACGGAGGCATCCGCCCCGGCGGGCATGAGTGGCACGCCGAACTTCTGATCCTCGTGCGCGGTGGAGATGTATTCGTGACCGCCGGCGTGGATGCCGGAGGTGACGCGCAGCATCACACGGGCGCGTTTGCCCAGCCTGTGCGCGATGGCGGCGATCCGGGCGGGCTCCCCCGGCTCGTCCACCACGATCTTGGCGAAGCCTTGTTCGATCGCCAGCGCGATCTCCTCATCCGACTTGTTGTTGCCGTGCAGCACCAGACGGCGACCGGGAACCCCTGCGGCGAGCGCGATGCGCATCTCGCCCATCGTGCAGGTGTCCACGTACATGCCGGCGGCGGTGACGATGTGCACGATCTCCTTGGACAGGAACGCCTTGCCGGCGAAGCTGACGTGCGTGGTGGAATTGCGGAAGGCATCCGCCGCCGCCCTCACAAAACGATGAGCCCTGTTGTTGACCTCGTCGACGTCGATAAGGTACAGGGGCGAACCGAATTCGTCCAGAAGGCTTTCGGCCGTGCGGCCATGGAAGGTCAGGGCACCGGTCGTGGCACTGACCGCGGTGGCTTGGGGCCAGATGGGACTTGGACGGGTCTCATCCGGGGTATGCTGCTGATCGCTCATCTTGCGCTCCTCTTGGTCGGGCCGCGTGAACGCGGTCGCATCAACTGCTTTGTGATACGACCAGAGTACGCGACACCGGCCTTCCAAGGGTTCATCCGTCCATTCGCGCCCGTTGCGCAAATGGAACCATGTACGATCAGCGTGAAATGATTCAGTTCTCAGCCACGGCCGGCTTCGGCTGCTTGCACTCCACCTGCTTGGCGGAAGGCAAACGAACCTGACCGTAGATCAGCGCCCTCGTAAAGTGCATCGGGCACAGGCCCTGCGACTCAACCGGCTCGCTGCAGCCGGCGATCCTGCATATGTGTTCCGCCATCGGAAGCTCCTCTCGCTTTCTTTTCGGAAGGTCCCGGGGCCTCTTCATTACGGCCCCGATCAACCCTTTCACTTATTGACGCTAGCCGTCTCACATGCCGGTCGCAAGCGCGAGTTGTCAAAAGTTTCCTCTTTTGTGAATCTGTTAGCGCTCACTGTGACAAATATCACAATTGTGCCACATTGTGGGAAAACGGGCTACAAATTGCACTTATATCGTCCTTGATAGTGGAACACTCAAGTTCATGGCGTTATAATACGCGATCTTGCGATTCTGTGTGTGACAAGTTAAGGATCCTTCGGCTACGCCCTGCGGGCTTCGCTCAGGATGACGGGGCGGGCCTTCCGTCATCCTGAGCGAGCGCAGACGCTCCCCGTCATCCTGAGCGAAGCGCGTAGCGCGAAGTCGAAGGATCCTTAATTCCCCGCACCAATCCACCCGCACGCCAATCCCCACACACAAGAAAAGGGCCCCCAATCGGGAGCCCTTTCAATCCGCCAGGATTCGCTACATTTTCTCGGGACGAACGGTCCAGTGGACCGTTCGTAGCCGGCGCGACACCACGGAGCGCCGCGCACAAACACAGCAGCGAATCCGAACGGATTCGCTACATCTTGGTCGGCGCGCTCACGCCCAGCAGATCCAAACCGGCGGCGATCACCGTGCGCACAGCGTCGTTGAGCTTCAGTCGGGCCGCCGCGCGCTCGGGCGACGGGTTCTTGGCGATCTCCAGCGCCTCACGATCGGCGTCGGACTGACGGTTCTCCAGTTCGGTCAGCGCCATCGGCACCACGCGCTCCACGTTGTACCACTTGTGGTACGCGGCGGCCAGATCCTCCAGATAGCGGGCCACACGGTGCGGCGCGCGCAGATCGCCGGCCTGCGCCACGGTGGCGGGCCACTGGGCGAGCGCGGCCAGCACCTCGCCGTCCACCGCGGTGTCCAGCAGGCTCGGATCGGCCTTCGAGGCGTCGATGCCGGCGTCGGCGGCGTTGCGGTCCACATTGCAGGAACGGGCGTGCGCATACTGCACGTAGTACACCGGGTTGTCATTGGTGTGGCTGGCGAGCAGGTTGAGGTCGATGTCGAGCGGCGAGTTGTAGTCGGAGCGGGCCAGCGAGTAACGCGCGGCGTCCACGCCGACGGCCTCCGTCAGATCGTCGATCGTGACCACGTTGCCGGCGCGCTTGGACATGCGCACGGCCTTGCCGTCCTTGAGCACGTTGACCAGCTGGCCGATCAGGATCACCATGTTCTCGCCCGGCTTGTCGCCGAACGCCTCGCACATGGCCATCATGCGGCCGATGTAGCCGTGATGGTCCGCGCCGAGCATGTAGATCGCCACATCGGCGGGGTTCTGCGGGCGGTGGCGCTTGTTCCAGTAGTACGCGATGTCCGCGGCGAAATACGCGAACTCGCCGTTGGACTTGATGATCACGCGGTCCTTGTCGTCGCCGTGCTTGGTCGACTCGAACCAGGTGGCGCCGTCCTTCTCGTAGATGTCGCCGCGCTCGCGCAGCTCGGCGATGGCCTTGTCCACCTCGCCGTCCTGGTACAGGCTGTTCTCGTGGAACCACACGTCGAAGTTCACCTTGAAGTCCTTCATGGACTTCTGGATCTCGGTGAACATCATCGGCACGGCGCGCTTGCGGAACTCCTCGCGCACCTCGGAATCGGACTCGCCCACCGGCTCGCCGTTCTCGTTGAGGCCCTGATCCTCATGCTGCAGCGCGGTCAGATCCACGCCGTCGGCCTCGGCTTCGGCCTGCACGCGGCGGGCGATCTCGTCGATGTACGCGCCCTTGTAGCCGTCGAACGGGGTTTCGGTCTGGTAGCCCTTGTCCCCCAGGTTGTTGTCGTGAGCCCAGGCGGCCACGAGCGACTTGGCGAAGCGGTTGATCTGCTCGCCGTGATCGTTGAAGTAGTACTCGCGCACCACCTTGGCGCCGTTGGCCTCGAGCACGCGGGCCATGGAGTCGCCCACGGCCGCCCAGCGGGTGCCGCCGATGTGGATCGGTCCGGTGGGGTTGGCGGAGACGAACTCGAGGTTCAGGGTCTGGCCGCCCAGATGATCATTGCGGCCGAACGCGGCGCCCTGTTCCAGCACGGTGTCCACGATCGCCGCGGCGGAGGCGGAATCGAGCGTGATGTTGATGAAGCCGGGGCCGGCCACCTCCACGGACTTGATGCCCGGATCGGCGGCGAGCGCGGCGGCGAAGGGTTCGGCCAGATCGCGGGGCTTGAGACAGGCCTTCTTGGCCAGCTGCATGGCGATGTTGGAGGCCCAGTCGCCGTGCGCGCGATCCTTGGGACGCATCACGGCTAACTTCTCGACGGGCGGGATCAGATCCTCGGTAAGCTGGCCGGCCTTTCCTTCGGCGACCAGCTCGTGCGCGATCTTGGAAATCAGTTCACTTAAAGCTTCAGGACTCATTCTTCCAAGGATACCGTCGCGTCTGACAGGCCGGGGACAAGGTTGGGACGCGGACGGAGCGATGCCGGAACGATGTCGAAGCGATGTCGAAGCGTCCCGGCCAAACCCGTCGTTTGCGTATACGTGTATACGCTTTTGACGGTTTCAACCCCTTCTCGGCGCCCTAAGCGTATACACGTATACGCACAAGACAGTTTCGGGCCTTCTTCAACGTCGTTTGCATATACACGTATACGCTTCCGACGATTTCGGCCCTCTTTTGCTGTCGTTTGCATATACATGTATATGCAAACGACGGACGGCAAATCGGCAGACGGGCATCGGCACAGCACCCGCACACGACCGGCATCGGTCCGCACGCCCGACCGGCACCAGCCGGCACGCACCCAGCCACCGCACCCAGCCGGCACGCACCCATCGCGCGCCGATCAGCCGCCTCGCCTCACGCGGCCCGATTCCGCCGCCGCTCCAGCGCCCAGTACCCCGCGTAGCAGCACGCCACGAACGGGATCATGCAGTACAGCGTCGATCGCTGCGTCTCATCGAGCACCACCAGCACCAGCGCGCCCAGGCACATCGCGATCGCCAGCCACGGCAGCATCGGATACCCCGGCGCCCGGTACCCCAGCTCGGAGGCATCATGCCCCGACGCCTCCCACTCGCGGCGGAACCGGATGTGGCACACGCACACCGAGAACCACACCACCAGCGTCGCCAGTCCGGAGACCGCCACCAGCACCAAGTACACGGTCGACGCGGCCACCACCGAGGACAGCAGCGCCAGAAGCGACCCGCACATGCTGAACAGCACGGCCCACACGGGCACGCCGCGGAAGTTGGTGCGGGCGAACCGTGCGGGGATCAGGTGCTCCTTGGCGAGCGACCACACCATGCGCGAGCACACGTACAGGCCCGAATTGGCGGCGGACAGCACGGCCGTGAGAACCACGAAGTTCATCACGTCGCCGGCGAACGGCATGCCGATCGACTGGAAGACCAGCACGAACGGACTCGTCTCCACGCCGGCCGCATGCCATGGGATCAGCGCGGACATCACCGCGATGGACCCGATGAAGAAGATCGCCAGTCGCAGCACCGTGGTGTGCACGGCCTTGGGGATCGCTTTGTCCGGATCCTTCGTCTCGCCGGCGGCCACGCCCACCACCTCGGTGCCGGAGAACGCGAACACCACGGTCAGCAGGGTGGAGAACACCGGCGCGATGCCGTTGGGGAACCAGCCGTCGGCCGTGAAGTTGGCGAACAGGGGCGCGGAATCGTAGCCGGAAATCGGGATCACGCCAAAGACCGCGAGCAGACCGATCACAATGAACGCGACGATCGCGAACACCTTGATCGACGCGAACCAGAACTCCGCCTCGCCGTACAGCCGCACGGACAGGATGTTGAGCGCGAACACCACCGCGATGAACACGGCCGACCACACCCACGCGGGCGAGTCGGGGAACCACCGCTGCATGAGCAGGCCCGCCGCGGTGAATTCGGAGGCGAGCGCCACGGCCCAGTTGAGCCAGTAGAGGATCGCGATGGTGAACGCGGTGCCCGGGCCGATGAAGCGCTTCGCATACATGTGGAAGCTTCCGGCGTACGGCATGGCCACGGACAGCTCGCCCAGCGATACCATCACGCAGTAGACCAGCACCGAGCCGACCGCGTACGCGAGGATCGCGCCGAGCGGGCCGGCCTGGTGGATGGTGTAGCCGGAGCTGACGAACAGGCCCGTGCCGATCACCCCGCCAAGGGAGATCATGGTCAGATGGCGGGATTCCATCTTGCGCTCAAGGCCGGTTGGGGCCGTGGGGCCGGTGGCGACCGGACTGGGTGCGGGCGGGGTGGATGCGCCCGGACTGGATGCGTTCGAATTGGATGGATGGGTTGGGGTGCCGGTGTTCGTCATGCCTGGAATGTTTGCGTCTTTCCCACCGGCCTCACTGGGCGGCGATCGCGTCGATCTCCACCAGCGCGCCCTTGGGGATCATGTTGTTGCCGAACGCCACGCGGGCGGGCTTGACGGAGCCGATGAACACCTCGGCGTACTCGGCGTCCACCTCCTTGAAGTCCTCCACATTGCGCAGGTAGATGGTCGCACGCACCACGTGCTCGATGCCGGTTCCGGCGGCGTCGAGGATGCACTTGATGTTCTTCAGGGCCTGGGCGGCCTGCTGCCTCGCGGTCTCGCCCGCCAGCTCGCCGGTGGCCGGGTCGATGCCCAGCTGGCCCGAAACGAACACGAAGCCATTGGCCTTCACGGCCTGGCTGTACGCGCCCAGCGCCGCGGGAGCCTGCGAAGTCGCCACTTCTTCCATCTTTTCGCTCATTGCATGCCTCATTTCCTTGCGGTCGAGCCTCCCGGCCCGGCCGGCCTTGCATATTTGGGCTTTTCTTGGGCGGCGGCGATCGCCACCGTTGCCCCTCACTGTAGCCGTTCGCGCGAAGCTGGGCGGAGGACGCGCCCGACTGACGGACGGTTCCGCGGACGTTGGCCGGAGTGGTGGCCCGCACACAACTGACGCCTATCTGGCTCCTATCTGCATAATCAGGGGTTGTTTTCGCCGTCGACGGGCGACTATTCGCATAATCAGGGGCCGCATGTCTTGCACCATCCTGAATTGAATCGACTCAATTCCGGATTGAATCATATTGCATCGATTCAATCCGGACTTCGGCGGGGCGAATGGTCCCCGATTATGCAGATGGATGCCCACACAGATAACCGCCCGTCCACGGAACTCGAATTTCCCGGGCCAAGCATCGGGACCATGCCCTTCCGGAAATAAAATTCGAGTTCCGTGGACGCGGGAAGTAGGACACGAGAAGTAGGACAACTCTGGAAGCATGCCCCAAGCCCAAAAAACACCGAAAGCCCGGCGGTTGGGCCGGGCTTTCGACGGAAGAGAGAGAAGAAGAGAAGGGGTTCAATTATGCGGGCCATTCGGCCTGTTGACTTCATATAACCGCGTCAACCTAGACGTTTGCCCGGCGGTTTGCTGAAAGAAGTCTGAAAGCGCATGACTTGCTCGGCGACTGAAGGGCTTGTGAGCCGGTGTGCGCATTAAGGATCCTTCGGCTCCGCTCAGGATGACGGAGGGGGAGCGCCTGCGAACGCGCTCAGGATGGGAGCATCGGAAGGCCGACTCCCACACAGCGCACGGGACGGCGAAGAGCGGGACTCTGCCGCATACAGGACGGAAGACCTTCCGCTTCACCTTCCGCCCCACTCGGGGTGCCAGGAAATCCAACCCCAAACATATTTCAGATCGAGATATCTCAGAACGACACGCCGAGAGTGACTCAATCCATTCATCCGCAAATCGGCGGAATTCCAAGGACCCACCACACACACCACACTCATCTCGGGATATTTCAACTTGAAATATCTCGGAAGGAAATGTATCTTGATGGCATCAACGCACAGCGCACGAAGCGCAACCACACGAAAGGACAACATCATGACCACCATCACCGTTCTGGGCGCAGGCAACATCGGCTCCGCCGTCGCGGGCATCGCCGCCAAGTCGGGCGAGACCGTCCAGGTCATCGACCGCGACGCCGCCAAGGCGCAGACCGCCGCGGGCAACGGCACCGGCTCCGTTTGGGGCGCCGCCATCGAGGGCGACATCGTCGTGCTTGCGCTGCCCTACCCGGCCTACGCCGACGCGATCGCCGCCTATGGCCCGCAGCTCGCCGGCAAGGTCGTCGTCGATCCGTCCAACCCGATCGACTTCTCCACCTTCGACTCCGTGGTCCCGGCAGAGTACGGCTCCGCGGCCGCCGAGCTCGCCGCCAAGCTCAAGGACGCCAAGATCGTCAAGGCCTTCAACACGAACTTCGCCGCCACCCTGGCCTCCGGCGAGATCGACGGCACGCCCACCACCGTGGCCGTCGCCTCCGATGACGAGGACGCCAAGAAGGCCGTTGCCGGCTTCGTCCAGGCCGCCGGTCTGCGCACCGTGGACGCCGGTCCGCTCAAGCGCGCCGCGAACCTCGAGGGCATGGGCGCGCTGCAGATCTTCCTCGGCATCACCGAGCAGACCCCGTGGCCCGCTGGCTTCAAGATCGTCAAGTAGCTTCAGCGATTCCTTTAGCCAAATGGGGCTTCATATCAATCGATATGAAGCCCCATTTTTCATTGTTCAGCGCACCGAACCGCGCCATTGCCCAGCGGCGATGCGGCGGATGATCTCATCGCGGTACACATCGCCGAGCAGCTCCAGATGCACATGGCGAGCCGTGCGCACCGGCTCAAGGCCGAGCTTGTCCATCACGCGCGCGGACTTGGCGTTGTCGACGTCATGCCTGCCCCAGATCGCGGACAGATGCAGATCCCCGAACCCATGACGCAGCATCTCGCGCCCCGCCTCGGGAATCAGGCCGCGCCCCCAATACGGCTCACCGATCCAGTAGCCGATCTCACGCTCATCCGCAGGTTCGCGCCGACCGGGATCGATCGCGTCGGACAGGGGCGACAGACCGATGCTGCCGATCGGTTCCCCGGTCTCCCTCAGCACGACCGCATACGTCTCGGGCGCGTTGAGCACGTTGCGGATCACCTGCTGACTGTCCTCCACGCTGGTGTGCACGGCCCACGCGGCCGCCGGCCCCACGTTCGGATTGCTCGCATACCGATACAGCGCGCGGGCATCGTCCATGTCACCCACCCGCCACGGGCGCAGCAACAGCCGTTCCGTGGACATGATTGTCGCCTCAGTCATTCCCATACCTCCATGCTCCAGCCACGCACTGTACCAGCCATGCACCCGATGGTACCCGATGAACGAAAAAGCGGAATCCCATGGGTTGAAAACCCGCGGAATTCCGCCATTCTTGTGGGCTCGAAGGGGTTCGAACCCTCGACCTTCTGTTCCGGAGACAGACGCTCTATCCACTGAGCTACGAACCCGGAGCGCATGCGGCTTGCCGCTCGCGCAACTTCTCCATCCTACGGCATCTTGCGCGCATCGGCAACTTGGCCCAGCGCAAACCGGGCAAATCCGGTCGCTGGCACCCTTTCTCGTCACCCGAAGTCCGTTCCGTATCACCCTGAGCGGAGGCCGAAGGCTTTTTCCCCGTGTCATCCTGAGCGGAGGCCGTAAGGCCTTCCCCCCGTGTCATCCTGAGCGGAGGCCGTAAGGCCGGAGTCGAAGGATCCTTAATTCGTGCGTACAGTTAAGGATCCTTCGACTCCGCCGTTCCGGTGTCCGGTTGCGCCGGACCGTCGCCGCCTTGGCGGCGGCTCCCTTCGCCTACGGACAGCCCACCGGGCTGTCCGCTTAACGGCTCAGTGCTCAGGATGACGTTGAGGATGACGTTGCGGGCATCCGCCCAAAACGCCGTCGAAACGCAGCAAAAAGACCGCGCATCGCCCCCTGCGCCCATAGAATGATGTTATGCGAGACGATTTCGAGTACGAGCGCCGGTTCTTCTGCCACGAGCTGCCGGCGGAACTGGACGACGGCGCCCCGCCCATCCTCATTGTGCAGAGCTACTACGTGCACGCGGACAATTACGCGCTGCGCATCCGCCTGAAATCCAATACGGTGCGGGAGGCGATGACGCCGCGCACCGATGCGATCGACGTGCTCAACAACCATCGCGACGCCTTCTCGCAGGCATGCGTCACGGTCAAGGGGCCGTCGGTGGGCGGCACGCGGTATGAGGTCGAAAAGGACATCGACCCGGATATCGCCGCGGAATTGGTGTTGCGTGGGGGCGCGCCGATCGTGAAGAACCGGTTCAACGCATGGATCGGCGAGGACGGCTGGAGCATCGACGTGTTCGGCGGCCGCAACGCCCCGCTGGTGGTGGCCGAGGCGGAGCGCAGCAGCCCGGTGACGAACCTCATCATCCCCAGGTTCTGCGTGAGCGAGATCACCGACGACGTGCGGTTCTCCAACGACGGGCTCGCCGCGCGGCCGTACGCCGACTGGGCGGCCGACTACGCGCGCGAGCTCGAGGAGGACGGGCCGCGCCTGCTCACGTTCTTCGGCAAGAATCGCCGGGAGGAGTAAGCCGGGCCCGGTCCGCCCGCATCCGATCAGTACATCAGCGTGGCGAGGCGGCGACGGGCCCGCTGCAGACGCGGATCGGCGGGCTCGGGGATGGCGAAGTACTCGAGCAGACGCTGGCGCACCTGGTCAAGATCGGCCTTGTGGCCGGAAGCCAGAAAATCGAGCAGACGATCGAACGCATCTTGGATCTGGCCGCCGATCATGTCCACATCGGCCACGGCCAGCTGCGCCTCCACGTCGTCGGGATGGGCCGCGGCGGCGGCACGCACCTCGCGCACGTTCGCGGAGCCGGAGCGGGCCAGCAGCAGGGCCTTGGAACGCTCGCGGGCGGCGATCTTGTCGTTCGGATCGGACTCCAGCACCTGCGCATAGGCGGCCGCGGCACCGGCGTAGTCGCCCTGCATGGCGAGCGCATGGGCCTGCTGATGCTCCGGCGGCACCTGATCGGCACCGGACGCCCCAGCCGCGCCCGAACCATCGGCGTCGGAACCGTCGGAAGGACCATCCTGACGCGGCGCGGTGCCGGTCACACCGGACTGCTGAGCCATCTGGATGACCTGCGGAATGAGCGTATCCGTGATCTGGGCCATCTCCTCGTCGCTCGGCAGGCCCTGCAGAATGGGCATCGGACGGCCGTTGATGAGCGCGAACAGCGCCGGCGCGCCCTGCACGCGCAGCGCCTGGGCGATGGACGGATTGGCGGAGATGTCGATGCGGGACAGCTGGATCTGGCCGTTGAGCTTGTTCACGGCCTCGCCGAGCTTGCGGGCCATGTCGAACAGGCGGTCATCGGTGGGGATCCACAGCATGAGCAGGATCGGGAACGTGGCCGACGTGGCGACCATGGACTGGAAGGACGCCTCGGTGGTGTCGATCACGTAGCCGCCGGCCGCGGGCGCTCCCCCGGCCTGCCCCGGCTCGGACTTCACCTGATGCTTGAGCGATTCCAGATCCACCGCGCCCGCGAGCGAGACGCCCGGCTTGAACGGTTCGGCCATAGTTTGCACACCTTTCCTTGGCGAATACCTTCGCGTTTTGCCTTCATTCTAATGCGCGGGCCCGTTTCCGGACCCGCGCAACGTCATTCGCCGGCCGTCTGACGGCCGCTCAGAGACCAGCCAGCCGCCAGCCGGGCCGCCGCGTCCCGCCGCGATCCGCCGCATCCCGCCAGCGACGGCAGCGCCTTACTGCGCCTCCACCTTGACGGTCTGGCGCTCCGAGGCCACGGCCTGGATCTTCGCACCGGACGCCGCCTGCGGCACATACAGCGCGATCAGGTTCACATAGGTCACCTTGAGCGTGCTGGTGGGCGTGGCCCCGCCGAACAGCGCGGTCTCGTCGTTGGAAGCGGGCAGCGACTGGCGTCCCTCGCCGGCCTGGCGCGTCCATTCGGAGTTGATCTGCGCCACCACAAGGTCGCCGCCGTCGCTCGAGCGCATCACCTGGATGGCGTTGGGCTCCACGGAGAAGGTCTGCGACTGCGTGCCCTTGTTGGCCTCCATGCCCTGCTGGACCGTGGCCGTGGTGTTGGCCAGAGAGGTGCGGAAATCGTCGTCCGCGAACTCGCCGGCGAACTGGCTGTTCGCCCCGTTCGCGAGCAGATCCGCATAGTGGGCCACCGCGTCGGCCGGCGTGGCCACCAGCCCGGTGTCGTCCGTGCGTCCCATGGACGAACCGATCTTCGGCACGGCGAACTTGGGCAGCTGGACCTTGTTGTGCAGGCGCACCACGCCCCACAGCTTGTAGTTCTGATGGGCGGATGTCTGGGTCATGACCAGCAGTCGCTGGGTCTGGCGGTCCTCGGTGGTGGTGGTGATGGAGTACACCGTGCGCGGCCAGCCGGAATCGGTGGGGATGACGGTCTGTTCAATCTCCGAAGGAATGGTGGCGTTCTTGGTGAGCGCATTGGTCGCCTTCGCGATGTTGATTTGACTCGTGCGCACCGCGAGCGCCGGTCCGGTCACGCTGGACGCCAGCAGGCCGGGATCGCGCGCGTCGTCGGCCTGCTTGATGGCGTTGAGGATGTTGGTGCGGATCTTCGCCTCCTGATCGACGGTCAGATCCGGAGTCTTGGCGCTGGCGGTCGATTGCTCGGACAGCTGCGGGACCGGCCCCTCGCACGCGGTGAGGGCGCCCATGGATGCGACGGCGATCAGTGCGGCGGCGATGCGCATGACGGCGCGGCGGCCGCGGTTGATGCGGATGTTCATGTCACTCCTCCCCTTCGTTGTGCTCCGGCTCGGTTCCCTTGAGCCCCTTCGTGCCCGAGCCGCGCCCCTCCTCGGCGGCCTGCTCGGCGGCGAAGCGCGCGAAGTAGGCGGCCAGATCGGCGGGGCTGATCACGGATGTGGCGTCGGCGTCGGCCGGCTTGGCATTCCGCGCCGGTGCGGGCTTCGTCCCGTCGGCGGCCGCATCGGCCTGTGCGACAGCGGCCACGGTCTCCGCCTGTGTCTCCGCGCTGGACACCTCGAACGACGGGGCCGGCACGCCCGCGGACGATCCCGAGGCCGCGGCCTGCTCGGCCACCATGTTCTTGGCGGTCACGTCCACCACCTTCGGCCCATCGGACTGCGATCCGGAGGGCTGCAGGCCGGAGGACAGCGACCCCAGGGCCAGCGATCCGGAGGACAGGCGTTCAGACGCCGGGGCGATCGACGTCCCGGCCCGCCGTGCATGCCGCCTGTGCCGCTTCGATCCGCCGATGTGCAGCAGGGATGCGATGGAGCCGAAGAAGGATCCGATCGCGCCGAACACCAGATGCGGGATGGTGACCTCGATCTCCTCCGCGATGGGCGTCCTGGGCTCGTTCGCGTTCTTCTTGCGGCGCTTGGACGGGTGCATGGCGAACAACGAGGCGCACAGCACGGCTGCGACCGCGCACATGCCGCCGATGAAGTACAACGGGGTGGCGTAGTCGGGCAGGGTGGAGCGGGTCCAGTGCAGGGTGATGTTGAGTTTGCCGCCATCGGTCACGTTGGAGGCGGCGTCCGCGTTGGTGTCGAACAGCAGCGGCGTGGTGTTGCTCTCGGCCGGCCGCTCGATATGCACCGAACCGGTGCCGCAGACCACGCCGGTCCACATGTCCGATTGTTCGAGCGTCACGTCGCCGTCCTGGGGCTGGGAATCCCCGGAGGCCTTGGCCGCCTCGGTGGAGATCTGCGTCCACGACGACAAGCCGGTCAGACGGGTGTAGGTGTGGCCGGCGATCCACCCGCTGATGTCGCGGGACAGACCGGAAACCACGCAAAGTTTGGCATCGGATTCGGAGGTGACGTCGATGGTCACCTGATCATCCACAAGAGAGAGCATGCCCGGATCGGTAACGACGTATCGCGTGTCGGTTGCCGTCGTCGCCGCGATCTGCGCACTCGGCTTCCACTCGGTCGCATTGAGGACGCCCAGGAAGATCAGGGCGGCGGCAAGCAGACCGAAGATGGGCGTGACGACGCCGCGCATGATGGTGGCGCGACGCGGGTTCTTACGTTCCTTATCAGTCATAGCATCCCCCATTCTACAATCCCTTCACCATTCATTCACTGCCCAGCCATACTCCACCACAAAATCAGCCATTACCGCTACTGTGGGGCGTATGATTCATGACTTTACCAAGAAGACCCTCGTCAAGGGTCTCGCCGCATGCTGCGGCCTTGCGATGATGATCGGCCTCGCCGCGTGCGGCGGCGACGCCTCGGCCACCGCCTCTTCGTCCGCGTCCTCCTCCAGCGCCACCCCGTCCGCCTCCTCCACGCTCGCCGAAATGACCGGCATCACCGCTTCCAACGAGATCGGGCAGAAGCCGGCCATCAAGCTGCCCACCGTGCCCTACACCGTGCCGGACGGCGGCTACCAGGTCCTTCAGCAGGGCAACGGCGAAGCCCTGCAGGACGGCATGCGCATGTGCATGCACAGCGTCGCGGTCAGCGCCAAGACCGGCGCGGAGATCTACTCCAGCTGGGAATCCGCCCCCGACTGCTCGGTCTCGCTTGAGCAGTCCTCCCTGCGCAACGGCCTGTACGACGTGCTCAAGAACCAGAAGGTGGGTGCGCTGATCGCCCTGGGCGTCAACGACACCACCGCCACGGACGATGCGCAGAAGTCCTACATCATGGCCACCACGATCGTCTCCGCCTCGCACGATCTTACGCGCGCCGAGGGCCAGACCGTCACGGACATCCCGTCCAACCTGCCCAAGGTCACGCTGGACGGCAACGGCAAGCCGTCGATCGACATGAATGGCTACCAGCCCGACGGCCAGCTCGTGGTCCAGCCGCTCATCAAGGGCTCCGGCGCCACGGTCTCCGAGTCCGGCAGCGTCAAGGTCAACTACACCGGCTGGCTCACCGACGGCACGCAGTTCGATTCGTCCTGGGATCGCGGCGAAGCCTCCGAGTTCGCCCTGAGCCAAGTGGTCACCGGTTGGAAGGAAGGCCTCGCCGGCCAGACCGTGGGCTCCCAGGTGCTGGTGATCGTCCCGCCGGACAAGGGCTACGGCAGCACCGCACAGGGCTCCATCCCGGCGAACTCCACGCTGGTGTTCGTGGTGGACATCCTCGCCACCTACTGATCCCCGGCGTCTTCGCCTAAGCAATGTGAACAGCTCCCCACCTCGGGGAGCTGTTTTGTTATGGCGGGGTGCACTGACGGGGCATGATGTCCCCCTCAATGGCGTGACGACAGTGCCGTGACGCGGCGTGTGACGCGGGATGTGACCCGGCGTGCGTTGTGACCGGGAGTGTGACCCGGCGTGGACACACCCGGTCACGGGGTGTCAAAACCGTTGAAATAAAGCCATTTCAAAACCCCTGTGACCGGGAATGGGCACACCCGGTCACGCCCCGCGTCACAACGCACACCATGTCACGCTCCCCGATCGCGCCTGACCACACCCGGCGACGTCCGGCCACTCCCGACTGCCCACACCCGACCACGCCCGGCCACAAACTGGGCAAAACGGGATCATCGCAACACAAACTGGGCAAATCAGGACGTTCGATTTGCAAACTGGGCAGACGTGGTCATCTAGAGCCCCAAATCGGCCCGCAGATGGCAGGATCTGCCCAGTTCACAAAATAACAGTCCCGATCTGCCCAGTCTGCGACACAACATGGGCACAAACTGGGCAAAACGGAACGAATCGGGGACGAATCTGGGCATCGGATGAGCATCGGACCACGAATCCCCCGCAAACCCTCACCGACCCCTCATCCAACCTCGCAAACTGGGCAAATCAGGACGTTCGATTTGTAAACTGGGCAGATCGGAACATCTGGAGGCCGATTTTGGCGTCCAGATGACCAGATCTGCCCAGTTCACAAAATAACAGTCCCGATCTGCCCAGTCTGCACGGGTCTTCGCGGCATGAATTGGCCGCAAACTGGGCAAATCAGGCCCTCCAATTTGCAAACACTGGCAAACTGGGCAGATCTGGTCTCGAAAGCCCCCAAATCGGCCCGCAGATGACCGGATCTGCCCAGTTTGCAAAACCTGAGACCCGATCTGCCCAGTTTGCGACACAACAGGGGGGCACAAACATTACAACCGGACGGAACCTGAAACCACCCCCAAACAAGAGTTGACAAAGTATAGGAATACCCCAGAATGAGGCAGACTCGGAAAACCAGCCCCGCTCAGAACAGACGCAGCTCGTCCGACTCGGCGCCGCGCATCTCGTCGTAGTCGAGGATCAGGCAGGTGAAGCCGCGATCCTCGGCAAGCACGCGGGCCTGCGGTGTGATCGTCTGCGCGGCGAAGATGCCGTGCACGGGGGCGAGCAGCGGATCGCGATTGAGCAGTTCGCAGTAGCGCGTGAGCTGTTCCACGCCGTCGATGCCGCCATGGCGCTTGATCTCGATCGCCACATGCTCGCCGTTGGCATCGGTGGCCATGATGTCCACCGGACCGATCGCCGTGGGATATTCGCGGCGCACAAGCTTGGCCCCCTCGCCGATGCGCTCAATCTGCTCCGCAAGGTAGCGCTGCAGATGATCCTCCACGCCCTCCTTGACCAAGCCCGGATCCTCGCCCAGATCGTACGTCTCGTCGGAATAAATGTGGAACAGTTTGACGTCCAGGATATCGTTCGACTTGTCCGCGGACACGCGCAGCACCTTGATCGGCTTGGGCTCAGCGGACTCCGCGGCCCCAACAGGTTCGGCGGGCTCAGCGGGCGCTGCGGCATCGCCATCGGCCGGCTCGATCTCCTTGAGCGTGCAGGGCGCGGCCATCCAGTTGAGTGGCTTGTACGACCCGAGCTCGGAGAAGATCAGCAGACTCGAATCGGCCTTGATGAGCAGGACGCGCTTGGCGGGCGGAAGGGATGCGGTGAGGCGGCCGGAGTATTCGGCGGCGCAGTCGGCAACAATGATTCGCACGGGGCAACACCCTACAGGTCCCCCTTGTCAGGGCTCGTCATTCTGGCCCCGCCGTCATCCTGAGCGTGTGCTCCCCTCGTCATCCTGAGCGAAGCGAAGGATCCTTGGCCACTGCGCATTACATCATTCGTGCGCAAGATTAAGGATCCTTCGACTTCGCCCTTCGGGCTTCGCTCAGGATGACAAAAGGGACGGCAGAGCTGCGCTCAGGGTGACGGGGGAAATCTCAGGCTGACCAATAGAGAAAGCATACAAAAAGGGGCTTCCCCGCATAGAGGGAAGCCCCAGAGAGACGGACGCTCAGTCCGCGCTCACCTCGTCGGAGCAGTGCTCCACGGCCACGGTGAGCTTGTTCGAATCGAAGGAGACGAAACCGTCCTCCACATCGAACGCGTGACGGCTGCCGTTGACATCCGCCACGACGACGCGGCCATTCCTGATGACCGCGAGCACGGACTCATGGTTCGGCAGGATGCCCATCGCGCCTTCAGAGGCGGGCACGGTCACGCTCGACGCCGTGCCCGACCACACCGGATGGTCGGAGGCGACGATCGTCACCTGCATGGTGGTCTTGTCGGCCATCAGGCACCGAGCTCCTTCTGCATCTCATGCCACTTCTTCTCGAGGTCGTCGATGCCGCCGATGCCCGAGAACGCCTGCTCCGGCACGTTGTCGTACACGCCGTCGCAGATGCGGGTGAAGGCCTCGATGGTCTCGTCGGCCGGCACATAGGAACCGGGGCGGCCGGTGAACTTTTCCGCCACGTAGAAGTTCTGGCCCAGGAACTGCTCGATGCGGCGGGCGCGGGCGACGGTGGTCTTGTCCTCCTCGCTCAGCTCGTCGATACCGATCAGGGCGATGATGTCCTGAAGTTCCTTATTGCGCTGCAGGATGGCCTTGACGCGGTTCGCGCACTCGTAGTGCGCCTGGCCCACGTAACGCGGATCCAGGATTCGCGAGGTGGAGCTCAGCGGGTCCACGGCCGGGTAGATGCCCTTCGAGGCGATGTCACGGGAAAGCTCCGTGGTCGCGTCGAGGTGGGCGAACGTGGTGGCCGGGGCCGGGTCGGTGTAATCATCGGCCGGCACGTAGATGGCCTGCAGCGAGGTGATGGAGTGGCCACGGGTTGAGGTGATGCGCTCCTGCAGAGCACCCATCTCGTCGGCCAGGTTCGGCTGGTAACCCACGGCGGAAGGCATACGGCCCAGCAGCGTGGACACCTCGGAACCGGCCTGCGTGAAGCGGAAGATGTTGTCGATGAACAGCAGCACGTCCTGGTTCTGCACGTCGCGGAAGTACTCGGCCATGGTCAGGGCGGTCAGCGGGACGCGCAGACGGGTGCCCGGCTGCTCATCCATCTGACCGAAGACCAGGGCGGTCTTCGCCAGAACGCCGGCCTCCTCCATCTCGCCGATCAGATCGTTGCCCTCACGGGTGCGCTCGCCGACGCCGGCGAACACGGAGACGCCGCCGTGGTTCTGCGCCACGCGCTGGATCATCTCCTGGATCAGCACGGTCTTGCCGACGCCTGCGCCGCCGAACAGACCGATCTTGCCGCCCTGCACGTACGGGGTCAGCAGATCGATGACCTTGATGCCGGTTTCGAACATCTGGGTCTTGGACTCCAGCTGGTCGAAGGGCGGGGCCTGACGGTGGATGGGCCAGCGCTCAGTGACGGTGATCTGCTCATCGGCCTTCTTGTTGAGGATGTTGCCGGTCACGTCGAACACGTGTCCCTTGGTCACATCGCCGACCGGGACCTCGATCGGGCCGCCGGTGTCGGTGACCGTGGCGCCACGGACCAGACCGTCGGTCGGCTTCAGGGCGACCGCACGGATGATGGAGTCGGCCAGGTGCTGCTCCACCTCGAGGGTGATCTCGCGGTTGGCGCTCTCGCCCTCCTCGCTGCTGCCGCCGCTGATCCGGACCTTCAGCGCGTTGTAGATCTCGGGCAGGTGTCCCACCGGGAATTCGACGTCGACGACCGAGCCCTGGACACGCGTGACGCGGCCCTTCGCCGGTCCTTCGACCGAGGCGTCGGTCGCATTGGTGTGAACCTGATCAACCATATGCGTTCCTACTCTTCCTTCTTGTTCAGCGCGTCGGCGCTGCCGATGATTTCGGTAAGTTCCTGAGTGATCGCGGCCTGACGCGAGGCGTTGAGCTTGCGGGTCAGATCGCCGATCAGATTGCGTGCGTTGTCCGTGGCGGTGTGCATGGCGTTCTGCCTACAAGCCGTCTCCGACGCGGCGGAGGTCAGCAGACACTCATGGATGCGCGACTGGATGTACTTGGGCAGCACCATGTCGAGCACCTCGTCGGCGCTCGGCTCGAAGCGGTACAGCGGGGCGGTTTTGTTCGCCTCGATCTCCTCGGCCTCGGTTTCGGCCTGCACAAGCTCCACCGGCAGCATGCGCAGCACGCGCACCTTCTGCACCACCATGTTGACGAACTCGGTGAACACGATGTACAGCTCACTGACTCCGCCCTGGTCGGCCGGCTTCATGTAGGCGTCCAGCAGCGCCTTGGAGATCTCCTCAGCGATTTCAACGCCGGGCTTGTCGGTGTCACCTTCCCACGTGTCGGCGATGTCGCGGCTGCGGTACTTGTAGTACGTCACGCCGCGACGGCCATACACATAGAGGCTGGGGCGCTTGCCCTCCGCATCGAGGCGGGAGAGCAGGCCCTCGGTCTCGCGAATGATGGATGAGGTGAAAGCGCCAGCCATGCCACGATCCGAGGTAAGAGCGAGGACGGCAACATGGTTGTTGCCCTCTTCGCTCTTGAAGATCGGATGCGTGATATGGGTATGGGCCACCAAAGCCTGCACGGCATCGAAAATCGCATCGGAGTACGGCTTCGCATCCATGGCGACCTTACGCGCCTTGGCGATGTGCGAGGACGCAATCATCTCCTGGGCGTTGAAGATCTTCGCCAACGATTCGGTGGAGGCGATCCTGCTCTTGAATGCGAGTTGCGATGCCATGGCTTACTGAGCTCCCTTGGACTTCTTGTCGGTGGCTTCCAGCTTCTCCTGCTCGACCTCGGCGTGGGCTTCCACCTGCGGCTTCTGGTCGACCAGCGGCTTGCCGGCCACGGACACATACGTGGTGCGGAACTCCTCGATCGCCTTGTCCAGGGCCTTTTCGGTCTCGGGCGTGAAGTCACCGGTCTCGCGGATCGTCTTGAGGATGTCGGTGTTGTGGTCGATGTAGTCCAGCATGCCGTGTTCGAACGGCAGCACATCGGCGATCTCAAGATCGTCGAGCTTGCCGTGGGTGCCGGCCCACACGGAGACCACTTCCTGCTCCATCGAGTACGGGGAGAACTGCGGCTGCTTCAGGAGCTCCGTCAGACGGGCGCCACGGGCCAGCTGTGCCTTGGAGGCCGCATCCAGATCGGACGCGAACATCGCGAAGGACTCCAGCGAGCGGTACTGCGCCAGCGAGATCTTCAGCGTGCCGGAGACCTTCTTCAGCGCCTTGGTCTGCGCGGCGCCACCGACGCGGGACACGGAGATGCCCACGTCCACGGCCGGGCGCTGGTTGGCATTGAACAGGTCGGACTGCAGGAAGATCTGACCGTCGGTGATGGAGATCACGTTGGTCGGGATGTAGGCGGAGACGTCGTTAGCCTTGGTCTCGACGATCGGCAGACCGGTCATGGAGCCGCCGCCCAGATCGTCGGACACCTTCGCGCAGCGTTCGAGCAGACGCGAATGCAGGTAGAAGACGTCGCCCGGGTAGGCCTCACGCCCTGGCGGACGACGAAGCAGCAGGGAGATCGCACGGTAGGCCTCGGCCTGCTTGGACAGATCGTCGAACACGATGAGGACGTGCTTGCCGTGGTACATCCAGTGCTGGCCGATGGCCGAGCCGGTGTACGGGGCGATGTACTTGAAGCCGGCGGAGTCGGAGGCCGGGGAGGCCACGATCGTGGTGTACTCCATGGCGCCCGCGTCCTCGAGGCTCTGACGCACCGAGGCGATGGTCGATCCCTTCTGGCCGATGGCCACGTAGATGCAGCGCACCTGCTTCTTGGGGTCGCCGGACTCCCAGTTGGCCTTCTGGTTGATGATCGTATCGATCGCGATGGCGGTCTTGCCCGTCTGGCGGTCGCCGATGATGAGCTGGCGCTGGCCGCGGCCGATCGGCGTCATCGCGTCGATGGCCTTCAGACCGGTGGACAGCGGCTCGTCGACCGGGTGGCGGTGCATCACATCGGGGGCCTGAGCCTCCAGAATGCGCCTGCCTTCGGTCTTGATCTCGCCGAGACCATCGATGGGCTCGCCCAGCGGGTTCACGGTACGCCCGAGGTAGCCATCGCCGACGGGCACGGACAGCACCTCGCCGGTACGACGCACTTCCTGGCCCTCCTCGATGCCTGCGAAGTCGCCGAGGATAACCACGCCGATTTCGCGAGCGTCAAGGTTGAACGCCAGACCGAGTGTGCCGTCCTCAAAGGTGAGCAGCTCGTTGGCCATGCAACCAGGCAGTCCCGTCACGTGCGCAATGCCGTCGCCGGCCGTGGCCACGTAGCCCACTTCCTGGGTGGGGGTGTCCGACGGCTTGTACGAATCGACGAAATCGTCGAGCGCCTTGCGTATCGTGGCGGGATCAATGGTTAATTCTGCCATGATCACTCCTTATTGTTGATAAAACTTGAAAGCAAGATCCTGCGGGGATCCCGGGTGTCAGCCCACCGAGCGCCTGAGGCGCTGCAGCTGGGCGACGACGGTGTGGTCGGTGACCTCGGAGCCGTACTGGATGCGCATGCCGCCCATGACCGAGGGGTCCACCACCGAGTTGATGTGGATCGGACGGTTGAGCTTGGCACTGTACGTGGTCACGAGGCGCTTGACCTGCTCGCCGGTCAGCGGAACGGCCGTGGTGACGGTGACCATCGTCTCGCCCATATGCCTGGAGAGCTTGTTGATCAGCCACTGGATGATGGTCAGGTAGCGGCGGTTGCGCAGTGCGCGCGTCGCATGGATGGCCAGGATCATCGTGACCGGATCCAGCTTCTGGCCGGCGAGGACGGTCTTGAGGAACTCCACGCGCTTGGCCTCGGGCATATAGACGTCGGACAGCTTGGAACGCACCTGCGGCAGGTTGAGGAAGGCGGAGTGCAGCTGCGCGAGCTCGATGGAGACGCGAAGCGTGACGTTTCGGGCGTCCGCGAGGTACATCACGGAATCCACGCCGAAATCCTCCACCGCATTGGCCAAGTGGCTCATGCGGCTCCAGCGGCGTCCCACCACATCATGCAGGATCTGCACGGTCAGCGGGTGGGCCTTGCCTTCCAGCAAATCGTCCACCAGCTTGGCCTTGTCCTCGACGGGACGTGAAGGATCGGTGAGCGCGCGCTGCACGCGCGGGTTGTGATCGAGCAGACCGGCGAAGCTGAACAGCTCCTCGTAGATGCGCTCGTTCTCCAATCCCGCGGCCCTCAGCTTGGGCGCGAAACTGTCTCGGGACTCGCGGTCCGAGAGCAGCGATGCCTCTCCTTGCATGTCACCTCCTTGACGTGATTGACGTGATTAACGGGGTAGTCACTCGGCCTTGTCCTTGTCGAGATCGTTGATCAGGGAATCGATCATCGACGACTGGACATCGCCATCCTGCAGCTTGGCGCCCAGAATCTTGCCGGCCAGGGCGGTGGCGATCACGCCGACTTCACCCTTGAGGCTGACCAGGGCCTGCTGCTGCTGGGACTCGATGGAACGCTGGGCGTTGGCGGTGACCTGGGCGGCCTCCGTTTCGGCGCGGGACCGGGCGTCTGCGATGATGTGCGAAGCCTCGGCGCGGGCGTCGTCGCGGATCTTGGCCGCCTCGACGCGGGCGTTGCTCAGCTGGGCCTCGTACTTCTCCTTGGCCTCGTTGGCGTCCTTCTGTGCCTGCTCGGCCTTGGCGATACCGCCCTCGATCTTGGCGGCGCGCTCATCGAAGATGGCCTGGAACTTCGGCAGGAAGAACTTGTAGAAGAATGCGGCGACGATGACCAAGATGATCAGCGACCATACGATGTCATAGCTTTTGGGCAGAAACAGCTCCATGCCGTCTTCCTCCTTTCATTTCCCTTGGAAAGTCGTTGTGCTGTGTCGGTTGAGCGGTCTTACTTGAGGACGAAGGCCAGCGCAAAGCCGAGCAGCGCAAGCACCTCGACGAACGCCAGACCAAGGAACATCAGCGTCTGCAGACGGCCGCCGAGCTCGGGCTGACGAGCGGTGCTCTCGATGGTCTTGCCGATCAGGATGCCCAGGCCAACGCCAGGGCCGATGGCGGCGAGACCGTAGCCAACGACGTTCAGGTTGCCGGCAACCTCAGCGAGGGTAACGATATCCATGGTTGTTTCCTTTCTGAATTATTGCTGTAGTAGCAACAGTTGTGTTCCCGGCCGCCGTCAGTCGGCTTCCGGATAGCTCATATTGATGTATGCGGTGGTGAGGATCGCGAAGATGTACGCCTGCAGGCAGGCGACCAGAGCCTCGAACAGGAACATGAACATGCCGGCGGCGAACGTGACGACGCCGTACGGGGCCAGGAGCTTGTTCTCCACATCAATCAGGAAGAACTGCGTCGCGGACAGGCACAGGGCCAGAATGAGGTGGCCGGAGACCATGTTGGCGAAGAGTCGGATGGTCAGCGAGAACGGGCGGATGATGAGCAGCTCGAGCAGCTGAATGGGGGACAGCAGGATGTAGATCGGCCACGGGACGCCCTTCGGGAAGAGCTCGTCGCGCAGGAAGTGGCCGAGGCCCTTCTCGCGGATGCCGGCGATCCAGTACTGGAAGAAGCACCACATGGCGAACACGAGCGGCAGGGTGATCGTGGCGGAGGCCGCGATGTTCATGCCGGGGATGATGCCGCACAGGTTGAAGACCAGCAGCGTGCAGAACACGGTGGTGATCATGGGCACGTAGCGCCTGCCGCGCTCCTCGCCCATCACCTGGTACACGATGCTGTCGCGCACGAACTCGATGAGCCATTCGACGGCGCCCTGCCAGCGGCCGGGGATCAGCTTCGCCTTCTTGGCGGTGATGCCCAGCACCAGCAGCATGATGATCGTGGCGATGATGCGCACGAGGATGATGCGGTTGATGGCGAACGGGGTGTTCGCGAATACGAACGGATCGGGGAGAAAATCGTCAACGCTCGGGTACTCCGGTTGCGTCGCCCCGGCCAGCGTCAGCGAGTGCACTGCATCAATCATCCACGCCTCCTGCTTCTTTCCAACAGCTGTCAGTCTAGCCCACAGGGCGGGTCAAATGTGACGTTCCCGTTACTTCGCTCCCCATGTGCGAAGCCGGCCATAATCGACGCGGAGTCGACGTTTGGCCTTCGGCTCCGAATGGCTGAGAAGGATTATTGGACCGCGTGGGGACAACCCTTGAAAGGCCTTGTGCCGACTGGATTCCGTCGGCGTTTCGCAGCCGATTTCAACGGTTTTGTTAATTCAACGAATGGGCGTGATCTGTCTCACAGGACTGTCCGAATAGCGGTCCACTATGTGACCACGACACGGACAGCCGGTCCGTATTGTGAGCGCTCACACGATCATTTCCACTGTGCGATCCATCGCACGCGACATCTGGGACAACGCCCGCCCAGCCGACACGGCCGAGCCGGATGACGATCATGCGACGATCGCGACGGTCAATCTACGATCAGGCCATAGCCGTCATTCAGTAGCGGCTTGTAATCATCCCCGCGCGGGCCTCCCGGCTCGTGACGGATCGACCGGTCCGTGCCAAGCCGCTTCTCCGCGCGCAGTTGGGGAACCTCGGTCAGATCGTACGGTGTGGTCTGATACACCCAGTTGAGCCAGTTGCGCCACAGCAGGTTCGCATGCGCGCGCCAGGCGAACAGCGGCTCCAGCGCAGGATCGTCGTGCGGGAAATAGTTCTTCGGGAAGGGCACGTTGGTCAAGCCCTTCTTCATATCGCGCTCGTATTCCTCGGCCAGCGTGTACTTGCCGTATTCCCAGTGGCCCAGCGCGAAGACCTCGGAGAAATCACGCGTGGCGATCAGCCCCGGCCCCGACTCGGGCCCCCAGGTGAGGATCTGCAGGTCCGGCTTGGCGCGCACGTCGTCCTCATCCACGCCGGCCAGACGCGAATGGGGCTGCAGGCTGATCTCGTCGAACCCATTGGTCAGGAAGCAGTACTCGTCCTCCAGATACTGAGGGAAGACGCCGAAGATCTTCTCCGGCAGATCGACCTTCCTCACACCGTAGCGGTAATACAGCGCGCCCATCGCGCCCCAGCACAGATACATGGTGGAGAACACGTGCGTGGAGGCCCAATCAAGGATCGACTTGAACTCATCCCAATAGTCCACGTCCTCGAACGGCATGTGCTCCACAGGCGCGCCGGTGACCACGAAGCCGTCGTAGTAGTTGTCGCGCAGGGCATCCAGATTCTCGTAGAACTTGACCAGATGGTCGGCGCTCACATGCGTGGCCTCATGCGTGGAGGTCTTCATGAAATCGATCTCCACCTGCAGTGGGGACTTGGAGATGAGGCGCAGCAGCTGGGTCTCCGTCTCGATCTTCTTGGGCATGAGGTTCAGGATCACCAGCTTGAGCGGGCGGACGCGCTGACGCTCCGCCTCGGGCTTCTCGAGCGCGAAGATGCGCTCCGAGTCGAGGATGGCTCTGGCCGGAAGGCCGCTGGGAATCTTGATAGGCATGCTTACATTATGGCAACAATGCGCGCTCGGCGACACGCGATGGGCGGAATCGGGCATCAATCGTGGTTATGGCCGGCTATCAGGCTGGAGCGACCGGCCATAGGCGGGACCGGCTGGCGGGACCGGTCGGCGGGGCCGGTCGGCGGGACCGGCGCGCAAACTGGGCAGATCCGGTCGACGAATTTGCAAACTGGGCAGACTCGGTCATCTAGAGGGGAAAATCGGCCCCCAGATGTTCCGATCTGCCCAGTTTGCGAGAGACATGGCCCGATCTGCCCAGTTTGCAGCCCGGTTTCGGAGCCCGCTTGCGCGTAGGACCGCCAATATTTTCGCTCTGAGCGAATTAAACGCGCCGAGCTTGACTTTCATCAAAATCCTCGTATCTTAGAGTGAGCTGTCTGAAAGACAAGCCGACGCGGGGTGGAGCAGCTCGGTAGCTCGCTGGGCTCATAACCCAGAGGTCCTAGGTTCAAATCCTAGCCCCGCTACCAATACAAACCCGGAAGCCAATCGCTTCCGGGTTTTTGTTTTTCTTGCCATGCATCGCATGGTTTCAACCTGCGATCCACCGCATATCCACAACAGCGTTCCGACCTTCACCCGGGTTATCCCCAGACCGATCCCCATATGTGTGCCGTCGCCTCGCAACGCAAAGCGGGTTATGCACATGCCCGCTCTCGCGAAGCCAACCGAAAGCCCGCCATGCACCCTGCAATCCACAGCGGACGCACGCCATCGCCCGCCATCCACACCCATGCGCCGCCAAAGTCCGACTTGTCCACGATCGGATTCACATATGCACACCGCACCACACGATTCCATTAATCTAGAGAGCGACATGGCATATTCAGCGAAAGGAACGCCATGGAACCCAAAGCCAATGAGTCAGGCACCATAACATCGGGCGCCACCCCCGCAGTTCCGAATGCGCGACCGGCCGCAACCCACCCGGGCGAAGAGCATCCTGGCGACCCGATGCTCGACTGGGCGATCGAGCTGCAAAGCCTTGCGCAGGCGGGTCTCGCCTACTGCATGAGCCCGTACGACCAGGAGCGCTACGAACGCATCCGCAGCATCGCCGCGCAGATGCTCGCCGCCCGGAGTGATCTGCCGCTGACGAAGGTGAAGGATCTGTTCTGCAACGAGATCGGCTACCAGACGCCCAAGCTCGACACCCGCGCGGCCATCTTCGAGGACGACCGCATCCTGCTGGTGCGCGAAAACGACGGGACGTGGTCGCTGCCGGGCGGCTGGGTCGACGTCAACCAATCGGTGCGCGAGAACACCATAAAGGAGGCCAAGGAGGAGTCGGGGCTGGACGTGACCGCCGATCGGGTGATCGCCATCCAGGACCGCGCCAAGCACAATCTGCCGCCCTACGCGTACGGCATATGCAAGATCTTCGTGCTGTGTACGCGCATCGGAGGCCATTTCGAGGCCAACATCGAGACCACCGAGGCGCGGTACTTCGCCGAGGACGATCTGCCCGCGCTCGCCGAGGCGAAGAACAACGCCGAGCAGATCGCCATGTGCTTCGCCGCCCATCGCGATCCCGACTGGATCACCCTCTTCGAGTAACCGGGAGTGCCCCTCCGGCATCCCGAGCGGGCCGGATGGTTCTCCACGTCATCCTGAGCGGAGGCGAAGCCGGAGTCGAAGGATCCTTAACCATTCACACTCACTGGAACCGCTGATCCGCGCGCAATGGCCAAGGATCCTTCGCTGCGCTCAGGATGACCGAAGAGACACCCCGCCATCCGAGCCGGCCCATCTTTGCGTCCGTTTTCGTATCGCCCGATATAAAAACGGACATATGGAAGTGCCGCCACCTTAGCCGTCATCCTGAGCGGAGGCGAAGCCGGAGTCGAAGGATCTTTAACCATTCACACTCATTGGAACCGCTGATCCGCGCGCAATGGCCAAGGATCCTTCGCTGCGCTCAGGATGACCGAGGAGGCACCCCGTCATCCAAGCCAGTCAATCTTCCGACTCGCCCGACTTATGGTCCGACTTACAGCCCAACTTACGGGCTGCGCGGGCCGAAATCCTGAATTCGCAGCATTATCGGGCCGAAAAATCGCCCCAAAACGGCCCGATAGTGCTGTGAATCGCAGAAATCGGTCCGCACAGCCCGTATTTCGACCATCGCATTTCGGCCAGAACCCATTCCGATCAGCCGGAACAAGGCCAGCGCCCGCGGCTCCGCCTCCCACGCCATCCCACCAGCCGCCCATCCCACAATATGAACGCACGGTAATCGCATCGTGACCTCACCGAAACCCGGGATTGAACGTCAGCCAAACCTGCATCCCCGCATTCCAAAATTAACAATCAGCGAAACACAAAACGATTGACATGGCCTACGATGGGGATTATGGCTACACAACACAGCGCCTCAGAGCGCACAGAAGAGAAGAACACCGCCATCGCCCCCGGCACGACGACCGACGCGTCAACGAAGACCGCCAAGGCCACGTCCGCCGCCAAGACGACAGGCGCCACCAAGCGGAGTGCGACGAAGCGCGCCGCCGGTACCGCGGCCAAGCGCACCACGCACACCCGCAAGACAGCATCCACCGCCCCGGAACCCGTGATCGACGAGAACGGCGAGGCCGCGGCGCCCACCATCCCCACCACCGAGCCGTACCAGTTCGGCCGCACCGTGGTGCTGGACATCACGCCCGGCGAGGAGGCCAACCGCTTCCCGGCCCGCGTGGAACTGGGCGAAACCTTCCACGTGACCGCCGAGGTCTTCGTGGAGGGCCGCACCAAGGCCGGCGCCACCGCGATCCTGCGCAACCCGCGCGGCCGCGAGATGATGCGCCGCCAGATGGTGTGCACCAACCCCGGCCTGGACCGCTGGGAGACCGACCTCAAGGCCGGCGAGCGCTCCGACGTCAAGCCGTGGGAGGCCGATTTCGCGCAGGTCAAGCGCCAGCTGGGCGACTGGACCGTCACCGTGCAGGGCTGGGAGGACACCTACGCCTCCTGGCTGCACGACGCGCGCATCAAGGTCGAGGTGAACGACGACGTGGAGAACGCCCTCAAGGAGGGCTCCGCGCTGCTTCGCCGCTGGGCCAAGACCGCCGACGCGCAGCTCAAGGCCCCTCAGCGCGGCCTGCTGCAGGACGCGGCAGACGAGATGGACGACCAGTCCTTCTCCCCCGCCGAGCGCCTGGCTGCCGGCGACAACCCGGAGATCGCCGCCCTGCATGAGTCCAACCCGCTGCGCGACGCCCTGTCCGAGGGCACCGAGCGCACCTTCCGCGTCCAGCGCCCGAAGTCGACCTTCGCGGCCTGGTACCAGTTCTTCCCGCGCTCCGAAGGCGCGTACGTGGATCAGGCGACCGGCAAGATCGTCCAGGGCACGCTGAAGACCTCCGTGATCGGTCTGGAACGCGCGAAGAAGGAGGGCTTCGACATCGTCTACCTGCCCCCGATCTTCCCGATCGGCGTGACCAACCGCAAGGGCAAGAACAACGCGCTGGTCGCCGGGCCGGACGATCCGGGCTCGGTGTTCGGCATCGGTTCGGCGGAGGGCGGCCACGACACGGTCGACCCGAAACTCGGCACGATGGACGACTTCAAGGCGCTCACCGCCAAGGCGCATGAGATGGGCCTGGAGATCGCGCTGGACTTCGCGCTGCAGTGCTCGCCCGATCACCCCTGGGTCGCCGAGCATCCGAACTGGTTCCGCCACAAGCCGGACGGCACGATCGCGTTCGCCGAAAACCCGCCGAAGAAGTATCAGGACATCTACCCGATCGACTTCAACGCCGATCTGCCCGGCATCGAGAAGGAGGTCGAGCGCATCCTCGATCTGTGGATCAAGGCCGGCGTGACGATCTTCCGCATCGACAACCCGCACACCAAGCCGGTGCGCTTCTGGCAGGACGTGATCGCCGCGGTGACCAAGCGCCACCCGGAGATCCTGTTCCTGGCCGAGGCGTTCACCCGCCCGGGCATGATGCGCGCGCTGAGCTACGCGGGCTTTACGCAGTCGCACTGCTACTTCCCGTGGCGCAACACCAAGGAGGAGCTGGAGAAGTACCTCGCCGAGACGAACGGCGACGAGGGCTACTACCAGCACAACACCTTCTGGCCGTCCACCCCGGACATCCTCACCGCCTACCTGCGCGACAACGGCATCGCCGGCCATGCGGTCCGCGCGGTGCTCGCATCCATGGGCTCGCCGAGCTGGGGCATGTACTCCGGCTACGAGCTGATCGAGAACGTGCAGCGCCCGGGCTTCGAGGAGGCCATCGACAACGAGAAGTACGAGATCAAGGTGCGTGACTGGGCCGACGCCGAGAAGTACGGCATCGCCGGCCTGCTCACCAGCCTGAACCGCGTGCGCCGCGAGCACGCAGGCCTGTTCGGCTACCACACCCTCACGGTGCTGGACAGCAAGGATCCGAACATCCTGGCCTTCGCGCGCCACACCCCGGCCGAGCTCAACGAGTCCGGCAAGCCGGAGACGCTGATCGTAGTGGTGAATCTGGACGGCCACAACGCCCACCAGTCGCTGATCCACCTTGAGCTGCCCGACTTCGGCATCGATCCGGACAAGGGCGCGCACCTGCGCGACGAACTCACCGGCCGCGAGTTCGACTGGAGCTGGGACAACTACGTCTCGCTCGCCCCGTGGGCCGATGTGGCGCACGTGCTGACGGTCGAGTACTGATCGGACCGCCGAACAGCACTTCATCCAACCTTGCCGCAATGCGCGACATGAATCGCGCTTTGGGGCAAGGTTGGGTATTGTTGGTGCTGTTAGCGCCAATCCACAAAGGAGACTGAAATGGCAGAAACCTTCAACGTCGTGGTGGAGATCCCCCGCGGCTCCAAGAACAAGTACGAAGTGGACCAGGAGACCGGTCGCGTGTTCCTGGACCGCGAGCTGTTCACCGCCATGGGCTACCCGGACGACTACGGCTACATCGAGGGCACCCTCGGTGAGGACGGCGATCCGCTGGACGCGCTCGTGATGGTCACCAACTCCGTGTTCCCGGGCTGCGTCATCGAGTGCCGCGCCGTGGGCCTGTACCACATGGAGGACGAAGAGGGCGGCGACGACAAGGTGCTGTGCGTGCCGGCCGACGTGCGCTACGACGGCGTTCAGGACGTCAAGGACGTCAACGAGTACCACCTGAAGGAGATCAAGCACTTCTTCGAGCAGTACAAGGCCCTGGAGCCCGGCAAGGAAGTCAAGCCCGGCGACTACTGGACCGGCGCTGACGCCGCCGAGAAGGAAATCAAGGAGGCGCGCGAGCGTCTCGCGAACGCGGCGAAGTGATTTCCTTCAGGAAAGCCCGGTGGGCTTTCCGACGGCGGCGTGCGAGGGCGACACTACGGAGCCCGAGCCAACGATGAGCCGGCCGTAGGCCGTCCTCAATTGCAGGACCGGCGCGGAAAAGGAGATCGTCGAGGCCCGTCAGCGTCTCGCCGCTTCCCAGGCCAAGTGATCCTAGCCGCGTAAACGGCTGATCCAAGCCAACTTACAAGGGTGGCTGACCGCACACACGCGCGGTCGGCCACCCTTTCGCATTCTGCTCAGCATTCCAACCTGCGCCCCGATTTTCGCAGGTTGGAAAGAATCCGCGTTTTGGCGGCCGATTCAGGCCGATTCGGCGTTCCAATCTGCAGAATTGTTCCAATACGCCATTGCGGGCGCGCAGGTTGGAAAGAATGGAAACGATCGGGATGGGCGGGCGTGCGCAATGTCGGTGAAGATGCTACAATCATGCCTCGTAATTGCGTACGACTGGCGAACAGCATTCGTATGGGGATTCAAAGCCGGCTTCAGGCCGGCAGTTTGAATGTCGGCGCGCGGCTAGGCGTAGGCGGTCGGGAAGACTGGTCGAGGCCCATCCCGCGGGGCCACATGGTTCAACGGGATGAACCATTCAACACACACATGATCATTGAAATACTGCTCATTGCCATTTCCGTGTCCATGGATGCCTTTGCCGTCTCCATCGGCAAGGGCCTGACCGTGGCACACAAGGTCCGCTGGCAGGATGCCACCAAGACCGGCCTGTGGTTCGGCGGCTTCCAGGCGCTGTTCCCGGTGCTCGGTTTCCTCGCGGCCTCCACGTTCAGCCAGTACGTGACGGCCGTGGACCATTGGATCATCTTCGCGCTGCTCGTGTTCATCGGCGGCAACATGATCCGCGAGGCGATCTTCGAGGACGACAAGGAGGATGCCGAGGAGACGGCCGACTTCGATTGGAAGCACATGCTCCCGCTGGCCATCGCGACCAGCATCGACGCCTTCGCGGTGGGCGTGAGTTTCGCGTTCATGCCAATCAACATCGTGCTGGCGATCGTGCTGATCGGCATCACGACCGGCCTGTTCTCCATCGCCGGCGTGTACATCGGCCACTTCTTCGGGGCGCGCTGGCAGAAGCCCGCGCAGATCGCCGGCGGTGCGGTGCTGGTCCTCATCGCCTTCAAGGTGCTCCTCGAGCACCTAGGCATCCTCGCCCTCTAACTTCCGCGCTCATCTCACACAAAGCGGAACGTTTGGTACGTTTTCGGCCTCCAAAAGGGCTCGAAAACGTACCGATCGTTCCGCTTTGCGCATTCCGCCCGGGCAGGGCAGGGCGGCCGGACCGGCGGCCGGCTACCAGTTCAGGGGGAACATCATGGCTAGCGTGCCCATGAAGATCGGAATGCCGGCGAGCATGACCGGCATCAGGCCAAGGCCCACCCACCGGCGCGGGGCGGTCAGATCCATGTCGCCGCGCCACCGCGGACCGATCGCGCCGATAGCCACCACCAGCACCACCACGAACACGCAGGCGGCCGTGTATTCCAGGACCAGACCGCCGTCGATGGCGTCCCCGCCCTCCAGAAACAGCAGCGGCAGAAAGCACCAGCCGCCGGCCGCCGCCGAGGAGACGCCGCTGATGATGCAGCGCGAAAGGGTGACGATCAGATGCGAACGATCGTGGCGCAACATCTGCCGGCCGAATCCCACGATGACCAGAACGGTCATGAGCACGCCGAACAGGCAGGCCCACAGCACCGAGGCGCTGCGGTAGGTGACGTAGCGATCGGCGACGGTCAGCACGCGCCACCCGAAGAGCACGGACGTCAGACCCACGGCCAGCGAGAACAGGCGGCTGAACCAGCCGAGTCCGGGCAGTCCGTCGAACGGCCAGCACCAATGGAACACCAGCACCAGCAACGTGCCGCCGATCACCGGGCACAGCGTACCGGCGTCGAACGCGCGATCCATGCTCAGCCCAGCCACCGCCGGCAGCAGCGACACGATCACCAGAACCACATAGGCGACCGCCTGCACCCCAACAATGCTCCAGAAGGAGGGCTTGCGCGTCAACGGCTTCGGATTGCTCTTGCTTGTCTCGTCCACATCGCAATACTCTATCCGCAAGTGTCCACAACATAAATTACAAATGAACCAACACTGCGCAGGCACGCTAAAATGCTGCTTGGAAGCAGGGAACGGTCAAGTAAAAGGGGCTCGTCGTGACGGATTTGACTTTGATGACGGTCGCGAGCGATCCCGCGTCCGTGCTACCTTCTCTGGCGTTGCTTTCCCACCGGGTGCGTGTGCTGCCTCTGGATGCCGCATCGCTGGTGAAGATGCCGGAGAACACCATTCTGTTTTTGGACGCGCGAGACGATCTTGCCTCCGCGAAGACGCTGTGCCGTCTCATCCACGCGTCCGGACTGTCCACGCCGATCGTGCTGGTCCTCACCGAAGGCGGCTTCACCGTGGTGAACGCCGAGTGGGGCGTGGCCGATGTGATCGTGGCCACCGCCTCCCCCGCCGAAGTGGAGGCCCGCCTGCGCCTGGTCTCCGAACGCGGCGCCTCCTACGCCAGCGCCTTCGACGGCTCGGCGGCCGGCGGGACGAACGGAGCGAAGAGGGATGCCGAAGACGGGCAGATCCGCTCCGGCGATCTGGTGGTGGACACCAATGGCTACACCGCCTCGCTGCACGGCCATCCGATCGATCTGGCGTACAAGGAGTTCGAGCTGCTCAAGTACCTGATCCAGCACCCGGGCCGCGTGTTCACCCGCGCCCAGCTGCTGCAGGAGGTCTGGGGCTACGACTACTACGGCGGCACGCGCACGGTGGACGTGCACATCCGTCGTCTCAGGGCCAAGCTGGGCGGCGAATACGAACATCTGATCGGCACGGTGCGCAACGTGGGCTACCGCTTCGATCCTCCGGAGGACGAGCAGCAGGCCGACGACGCCCGCGCGCAGGCCGCGCAGTCCAAGGCGCGTCTGAACGCCCGCATGTCCGCATCCGGCGATGCCGACGGCACGGCGGTCGACCCGGTTGCCAACCCCGCGGACGATGCCGGCGCCACTTCGGCCCCGCATCCGGCCGACTGACGGCATGCCCCGCGAATCCAAATCGGCGCGGCTGGAACGCATGCACGCCGAATACGCGCTGCTGTGCGCGGAGATTCCCGCTCCCAAGTGCGCGCTGGATTTCTCCAACCCGCTGCAACTGCTCATCGCCACGGTGCTGAGCGCCCAGACCACGGACAAGCGCGTCAACACGGTCACGCCCGCCCTTTTCGCCGCCTACCCCACGGCCGCCGCACTGGCCGCCGCACGCCCCGAGGATGTGGAGGACATCATCCACCCGCTGGGCTTCTACCGCTCCAAGACCAAGAATCTGCTGGGTCTGGCCGCCGCGTTGGACGCGGATTTCCACGGCGAGGTGCCGCGCACGATGGACGAGCTGACCACGCTGCCCGGCGTGGGCCGCAAAACCGCGAATGTGGTGCTGGGCAACGCGTTCGGCATACCGGGCTTTCCGGTGGATACGCATGTGATCCGCGTCACGGGCCGATTGCGCTGGCGGTCCGATTGGAACGGTTCGCATCCCGATCCGGTGAAGATCGAGCGCGAGATCTGCGCGTGCTTCCCACCTGCGGAATGGACCGATCTGTCCCACCGGCTGATCCTGCACGGCCGGGCCGTCTGCCATGCGCGCAAGCCCGACTGCGGCTCCTGCCCATTGGCCGGCACCTGTCCCTCCGCCGGCTGAGGGACGATCGGGCGGCGGCCATCCAAAGCGCCTCTCAGAGCGTCTTCCAAAGCTCTTCCCGGAGCCGACATCCGGCCAACAGGTAGACTGGCCGGTATGCAGAGGAAATCCGGATTCCGCCTGCCCAACGGCGGCGTCGCATCGTTCATCGTGTTCATCGTCATGCTCGCGATTCTGTCCGGTCTGGTCTGGGGCGGCTGGACGATCATGCGCGGCGGCGCGGCGGCCATCCCCGGACTGGGCCGCGTGATCGCTGGCGACCATGCACCGGCGGACGACGGCAGCGGCGGCGAGGTCACCGTGGCCGTCACCACCGGATCCCCGCAGTCGCTGGACATCCGCACGGACGCCTCCGACGCCGTGGAGCAGGCCCTGCTCGGCAACGTGTACGAGACGCTGGTGGGCCGCGACGGGAACAACAAGCTCCAGCCGTCCATCGCCTCCGGCTGGGAGGCATCCGACGACGGCCTGACGTACACCTTCCATCTCAACGGCGGCATGAAATTCTCCAACGGGCACACGCTGGACGCGGGCGATGTGGTCTGGTCGCTGCAGCAGACCGTGCAGAACAAGTACGTTCAGGCCGCGAAGCTGGCCAATCTGGCCTCGGTGTCCAACCCGGACCCCTCCACGGTGACGATCACGCTCACCGCCCCGAACCCCGACCTGCTGTGGCTGCTCTCCGGCCGCGACGGGATCGTGTACGATTCCGAGGCCCAATTCGACTACGCCACCCAGGCCATCGGCTCCGGCCCGTTCACGCTGGAATCCTTCACCAAGGACGATGCGCTGGTGCTCAAGCGCAACGCATCCTACTGGAACGCGCAGGCCAAGGCGGCGGCCGCGAAGGTCACGCTCAGGTACGTGTCCGACGGGACGGCGGCGGCCAAGCTGCTTACGGACGGCACCGCCGACGCGCTCGTGCAGGCGCCGGTCTCCTCGCTCGACGCCCTGCGATCGGACGGCCAAATCACCCTCGCGCAGGGCGAAAGCAACCATCGCGTGATGCTCGGCTTCAACGGCAAGGCCGATTCGATCTTCTCCGAGGTGCATCTGCGTCAGGGATTCGGCTACGTGATCGACCGGCAGCGCATTGCGGACGAGCAGGGGGCGGCCGAACCGATCGGCAGTCCGATCGGCAAACTCGACCCGGGCTGGGAGGATCTGACCGGCCTGTACCCGCACGATTCGGCCAAGGCGCACAGCGTGCTCGACTACTTCGGCTACCGGTACAGGCTGCGACTGGTCTATCCAGACCGATTCGGCGAGCGCATCGGCCAGACGATCGCCGATGAGCTCAAATCGTTCGGATACCCGAACGTGAGCGTGCAGATGGTGGACGAGGACACCTGGCAAACGCAGGTGGTCCAGAACCGCGACTTCGACATGACGATCCTGTCCCTGGACGAGGCGCGGGACGTGTTCGATCTGGCCGATCCGAACCTGTACCTCAACTACACGGACGCGCAGGCCGAGCAGCTCGCCGCGCAGGCGAAGGCCGCCGTGAACGACCAGCAGTACGATGAGCGGCTCAAGGCGCTGGCCCGCAGGCTGTCGGAAAACGCGATCGGCGACTTCCTGTACGCCGAAAAGCCGTGGGTGGCCTGGCGCGGCGGTGCGAGCGGCATGCCCGTGAATTTCACCGATTCGTTCCTGCCTCTGCGGTCCGTCTCCAAAGCCTGATTTCGGCGCGATTCAGCCCGTTTGGACCGTCTGGACGCCGCCAGCCCCCTTGTCAGCGAGCTTACCTAAACTAGCGGCTATGACCGAACAGCATGAAGAAGGCGCCATCAAGGCCAACCTCACCCCGCTGCCCGACAAGGTCGGCGTGGAGGGCTTGGAAGACAAGTGGCGCGAGACGTGGGACGAATCCGGCGTCTACAAATTCCAGAACACCCGCGACCGCAAGGCCGTCTATTCCATCGACACCCCGCCGCCCACCGTGTCCGGGCACCTGCACGTGGGCCACGTGTTCAGCTACACCCACACGGATGTGATCGCGCGCTACAAGCGCATGCAGGGCTACGACGTGTTCTACCCGATGGGTTGGGACGACAACGGCCTGCCCACCGAGCGCCGCGTGCAGAACTACTACGGCGTGCGCGTGGATGTGTCGCTGCCGTACGATCCCGATTTCAAGCCCCCGTTCGAGGGCACCGACGGCAAGAAGATCGACGCCAAGGATCAGGTGCCGGTCAGCCGCAAGAACTTCATCGAGCTGTGCGAGAAGCTCACCGCCCAGGACGAGAAGCAGTTCGAGGCCCTGTGGCGCTCGCTGGGCCTGTCCATCGACTGGTCCCAGACCTACCACACCATCGGCGAGCACCCGCAGCGCGTGGCCCAGAAGGCGTTCCTGCGCAATCTGGCCCGCGGCGAGGCATACCAGCAGGACGCCCCAGGCCTGTGGGACGTGACCTTCCAGACCGCCGTGGCCCAGGCCGAGCTCGAATCGCGCGAGTACCCGGGCTTCTACCACAAGGTGGCCTTCCGCTTCGAGGACGGCACCCCGATCTACATCGAGACGACCCGTCCCGAGCTGCTCGCGGCCTGCACCTCGCTGATCGCGAACCCGGACGACGACCGCTACAAGCCGTACTTCGGCCAGTACGTCTACTCCCCGCTGTTCAAGGTCAAGGTGCCGATCCTCGCGCACCCGGCAGCGGAGATGGACAAGGGCGCCGGCATCGCCATGTGCTGCACGTTCGGCGACGTGACCGACGTCCAGTGGTGGCGCGACCTCAAGCTGCCCACCCGCCCGATCATCCAGCGCAACGGCCGCATCATCATGGGCGTGCCGGACTGGATCACCGACGAGGGCGGCAAGGCGATCTTCGAGGAGACCGAGGGCAAGACCACGTTCTCCGCCCGCAAGATCATCGTGGACCACCTGCGCGAGTCCGGCGATCTGGACGGCGAGCCCACGCCCACGAAGCGTATGACGAACTTCTACGAGAAGGGCGACAAGCCGCTCGAGATCGTCACCTCCCGCCAGTGGTACCTGAAGAACGGCGGCACGGACGCGGACCTCAACGCGCAGCTCATCGCGCGCGGCAAGGAGCTCAACTTCCACCCCGACTTCATGCGCGTGCGCTACGAGAACTGGGTTCACGGCCTGAACGGCGACTGGCTGATCTCCCGCCAGCGCTTCTTCGGCGTCCCGTTCCCGCTGTGGTACCCGGTGAAGGAGGACGGCTCCGCCGACTACGATCACCCGATCACGCCGAGCGAGGACGTGCTGCCCATCGATCCGACCATCGACGTGCCTGCCGGCTACACCGCCGAGCAGCGTGACGTCCCCGGCGGCTTCACGGCCGAAAAGGACATCATGGACACGTGGGCGACCTCCTCGCTCACCCCGCAGATCGTGACCCACTGGGCCGAGCCGGACGAGGCCTCGAAGGCCCTGTTCAACGCCACGTTCCCGATGGATCTGCGCCCGCAGGGCCAGGACATCATCCGCACCTGGCTGTTCAGCACCATGGACCGCGCGCATCTGGAGAACCACTGCCTGCCGTGGAGCCACACCACGCTGTCCGGCTGGATCCTCGACCCGGACCACAAGAAGATGTCCAAGTCCAAGGGCAACGTCGTGGTCCCGAACAAGCCGATCAACCAGTTCGGCGCGGACGCCGTGCGCTACTGGGCCGCCTCCGCCCGTCTGGGCCTGGACGCCACGTACGACGAGGGCCAGATGAAGATCGGCCGCAGGCTCGCGATCAAACTGCTCAACGCCACCAAGTTCGCGCTGGCGATCGGCCGCGAGGACGAGAACCACCACGTGGGCGCCCCCGCCGAGGCGGTCTGGAACCCGGCCGATGTGACCGAGCCGCTGGATCGCGCCGCGATGGCCAAGATGGCCCTGGTGATCCGCCAGACCACCGACGCGATGGAGGCGTACGAGCACTCCAAGGCGCTGGAGGTCATCGAAAGCTACTTCTGGCAGTTCTGCGACGACTACATCGAGCTGGTCAAGAACCGCGCCTACGGCACGCCGGACGAGCACGGCAAGACCCCGAGCGAGAAGGCCGTGAAGTCGGCCCGCACCACGCTGGGTCTGGGTCTGGACGCCTTCGCGCGCCTGCTGGCCCCGTATCTGCCGTTCGCCACCGAGGAGGTGTGGAGCTGGATGCACGCCGGTTCCGGCTCGGTGCACCGCGCCGCATGGCCCACCCCGGAGCTCTACGTGGCCGCCGCCTCTGGCGTCTCCCCCGAGACGCTCGCATGGGCGGGCAAGGCCGTGGAGCAGCTGCGCAAGATCAAGTCCGAGGCGAAGGTCTCCATGAAGACCCCGATCCTCTCCGTGGCCCTGTCCGCCGTGCACGAGGGCGCCGAGGCGATCCGCTCCGCCATCGACGACATCGCGCAGGCCGGCCGCGTGGTCGGCAAGTTCGACCTCGTGGAAAAGCACGCCGAGGAGGCCGCCGCGACCGACGACTCCGACGCCTCCACCGAGGCCGAGACTGTGGCCATCGAGTCCAGCGAGCTGGGTGAACCGCCGGTCAAGGCCAAGAAGGCCTGACACGGCGGCCGTCGCCGCCGGACGCCAATAGGGCGAAGGATCCTTCGCTCACGCTCAGGATGACGGCGTGATCTTTTTGTCATCCTGAGCGAAGCGTAGCGAAGTCGAAGGATCCTTAACTCACGCACACAGTCATCGCGCGGAAAGGTTAAGGATCCTTCGCTTCGCTCAGGATGACCGAAGAGGCACCCTCATCCTGAGCGAGCACAGCGAGTCGAAGGATCCTTCGCTCATGCTCAGGATGACTGAAGAGGCACCCTTTGTCATCCTGAGCGAGCACAGCGAGTCGAAGGATCCTTAACACTACCGCACACAGTCATCGTGCACAAAGGTTAAGGATCCTTCGCTACGCTCAGGATGACCGAAGAAGCACTCCCCGCCTTAACGGCTCAGCCCATGAATTTGCCGACGATGGCGCCGAGGCCGGGGATCTGCGAGGCCGCATCGCCGTCGGATGCGGATGCGGCGCCGATCGAATCGGCATCGCCCACGGCGGGCAGCACCATGAGGAAATCCGCGGAAACGGTATGCGTGTTGTCCGGTGAGATCACATCGCCTCCCCCATCGCCATACCGCACGCTGGCCGCACTGGAGGAGATCGCGCGCAACACCGAATCGGAGGCCGCCTTGTCCGCGGGCATCAGCGCGTCGATCGCCGCCCCCAGATCCGTGGAGGCGTCACCGATCGTCGCGCTCTGGTCGATCACCGTCCCCTCGCCGGCGTGCAGGGCCGTTGTCTCGTCGGCGGGTTCGAGCGGACCGGACGCCGCGCCGATCATGGCGAATGGCGCATCAACGCCCACGGAACCACTGTGGAAGACGGCCCCGCCACCGACCGAATCGTCCGCAGCCCCGGCAGAGGCCCCGGCGGAAGCAGCAGCGGAAGCCCCGGCCCCATCCGAATCCCCAGCCCCGCTGTTCTCCATCTGCGCCCCGAACCGGTCGATGATCGTGCCCAGCATATCCGCCGCGCCCGTGTGCTCGCGGGCTCCGGCCATGGTCTTCAGGGCCGCGGAGATCTGCCCGGTGTACTTCTGCATATCCTCATCGGAACCGAACGCCTGATTGGTCTGGTCGATCGCGGTCTGCTCGCTGCCCGCCACGCTGCCGCCCTGGTTCACCAGATCGTTCAATCGGGCGGTGTACGTGTCCGTATAGGCCATGGAGAAGGGGATCATCGCATTGGCGAGCTGCCCCTGACCGGCGGAATAGCGCGATTTGCCGGTGTTGGCCTCCTTGGCCTGCCGCGTTTTGAGATCGGCGAGCAGACCCGTGGTGCCGCGGCGCTGGATCTGCCGGATCACCTCGTCGATGATGTTCGCCGCACCCGTATGACCGTGCGCGTCGCTCATCGCGTTGACCGCGTTCGCCAGATCGGTCACGGACTGCGACAGGGGCGTATCCCCCGTCAACTCGCCGGTCATGCCGATCAGCGCGCCCATCTGCGTTTTGGTGCCGGGCTGGCCGGAAATGTGGCTGGAATACGATCGCACGTACCGGTCGATGTAGATGCCGAATTGTTTGACGTAGGCATCGTGTTTGGCGGCGATTTCGGCGTCCACCGCGGCCTTCTCCTGATCGCGCATGGCGGAGAGCTGGTCGATCAGCGCCTGATGCTCGCCGCTGCCCGCATTGGTCATGCCGCCCGACAATGCGTTCGCGCCGCTGGCGAGCGCGGCGAGTCGATCGCGCATCACGGACTGATCGGCGTCGCGTCCGTCGTCGGTGCGATCGGCGGGCACGGCGGCGATGACGAGCCGGCCCATGCGGAAGGCCTTCGCGTTCATGAAGCAGTCCCACTCGTTCGTCCGCCCGGCCACGCCCACGGCGCTGATGCGGTACGAATCGCCGTCATCCGTGACGACGGCCGTGTCCGGAACCGCCACATTGTCCGTGACGTCGTGGGGGATGGTGAAGGTGACGATCGGCATCGCATCGCGGAAATAGCGCGTGTCCGACAGCGGATTGGCCTCGAGGCGGATGCGCACACCCACCAAGCCGTCCGCGCCCTGAACCGCCGATCGATCGGCATCCGGGCCGTTGAGGCTGTAGGTGATATGCACGGCCCACGGCAGCGCCTTGGAACCGGCGGGCAGCACGGATTGCGATGAGGCCGGCCCGGCCTGCGCGGCATCGATGATTGTGGGATGACCGCCGGCCGAGTCATCGTAATCGACGATCGTGCCCGCCGCGGTCACATTGAAGCTATTGCCGACGATCCATTCGCCGGGTCGCCCGTCATCGCCGAACAGGGTGTACACCCGCTGGGTTTTGGCATATGACGCGGTCTGCTGCGCGACCTCGTTCTTCCGCCACCCGTAGCCTGTGTCCGAAGGCACGGCGATCATCAGACCCGTGCACGCCACGGCGGCCAATGCGGCCACCGCCCTGCGCGCAACAGCCCCGAATGAAGACATCCGAACCGCCCTTCGATCAACCAATCGGCGCCGATCGGCGCAACTCGGGTCCACTTTACGCCATTGCGGTGCACAGGCAGTGCAACAGACCACCGGTCAGGTGTCTAGCGGACGGGTCGGATTATATGGTCCGATCAGGCGAATACGTCGAGCACGCCCGGGTCGCCGCCGGCATCGGCGATGCGCTGATGACGCTTCTTGGCCTCGGTCACCACGAACTCACGGTACATTTCGGCGATGTCCGGATCCAGTCCGGCATCCACAGCGATGCGGTGCAGGCGTTCGATCTGGTAGTCCTCGCGCTTGTAGTCGGCGGGGGCGAAACCGGCGCGGGCCTTGAGCACGCCCACCTGCGACGTGTATTTGAACCGTTCGGCCAGCAGGGAGACGATGGCCGTGTCCACATTGTCGATGGACTGGCGCAGCGCCTTGATCTTGGCCACGGTCTCGGCGATTTCGGGGTGCGCCTCGGCGGCGGCCGAATCGATCACCGTTTCGGATTCATGCGCTTCATTGTCGGTGTGCTGATCAGGCCGAAGCCAGTCGCTGTTCTCGGTTTCGCTCATGATCCCAAGGGTATCGCAACACGACTACTTGGAAAAGTACCGCTTAAGGATCATCGTGGTTTCCGTGCTCACAGGGACCGTGCGATGGATCAGATTGAGCAGTTCCTCGAGCTTGCCGGGACTGGCCACGCGCACCGTCAGCATGAAGCTGGGCGCGCCGGCGATCGAATCGCATGAGACGATGCCATCGATGTCCTTCAGCTTTTCGGGGATCAGCGCCTCCTGCGCGTAGTCGAGCGGGGTGACGGCCACGAACGCGCCGATCTCCAGGCCTCGCTTCTCCGGGTCCACCACCGCCTTATATCCACCGATCACCCCGCGCTTCTCCAGCTTCTGCACGCGCGACTGCACGGCGGAGACCGAAAGGCCCGTGGCCGCGGCCAACTCCGACAGCGTCGCGCGTCCATCCGCCTCCAGCAGGTCGAGGATCTTCCCGTCCACCGCGTCCATGTCAGCCTCCCGTTCGCCTTCGATTCCCTCCAGATTACCGCGCGCCCGCCGCAAGCGCACGCCGATCGCGCTGAGCACACTGAACGCACGCCGATCGCCTTCGCCTGCATATGATCATAAATTATTCGTTGCAAATTAACTTTTCCAGTAATATTTACTGCATATTATATGATTAATAGTAGTTTTCACAGCATTGCATAGTTGAAGCAGGATCGGAGAATCATCATGACCATGACACAGCCCTTCGCATCGCAGCCCACCACAGCGCAGCCCGCCGCCATCCACCCGCAGCCCACCCTCGCCGCGAGCGCCCTCGCGATCCCCCGCTCCGGCATCCGCGACATCTTCGACCGCGTGGAGCGCGTGCCGGACGCCATCTCCTTCGCCGTGGGCGAGCCCGGCGAGACGGCCGCGCCGCACATCGTCGAAGCCGGATGCCGCGCGATCATGGACGGCGACACGCACTACACCAACGTGCTCGGCACCGAGGCGTTCCGCGAGGCCGCGGCCGGCTACACGCGCCGCATCAAGGGGCTCGACTACGACCCGTCGTGCGAGATCCAGGCCATCGACGGCGCCACGATCGGCCTGTATCTGGCATTGAAGGCCGTGATCGACCCGGGCGACGAGGTGCTCATCCCCTCCCCCTACTTCACCTCGTACGATGCCGAGGTCATGCTGTGCGGCGGCGCGATCCGCACGGTCCCGCTGCGCCCGGAGCACGGCATGCGGCTGAACGCCAGGGACATCGAGGCGGCGATCGGCCCGCGCACGCGCGCGATCATCCTCAACTCCCCCGGCAATCCCACCGGCGCGGTCACGCCGATGGACGAGCTCGAGCGGATCGGCGAAGTGTGCGCGAGGCACGGCATCTGGGCCATCTCCGACGAGGTCTACCACCCGTTCGTCTTCGGAGACGAAGATCTGCACGGCCCCGACTGCATCGGCAGCACGGCCCCGTCGATCGCCGCCGCGCCGGGCATGCGAGGACGCACGATCGTCGTGGAGAGCCTGTCGAAGACCTTCGCGATGACCGGTTGGCGCATCGGCTACCTGCTCGCCCCGCACGCGGTGATCGAGCAGACCAGCAAGATCGCCGAGCTCATGCACTCCTCGGTCAACTCGGTGGCCATGGCGGCGGGCGTGGCCGCGCTGAACGGCCCGATGGACCATGTGATCGCCATGAAGCACCACTACGCGCTCAACCGCCGGATCATCCTGGATGAGCTGGCCAGATGCCCCGTGCTCTCCCCCATCACGCCCGAAGGCGCGTTCTACGTGTTCGTCGACGTGCGCGCCACCGGACTGGACGACGTGACGTTCTGCCATCGTCTGCTCGGCGAGGAGAAGGTGGCCGCGGTGCCGGGCAGCGCGTTCGGCGCGGCGGGCGCGGGCTTCGTGCGCCTGTCCTACGCGGGGCCGATCGAACCGACCCGCGAGGGCGCGCGACGCATGCGCCGATTCGCCGAGCGCATCGCATAGCGGGCTCGCACGCCCGCACGCCCGCGCGCCCCAGAACGCACAAAGCGGAACGATTGGTTTGTTTTCGGCCTTCAAAATGGCTCGAAAACGGACCAAACGTTCCGCTTTGTGTTATGCGTGTTATGCGCGTTATGCGGGTGGGCCGCGCTACTTGTTCTGCGGGATGGTGGACGTGATGGCCGCCAGGAAGTCGCGGTTGGTGGCGGTCTTCTTGAGACGCGGCACCAGCGTCTGGTACGCCTGCTCGGGCTCCATGCCGCCCAGCGCGCGACGCAGACCGTAGATGACGGCCAGTTCGTTCGGCGGGGTGATGAGCTCCTCGCGGCGGGTGCCGGAGGCGTTGATGTCGATGGCCGGGAAGAGGCGCTTGTCCGCAAGGTCGCGGGACAGGCGCAGCTCCATGTTGCCGGTGCCCTTGAACTCCTCGAAGATCACCTCGTCCATCTTGGAGCCGGTTTCGACCAGCGCGGAGGAGATGATGGTCAGGGATCCGCCGTTCTCGATGTTGCGGGCGGCGCCGAAGAACTTCTTGGGCGGGTACAGGGCCTGGGCGTCCACACCGCCGGACAGGATGCGGCCGGAGGCGGGCGCGGCGATGTTGTACGCGCGGGCCAGACGTGTCATCGAGTCGAGCAGCACCACCACGTCCTGGCCGAGCTCCACGAGTCGCTTGGCGCGCTCGATGGCGAGCTCCGCGACCGTGGTGTGATCGGAGGCGGGACGGTCAAAGGTGGAGGAGATGACCTCGCCCTGCACCGTGCGCTCCATGTCCGTGACCTCCTCGGGACGCTCGTCCACCAGCACGACCATGAGGTGCACCTCGGGGTTGTTGGTGGTGATGGAGTTGGCGATGTTCTGCAGGGTGATGGTCTTGCCGGCCTTCGGCGGGGAGACGATCAGACCGCGCTGGCCCTTGCCGATGGGCGCGACGATGTCCATGATGCGGCCGATCAGCTTGTTCGGCGTGGTCTCCTGCTTGAGGCGCTCCTGCGGGTACAGCGGGGTCAGCTTGGCGAACTGCGGGCGGTTCTGGGCTTCCTCCACGCTCATGCCGTTGATGGAGTCGATGGACTGCAGCGGCACGAACTTCTGGCGCTGGTTGCGGCGATCGTCGCGCACCGCGCGGATGGCGCCGTGCACCGCGTCGCCCTTGCGCAGGCCGTACTTCTTGACCTGTCCCATGGAGATGTAGACGTCGTTCGGGCCGGGCAGGTAGCCGGAGGTGCGCACGAAGGCGTAGGAATCGAGCACGTCCACGATGCCGGCCACGGGGACCAGCTCCTCCTGCTGCTGGTAGTCGTCGCGGCGATCGACGCGCTCCGGGCGGTCGTCGCGATCGAAATCGTCGCGGCGGTTGCCATTGCGGCGGTTGACGCCGCGGTCACGGCGATCGTCGTGGCCGTTGCTGCGGTCGCGGCGGTTGCGGCGCGGGAAGTCGTCCCCGTCCTGCTGGCCGTCTGCATTGCGCGACGGCAGATTGGCGAGGATGTCGTCCAGATCGCGCACATTGCCGTGCTCGTTCTCGCGCGGAGCAACCTCCGGACGGCGACGGCGGCGAGGCAGCTGGATGGGCTCGTCGCTCTTCTCCGTGCGGTCCTTGCGGCCGGCGCGGGCGGAGTTCTCGTCGATGCCCAGCATGTCGAACAGGTCGCCGGTGGGCTTGGCATCGGACTTGGAGGGACGGCCGGCCGGACGATCGGCGCGGCGCGGGCGGGAGTCCGCGGACGGCAGATCAAGATCCAGATCCAGGGACTTGCGACGCGGGCGGCGGACCATCGGGGTCTCCAGCAGCGGGTTCGGAGCCGGCGCAGGGGCCAGCGGCTCATTGTTGGACGGCACCACGCGGGTCGGGCTCGGCGCGGAAACGGGCGCGGTGGGCACCGGTGCGGGCGCGGCCTGCTGCGGGGCTGCCGGCGCGGCCGGGGTCTCCGGCTCGGAAATCTGCGCGGCGGGAGCGGCGGAAGCGGCGGGCTCCGCGATGGCGGCCGGCGCGGCGGCCGGCTCGGCAGACGCGGCGGGAGCGTCCGACTGGGTCTCCGGCTTGGAAACGGGCGCTGCGGCATCCGCGGTCTTCTTCGCGGTCTTCGGGGCGCGAACGCTCACACCCGCAGGCGCCTCGCCGCCGGAACGGGCAGCTTGGATGGTGGCGAGAAGTGCGGGCTTACGCATCGTCGACGTGCCGCGCAATCCCATCTGCTTGGCGAGCTCCTTGAGCTCCGGCAGCTTCATATCTTCAAGATTCTGGCTCGTTGCCACTGTGGTTTTGCCTTTCTTCGGCCTTCAGCCACAACGAACGTGCGGCATACGGCATAAGAATGATTGCGGAATGATTTCCGCACATGAATACCGTTCGCTACCTTCAGCGAACCGGACAACGCTCACAATACAACCTTTTGCCGACCAACGCAAAATCGACCCGCGGTGCGCCCAAAGATGCTTGGAATTCCAACAAAAAGAGGCTCCCACTGCCGCTGTTGCAGCAAAGGGAGCCTCTACACGCGGACGAAACCGCCCGCGCAAGGAATGCGTCAGCGCATGCTGTCCGGAATGTCGATGTCCGAGTGCTGGACCTCCTCCACATTCACATCCTTGAAGGTCACGATGCGCACATTCTTGACGAATCGGCTGGAGCGGTACACATCCCAGACCCACGCATCGGTGAGCTGCACATCGAAATACACGTCCTGTCCGGCGGACCGCACGTTGAAATCAACCTTGTTGGCCAGATAGAAACGACGCTCGGTCTCCACCACGTAGGTGAACAATTTGATGACATCGCGATACTCGCGGTACAGGGCGAGCTCGGCGTCGGTCTCGTAATTGTCCAGATCTTCGGCGCTCACGGAATCAGTCCTCCTCGTTGTCTCTCTTGCGTCCGCGGCCCAGATTACGCCACCAGGCCTGCTTGGACGACTTGCCGGAGTTGCCCGAGCCATACGCCCACGACTGCGGGCGGCCATCGGTCTCACCGGCGTTCTCATGTTCGGGCGTCCCGGCCGCTGCGGAACCATCGGTCTTGGGGTTCTGGCCCGTCTGGATGTCCCTGCCGGCATTCCGTTCCTTCGGGGCGAGCGCGTCGGCGATGTTCTGATGGATCGCGATCGAATGCTCGCGCGCCGCCAGAGCCTCCTGCACGCCCGGGTTGTCCGTGATCAGATGCAGGCCGAACGCGTCCAGCGAGGCGACCGGATCGTACTCGTCCACCAGGGTGCCCATGACGATCTGATCCATGTACTTGTTGTTCTGATCGTCCCACAGCGCGTCGCGCGAGGTGCCCTCCGGCACGAAGCCGAGCGACTGGTAGACCGAGCGCGAGCGGGTGTTCTTCTCCGGAACGGCCACCCAGATGCGGTGCAGGCCCAGTCCCGCGGGCACCGGCGCGAAGCCGTAGGTCAGCACGCGGGGCATGGCGTCGCGGGAGTAGCCGCGGCCGCGATAGTCCTTGCCGAGGATGATCTGGATGCGGGCGGACTTGCCCCAGCCGTCGATGTCGATCAGGAAGATCATGCCGATCATATTGTCCGTGGCGGAGGCGTCGCGGCGGCCATCGCCATCGTGGTCGGCGTTGGTCAGCACGGCCCAGGCCATGGTGCGGCGGGCCTCGGGATCGCCCACGCCGGACTGGGCGGGCGTCTGGCCCTGCTCCCAGGCGACGGAACGGTGCACCCATGCGTGGACCACCGCGCGCTCGGCGGCGGCATCCTTGCCGGTGATGCCCGAGGCGTTGTGGTAGGCGTCAAGCTCGTCCATGCGGACGAGGTCGTCGATCGTGGCCGGCCTCAGCGTGACCATTTCGCCCCGAATGCCGGGGACGACGACGCTGGTCGGAAGTTCACGGGAATCGGCGATGTTGGGAATGATCTCACCGGCTTGTGACATTGGTTTCAACCCCCGATTACTGCTCTGGTCTTCTTGCATCATTATCAAGCCTTTTGGCATGGTAGCGCAGGGTCCTGAACATCAGCTGGGAACCGTGTGAAGACGGCGCGCACGATCCGCGCCACGATCCGCGCCGGGACGGGCATGAAAAAGGGCGGCACCCGCATGGGATGCCGCCCGATCGAGTCGGCGGGTCAGGACTTGATCTTTGACATCACGATCTTGGTGACGGCCTTCGCGTCGGCCTGACCGCGCGTGGCCTTCATCACCGCGCCGATGATGACGCCCATCGGCTTCATATTGCCGCTCTTGAGCTTCTCCACCACATCCGGGTTGGCCTCGAAGGCGGCCTCGACGGCCGATTCGATGGCGCCGGAGTCCTCGACGATCTTGTAGTTGTGCTTGGCCACAACCTCGTCCGGGGTGCCCTCACCGGCAAGCACGCCGGCGATGGTCTGCTTGGCGAGCTTGTCGTTGAGCTTGCCGTCGGCGATGAGCTTCTCCACCTGGGCCACGTCGGCCGGGGTGACCGGCAGCTCCTCCAGGGAAACGCCCTTGGCGTTAGCCTCGCGGGACAGCTCGCCCAGCCACCACTTGCGCGCGCCGGCCGCGGTGGCGCCGGACTTCACGGTCTCCTCGATCAGGTCGAGGGCGTCCGCGTTGAGGATGTCGCGCATCTGCAGGTCGGTGAGGTCCCACTCGGCCTTGAGGCGGTTGCGGCGCTCGCGCGGCATCTCCGGCATCTGGGCCTCGATCTCGGCGATGTGCTCCTTGGTGATGTGCAGCATCACCAGATCCGGATCCGGGAAGTAGCGGTAGTCGTCGGCGTCGGACTTGACGCGGCCGCCGGCGGTGGTCTGCGTGGCCTCGTCCCAGTGGCGGGTCTCCTGCAGGATCTCGCCGCCTTCGGAGAGGATGGCCGCCTGACGGCGGATCTCGTACTGCAGCGTCTTCTCGATGCCGCGGAACGAGTTCACGTTCTTGGTCTCGGAACGGGTGCCGTACGGATCGTTCGGGCTGCGGCGCAGCGACAGGTTGACGTCGGCGCGCATGTTGCCCTGCTCCATGCGGGCGTGGGAGATGCCCAGCGCGCGCACGATGTCGCGGATCGCACGCATGTAGGCGCCCGCGATCTCAGGGGCGCGGTCGCCGGCGCCTTCGATCGGCTTGGTGACGATCTCGATCAGCGGCACGCCGGCGCGGTTGTAGTCGACCAGCGAGTGGTCGGCGCCCTCGATGCGGCCGTCGGCGCCACCCACGTGGGTGTTCTTGCCGGCGTCGTCCTCGATGTGCGCGCGCTCGATCGGCACACGGAACACGGTGCCGTCCTCAAGCTCCACATCCAAGTATCCGTTGCCGTTGGTCGGCTTGTCGTACTGGGAGATCTGGTAGTCGCGCGGCATGTCCGGGTAGAAGTAGTTCTTGCGGGCGAACTGGCTCCACTCGTTGATCTCGCAGTGCAGGGCCAAACCCAGCTTGATCGCGTAGTCCACGGCGGTCTTGTTGACCACCGGCAGGCTGCCCGGCAGACCCAGCGACACGGGGGTCAGCTGGGTGTTGGGCTCGCCGCCGAACTCAATGTGCGCGGGGCAGAAGAGCTTGGTGTTGGTGCACAGCTCCACGTGGGTTTCCAGACCGAAGACAGGATCGAACTGCTTGCAGGCCTCGGAGTACTTCATCAGTTTTTCAGCCATGATGTTTTCCTTATGCTTTCCGCTTGTCGTCTCGTCCAGTCACTCGCCCAGCCACGGGGTCTTGAGGCTCGTCCAGATCGGGCCGCCCCAATCCTCCTCAAGCGCGGCCTCGAGCGCCGCCGCCGGCTTGTACATGACCTCGTCGCGCTGCTGCGGGGCGATGAGCTGGAAGCCGACCGGCAGGCCGTCGTCGGACAGGCCGGCCGGGATGGACATGGCGGGCACGCCGGCGAGGTTGGCCGGGATGGTCGCGATGTCGTTCATGTACATGGCCAGCGGATCGTCCATCTTCTCGCCGAACTTGAAGGCGGTGGACGGGGACGTCGGGGACACCAGCACGTCCACCTTCTCGAAGGCGGCCTTGAAATCGTTGATGATCAGCGTGCGGACCTTCTGGGCGGAGCCGTACCAGGCGTCGTAGTAGCCGGCGGACAGGGCGTAGGTGCCCAGGATGATGCGGCGCTTGACCTCGTCGCCGAAGCCGGCCTCACGGGTGTAGGCCATCATGTTGGCGGCGGTCTGCGGCACGCCGTCCGGCGGCATCACGCGAAGGCCGTAGCGCATGCCGTCGTAGCGGGCCAGGTTGGAGCTGACCTCGGAGGGCATGATGATGTAGTAGGCGCCCAGCGCGTAGGGGAAGTGCGGGCAGGAGACCTCGGTCACCTCGGCGCCCATCTCCTTGAGCTTGGCCACGGCTTCGTTGAAGCGGGCCTCGACGCCGGGCTGGAAGCCCTCGCCGTCGAGTTCCTTGACCAGACCCACCTTCAGGCCCTTCAGATCGCGCTTCAGGCCCTCGCGGGCGGCGGCGACCATCGGGCGCGGCCCCTCGGGGATGGACGTGGAGTCGCGCTCGTCATGGCCGCCGATGACTTCCTGCAGCAGGGCGGAATCGAGCACGGTGCGGGAGACCGGGCCGATCTGGTCCAGGGAGGAGGCCATGGCGATCGCGCCGAAGCGGGAGACGCCGCCGTAGGTGGGCTTGACGCCCACGGTGCCGGTCAGCGAGCCGGGCTGGCGGATCGAGCCGCCGGTGTCCGTGCCCAGCGCAAGCGGGGCCTCGAACGCGGCGACCGCGGAGGCCGAACCGCCGCCGGAGCCGCCGGGGACGCGCTCGGTGTCCCACGGGTTGTGGGTGGTCTGGTAGGCGGAGTGCTCGGTGGAGGAGCCCTGGGCGAACTCGTCCAGGTTGGTCTTGCCCAGGATCGGCATGCCGGCGGCCTTGAGCTTCTCGATCACGGTGGCGTCGTACGGCGGCACCCAGCCCTCGAGGATCTTCGAGGCGGCGGTGGTCTCGATGCCCTTGGTGACGATCATGTCCTTGATGGCGATCGGCACGCCGGCCAGCTCCGGGAGCTTGGCCTTGTCCTCGGCGGACTTGGCGTCGAAGGCGTCGGCCTGCTCGAGGGCCACGTCGCCGGAAACCTTCAGGAAGGCCTTGATGGACGGCTCGGCGGATTCGATGACCTGAAGATGGGCCTCGACCAGCTCGCGGCTGGTGACTTCGCCGGCCTTGACCTTGGCGGCCTGCTCGGCGGCGGACAGCTTGACCAGCGCCGCGGTTTCGGTGGAAATGCTCATTGCCTTCTCACTCCTCGCTTCCAAGAATTCGCGGTGCCACGAACATGCCGGCCTCGGTCTTCGGAGCGCCGGACAGCGCCTCGGCCTGGGTCAGCGGCGTCTGTGCGACGTCGGGGCGCATGTAGGCCTCCAGCGGCACGGGGTTGGCGGTGGGCGGAACATCGTCGGACGCAACTTCCTGAACCTTGTTGATGGAGTCTGCGATGACGTTCAGCTCGCCCTGCAGACGGGTGATTTCCTCATCGGTGAGCGCAATTCGGGCCAGATCGCCCAAATGCACGATTTCTTCGCGTGAAAAAGTAGGCATGCCCCTCACTATATGTGCCGTATGTGACGAGCGGAAGTCGTGCGGGCCCTGCGGTCGGCATGCGGAACGGGGATGCGGGACGGGAGGGACGGGCGCGGCCGTCCGCAGCCCTCGCGCAGCCGTCCACAGATTCCGCCCGACCGCCGCAGACCCGCATGACCATCGCAGCTCTCGCGCGACCGCAACCCTCGCGCGACCGCCCGCCCGTCGCGTGGCGGCCGTGAATCGTCTAAGATGAACTGCGGCAAGGGACCCGCCCACGGGTCCGATCCAAGGAGGGATGACCATGTCCGCCGATCGCACGTTCAGCACATCTTCCACATCCAGTGATCCGAGCGCAACGGGCGCGCGCGTCAGGCTCTTTTCCAATGCGTGGGCGTCGGGCAACGCTGCCCAGTCATTCCAACCGTTCCAGCCATTCCGCCCCTTCGCACCGGCGGACGATCAGGCGGCCGATCGGGACGCATGGCGATCGCTTCCCCCGTTCCTCGCCGCCCTGCACCGCCGGCGGGCCGCCGCACACCGCGAACGCCCATGGCCGCGGCTGTTCGCGCACGACTGGGCGCGTTTCTTCCGCGACGGCGATCGCATGGCCTACGAGATGGCGTACGGCGAAATGCGCCGGCGCGTGGCGGACGATCTCATGGCCTATGGTGTGGCCCGTACGGCGGACGGCCCCGAAGCGCGCGAATGCGGGGCGCTGCTGGCGGACATCATCGACGGGATCTCGATCATCTGCGGCCAAAGCGCCTGGCAGCTGCCGGCGCACAACGCCTATGTGCGCGACGCCCCGCAGCTGCCTTGGCCCGACCCGGACCGGCCGCTGCTGGATCTGTTCGCCTGCGAGACCGGGCAGCTGCTCGCCGCCGCGCTGTACGTGCTGGGCGACGATCTGCCCGAGCCCATTCGCCGGCGCGTGGAGGGAGAGCTGGATCGCCGCATCATCGCGCCATATCTTGGGGACCGGTTCTGGTGGATGGGCGATGTGGACGGTCCGACCAACAACTGGACGGTCTGGTGCACGCAGAACGTGCTCCTCACGGCGTTCCTCGCCCCGTTCGGGCTCGACACGCGTCACGCGGTGGTCACACGGGCCTGCGCAAGCCTTGACTCATTCCTCTCCGACTACGGCGAGGACGGGTGCTGCTCGGAGGGCGCGGGCTACTACCACACGGCCGGCCTGTGCCTGTTCGGCGCGATGCGGGTGCTGGCGGATGTGCGGCCGGACGCGTTCGGCGGGTTGTGGCGCGAGCGGCGGATCGCGAACATCGCCACGTACATCATGCGCGTGCGGATAGGCGAAGACCGGTACTTCAACTTCTCCGACTGCGCGGTGAAGGCCGGGCTCATGGGCGCGCGCGAATTCCTGTTCGCGCGGGCCGTGGGGGATGACGGCATGGCCCGCGCCGCGGCGCTCGAATGGCGACATGCCGTGGCGGCCGGCGCGGACACGACCCGGACGCCGGCGACGGGAATGGACCGGATCAACACGGTGTATCTCCTGTGGGAGGCCGGTGCGGCCGGGGAGATGCTGGATGAGTCGGCAGGCCCGAACCATCCGGCCGGACTCGGAGGCGATTGCGTTGAGACATGGTTTCCTAGCACCGGCATCGCCGTGATGCGCGGCGGAGGGTTCGACGTGGGCGTCAAAGCCGGGCGCAACGGATTCAGCCACAGCCACAACGACACCGGCAGCGTGATCGTGTGGCGGGACGGGCACCCGGTGCTCATCGACGCCGGCGCGGGAACTTATACGCGGCAAACGTTCTCGCCGCAGCGCTACGAGCTGTGGACCATGCAGTCGTCGTGGCACAATCTGCCCGATTTCGACGGCGTGATGCAGCGCGAAACGCCGGAGTGCAGGGCTTCGGATGTGAAGGTGACGTTCGAGCCGGAGGAAAGCAGCGTATCGGCCGACCTCACGCATGCATGGCCGGCGTCCGCGGGACTGCGGTCCTATGTGCGGACGGTCACGCTGAGCAAGCGCGACGGAGCACTGACGATTCGGGATATAGCCCGCGGAACCTTCGGGACGGCGACGATGCATCTGCTGACCGCGGAGGAGCCGAAGCGCGTGCCGGGCAATGCGATCGCGCTGCGCGTAGGCGACGCCATGCTCGAGATGCGCGGAACCGACGCTGCGGACAGTTGGATCGGGCCGATCACGATCGAGCCGAAACCGCTGGAGGACGCCAAACTGCGCGCTGATTGGGACGCAGACCGTCTGTGGCGGATCAATGTGCCGTTCCGTGGCGGGCTGATCGTCGAAGTGCGCTGAATGCACTGAATGCGCAGTGGCCACTCCGGCCGGGGCCATCCATCGGGGATTCCCAATCGTCCCCATCAAGGCGCATTCAGCGTTGCACCCTGCTTACGTCCTGCTCGAATCCCGCTCGAATCCTGCGGTATCTTGCACATTGGGGGCGGATTTCGCCTGTTGCAGGATGCTATCTGCGTTTCCGGGGGCACTTCCCTGACTGCTTTCCATTACAATCGGCACACTGACCATTGGAATTCCGCGGTTTTCCCGGTGCCTGCATCTCCTTGATCGCCGTTAACCGCCATCAAGGTGCCCTCGGAAACGCAGATAGCATCCTGCAAGGTCCAAAATCCGCCCCCATTATGCGAATAACACGTGAATGCTGCACGCGCGCAAGCTGTCGCACGCGCCGTCGCACGGGCGCTGCACCGTCACTCACACGGAAAACGCACATTTCGCGCGCGCATTACGCGTGAAACATCTTGCGGCACCGCAGTCTTGCAACACCGTGTCTTGCTACGTCGCACGCGCCATCCACATCACTTCACATCGGAGCGTCTGATGACCAGCTGTCCGATCGCATAGGCCACCGCAGCCCACGCGAGGAAGATCAGACCGGACTGCCACCATGTCGGATCGAAATAATCGATCTTGCTGTCTCCTGTCACGCCTATTGACAGACCGCTGTCCATCGCGTTCCCCACCATGCCGTTGAGGAAATCGCCGAGCGCGGAGCTGGGCATGCAGTTGGACAGACTCTGAAACGCCGGACGCAGCTTCTCGCTGAACGCGGCGATGCTGAGCATGGACGGCAGGATGGTCCACAGGCCGATCAGCGCGAAAACGCCGCCCACCGTGGATCGGCAGATCGCACCGAGCCCCAGCGACATGATCGTCATGAGCATGCTGGCCACCGGGCCTCCCAATATGCACACCACAGGCAGGAGCCGCTGTGATTGAGTCAGCGGCGTGATCTCGATGCCGGAAAGGATGCCCCGGACCGCCGCCCACGACAGCCCGACGCCCACAAGCGAAGCAAGGAGCGACAGCGCGCCGGCCACCGTGGCCTTCGCAGCCAGATACATGCCACGCCGCGGATTGGCCACGAAACCGGACTGAATGGTGAGATTCGTGTACTCGCTGGTGATCGACATGACGCCGAAAATGCCGAACACCAAGGACGCGGTGGTGATCATGCCCACCGTGGACGTCCAGATATACGCCGCCTCGACGGGCTTCGGCGTGGTCAGCGTGACCATTTCGCCGGTTTCGACGTTGTAGTCCATGAATGCCATCGCCTTGTACGACCATGCTGAGATCGCTCCGCCCGCCACGATGAGTAGCGCGGCGACACCGAGCAGCCAGCAGGTGGATTTGATGGATGCGAGTTTGGTGAGTTCGGCGCGCACGCTGCCGATGTAGGTAAGTTTGAGTCGGCTGGCGGCCATGCGACGGCCGGTGGTGTAGCCTCCGTTGCCGGCGGCATTGCGCGCGGGGGTGGTGGTCGGGGCGGTCATCGGTCGGACTCCTTCGTGGGTTGCACGGGTTGCATGGTTTGCACGGTTTGAGAAGGCTGCGTTGGCTCGTCCGTCGGGGACGACGGGGCTGGAGCGGCGGGAACGGCTGGCGCAGCGGGAGCAGCGGGAGCTGTGGGAGCAAAACTGGGCTCCACCGATGCCGGCAAACCGTATTGTATGGGCCGCTGGCCAGGCACTTCGCGGTTCGCGTACTGCACCTGACTGTGGGTGAGGGTCATGTACGCGTCTTCCAGCGAGGCATGCTCCTCAATGAACTCGTAGGTGATCAGCTGCGCCTGTGCGAACACGCGGGCGGCGGCTTCCAGATCAGCACCCGCAATGCGGAACACCTCGCCATTGGCCGGATCGGAGGCATTGCGCTCCGCCGGTTCAATCCTCACCTGCGGCGCCGATGCGAAGATTGCCCGCAGCTTGCCGGGTTCAGGCGTCGCAACACGCAGCGCATGCGCGGAATGCTCGGCCACGAAGTGGGAAACCGTTGTGGTTTCAAGAATCCGCCCCTGTCCGATGATGACAAGGTTATCCGCCGTGAGCGCCACCTCGCTCATGAGATGGGAGCTCAACAGCACCGCGCGTCCCTGCCCGGCATAGAAGCGGCACAGTTCACGCACCCATTTGACGCCTTCCGGATCGAGTCCGTTGACCGGTTCATCCAGAACAAGGTTCCGGGGATCGCCCAGCAGGGCCGCGGCGATGGATAACCGCTGACTCATACCAAGGCTGAACGCGCCCGCCCGGCGTTTTTTGACCGATCCTATGCCGGTCAGATCGATCACCTCGTCCACGCGGGACGCGGGAATGCCGTTGGTCTGGGCCAAAGCCTTCAGATGCGCATAAGCGGAACGCCCCTTATGAGCCGACTTGGCATCAAGCACCGCACCAACGGCGGCCATGGGCGCCTTGATCGACGCGAACGGTTTGCCGTCGATGAGCGCCCGACCGGAATCGGGCGTGATCAATCCCAGCGCGGCACGCATCGTCGTGGATTTGCCGGCACCATTGGGCCCGAGGAAACCGGTGACCTTCCCGTCCTCAGCCATGAAGCTGACGTCGTTCAGAACCTGTTTTCCCCCGAAACGCTTGCTGATATGTTGGATCTCTATCATGTTCCAACCGTAGCATTCCAAGGCCCGCGGCGACAGCCCCGGTCAACGCCTGTGGACCACGGGATCAAGCACTGAGCGCGTGCGATCATGCAATCCCTTGTGGAGGATGCGGCAGTGGGGACGCGACAACATGGTGATGCAACAGCGGGGATGCAACGGGACCGGCCTCAATGGCGTCGCAATGACGTCGCAATGGCGTCACGATGGCGTCACGATGCAAACGGCATAACCTGACGGCAAGTGCCTGCGCTCGGAGACAAACGCCTGCGCGGGGCAAGCACCTACGCGGCGTGCTGCGCGATCCAGCTGTGCATGGCCACGGCCGCCGCCGCGCCCGCATTGATGGAGCGCACCGACCCAAACTGGGAGATATACACCACGTTATCCGCCAATTCGAGCGCTTTGTCGCTCAATCCCGGCCCCTCCGCGCCGAACAGCATGAGGCACCGCTTGGGAAACCGATAGCCTTCGATGGGCACGGCGCCGGGAATGATGTCCAGCGCGATCACGCGGGCCGATTCCAGTTCCCGGATGCGCGCATCGGCCTCGTCGACCTTCCGCATGGCTGAGTGAAGAGCGTCCGCATCCCCAGCGCCTGCCGCCTGATGAGCATGGAAGGCCGCCGCCGCTGCATCGGCACGCGCCGATGCGATTTCACCGACGATGCGGTACCGCCAGGATTCCACCAGCGCGGCGATGGAAGGGTGATGCTCGACGTGTTGGTACAGCTCGGTCATCAGGGCACCCTTGCGGTTCCATTTGTGCGGGCCGACGATATGGACACGCCGCGCGGTGAATGCATTGGCGGTACGGACCATGGAGCCGATGTTGAAATCATGTGTCCAGTTCTCCACGGCCACTTCGAAGTCATGCCGGCCCTTGGCATCCAGATCGGCCTTGATGGCTTCGACGGTCCAGTACCGATAGCGATCAAGCACATTGCGGCGGTCGCCTTCATCCAATAGGACCGTGCTATATCGACGATCGAAATTGGATGATGACGGGTCGTCGGGGCGAGCCTCGCCGGGGTGGGCCTGGCTCCAGGGACCGACGCCGACTTCGCGGAATTCCGGTTCCCCGGATGCCTTTGCCGCCAATGTGATGGGATTGGGTTCTCTCATCAGCCGCGCAGTTGATCCTCATCGTAGGCGCGAATGAACGGCAGATCGCTCTCGTCACCGGTCACCGGATGGATGACTTTCAGCGTGCTGAACGGGCCGCCGATGAGTGCCGCCACCGCCAGCACTTCCGCGCCTTCGTTCTTCACAATGCCGAAGTCGAGGCTCAGTTCATTGCCATTGCGCAGCGTGACCAAAGAGGAGGTCTGCACATAGGACTTCTCGCTCAGCCAGGAATCCACCAGAATGACTCGCTTGCCCTTGATGGAGGGGCCCTTGATGGAGGGGTAGACGAAATCCATGACGAAACCGTCGAGATCCTGTCCGCGGGATCCCGCCGCCGTAATCATGGACGTGACCAGCGGAACCGCCGCCGCGGTCAATGCTCCGACTGCGTCGAAGTCGTCGAGCGTATAACCGGATTCCTCGACCGTATCCAGCAGCACGTGGCCGGTCAGCTCGGCGCCACGATGGTGGAACGTCACATCGGACAGCTCACTGAACGGCTTCCGGGCAACGAAGGCGGACAGCAGCTGACCAAGCTGAGTCTTTGGATCCTGCATTTCGAACGACACATCGCCACGCAAACCGGCGGGACCGGTGGGGCGGAAACCAGTGGAAGCGTCATCTGTCAAAGCCATGATCCCAGCCTATCCGCAACCTCGTACCTATTATTCATGCGCACTCCTTTCACTGCGTGCCTTTCGCTGCGCACCTTTCGCTGCGCATCTTTCGCTGCGCACCTTTCACTGCACGCCTTTCGCTGCACGCCTTTCGCTGCACGCCGCATCCGATGAATTTGCGCAGCGCATCCAGTCGGCAGCCACGCTTCAGCTTGCGACCAGTGTCCCGAGCACTCCGGTTCCGCGCGAACATGGTTCCACCACTGATCCGCGATATCACCGTTTGCAATCACTGTTCGCATTGTCACCGGTCCGCGCCTGCCACCGCTTGATGGTCCCCCGATTCGATTCCCGCCTCGGCGGGCTGCATCTCGGGAGCTTGCGTTTCGGGAGCCGTCAATTCTCGGATATTGCCTTTCTCCGAATCAATGAGTTCCACATCGCCGATCACGCGCGACCGGTCCAGTTTCTGCAGTTTGCGCGCCGAAACCAGCACACGCGATTCCAGCGATGCCGCAAATTGGTTGTACGCGCCAACGGTCTTGGTGATGGCCGTCCCAAGCTTGGTGGCACGATCCCCCAGCACTGCAAAACGCTCGTACAATTCGCGGGACAGGTCGAACAGCGTTTTTGCATCGTCGGTCAGACTCTGCTGCTGCCACGCGTAGGCCACCGACTTGAGCACCGCCCACAGCGTGACTGGGGACGTCAAAGCGACCTTCCGGGCAAATGCGTCATCCATCAGGGCCGGATCCGATTCAAGCGCCGCCTGCAGCAACGCCTCATTGGGAATGAAAGCGATTACGAAGTCCGGCGCAACCGGGAATGCTCCCCAGTACGCCTTGTCGGACAACGCACGGACATGCTCCCGCAGATCATGGGCGTGGGCATGCAACAGGTCGGCCTTGCGTTCCAATTCCTCAGGCGAGGCGGTGTCGGGAATCGCACACGCCCTCTGATAACTGGCATATGGCACCTTGGCATCAATGGGAATCGTTTTGCCGCCTGGCAGATGAACCACCATGTCCGGCCTCAGAATCCGGCCTTCCGCGTCCGTTACAACCACCTGGGTGTCGAAATCGACATGATCCAACAGACCAGCGGATTCCACGATATTCCTGAGCTGGGCTTCCCCCCATGCTCCGCGTACCTTATTATTGCGCAACGCAGCCGACAGAGAGCTGGTCTCACGATCCAGTCGCGCCTGCTGCTCACCAAGCCCCTTAAGCTGCTCGCCCAATGCGCCCATCTCCTGCTTGCGTCCCTCTTCGATCTGCGTGACCTTGAGTTGCAGCGCATCCAGGTTCTTTTGCACGGGTGCCAGCGCACTGAGCACCTTGCTTTGCTCCTTAAGAGCACTCTCCTGTTCGCGTTCGCGACGCGCAGCCTCCTCCTGCGCACGCTCCCGCTCGCGCTGCAGGCGCACCTGCTCGGCCTGCTGGGATTGCGCCAGCTGAGATTGAACAAACCCCAGCTGACGCTCCAGTCCCTCGGATTGCGTGCGCGCGGCAACCGCCTGCGAATTGGCCCGCTCCAATTCCGCGCGCATGGTTTCCAGACGGGAACGGCCGTCCTCCAGCTCGTGCGTGGCTTGGGCACGCACCGATTCCGCCCCCTTGGTTTTGCCCAGCAGGTACCCTGCCAGCAGCCCCAAAGCGGCTCCGATCACCAGCGCTGAGATCAGCGCGACTATTGCAGTTACATCGAACATATGTTCTATGCAAGCATTCCGCATGGACCACACCTACCGGACCTTTACAGGAGAAACTTCCGCACCCCTTGCAAAATAAGGCGACACGCCGATCGTCCATGCTCGAACATATGTTCTATATCAACGCCGAAACGCCGAGAGCTTAAATATCTAAGCCCCGGGGAGAAAAGCGGCCGGTCTCCCTTTCGGAACGCATGCGGCCGCGTAGAGTTGGCAACGTACTTATCGAGACGGAGGAGGAACGATGGGATTCGATCTCTTCATGCTGGCCATAGCCGTCATCACGGCTGGTCTGCTCACCTGGTTCATTATTCGTTTCTTCTTTGGCGAGCGCAAAGCCTCGGAAAGCACCGTTGCCAATGGCTCGCAAAGCGCAAACATCACAGTCCACGGCGGCTACTCGCCAGACATCGTCCAGCTCAGGGCCGGAATACCGACCGAATTGGTCTTCGACCGGCAGGAGACCGGCGAATGCACATCGCATGTCGTATTCGCGGATCTTGGCCTCGACGCGGCTCTACCCGGGAACGCCAAGACAACCGTCAAGCTTCCCCCACTGCCTGCGGGTGATTACCCGTTCGCCTGTGGCATGAACATGGTCCATGGCCTGCTGAGGGTAACCGGCGAGTCATCCGCCTCGACGCCGAAAGCTGAGGAAACGCGCACCGGCGGAGTAGCGGCCAACCCGGCGGATGCCTTGGAAAACGAACGATTGGATGCGGAGGAACGTCGCGCGGAGATCAAAAGCACGGCACGACTGACGCTGATCGCCGCCATTTTCACGATTCCGGTATTCATCGTGGCAATGCTATCCATGCACAACGGCTCCATGCTTCCCGAATGGATGACCAATCCATGGCTGCAAGCCATCCTGATCACACCCGTCATGTTCTATTGCGGCAATCCCATTCATCGCGTTGGCTGGGCCGCCATGCGGCATCACAGCCCGGATATGAACTCATTGGTCGCACTCGGAACCGGAGCCGCCTACGTCTATAGTCTGGTGACCTGCATCGCCTCCAGTCTTATGCCCACAGGATCCAGGGATCCCTACTTCGAATCGGTGGGCGTGGTCATCACGCTTGTGCTCGTCGGCCGTCTGCTTGAAGCGAAGGCCCGCGAAGGCACTGGCAAGGCCGTGCAGTCTCTGATCAAGCTCGCCCCCAGAACGGCCCGCCGTATCACGCAGGACGATCTCCATGCCGGCGAAGCCCATTGGAAACTGCTGAGCACCGGCACGGACGTTGCCGTCGATCAGCTTTCCACCGGAGATCTGTTGGTCATCCATCCCGGTGAGCGCATCCCCGCGGATGGCGTGGTTGTCGCAGGATCGGCACAAGTGGATGAGTCCATGATCACCGGCGAATCCAAGCCCGTTGCCAAGCAAGTGGACGCCACGGTAACAGGCGCCACCATGACGATGAAGGGCTCGTTCGTCATGCGAGCCACTCAGATCGGCGCGGACAGCGTCCTGTCGCAGATCATCACGCTGGTGTCCCGTGCACAGGCGACCAAAGCCCCCGTGCAGAAGCTGGCCGATCGCATCGCCCGGATTTTCGTGCCCGCGGTGATGATCATCGCCATCTGGACGTTCGTGGTCTGGACTGTGGTGGGACCACAACCCCGCTTGGCGCACGCACTGGTGGCAGCCGTCAGCGTGCTCATCATCGCATGCCCGTGCGCACTGGGATTGGCCACCCCGCTGTCGGTGACCGTGGCCACCGGCCTGGGGGCAACTAACGGTGTGCTCGTCACTTCCGCACAGGCATTGGAAGACGCAAGGCGCATCAGGACCGTCGTATTCGACAAAACCGGAACCATCACCCGCGGCATCACGGATGCGGGATCCTCACTGGATAAAGCGTCCTACACCAACGACACCATCAAGGATGGATCCAAGGAGGCGGTCACCGCATTGCGCAACGCCGGCATCCGCACGGTGATGCTGAGTGGAGACAAGGCCGAAGTCGCCGAACGCATCGCCAGCGAAGTCGGCATCGATACCGTCATCGCGCAGGTACGGCCGGATGGCAAGGCCGACTGGATCGCCAAACTGCAGGCCGAGCGCGATCAGACCGGGCACCACGACGAACTTATCGCCATGGTCGGCGACGGCATCAACGATGCCCCCGCCTTGGCACGTGCGGACATCGGATTCGCCATCGGCACCGGCACAGACGTGGCCATGCAGTCCGCGGACGTGACGCTGATGAGCGGCGATTTGCGCGGCGTGCTGAGGACCATCAACCTTTCGAACGCCACCATGCGCAATATCAAAGAGAATCTGGCATGGGCGTTCGGATACAACGTCATCGGCATCCCACTTGCCGCCGGCGTTCTCTATCCATTCACCGGGTGGCTGCTGAGCCCCATGATCGCCGGACTGGCCATGGCACTCAGCTCGGTCTGTCTGGTACTGAACGCGAACCGTCTGCATCATGCAAACATCCGGGAGGACGCCGTCGGTGCACCGGCAGCAGCACGCAGTGGCCAGAGCTCCAGCAGCAATACTGGCATCGCTACGAATTCCAGCAACCGGACCGGACGCGTGAACGTCATTATCGACGAGCACACCACGATTGTCGGCGCCGGCACCGGGCTTGCCAACAATGCCGCGGCCAACAATGTCTCAGCCAGCACCAGCAATACTGCGACCATTGATGTCGAATCCGCATCAGGGATCACCAGCCAAGCGCCGCACGCAACCGCATCCGGTAGTATGCCCGCACATCACACTAGCAACGAAGACGGCACCGCCGTCAACAACAATCACAACAATAAGGAGAACACCATGGAAATGCACCACATGCATATGGACAAGCCTGTCGAAGGCGAGACCGCCACCGATCCGGTGTGCGGTATGACCGTCGCCATCAACGCCGACGCCATCACCCGCGAATATGAGGGCAAGACCTACTACTTCTGCGGCGAACACTGCGCCACCAACTTCAGCAAGGCACCGCAGGTTTTCCTGAGCTGAGCACGTAACGGCGGGCAGGGCAGGCAAGGCGGGCAAAGAAGGCACAAACCGGCAAGACCGGCGCAAGGCAGGTACACGGACAGCACACGGACGGATACCTGCTACATACAAAAATCGGTTCCCCTCCATATTTCCAAATCTTCATATGAAGGGGAACCGATTTTCAGAATGGCAGCTCAAATCACCCAGCGGACTGTCCGTTCGCTTGTGTCCAGTTCGCCTGTGCGCATGTGCGCCCGTTCGTCTGCTCGCTGGCCGCCCAAGGGGTCGCCTCGGTCACCCGAGTGACTGCTTGCTTTTGAACCAATCCGTTGGATCAAGAGCAAGCAGTCAGCCCGCCGACGTCAGTCCTTCGACCCCTGAGCGGATCCATCGCTACCCGCACCGGATTCACCCTCAGCATCAGAACCGTCCGCGGAGGAATCCGCGTCCCCATCGGCCTCGACATGGTCCACGGAGACATCCGGATCGTCGGGGACGATCTTGTCGGACGCCCAGGCGGAGAGCTCCAGATGGTCGCCGCCGGTCTGATCGACCAGCACGGTGTCGCCGTCGTGGACCTTGCCGGCCAGCAGCATGCGGGCCAGCTGGTCGCCGACCTCGGTCTGGACCAGACGACGCAGCGGACGAGCGCCGTACGCCGGATCGTAACCGGTGTTGGCAAGCCATTCGCGGGCCGAATCGGTCACGTCGAGGCTGATGCGGCGCTCGGTGAGGCGAGCGGCCACGCCCTTGACCTGGATGTCCACGATGCTGCCCAGCTCCTCGCGGGTGAGCGGGTGGAACATCACGATGTCGTCCAAGCGGTTCAGGAACTCCGGCTTGAAGTTCATGTGCACAGCGTCCATCACGGCCTTCTTCTTGGCGTCCGCGTCCATATCCTCGTTCACGAGGAACTGCGAACCCAAGTTGGAGGTCATGATCAGGATCGTGTTCTTGAAGTCCACGGTCCTGCCCTGGCCATCGGTCAGGCGGCCATCGTCCAGCACCTGCAGCAGCACGTCGAAGATCTCCGGATTGGCCTTCTCGACCTCGTCGAAAAGGACCACCGAGTACGGACGACGGCGCACGGCCTCGGTCAGCTGGCCACCCTGCTCGTAGCCGACGTAACCCGGCGCGGCACCGATCAGGCGGGACACGGAGGCCTTCTCCATGTACTCGGACATGTCGATGCGCACCATGGCCTTCTCGTCGTCGAACAGGAAGTCCGCGAGCGCCTTGGCGAGCTCGGTCTTGCCCACGCCGGTGGGGCCGAGGAACAGGAACGAGCCGGTCGGACGGTTCGGATCGGAGATGCCGGCGCGCGAACGACGCACGGCGTCGCTCACCGCGGCCACGGCCTCCTTCTGACCGATCACGCGCTTGCCGAGGTAGTCCTCCATGTGCAGAAGCTTCTCGTTCTCGCCCTGCATCAGGCGGCCCACGGGGATGCCGGTCCAGTCGGAGACGATCTCCGCCACGGAATCGGCATCCACGCGATCGGGGACCATCGGCTCCGGCTTAGGAACACCGTTCGCGCCATCGCCCGAATCCACGGATTCGGCGTCGGCGGATTCGGCCTTGGCCAGCTCCTTCTGGATGGCGGGGATGTCGCCGTACAGGATCTTCGACGCCTTGGCGAGGTCGCCCTCACGGGTGGCCTTGTCCGCCTGTACGCGCAGATCGTCCAGCTTGGCGCGCAGATCGCCGACCTTGTTGTGGCCGGCCTGCTCAGCGTCCCACTTGGCCTTGAGCCCGCCCAGCTTCTCGCGGGTGTCGGCCAGCTCGGCCTGCAGCTTGCCCAAACGCTCCTTGGACGCGGGGTCCTCGGCCTTCTTAAGCTGCATCTCCTCCATCTCGAGACGCGTGACCTTGCGCTGCAGCTCATCGATCTCCTCGGGCTGCGAGTCGAGCTCCATGCGCAGGTGCGCGGCGGCCTCGTCAACCAGATCGATGGCCTTGTCCGGCAGCTGACGACCCGAAATGTAACGGTTCGACAGCGTGGCGGCCGCGACCAGCGCATCATCGCCGATCGTCACCTTGTGGTGGGCCTCATAGCGCTGCTTCAGGCCGCGCAGGATCGCGATCGTGTCCTCCACGCTCGGCTCTCCCACGAACACCTGCTGGAAACGACGCTCAAGCGCCGGATCCTTCTCGATGTTCTCGCGGTACTCGTCCAGCGTGGTCGCGCCGATCAGGCGCAGCTCGCCGCGGGCCAGCATGGGCTTGAGCATGTTGCCGGCGTCCATGGAGCCCTCCGCGGCACCGGCGCCCACGATCGTGTGGATCTCGTCGATGAACGTGATGATCTGCCCGTTGGCGCTCTTGATCTCGTTCAGGACGGCCTTCAGGCGCTCCTCGAACTCGCCACGGTACTTGGATCCGGCCACCATGGAGCCCAGATCCAGCGAGATGAGCTTCTTGCCTTGCAGCGTGGTGGGCACGTCGCCGGCCACGATGCGCTGGGCCAGTCCCTCGACGACGGCGGTCTTGCCGACGCCGGGCTCGCCGATCAGCACCGGGTTGTTCTTGGTGCGGCGGGACAGGATCTGGATGACGCGGCGGATCTCCGAGTCACGGCCGATCACCGGATCCAGCTTGCCCTCCTTCGCCTGGGCGGTCAGGTCAGTGGAGTACTTCTCCAGCGCCTTGTAGCTGCCCTCGGCGTCCGGGCTGGTGACCTTCGCGCCGCCACGCACGCCGGGCACGGCCTTGCGCAACGCATCCGCGGTCACGCCGTTCTGCTTGAAGATGTCCGCGCTCTGGTTGGGCGCCGACGCCACGATGCCGATGAGCAGGTGCTCGGTGGACACGTACTCGTCGCCCATCGCCTGCATTTCCTTTTCCGCCTGGGCCAGCGCGGCGGTGAGCTGACGGCTCGCCTGCAGCTGGGAGGTGGTGGAGCCGGACGCGCTCGGCAGTCCGACCAACGCATTGCGCACGGCGGCCCCGATGCGTTGCGGGTCGCCGCCTGCGGCCTGAATCAGACCGCGAACCACGCCCTGCTCCTGACGAAGCAGCGCGTCAACAAGATGCAGCGTCTCCACCTGGGCGTTGCCCGCGGCGGAGGCACTCTGGATGGCGTCCCCTATGGCTTCCTGCGCCATCGTTGTGAACTTCTGTTCCATATCGTCCTCCTACGTAGCGCGCCACGATCGACGTCCCGGTCCGGCCGCATCCTCCGCGGCCCGGCCGACCGATCCCGGCGCTATGTCGTTGCCTGACATGCTCAACCGGTTCGTCACCCATTCTATTCCCAAAACTTGAGCCCAACACACTCAAGTTTTGAGATCGAGGATGCGAAACGCGGACACAAAGCCCACACACAGCCCACGCGAGGACCGCACGAAAGCCCATCAAGCCCCCAACCCCACCCACGATTTAGTACAATTGAGATCAGCTTCGATCGAAAACAAAGGAGAACGATCATGAAGGGGCAGGGAACAACCGACGGCGCACCGCTGCGCGTGGGCATCGTGGACAACGACCCGCTTGTCCTGACGATGCTGGAGCGCAGCCTGACGTCACCGGGCGCGCCGGTCACGGTCATCTGGACGGCCACGAGCGCCGTGGAGGCCCTGCAACGCTGCATGACCGCCGACGATCGCCCCGATCTGACGCTCACCGACCTGCAGATGCCGGGAGTCGACGGATTCGAGCTCGCCCGCAGACTGCGCGCCCAATACCCCGGCATGTCCATCGTGGGCATCACCGCGTTCCTGACCAGCCTCGCAGCCAGCACGAAGGACGCCGGCACAGGTGCCGCACTGGACGCCATTGTGGACAAGGCCACGCCCGCGCGCGACCTGATCGCCGAGCTGGCCACGATCAGCGGCAACACACGCCTGCTCACATGGGTAGCGCAACAGGACGCCGCCAAGGAGCTGAGCCCCCAGGAGCTCGAAGTGATGCGCCTGTATTCCGACGGCCACACCAACGACGCGATCGCACGCCGCCTGAACGTGAGCCTGACCACCGTGAAGACATACGCGCGCAGGGCGTTCGAAAAACTCGGCGTCCACTCACGGACCGAGGCCGCGATCGCCTGCCTCAAGCGCGGACTGATCTGAAATCCAGATCCGGTTACCGCAGTTTGCCCAGAGGATCACGCCCGCAGTCGTAAATCTGCTTGCCCCTGTCGCTTCCGGATCCTTCCTCATCCAGAATCGCATACGGTCCAGTGCGCTGCCGAGTGTCATGGGTTAACTCATCGACGGTATAAGACTCATCCACAAGCCTATGATCAATCAAACACTGCACAATATAAGGAGCGGTATCTATGTTATCCGGGTTTGCCGTAGCTTGACTATATATTGGAGCCAGCATGCCATATCCCGTATCGTAATTGCATCGCTGCAGTGCATCTTCAGAATGCGTATCTCGCCCCGTTATAGGCTGACCATCCAGTCGCGCGAGTGATCCAGCACCACTTTCATTTGTTTGCACAAAGACGAAAACTCTCATCCGAAAAACATTTTCGAACTCTGTTCTGGAATTCATTCATCTCATCAACAGAGACAATATTATCAGAAATGATCTGTTTCAGATAATCACTATTGTTGATCTTAAGTAATTTCTGAATATCTGTCTGATAATTACTTATATCTGCATCATAAGAATAGGTAATATTCTCCTCATTAAAAGTAGGACCCTCATCAGTACGATCAGTAGAATTCGCACAAGAACCAAATAGAACAGCACAACAAAACAATAAAACGATACAAGCAGAAGTATGAAATATATTCTTCATCATATCTACTCCACATTCCCCAATGGATCACGAACACAAACAGAAGTTTGATTCCGCTTTTGCACATCAGCACTTTCATCATCCAAAACTTCAAATGGTCCAGATCGCTGCTGACTATCATGAACGTAATCCGCAATACTATATGATTGATCCGCAAGACCATGGTCAATCAAACACTTCACAACATATGGTTTGAGATCAAGATTCTTAGGATTATATACTGCACTAGCATATTTCACCACCAATCTGGAATATCCAGTGTCATCAGAGCATTTATAAGTCACGTTATCCAAATCTTCCAACGAGACTTCCACACTTTGCCCATCAAGGCGACTGACAGTGCTGTTTCCGGAATTGACATCGTAAGAGAAATTATATCCTCTCTGCGCATAACACTGCTTAACACGTCGATTGAACTCATTCATCTCGTCAGCGGTAAGCGCATCATCAGCAACTATCGCTTTAAGATACTCATTATCCACACTACCTGTAACAATGGCATCGATCTCTTGTTGATAGGCAGTAATATCAACATTCTTCAAGAACCGAGTCCCTTGATTTACTTGACTCGACTGAGGTGAATTACCACTTGAACAAGACACTAAAAGAACAAGCATAACAACCATAATCACACAACGATTTATCTTTTTCATCTATTACTCCTCAATAACAATTGGGCATTGATTCTTATCAATGCCCAATCATCTCAAGTATATCAATGATATACTCGCATCCACCATCGCGTTATTGCAGGCACCTGCGCCGGCAACACCGCCACTCGACTTACACCTGGACCATCATTAAAAAAAGGATCATCATCACCAGGAGCCACACGTGGTCCGCGTTTTTCAGTACCATAAAGAATAAGTACGTGTTGGATTCCGGCGTCACAACTGAAGTTAACACTGTACTCTTTATGCGTACTATACGAACAATTATAGTTATCGTAAGCCGATGCAGAATTCAAAGAGAATGGCAAGATTGCACTAACTACCGCAATTATCATTGCACATGCCATATACCTGACTGCAATAACATGCTTTTTCATGATTATTCCTTTCATTATATTTTATGCGTAAAATACACGAGTCCAAAACTGAGAGATACCCATGGCCTCACCTGAAAGCAAAGGCACATAACTCACATCCTTGCCATAGCCGAAGTCATCGTTGGGATCAACAACTTGTCCATAATGAATCTGAGTAAACGTAATCAGTACATGCTGAATCCCATAATCACAGCTGTAGTTAACACTGCGAATAGGATATGTGCGATACGTACATTCATATTCATTTACGGAATCTGATGCCGCATATGCCGTTCCACCCATGCTAAGCAAACAAGCCATGGTAACAGCCATCGACAACATGATTGCCCGTCGCTTCAATCGAGAACACTTCATTGTATTTCCTCTTTCTAAGTTCATTTTGAACTTACTATCAATATATCCCTGCATCATTTTTATTTCTCATCACTTTTGTCGTCCGAATGGTCAGTTTCAGCGATTTGCAATAATTAAATCACTGGACAAATATACAGTGATTCATAATTCTTTTTCAGGAGCAATAAAAGATCCATCATCCCATCCTCCCCAGCGGATCAATCCCGCACTCGTACACCTGCTTGCCCTTGCCGGACTGCGGCCCCTCCTGATCGAGGATCCTGTACGGGCCGGAGCGGGAGGCGCTGTCGCGCTGGTAGTCCGCGACCGTGTACGACGGGTCCACCAGTCCGTAGTCGATGAAGCACTGCACCACGTACGGGGAGAGATCCTTGATGTTGTCGGGGTTGCGGACGGCGTTGGTGTAGATGCGCTGGATGGTGCCGAATCCGGTCTTCTCCTCGCAGGAGATGGCGACGTCGTTGGCACCTCGTGGATCATCGGACGGGGATTTGCCGTCAAGCCGATCAACCTGCGCGCCGCCGGTCTGCAGCGCCGTGTATTTGTATCCGGCATCAGCGTAGCATTGTTGCGTCCGCCGGTACACCTCGTCCATCTCCTCGGCGGTCACCACGTCGTCGGCTATGATCGTCTTCAGGAAATCGCTCCCGGTGCGGGCCGCTTCGCGATCCAGATCGTCCCGATAGTTTCGCACATCGGCATCGCGGGAATAGCGCACCTCATCGAGCTGTGTTTGTGTGGCGACCGGCGAACCGACCCCGCCCATTCCGGCGCACGACCCCAGCATCGACAATATCGCCAACGTCATCATCGCCGCCAACGCGACCGCGCACTTCGGCGTGCGTCCTGTTCCATCCCCATTCATCATTGCCTTCCTCCAAACTCGCGGGTCTTCGCTGAACCTGCTTTCACGCTACCAATCCGCGGCACGCAACGGGCGTCGGCATTGTCGTCCGTTCGGCCAGTTTGGCGAGTTCGGAGCATTCGTCCATCACGCCGCGGCATGCGCCGGCGCGGGCAGCGTGACGGCGATCGACCACTCCCCCTCCTCGCGGGAGACGGCTACCGTGCCGCCATAGGGCTTCAGGCTGCGCCGCATGAGCGGCAGTCCGACGCCGCCGGAGAGCGGATCGTCCGCAGGCGATGCCGAACCATCAGGCAACTCCGGGCCAACGGACGAACCGTCAGCCAAGCCACCAGACGCGTCCGCGCCGTCAACAGCGCCCGCGCCGGTGCACATATTGGACGACCATATGCGCGCGCCGGACCCATTGGACATCATGGTCACGGCGATGGCGCATGGGCCCGGCGAGGCGTATTTGAGCATGTTGTTGCCCATTTCGTCGATGATCCGGACCATCAGATCGAGCCGCGCCGCACCCATGACCGTCAAGTCGCCGCGCGTCAGGGTCTCGCATCGCAACCCCACGGTATTGAGCCGGTCGGCGATCTGCCGCATGCGCCGATCGACCACGATCGCGCCGATCTCGGCATTTCCGGCGAGCCCGTCCGCGTCCGCGGCAGGCTCCCCCTCCCCGGTCGGATTTCCCCCTGACCGCCCAGCTGCCTCCCCATCCGGCGCGGCGACGGTCCCCTCGTGTTCATCGACCAAGCGCCGGGTGGGATCGATCACCTCGCGGCGCAACGTCCCGAGCGTCTGCGCGAGCACGCCCTCCACCTGACGCGCCCGCTCGCGCAGCGCCGACAGGTCCATACCCCCTTGACCGTCGCCGCGATCATCCTCCAACTCGCGGCACAGCCAGATCGCATACGTGAGCGATCCGGCCACGGATCCATGCAGCTCATGCAGCAGCCGCAATCGCTCCTCGTACTGCCGATTCTCCTGCAGCAGCAATTCATGCCGCGCCTCGGCCCGACTGTGCTCGCGCACGGATACCCGCCACATGCGCAGGCTCACGCCCAGCGCCGCCGCAAACAGCATGAACGGCAGCATCTCGAACGAACTGTGATGCGAGACCGGCCACATCGGACGGTCACCCTGCGCCCACGCGATGCCACACACCACCGCCACGGCCGCCGCGGCGGGCACGATCAGCCCCTCCATGGCGAACACGGCCAACGCGTAGCAGAAACCCCACAGGCTTTGGACGAACGCATCCGATGGCAGCAGCCCTTCGGCGACGGTGACGATGACGATCGCCACGGCGGACGAGACGGGCTTGAACGGCAAAGCGACCAATGCCGCCATGTAGATCACGGACACCGCGACGTCCGGCCCATCCATCATCTCGAACCCGATGGGGTGCAGATTCCACAAGGCCATCGCGAGACATGCAATCGCCGCGACGGCGTGCATGACGTTGCGGGCGGGCGGCCGGCCGAATGGATGAAAACGGCCGGAAGGACTAGGAAGGCCGGAGGGAAGGATGGTCGATGGCATATCCGATGCTCGCTTTCCGAGCCGCCGTTGAGCTCGCTGCCTTCCAATCTAGCGCGGGCGCGGGCGCGGGGCGAACGGGCCTTGTCGTCCGTTCGGCCGGATTGCGGTTGCGGGTCCGCTCAGGCGTGCGCGCACAGATTCGCAAGCCTGTCGCGGAATGCCGCGATGAACCGGCCGGCATCCACGTCGAGGGCCACATGCGCGGTCTTGGGCCACTTGCGCAGGCGGATCGGGTCGCCGATCGTGCGGCCGCGGAAACCGTGCCCGTTGCCGGTGGCGGTTTCGACCATCATGTTCACGTCGAAGCACGTGACCAGACTCGGATCCAGCGCCACGGCGGCGGCGAGCGGGTCGTGCAGGGGGCTGCCGGCCAGGAAGACCGGATCGGATGCCTCGTTAGCGTTGATGTAGAAGCCGACCATGTCCGCCAGGAACGCGCCGGCCGGGGTGCCGGTGGCGCGCCAGGCGGCCGCGTCCGCGCGGGTCATGAGGCACTGGTGGGTCACGTCGAGGCCGATCATCATCACGTCCGGAACCGTGCGGAACACCAGGTTCGCGGACTCCGGGTCCTGGAAGATATTCGTCTCGCAGATGAGGTCGTAGCAGTTGCCCTCCTGCGTCAGGGCGCCGCCCATGATCACGAGCTTCAGGTCAGGGACGATGTCCGGGGCGGCCTTGATCGCCGCCGCCACATCGGTGAGAGGACCGGTGGCCAGCACGGTCACGGCCCGACCATGGGCGCGGACCTCGTCGATGATGAATCGGACGCCGGCGGGCGGCTCATCGCCATCACGCCACTCGGACGGGCGGGTGGCGAAGGATCGGTTCGCGGATTCACCCGGAGTGAGGTCGTGCCGCTCGCCGCCGAGGGACAGCACGGCGGGACGGCTGAGAGTCGCGACACGGGCGGAGACGGGTGACGGCTCGGCGAGTGCGAATGCACCGGGCGACGGCACCGCCTGTGCCGGCAACGTCGACGGCACCGGCGGGCGGACATTGCCCAACCCATTGGTGCCGTGGAACCGGGCGCATCCCTCGTCCACCGCGAAGCCGTCGACCCACGCCGGGCACACGCAGCCGCGCAGCACCGGGATGCCAGCCGCGCCCGGAACCGCGCCGGCGAACAGATCCAACACCGCGCGATTGTTGCGCACGGCCGTGGACGCCAGAACATTGCCATAGGTGCCCACCACGCCCGCAAGCTCGCATTCCCCCGTGCGGGCCGCGTCCAGCAGATAGCACAGGGCCAGCGTGTCATCGATGCCGGTGTCCACATCCAATACGATTCGGGGGGTTGCGGTCATTGTGGTCCTTTCTCATTGGCCGGGGACGGTCCAGTAGTCTCGTCGCTGCATAACGGCCGCCCCGGCGAAATGGTTCCAGCATATCGTTCCGGTATCTCAAACCCGGTATCTCGAGGTATCTCACACAGTGGGGGCGGATTTCGGCCTTTGCACGACGACATACATCAAAGTGGGGGCGCCGATGACCGGCATCCGCCCTGCAAATGGGCTCAATTCACGCCTAAAACGCCCATATTCTCGAGGTATTCGCCCAACGCGACGCCCCCACTTTGACGTATAGCGCTCTGCAAAGGCCGAAATCCGCCCCGACTATGCGAGATACCTCGCAAAATGCACGGCCGCGGACGCAGACGCCGCCACAGCCACAGCCACAGCCACAGCCACAGCCACAGCCACAATGCGACGCGTATCACACGCGTACCACACCACCCGGCGCGCAGCTTGTTGACACAAAAAACGCGCCGCGCGAACCGCCGTAAACCGGCAGCCCGCGCGGCGCGTCGAGCCTTCCCCCATCAAACCGTCGCGCGGTCTGCGCGAGGCTCCAAGGCAATCCCCTTACTTGCCCAGGAACTCGTTGGTCGAGACGTCAGACACCTTGGGCGCCTGCTTGACCACGTTGTCGCTCGCATCGGTGAACGCGTCGGCCTCGGCAATGAAGTCGAGGTACTTCTGCACGCCGTCGAAGTCGTTGGTGCCGAGCACGAAGGAACCGTCCTTGATCTTGGCCGGGTCACCCCAGTACTGGCCCTCGGTGATCACCTGCATGCTGCGCTTGACGAAGTCGAGCTTAAGGGTGTCGTCGCCGGCGTCGTCCACAAGGATCTGCGCGGCCTCGTCCGGGTTCTGATAGGCGTACTCGTAGCCCTTCTGAGCGGCCTGGGTGAACGCGCGCACGGTATCCGGGTCCTCCTTGATCTTCTTCTCGGAGGTGATGATGCCGATGCCGTCCGCATTGCCGGGCACGCCGTAGTCGGGCTCGGTGAAGCAGTTGAGCTTGGGGCCGTACATCTCGGCCTGCACGCCCTCCCAGGTGGCGTAGAAGCCGCCAAAGTCGGCCTGGCCGGAGCTCAGGGTCTGGAACGTGTTGGTGCCCACGGTCACCTTGTCGAACTCGCCCTTGCCGCCGTCGGCCTGGATCATGCGGCGGATCACGGCGTCGGACTCGTTGGAGCCGAAGGTGGCGAAGGTCTTGCCGTCGAAGTCCTTCGGGGACTTGATGGCGGTGTTGGAGGCGAGCGAGCACCACACGGCGGACGGCTTCTGCTGGACCTGCAGGGTCTGGATGATGCCGGCGCCCTTGAGGCTGTAGCTCGCGGCGTTGGTCAGGTTGGATAGCGCGAAGTCGGCCTGGCCGGTGGACACGGCGTGTTCGGCGCCCGCCTGACCCACGGCGATGATGTCCACGTCAAGGCCGGCGTCCTTGAAGTAGCCCTTGTTCTTGGCCACGTACACGCCGATGTGGTTGGTGTCGGGCACCCACGCGAGCATGAAGGTGACCTTCTTAAGCTCCTTGGACGCCGAGGACGACGTCGACCCGGAGGCCGGGGCGGAGGCGGTGGTGTTGGCGTCGCCGCCGCACGCGGCCAGCGAAAGCGCCATGGCTGCCGCGCCCGCAAGCGCGACGATCTTGCGCATGATCTTCATGATGATTCCCTAATCCATCTCTCGAAGCGCCGCGCTCTGGGAGCATTTGAAAACACGATCGAACCGGCAGAGCACGGCGCGTAGGGCCGGTTCGCGGCGCCGATGTCCCCTCGCGCCCGCTCTTCAAGGCGCAGGTTTGCCACACATCGGCGTCAAAACACTGCAAGTATAGCGCGGCCCCTTCACAGCCCCGCCCCGGCACCGCCATCCGCCCCGGCACCCGCCCCGTCACCCGGCCCGTCCGCAATGCGCCCATCGCGCCCCCGCACCCGCCCGATGCTCCTATACTCACCTGCGTGAGAGAGCCCCGCGACCGCACGGGGACAACCCCTACCGGGACCGAGGGATCATGCTGTTTCAATCCGGCTCGCTGCTGCTGGTGATCGTCGCCGCCTATCTGCTCAAACACCTCCACGTGTTCGGCGACCGCGACTACAAGGTGGCGCAGGGCCTCGTCTTCAATCTCACGCTGCCCTGCGCGATTGTGATGAGCTTCGCCACCAACGAGCACGACATGTCCATGCTGTGGATCGTGCTGTTCGGCTTCGTCTGCGCGCTCGCGCCCATGATCGTGGTCTACTTCGGTTCTCGCCGCGACGAGACCCGCTACCGCGCCTACCAGATGCTCAACGCCTCGGGACTCAACCTGGGCGCGTTCTGCCTGCCCGTGGTGCAGACGATCATCGGGCCCTCGGCCGGCCTGCCCGTGGTGATGATGGACATCGGCAACGCGATGGTGGCCACCGCGCTGGCCCTGACCCTCACCAAGGGCCTGCTGCACATGGGCGACGCGGCCCAGTCCCTGCCGCTGGGCATGCGGCTGCGCAACATCGCGCGCGACTTCCTGAGTTCCACCTCGTTCGACACGTACATGCTCATGCTGCTGCTCATGTTCACGCATGTGACGATCCCGCATTGGATCGTCTCGCTGGTCACGCCGTTCGCCAACGCCAACGCGTTCATGACGATGGCGATGATCGGCCTGATGATGGAGATCCCGCAGGAGCGCAAGGATCGTATGGAGCTGCTCAAGGTGGTGGCGTGGCGCGCGCTGTTCGCGGTGCTGATCGGCGCGGCCGGTTGGACGCTGCTGCCGTTCGATCGCGAAATCCGCGGGATCATGCTGCTGTGCGCGGCCAGCCCGGTGACGATCTTCTCCACGAAGTTCACCGATTCGCTCACCGGCAACCCGAAGCTCGCCGGATTCAGCCTGACGGTGACCGGCGTGTTGGGACTGATCGCGATGACGATCATCCACGCCGTGGTGAGTTTGTAGGAGCCTTGGAGGGTTGTCGGCCAATCAGGGTGCAGCGCTGGCCGATTGCCCCTTTTTCGTCATCCTGAGCGAAGCCCGACAGGGCGCAGCGAAGGATCCTTAATTTTGTGCATAAGGCAAGGATCCTTCGACTCCGCTACGCTCCGCTCAGGATGACGGGAAGGGGCTACGGGCCACTCAGGTGACGGGAAGGGGCCCCGTGCCACTCAGGTGATGGGAAGGAACTACGCTCCGCTCAGGATGACGGAGGAAGCGCATCCGCCCGCTCAGGATGCGGCAGAAACTCAGCCGCGCACCACGATGTTGCGCAGGCTGCCGATGCCCTCGACGTGCACCACGGCCTCGTCGCCCGGGTCCAGATGACCAGACGCGTTCGGCGTGCCCGTGAGGATCACGTCGCCCGGCAGCAGCGTGGAGAAGCTCGAGATGGCGGCGATCTGCTGCGGGATCGAATGGATCAGGCCCGCGGTGGTGCCCGACGCCTCCGGAACGTCCTCGCCGTTGAGCGTGAACGAGATCTTCGCGTCAGCCCAGTTCAGATCGGTCTGGATCCACGGGCCCAGCGGGCAGGAGGTGTCGAAGCCCTTGGCGCGCGTCCACATCGGGTCGCCGCCCTGCAGGTCGCGCAGGGTCACGTCGTTCACGCACGTGAAGCCCAGCACGTAGTCCATCGCCTCATTCTCCGTGACGTTCTTGGCGATGCGGCCCATCACCACGGCCACCTCCGGCTCGAAGTTCATGTCGTGGGAGTACTGCGGGATCACGATCGGATCGTCCGGGCCGATCACCGACGTGCTCGGCTTGGTGAAGATCCACATGTCCTCAGGCGCGTGGGCCACCTCGGAATGACCGGCCTCGTGCATGAACTGCGCGTGGGCCTCGTAGTTCTTGGCCAGGCCGAACACCTTCGAGGGGATCACCGGGGCCAGCAGGCGGACGCCATCGGCGTCCAGCGCGTAGCGCTTGCCCGTGGGCTTGACGGTGCCGGGGCCCAGCGGATAGCCGTCGAGCTCCACCAAGTAATCCTTGCCGTCCGACTGGTCCTCCTGCACGAAGGCGTAGCGGGGCGATTCATTGAGCGAAAAACGTGCGATTCTCATGCGGCCAGTCTACCCTCCGGTGCACACGGGCCACCGTCGCGGAGCCGTCAGATGAACGCGCGGGGGCCGAAGATCGCGGTGCCGACGCGCACGATCGTGGAGCCCTCGGCGATCGCCAGGGCCATGTCGTTGGTCATGCCCATCGACAGTTCGCGGCAGGAAGCCGTGCCGGGCGCGCCGGATGCGAGGACCGCGTCGCGGGTGGCGCGCAGGTGGGCGAAGCCGCGGCGGATCGTCGCCTCGTCGTCCACATGGGCGCCGATCGTCATCAACCCCTGCAATTCCAAACCTTCCAGCGCGGCGACGGACGCGGCGATGTCCAGGGCCGCCTCCGGATCGCAACCGGATTTCGATTCCTCGCCGGACTCGTTGACCTCAAGCAGCACGCCCACCGTGATGCCGCGAGCCACTGCCCTGCGCGCGATCTTTTCGGCGAGGGCCAGGGAGTCGACGGATTCGATCGTGGTCACCGAGGGCAGGACCTTGTTGATCTTGTTGGACTGCAGCTGGCCGATCAGATGGAAAGGCAGGGGGGACAGGGCGGCTTCGGCGGCCCCAGCCAGCCCAGCCGAACCGGTGGCCGGAGCGGCTTGCCCGGTGACCGGAGCGGCTTCCGCGACGGATGCCCCGGCGACGGAACCGGTGGCGCCCAGCGCGAATCCGCGCTCGGCGCACAGACGTGCCAATCCGGCGGACTTGACCTCCACCTCCTGCGGACGGTTCTCGCCGATCATGCGCACGCCGGCGTCGATCGCGGCCATGATCTCCCCCACATCGCGGGTCTTGGTGGCGGCGAGCAGGCGCACCTCGCCGGGCTTGCGACCGGCGGAATCCTCGGCCCGCGCGATGCCGTCGAGCACCCGGTGCACGCCGTCCGCGATCTGCCGCGCGCGAGTGCCGTCGATGGTCTCGTTGGCCAGATCCTTATGATCCATATAGGCTGTCATGCCGCTCCCCTCAATGTGTGCGATGTATGCGATGCCGTCCGCCCGTCGCGATGGCACCCGTCGCAATAGCATCCGTCGTCGTATGGGCGTCCGCCCGTTTTCCGCGTATTTCCGCGTACGAGTGTAGTCGGGAGCGTGGTCTCAGGCGGGGCGCGGCGCCGATTCCGAAGCCGGCTCGACCACCGGCTCCCGCATCGGCTCCGGACCGAACGGATGGTCGGGCACCATGCGGTCGCGCAGGTCCCGGCGCACCTTCGACCAATCGAACGCGGCGAGGGCCTCCCTAGCGGTCATGGGTTCCGGGCGCGCGGGATTGGCCGGACCGGCAGGCGCACCGGGGCCGCCGATGCCGTCGCCGCCGGCGATGCCCAGCATCCACGCGCAGTAGCCGATCACCTGCTCCGGTTTCACCCCCTGCGCGCGCAGGAATCCCAAATCCAGCGAATGCTCGCGCTTGGCCATGCGGCGGCCTTGCGCGTTGTCGATGAGCGGCAGATGGGCGAAAACGGGACGCGTCCGGACAGCGACCTGGCCTTCGGGGGTCACCCCATCCGTCAGCCAATCGCGAATGTACAGCTGCAGAGCGGTGGAGCGCAGCAGATCGCGCCCGCGCACGATGTCCGTGACGCCCATGTCCAGATCGTCCACGGTCACCGCAAGTTGGTAGGCGAACAGGCCGTCCGACCGGCGGACCACCGTGTCGCCCACATCGCGGGAAAGACTGTAGTTCTGCGGGCCGAATACGCGGTCCTCAAAGACGATGCGATCGTCCGCGACAGGCTCATCCGACACGTCCGGCTCATCCGGAGCCTCCGGCGATCCCGGCGCCTCCGGCACGGCGATGCGCCAGGAATGCCTGTCCCCCGCCACAAGTCGCCGGGAGACCTCCTGCGGATCGGCTTCCAAGAGCCGGCGGCACGTACCGGGATAGACCACATAGCCGTCGCCCTCGTTCGGCGCGGAGGCGGCACGGATGTCCGCGCGCGAGCAGAAGCACGGGTAGATGAGTCCGGGCCGGCATTCGCGCAATGCGTCAAGCGCCTCGGCATACCGGTCGAGCCGCGCCGACTGGTAGACCGGTTCGCCGTCCCAATCGAGGCCGAGCCAGTTCAGATCGTCCATGATCCAGCGGTCGGCATCCTTCACCACGCGCGGGGCGTCAATGTCCTCGATGCGCAGGATCATGCGCGAACCGGCGCCGGACCGCACACCGGCCGACCGCGCGGACAGCCATGCGGCGAGCATCGCGTACGCATTGCCCAGATGCATGCGGCCCGACGGCGTGGGCGCGAACCGACCCACCACGGGCCGGGCGGATTGCGAAGTTTTCGCGAGCTGTGAGGCGGGTTGCGGGGACGTCATTTCCTGAGTGTTCACACGGCCACCCTACTGCCACTGCCCCACCGCCGGCGCCACGCCCGTAAGTCCGCGAACGGCCGCGGAAAACAGGGAAACCTACGGGAACTTATCCACAGCGGCACGAGTTGCCCACTTATCCACCGGCCCGTCGCAGGTCGTGGCGGCCCCGGCCGCAACCGCATACCGTGGGCGATATGGACATCACTTCCAGCCCGGACATTCTCCTCACCACCCTGACCAGGCATCGCGAGGAGACCATCGCGCGCTGCCTCGCCGCCGTGGACCACACCTCGCAGCGTCTGGTCTTCAGCCATTCCACCGCCCTGCTGCTGCTCGGCGCCGAACTGCCCGCCCGCATCGAGCGCGACGCCCGCGAGGAGCTGCACGTGTGCTGCGCCACCCGTGGTTCCAGGCCATCCCTTGATGCTCTCATCCCCCATGCATGGGCCCAGACGATGAATATACAGGTTCCTTACAACGGGCTGGAATGCGTTGGGCCAATAACTGCATGGGCCCAACTCGCAACCGAACTGACTCTTGAGGAACTGGTTGTTCTCGGCGATTCGCTGATGCGGCGAGACAAGCGACTGCGACTGGTCTCCACCGCGGACTTTGAGGATTACCTTGCCAATGCCGGTAAATTCCGCTCGAAAGACAAATGCAAGCTTGCCATCAGACTGATGCGAGAGGACACGGACTCATCGCGAGAAACGCAAACCCGTCTTCTGATTGTGAGACACGGATTGCCTTGCCCATGCGTCAACGTCGCCATCCAAACGGACCACGGCATCCTGCACCCGGACATGTCATACCCGGATCTCCTCATTGCAGTGGAATACCAGGGATTCCAGCACGACACCGACGAATATCAGATCCGACTGGACCGAGGACGAAGGGATTACCTGCGCTCCCATGGCTGGCTTTGGCTGGAGCCGGACAACAGGATTTTCGTGGACAAGAAGTGTACAGAGTCATTCATCAACAACTTAGCGGCGATTCTTAGCCAGCGACTGGACGTTGAGCTGGAACCGACGCCCATCATGACTCTTCGAGATGCCGCCGATGCCAGAAAGCATCACAACCGACGCAATGCGGCACTGCAGCTCTGACCAACTTCCGGCCGATTCCGTCGACTGATCCGATAATGGAACGCCCCCTCAAGCGCCCCCTCAACCCTCCCAACCCATAAAACTACGTATTTAAAGCACAAACAACGCGCAAAACCGCGCAGGGGCCCAACAATTCCCAAATTCCCGATCTGCTTTTCCGATGAGTGCGGTCGGATTCCGGTACCCCTGCATATAGAGCCATTGGAATAACGCCGAAATTCCAACAGGTCTATCTCACCCACCCCAGAAAATCGACCGCACTGATCGGAAAAGCGAAACTACATGAAGCGCCGACACCCGTCAATCTCCAATGATGTCGCACCAACAGGCAGTTTCGCCCCTGAAACTGCCCAAAATAGCAGTGCCGGCCGCGTTGCGGCCGGCACTGAGCGCTCATCGGCGCATCACACGAACAGCTGGAACATCCATGCACCCACAATGGCGCCGCAGATGGGGGCGACCACCGGGATCCATGCCTCGCCCCAACGGGAAGAGCCCTTGTGCGGGATGGGCAGCAGCTGGTGCAACAGTCGCGGCATCAGATCGCGGGCCGGGTTCAGGCCGGGGCCGGTGGGGCCGCCCATGGAGGTCACCAAACCCCACACGATGAAGCCGACCACAATGGAGGCCGCGGCCGGATCGGCCTTGCCCCACGGCAGCACGAGGCAGCACAGCGCGCCCACCACAAGCACCAGCGTGCCGAAGAACTCGTTGAGGAAGTAGTTGACCTTGTCGTTATGCGCATCGGTGGTGCAGAAGGACGCGAAGATGGCCTCGGCCTCCTCGGTCTCCTTGTAGTGCGGGTAGTACGTGACGAACACGATGAACTGGCCCGCGAAGGCGCCCAGCAGCTGCGCGATGATGTAGGGCAGCACGTCGGACCACGGGAACATGCCGTTGACGGCCTGCGCGAGGGTCATGGCCGGATTGATGTGCGCACCGGAGACCGCGCCGAACATGAGGACCGGGAACATCACGCCGAAGCCGTAGCCCATCGCGATGTTGAGCCAGCCGGCATGGTGGCCCTTGGTGTTCTTGAGCTCGACGTTGGCCACCGAGCCGTTGCCGAAGATCATGAGGATTGCCGTGCCGAGGAATTCGGCCAGCAGTTTGGTGGTGAGGGTGTACTCCACTGCTTCTTCTCTCTGTCGTCACGCATGCGCACGCCCACGGCAGAGATCGGCCGCGTTCATTGCGATGCGTTGCTTGTTTGCGAAATGGCATAATCCGCGCATGGCCCTTGACGGGCTTGCACGGCATAGACATGATTATGATACGCCGAGGGCTGAACCATATGCATATGCACGAAAAACAAAAAGGCACCGACCGGAGTCGGTGCCTTGTCTGTGCCCCCGCAGGGATTCGAACCCTGGACACGCTGATTAAGAGTCAGCTGCTCTAACCAACTGAGCTACAGGGGCGTTGGCTGGCAACAGGTGACTAATATACACCATATTGAATGCGACACACCCGGCGTGTCGCAATTTTTCCCCATGATCTCGCAAGAACCATCAAGAACCGCCCGCAGTCCTGCCGGGGAAAGTTCCTATGTTCCGAAAACAAAAAGGCACCGACCGGAGTCGGTGCCTTGTCTGTGCCCCCGCAGGGATTCGAACCCTGGACACGCTGATTAAGAGTCAGCTGCTCTAACCAACTGAGCTACAGGGGCGTTGGTCAGTACTTGAGCCAAGAGATAAATATACTCAGGATTGCCAAAAACGCAAATTCCGCGACACACCGATGTTTTTCAACGGTTTTCAACGATCGCAGCCCCCGAATCGGATGGTTCGGGGGCTGCGATCAGTCATCGGCGAGCGCGATCAGATGCAATCTGCGTCAGCGCGCCCACACGCGCTCACACAATCTTCGGCATCGGCGTGGTGAGCGAGGAAGTGAGGTTCACGTGCACCAGACCGGCGCCCGTGCGCACCTCGACCTTCTTCAGCGTCACCGTGCGCTCGTTCTCCGGCGCGCGGTCGTCATCGGTCATGGTGGCCGGCGACTTCACGGCCACCACAGCCAGGTCATCGAGGGAGATGCCCTCGTCCGCGCACAGCTTGGTGGCTTCCGCCAGGGACTCCGCGAAGCCGTTCTTGAGCACCACGCGATCGGAGGGCACGCCGTACGCGTTGTCCGCGATCCAACGCACCTTCTCCAGCAGGTTCATGCCCTTGCGGCTGTGGAACTGCGGCGCGGCGGGCGCGCCGGTGATCGCCTCCACGAAGCCGTCGAGCTGCGGGGCCAGCGCCTCGCCGCCGTCGCGGTACAGATTGCCGATGATCGGATCGCGGAATTCCAGCTCCTTGGCGGTGGCGCGCAGGGACTCCACCTGATCGTCCTCGCCCTCCCACAGGTTGACCAGCGGGAAGGTGGGGATATCGAAGTTCTCCAGACGCTGCACGTGGAACGGGTAGCGCCACGCCAGTGCCAGATCGTCGCGCCAGGTGGACGCGCGGGTCACCACGACCGCGGCGGCGGGCCACTGGGCGCCGTACTCGCGCGCGGCGATGTCGAGCCACTTCTGAGCGCCCGCGTCCGCGCCGTAGCCGGCCTCGACGATCACCACATCGTGCAGCGCGCATGCCATTTCCACCGAGACGAGCGTCGGGATGCCGATCGACACGTTGGCGAACGGGCCGCCGTGCACGTACACGGGCGAGCCGTTGACGGTCTCGGTCACGGCCGGCTTGACCGCGTCGCCGAGGATGTTGGTGATGCGCCACAGGTCCACGAACTCGCCGAACGTGACCGGCTTGCCCTCGAGCGTGCCGGCGGTCATGGCGGCCACGCGGCGACCGATCTCGTCCATCGAGCGCGACAGGCACACGATCTGCATGAGCTCGGAAGTCGGCGTGAGCACGACCTTCTCCGCCACGTTGCCCTTGCCGTAGTCCACGGCGATGGAGCGCAGGGAGCGGGAGGGGACCTCGGAGACGCGCGGCACGAGGATGGTGTCCAGCTTGCCGTCGTCCACGGCCTTCTCCGCGAAGGAGACGAGCAGGTTCTGCGCGGCGGCGATGGCGGCCATCTCGCCGGTCAGGCCCCAGTCGATGACCTCGGGGTGGGTGAGCGACGCCTTGCCGCCGCCGGACGCGCCGCCCTTGGAGCCGGCCGCGGTGATGCCCATGCTCGGCTGGCGCAGCACGGCGGCCGCGTCGATGCCGCGCTTGTTGAGCGCGTCGATCAGGGCGATCGTGGTGGTGGTCTTGCCCTCGCCGCGGCTCGCCTTGAGCGGTGTGTCGGCGGTGACGAGCACGACCCTGCCGTGCTTGCGCGGCGCCTCGGGGTTGGCCTTGAGCCAGTCGAGGTAGCCGAACGCGTCGATCTTGCCGACGAGGCCGTACTGGGTGGTGAAGTCCTGAATGGTGGTCATATGGCTTGGTGTTCCTTTCGTTCGATGTCGTACGCTGATGGGCCGATCAGAAGTCGGACATGTGGAAGCCGTTCTTCATCTCCATGCTGCGCGTGTAGAGCACGGAGTCGAGGAGCTTTTCGGTCTCCTCCTTGAGCTGGTCGGCCATGGTCTGGTTGGCGGCGGCGAGGATCTCGCGCACCTCCGCGTTGCGCGTGGCGGCCACGATCTCGTCCGGATCCATCGGATCCACGTCGCCGTCCGCGTTGTCCGCGTCGAATTCGGGTGCCACGGCATCCAGACGCGCCACCTGCTCGTCGGTGGCGGCCACGAGGCGGTGGCCCATCGCACCGGTCTTCTCCTGATATCGCTCCACGGCGTTGCCGGTGGAACGGAACGCACCGTCGCACAGGGCGGCGATCACGCGGTTGGCCCAGTAGAAGTTCTCGGTGGTGACGCGCGTGGTGGTGTCCTCGAGGTACTTCGGGGTGGAGTCCACGTTCGGGAAGAACGGCACGAGCGTGTTGAACGGGTTGGATCCGTACGCGAGCCACTGGATGGCTCGACTGGCCTGCGGGCGGTAGGGGCGGATCTGCATCACGGACAGCTGGCTCTGGCGGTTGATGCCGATCGGGCGGAACATGTGGCGGGTGCGCTCGTCGCCCAGCTGGCCGTACGGGTCGTACGGGGTGCCCTGGTAGTGGGAGCTCAGCACGTACTTGACGTCCTCGATCGTCACCTTGCGCTCGGGCTGGCGGGCCCACGGAATGTCGTCGCTCATGGGGCGATGATCCGCGTCGTCGCCGTCCCAGACCTCGTCGTACGGGTTGAGGAAGCGCTGCATGACCCACGCGCGCGGCGTGTTGTACACGTGGTCGGAATCGGAGTGGGAGCCGAAGGCGTCGCGCGGGTTGAACGGCGTGGTCGATTCGACGGCCAGATCGAGATGGTTGGCCTCGATGAACTCGGCGAGGTCGGCGGAGCACATGTGGTCCTCCTGATCGCCCAGGGCGTCCTCAAGATCGAACTCGTCGATGCCCAGCTGGTTCGGCATGGTCACGTAGGCCTCGTCCGGCACGCGCTTGGCGATCCAGTGGTGGCCGCCCACGGTCTCGAGCCACCAGATCTCCTCGGAATCGGAGAAGGCGACGCCGTTCATCTCGTAGGTGCCGTATTCCTCGAGCAGGGCGCCCAGACGGGCCACGCCCTCGCGCGCGGTCTTCACGTACGGCAGCACGATGGTCAGGAAGTCCTCCTCGCCGATGCCGCCGGGGATCTCAGGCTCGTAGCCGTCCTCGCCCTCGCGGCCCTTGGCGGGCACGCGCTCCACGAACGGATCGGCGCCGAGCACGCGCTCGTTGGTGGTGAGGGTTTCGGTGGCGCTCATGGCCACGTTGGCCTCGTTCACGCCGGCTTCGCCCCAGATGCCCATCTTGGTGTCCGCGTTCGGCACGGCGGTGTACTGCAGCGGATCGTCCGGCAGGTCCAGCTCCACGTGGGAGAGGACGGAGCGGTAGTGGCGCGGCTGCTCGTCCGGCTTGACGACGATGAAGCGCTTGGGGTTGAACTCGCCGTTCGGGGAGTCCTCGTTGCGGGCGATGATCGTGGAGCCGTCGTAGCTCGCGTCCTTGCCGACCAGAATGGTGGTGCAGGCCATGGTTTGTATGCTTCCTTTCTGTTCCGTTATGAGTGAAGTCTGTTGTACGCCGGGCGGATGGCGGGTATGCGATGGGCCGGGCCCGGATGGCCGGCCCCGAAGCCCCTACGCCCTGCCGGTCAGGAAGATGCCGTCCGAATCCGGCGCCTCGCCGCAGCCGCGCAGCGCATGGAGCAGCTCGTTGAGCCAGAAGCCCTGGTTGAGGCCCGGCAGCGGCTTTTCGGTGGCCCACACCTGCAGGTAGTACTCGTGGTCCTTGTCCGGCGGCTGCGGTCCGTTGTACCGCATGGTCACGGCCGGATCGGAGGCACGGCCCAGGAACTTCGACGCCGAGGAGTTGCGGCCCTGCACGGCCTCGGGGATCATCGCGGGCAGCTGGCGGGAAAAGTCCGGCGGGATGGCGAGGGCGTGCGAGTCGTTGAAGTCGTACATGAGCGCGTCGATCGGCAGGTTCGCCACCGACCAGTGGATCCACTCGAAGCCGCACACCGGGATGGAATCGGGGTCCACGAACTCCCAGTGCAGATAGCGCGCGCCGGGCTTGATCTCGTCGATGTAGAAGGGGAAGGACACGACCGGGATGCCGTCGACGCGGTATTCGGGGGCCGCCGCCTTGGCGAAGTCGTCGGGAACGACGGTGAAATCAGCTGAAATCCTCATGAGTCCAGTATAGGAGTGGCCCGGGTCCGGGGGTTTGCACCCTCTTGTCATCCTGAGCGAAGCGTAGCGTAGCCGAAGGATCCTTAACACTCCCACACCAATGACCTTGTGCGAAATGACGAAGGATCCTTCGACTTCGCTCAGGATGACGGTATGGGTCTTTTCCCGTCTAACCAATATCAACGTCATCCTGAGCACTGAGCCGTGAAGCGGACAGCCCGGTGGGCTGTCCGTAGGCGAAGGGAGCCGCCGCCAAGGCGGCGACGGTCCGGCGCAGCCGGACGCTAGGGCGTAGCCGAAGGATCCTTAACCTTCTGCACGGGTTGACTTGGGTGAAGTGACGAAGGATCCTTCGACTCAGCTCCGCTTCGCTCAGGATGACGGAAAGGGAGCCGGGTAGTAGAAGTCCCCGTTGAGGGCCTTCTCGGCCTTCGCGCGGGCTTCGGTCAGCGTCCAGTTGGCCAGCTCGACGCGCACATCGTCCAGAGCCGCCGGGGTCATGGACAGCGAGTCGGCGCCAAGGCCCACCAGCACGACGGCCAGATCCGGATCGGCCGCGGCCTCACCGCACACGCCCACCGGCATGTTGTTGTCCCTGCCGGCGTCGGCGATCATCTTGATGGCTCGCAGCACGGCCGGATGCCATGCGGTCTGGTAGCCCGCGACCGAGCCGAGCGTGCGGTCGGCGGCCAGCATGTACTGGGTCAGGTCGTTGGTGCCGATGGACACGAAGTCGGCCACCTGCGCCACCTTGTCCGCCATGAGGGCGATGGACGGCACCTCGGCCATCACGCCCACCTTCTTCAGACCGAAGCTCTTGCCGAGGCGGACAAAGTACTCCGCCTCGCGCTCGTCGGCGACCATCGGGGCCATGACCCACAGGTCGGCGTGCGTCTGGGCGTCGGCGGCGGCGAGTGCGCGCAGCTGGTCCTCGAGAACGTTCCTATGGGCCCTCAGTGTGCGCAGGCCGCGCAGGCCCAGAGCCGGGTTCGGCTCGTCCTCCGGGGTGAGGAACGGCAGGGGCTTGTCCGCGCCGGCGTCCAGCATGCGGATCACGACCTTCCTGCCCGGGAAACGGGACAGCAGATCGGCGTACGCCTTGGTCTGCTCCTCCACGCTCGGCGGCTCGGCGTTGCCGATGAACAGGAATTCGGAGCGGAACAGGCCCACGCCCTCCGCGCCATGCTCGAGCGCCAGTACGGCGTCCTCCGGCTTGCCCACATTGGCCAGCAGCGGGATGCGGGTGCCGTCCTTGAGCGCGCCCGGCTTGCCGCGCAGCTCCCTGGCCTTGGCGGCGCGGGCGCGGGCGGTCTGCGCCGCGGCGATGTCCTCGACGCTCGGTTCGGAGGTGACGACGCCGGTGGCCGCGTTGACGATCACGTTCTCGCCGTCGGTCAGGCCCGCGGCCTCGGGCGCGCAAACCACCGCGACGATGCCGCGCGCGCGGGCCAGAATGGCGGTGTGCGAGGTGGGGCCGCCCTGCGAGGTGACGATGGCGAGGATCTTGCGCATGTCCAGCGCGGCGATGTCCGCAGGGGACAGATCCTCGGCCACAAGGACGAACGGGGTCTCGCTGGCCGGCACGCCCGGGGCGGGCACGCCGCGCAGGTCAGCGATGACGCGCTGGCCCACGTCGTGCAGGTCGGCCGCGCGCTCGGCCTGATAGCCGCCGATGGCGCGGAAGGTGTTCTCCACGGCGCCGAAACCCTCCAGCACCGCGCGCTCGGCGGTCTTGCCGGAGTCGATCAAAGCGCCGATGCTCGCCGCCAGCGACGGGTCGGAGGCGAACATGGAGATGGCCTGCAGAATCGGGGCGGCCTGCTTGGCGCCCTCGTCGCCGGAGCGGGCCAGTCTGGCGGCCTCCGCGGCCCTGCGGTTGAGGTCGGCGTTCACGGCGGCCATCGACTTGGCGACGCGGTCGATCTCGAACTTCGCGGACACGCCTGCGGGACGCGGCGCATCGGCGGGCTCCTCCAGCGGAGCCGCCATGCGCAGGACCGGACCGATCGCGATGCCGCGGCCGATGCCAACACCCCTGATGTCCATCACGCCGCTCCTTTCATGGACGCTTGCCAGCGCAACCGATCAGACGACCGACCGCCTTGTCACCCACCACGCTATACTGCTGGGCGAACGACCGGCGCAACGGTCGCACGACGCATGCATCGCAGACGCAAAGGACTTATTCCACATGGCCACCCGCACCATCGCCATCACCGACCCCTCCGGCATCCACGCCCGTCCGGCGGCCCGGCTCGCACAGGCCGCGCTGGACTCCGGCTGCACCGTCACCATCGCCAAGGGCGACGGCGATCCGGCGCCCGCCGATTCGATCCTGTCCGTCATGGCGCTGGACATCCGGCAGGGCGATGAGGTGAGGCTCACCGTGAAGGGAAACGACGCCGAACACGTCGCCGACGCCCTGATCGCCGCACTCACCGCAGCGGAATAACTCCGTTCCCATCCCATCGCCCCGCGTGCGGCTGTTTCACGGCCGCAGCGTGGACAGCGCGGCGACGACCACGCCATCCGGCCGGACATAGCTATACGATCCGACTCCGGTGAGCACCATGAGAAAACTCGGGCCACCCATCCGTTCGGCATCAATGCGATCGGCCAGTTTGCGCAGATTCGCGGCACCCTCGTCAATAAGCCGATCGCCTCCAAGCTTGACTTCGACCAGCCCGTATCTGCCATCGCGCAGATGGATCACGGCGTCGCACTCCAGACCGGTCTTGTCCCGGTAGTGGAACACTTCGCCGTCCAGCGCATCCGCATACACGCGTAGATCGCGCACGCACATGCCCTCGAACAGCAGGCCGAAGGTCTCCAGATCGCGCAGCGCACCCTTCGGATTCACGCCAAGCGCGGCCGCCGCGATCGAAGGATCCACGAAATGCCGGGTCTCAGCCGTGCGAATGGCCGTCTTCGACCGCAGATTCGGATTCCACGCCGGCAGATCCTCAATGACGAAGATCTTCTCCAGCGCCCGCAGATACATCTGCACGGTCTTGGCACTTGGACCGGATTCGTCATTCGCGGATACGTCGGCCGTGATCTGGGCCACCGACGTCTGCGAGGATTCCATACGCGCGTAGGAACGCAGCAGACGCCGGGCCAGATGGGGGTCGCGCTCCACATCGTCCACGCGCGAGATGTCGGATTCGACCACGGCATCCACGTAATCGATCGCCTGACGCAGAGCGATCTCCTCACGTTTCACTTCAACGGCCCCCGGCCAACCTCCCCTGCACAGCAGGAACGCCAGTCGATCGATCGTCATGTCCGCATGGGCTGGGCTCGGCGTCTCCCCGCCGAACAGGGCGTCCAATGATATGGCCCCCGTGGAATCGCCCGATTCGAACAGGCTCATCGGGCGCATCCGCATTCTGGCGATCCGTCCGGTACCGGTGTGGGACAGTCGATTCAGATTCGGAGGCACGCTCGAACCGGTCAGCAGGAACTGGCCGAACACGCCACGCCTGTCCACCTCGAACCGGACCGCATCCCACAGCTGCGGGGCGAGCTGCCATTCATCGATCAGACGCGGCGTGGGTCCATCCAGAAGGAACGCCGGCTGGGTCTCGGCAAACAGCAGATTCTGGGCCCGCGCCGCCGGGTCAGCCATATACAGCACGCTCGCGGCCACCTGCTCACACGTCGTGGTCTTGCCGCACCATTTCGGCCCCTCAACCAGAACCGCGCCCTTGGCCGCAAGCCGCTTGCGCAACAAGCCGTCGTATACGCGCGGCAGATACCGCCCACCTTGTCCAACAGCCACAGCACCCCCCGTTTCCTCATTTGGACCGTTTTCACTTCCTCATTTGGACCGATTCTACTTCCTCATTTGGACCGTTTTCACTTCCCAATTTGGACCGTTTTTGGTTCCCCATTTGGACTGATTTCACTTCCTCATTTGGACCGCCACCCGGCGGACCGCGGCAAAACCGTCCGGCGCGCGGCCGGGAACCGACCAAGGATCAGCCGGAAGCCAGCCGGGGATCAGGGAAAGTCACGGGATCAGCGCGCAGAACAGGGCCTCGAACACCAGCGTGGGATTGCCGTTGCCGAACAAACGGCGACGGGCGGTGCCGATCTCCTCGAGCCGACGCACGGCACCGGCGCGGTCCAGCCTCACCGACAGCTCGGTGATCGCCGCGCGGTTCTCCAGATTGATGAGGCCCACGGCGTCCTCGGCGTTATTCTGCAGCACGGCCACATCGCGGTAGACGCTGGCCACGGAATTGAGGGCGCGGTCCAGCACATCGCGGCTGCGGCGGGTGGCGCGCCTGCGGACTTCGTCCTTCTTGCCGATCGCATTGAACGCGCCGCGCAGGGCCGGCGGGATGCGGTCCTTCTCCGCAAGACCGTTGATGCGGCGGAAATCGGACTCCTCCGCGGCGACGCGCGCCTCCACGTCGCGCTGCGCCTGCGCGTTGGCGTCGTCGATGAGGCGGCCCGCCAGCAGCACGGCGTCGGATGCCTTGGCGAGGTTCAGCACGCCCACGATCAGCTCGTCGCGGTCGGCCATGACCTGATCCTGCGTGGCGTACAGCTTCGCCACGCCGATGTGCCCCTCCGCGAGCCGCGCCGCGCGCTGGGCGATCTTCGGCTCCACGCCGGCCGATCGCGTGAGGAAATCCGCCACCGCGGCGTTCGACGGCACGGCCAGATTCACGATCCGGCAACGCGACCGGATGGTGGGCAGCACGTCCTGCGCGCTCGGTGCGCACAGCATCCAGATCGTATGCTCGCTGGGCTCCTCGATCTCCTTGAGCAGCACGTTGGTGGTGCGCTCGAGCATGCGGTCCACATCCTCCACGATGATCACGCGCCACGGGGCGGTGGACGGGGTCTGCTCGGAGGTGGCGATGAGATCGCGCACCTGATCGATGCCGATCGTCACGCGGTCGGTGGCCAGAACCGTCACGTCCGGATGCGTGCCGGCCAGGATATGACGGCAAGCATCGCACCGCCCGCAGCCATGATCCGGGCATTCGAGCGCGGCGGCGAAGGCGCGGGCCATGTTCGATCGGCCCGATCCGGGAGGCCCGCAGATCAGCCACGACTGGGCGAGCTGCCTCGGGTCGCCGGCGGCCAAGCGGGAAAGCATATCCACCGTGGGCTTCTGCCCCACGATGTCCGCCCAGACGCCCTGCGCGGCCGGTGATGTCTGGCCTGCCGGAAACATGGGCGCTGTCGGAGACGTGGGCGCGGATCCTGCGGCGGCGCTCACGATCGCTCCCCGGTCTCCAGCAGAGGGGCCACGTCGGCGCGGATCTCCTCCCACACCGCGGTGACCGGGCGGGCCGCGTCGATCACGCGGAACCGGTCCGGCTCGGCGGCGGCCAGATCCAGAAACGCCTGCCGCGTGCGCGACTGGAAGCCGTCGCCGGCCGACTCCATGCGATCGGCCGATCGTTTGATCCTCCGATGCGACTGCGCGGGATCCATATCCAGCAGGTACGTGCGCACCGGCAGCAGGCCGCCCGTGGCCCACATGCTCAGCGTGCGGATCTCGGCCGTGGTCAGTTCGCGCCCGCCGGCCTGATACGCCAGGGAGGAGTCGATGTAGCGGTCGGTGATCACCACTTCGCCGCGGTCCAGCGCCGGGCGGATCAGTTCGGCCACGTGCTGCGCGCGATCGGCCGCGAACAGCAGGGCCTCGGCGCGCGGGGCGATGTCCGCGGCCTGCGCGGCGGCGCCTTCCCCGGCATCGCCCGCGTTCGGGCACAGCGGATCGTCCACGCCATGCAGCAGCAGCCGGCGGATCGTACGTCCCAGCGCGGTTCCGCCGGGCTCGCGGGTCACCGTGACGTCATGCCCCAGCGAACGGGCGTATGCGCGCAGATGCTTGACCTGCGTGGTCTTGCCCACGCCGTCCACGCCCTCGAACGAAATGAAAACTCCAGCCATGGTCACCACCCTAGTCAATATGTCCGGTTCCTCTCGGAGGGCCCCGCAATCCTCCCCGATCTCGCTACGAGCATGCGTCACGCGGCGCGAAGTGCGTCACCGGGCGCGGGCGCACCGTGTGACGCACCCGCAAAATCCTTGGAATCAAGCCGTTTTTGCACCCCAGTCACCGGGAGCGATCGCGCCACGTGACGCCATCCGCTCCCCGTGACGCGCAATCCGCGCCGCGTGACGGTTCCGGGCGAAGACTACTCGTCCTTCTTGGCGGCAGTCCTGCGCGTGGTGGTCTTCCTGGCCGCACCGGTCTTCGATGCGGTCTTGGTCGTCTTGGTGGCCGACTTGGACGAGGCGGCCGTCTTGCGCGTGCGGCGCTTGGTGGGGCCCGCGGCGCGCTTCTCCGCCAACAGCCTGAACGCCTCTGCCGGTTCGATCGACTCGGGCGTGTACTGCTTGGGCAGCGTGCGGTTCGTCTCGCCGTCCGTGATGTACGCGCCGTAGAAACCGTCCTTGATCGTCACGTTCTTGCCGGTGTCCGGATCCGGGCCCAGCTCGCGCAGCGGCGGCTTGGCGGTGCCCCGGCCGCGGCCACGACCGTACTTGGGCTGGTCGAACAGCGCCTTGGCGGCGGCCAAATCCACCGTGAAGATATCGTCCTCGGAGGCGAGCGAACGGGTCTCGGACTTGCCATCGGGACCGGTCTTGGTCAGGTACGGGCCATAGCGGCCGTTGCTGGCCTCCACGGTGAACGTCGTGATCTCGCCGGTTTCCGCGTTGGTCTCCTCCAGCGTGCCCACCGTGCGCGGCAGGCTGAGCAGCCTCAGCGCATCCTCCAGCGTGAGCGATTCGGGGTTCATGGTCTTGAACAGCGACGCCATCTTGGGCTTGGGCGCGGCGGCCTTCCTCCTGGTCGTCTTGGCGGCTGAGGCGGAGGAGGCGGCCCCAGCGGTCCCGGTTCCGGCGACATCCTCAGCGGCCTCGGGCGGAACCAGCGCCACATACGGACCGAAGCGGCCGTTGCGCACCTCCACGGTGCCACCGGTGACCGGATCCTTGCCCAGTTCGCGCGGGCCGCCGGAATGATGCTCGATCAGATCGCGGGCCACCTCCACGGTCAGCTCGTCCGGGGCCAGCGTGTCCGGCAGCTGCGCGCGCTTCGGGGTGCCTTCGGCGTCCAGTTGGTTCGTGTCCTCAAGGTACGGGCCATAGCGGCCCACGCGCACGTGCAGCCCGTCGCCGATCTCGATGGTGTTGATGGCACGGGCGTCGATCTCGCCCAGCTGCGCGACCTGCTGCTGCAGGCCGGCGTGCGCCTCGTCGGCGTTCTGCGCCGCGCCCTCGCCGGAGCCGAAGTAGAAGCGGGTGAGCCACTCCTTGCCTGTCTCCTTGCCGTGGGCGATCTGATCCAGCCCGTTCTCCATGTCCGCCGTGAACTGGTAATCCACGTACTTGGGGAACTTGGTCTCCAGCAGCTTGGTCACCGCGAAGGCAAGCCAGCTGGGGATGAGCGCGCGGCCGCGTTCGTACACGTAGCCACGGTCGATGATCGTGGAGATGATCGAGGCGTAGGTGGACGGGCGGCCGATCTCCTTGGCCTCCAGCGTCTTGACCAGCGAGGCCTCGGTGTAGCGGGCCGGCGGCTGGGTCTCGTGGCCCTCCGCCTCCACGCCGGTGGCGCGCAGCACATCGCCGGTGGCCATGACCGGCAGGGAGGCGTTCGCATCGGCGCCCTTCTCCTTGCCATCCTTGCCCTTGGCCTGCCCGGAGCCCGATCCGGCCGCGCCGGCCCCGCGCTCGCCGGTGGCCTTCATGAAGCCGGGGAATTCGATCACGGTGCCGGACGCCTGGAACACGGCCTCGCCGAAATCGGGGCCGGCCGGGGCGCTCAGGCGCACGGTGGCGGTCGATCCGGTGGCGTCGGCCATCTGCGAGGCGAGCGTGCGCTGCCAGATGAGCGTGTACAGCTTGAGCTGGTCGGCGGGCACCTTGGTGGCGATCTCGTCCGGGTCGCGGAAGCTGGCGCCGGCCGGGCGGATGCACTCGTGGGCCTCCTGCGCGCCGGCGGTCTTGGTGGCGTACTGCTTGGGCGCCTCGGAGAGGAACGTCTGGCCGAAATGCGCGGTCACGGAGGCGCGCGCGGCGGCGATGGCCTCCTGGGAGAGGGTCACCGAATCGGTACGCATGTAGGTGATGTAGCCGTTCTCGTACAGGCCCTGGGCCGCGCGCATGGTCTGGCGCGAGCTGAAGCCCAGACGGTTGCCGGCGGTCTGCTGCAGCGTGGACGTGGTGAACGGCGGCTGCGGGCGACGGCGGTACGGCTTGGTGTCCATCGACATCACGGTGAAGGGGGCGTCCTTCAGCAGATCCGCCACGGCGTGGGCGCCGGCCTCATCCAGCAGACGCGCATGGTCCTTGCGCGCGTCCGGCGTGGGCAGCCCATCCGGTCCGAAGTCCTTGGAGACGGCCAGACGCTCACCGCCCAGGGAGACCATGCGGGCCTCGAAGGCATCGGCCTCGTCGGTTCCGGCACCGGAGGCTCCGGCGACCAGCATAGCGGTCACATCCCAGTAGGGCGCGCGCACAAAGGCCATGCGCTCGCGCTCGCGCTCCACGATCAGGCGCGTGGCGACCGACTGGACGCGGCCGGCGGACAGTCCCGGTCCCACCTTGCGCCACAGCACCGGGGACAGCTCGTAGCCGTACAAACGATCGAGCACGCGGCGGGTCTCCTGCGCATCCACCATATGATCGTCCACGTCGCGCGTCTGGGTCAGCGAGGCCTTGATCGCCTCCGGGGTGATCTCGTGGAACACCATGCGCTTGACCGGCACCTTGGGCTTCAGGGTCTGGACCAGGTGCCACGCGATCGCCTCGCCCTCGCGATCCTCATCGGTTGCGAGGTAGAGCTCGTCGGCGTCCTTCAGCGCGCTCTTAAGCTCGGCGACCGTCTTCTTCTTGTCGCCGTCCACGATGTAATAGGGCTTGAAGCCGTCCTCGATGTCCACGCCGAACTTGCCGAACTTGGCCTTGGAGGCCGCGGGCACCTGGCTGGGCTGGGCGAGGTCGCGGATGTGGCCGACCGACGCCATCACGGTGTACCCACTGCCCAGATATCCGCCGATCTTCCGGGCCTTGGTGGGCGACTCCACGATGACGAGCTTCGTGCTCTTGGTGCCGGTAGCCATTGCCTTCTCCTTAATACTCCTTTATCACGTTCCAACCACGCGTTCGTGACGCCATCATACCCACATCGTGTGGGCAACGATGACACGCGGCCGTAACGGCGACGCCCCGGCAATGCCACCGGCCCTCCTCCGGCCGAGTCTCCGGCCCGGTTTCAGGCCGGCTTCAGCCCGGTTTCAGGCCTTGGGCGGGGCGGGCGGGGCGCCCACCAGACCCACCTTGCTCAGGGGGGCCGCGGTGAGCTGGCGCATCGTCAGCACCAGCCCGAACGTCAGGGCCGCCACCCCGGCGAATGCCACCTTCGAGGCCGCGACGGCCGGGGCGATCATCCACTCGGGTCCCACGTCGAGCGACGGGGCGAACTGCCAGACCACGTAGGCCACGTACAGGCAGGCCACCACGCCGGCGGTCACGAGCACGCTGCACACGATCTGCACGCTCACCGAGCTGACGCGCGTGCCCGGCTCGTCCATGCCGTCGCGGCGGGTGAAAGCGAGCGCGACCAGCGCCAGGCCGGACACCAGCAGATACGCCATGACGATGTCGCTGGGCCTGTGCCAGCCGTTCGCCACCAGCAGCAAGGACACCAGCACCGACCACGAGCCGGCCAGCAGAACCGTCACCGCACGGGCCGCGCGCGGCACCGCGCACACCAGCACCAGCGCGGCGGCGATCGTCAGGGCCGCATGGCCGGAGGGGGCGGTGTTCGTCAGCGGGGCGCCCGATTCGGTGATCACCGTGCGAACCAGCGTCTCGCGCGGCAGGAACTCTTTGAGCAGACGGGCCGCCGCGTACGCCACCACCGCGAAGGCCGCCACCTGCCCGATCCCCCACCACCGTTTGCGTAGCGCGTCGATCGCAAGACCGCCCAGGCCCATCGCCACGGCCATGCCGATCATGAAGGCCGAGGAACTGACGACCGCGCCGAATCCGGTCAGGGACGTCATCCATCCGGGCACGGTGTCGTGGAACGCGCCCAGCACCATGTCGTCGAGCTGCTGGCCGGCCACCGTGCGCACCGCGAACCACCACACGCCCACCGATGCGGCGACGAGCGACACGCCGAACAGCACGCACATCACCACACTGGACACGCGCGGACGGAAGGTGAGCGGGTCGATATCGCGGATGGTCGAGGCCAGATCCTCGGGTTCGTCGGGCGTCCGGGACTCGTGGGCCAGCGGGGGCGCCGGCGCCGGAGCGACAGGCGCCGCGGGCCACTCGAGCGGGACGAACACGGGCCGACGGCCGTCCGGACCGCCGTCGGACGTGTCGGAAAGCTTGCCATTTGGCTGGAAATCAGTGGATTGTTCGTCGGTCATACGTACGAGAGTAGCCGTGCCGTGGCCAACCGGCGGGCGACGATGCCGAAATCACACAAAAACCAAGCATAAAAACCCAAGCATAAGAAAACCCCCACGTACCCGCAAGAGGCCACTTACCCTTGCTGCATTCCTGCCCTGGGGGAGTTGGGTGACGTAACGCCACGTGGAGGCTCTGGCTAGTATACACCAATCCTAGCCATCGGCGGGTCGCACCTTGCCCGCCGCACGGCATGGTCGCACTGCATGGTCGCACTGCATGGTCGCACGGCATGGCCGCACTGCATGGCCGCACAGAATGAACAAATCCGATGCGCGCCACGGCATTCGACGGCATTCAGCGGCATTCGACGGCCCCGCCACACTCAATCTGCTCACTCTGGCACCTCTACGACCCAGAATGAGCAAATCCGATGACTGACAGGCCAAATCAGACCCCCACCACACTCAATCCGCTCACTCTGACTCCGCCACGGCACAGAATGAGCAAATCCGATGGCAGACAAGCCCAATCGTGGCCAATCGAGCCCAACCGCAGGCCCACCGCATCCGATCCGCTCACTCTGGCACTGATCGGGCCGGCTTGCGTGGCCGAAGACCCGATCCCCCGCCCCGACTCAGCCCCCTTGAGTACGATGGAACCGAACATTTTGTCTGATCGAAACGGAAGGACACCACATGGACGCGGATCTGGTGATTGTGGGAGCGGGTCTGTTCGGCCTGACCATCGCGCAGCAGGCGGTCGAGCACACCGGCGCCAAGGTCGAGATCATCGACGTGCGCAAGCACATCGGCGGCAACGCCTACAGCTACATGGACGAGGAGACCGGCGCGGAGATCCACCAGTACGGCGCCCACCTCTTCCACACCTCCAACAAGCGCGTGTGGGACTACGTGAACCGCTTCACCGAGTTCACGAACTACGTCCACCGCGTCTACGCCACCCACGACGGCGAGGTCTACCCCCTGCCCATCAACCTGGGGACCATCAACCAGTTCTTCCACGCGCACTACACGCCCGCCGAGGCCCAGAAGCTCATCGCCGAGCAGGCCGGCGAGCTCGCTGGCACCGATCCGGCCAACCTCAACGACAAGGGCATCCAGCTCATCGGCCGCCCGCTGTACGAGGCGTTCATCAAGAACTACACCGGCAAGCAGTGGCAGACCGATCCGGCCGAGCTGCCCGCCAGCATCATCAAGCGCCTGCCAGTGCGATTCAACTACGACAACCGCTACTTCAAGGACACATGGGAGGGCCTGCCCAAGGACGGCTACACCAAGTGGATGGAGCGCATGATCGACGACCCGCGCATCCACGTGACCCTGGGCGTCGACTTCTTCGACGAGTCCCAGCCCCTGAATAAGAAAGCCCTCGTGGGCAAGGTCCCCGTGGTCTACACCGGCCCGGTGGACCGCTACTTCGACTACGAGCTGGGCGATCTCAAATGGCGCACGGTGGACTTCAAGGAGGTCCGTTACGACGAGGGTGACCACTTTGGCTGCCCGGTCATGAACTTCTCCGACGCCGAGGTGCCCTACACCCGCGCCATCGAGTTCAAGAACTTCAACCCCGAGCGCAGGGATTCCCAGAACCCCAACAAAACCGTGGTGTGGGAGGAGTACTCCCGCTTCGCCGAGCGCGGCGACGAGCCGTACTACCCGGTCAACACCGCCGAGGACAAGGCCCTGTACGCGCAGTACGAGGCCAAGGCCGCCGCGGAGCCGAAGGTGGTGTTCGGCGGACGCCTGGGCACGTACAAGTACTACGACATGCACAATGTGATCGACACCGCCCTGACCGCCTACGAGGAGCAGGTCGCCCCGTTGCTGGCCAAGTGACGGCGAGGGGCCCTATGGAGGGTCCCCTCGCCGTCATCCTGAGCGAGCCCGTCAGGGCGAGTCGAAGGATCCTTTGGCCGCGCACACAAGGTTGCTTGTAACTATGCGCAGAATATTAAGGATCCTTCGACTCCGCTACGCTCCGCTCAGGATGACGGGAGGGACGCTCAGGATGAAGTGCCGCCTGCGGTGGACCACCCACAAACTGGGCAAATCGGGACGCTGGATTCGCAAACTGGGCAGATCCGGTATTCTGCGACCGGTTTTCGGCCTCCAGACGGCAGGATCCGCCCAGTTTGCGGCGCAATCGGGCGAGAACTGGGCAGATCGGGCGCATACCGGGCGCCAACCAGGCAGATCGGGCCGGTTCCGGGATCCGACGTGACCGGGGGCGCGACCCGGCGTGTGACCGGGAGAGTGACACGGCGTGCGGTGTGACCGGGTGCGTGACACGGTGTGGGCACGCCCGGTCACGGGGTGCCGGAATCGTTGGAATAAAGCCATTTTGAAATCACTGTGACCGGGAATGGGCACGCCATGTCACACACCCGGTCACGCACCCCCGGTCACACGCCGGTCCACCTTCCGGAGAGAGGTTTGCCCCCGAGCGCAAGCCGAAGGGCGAAGTCGGAGGATCCTTAATCCGGGCGGGAAGTTAAGGATCCTCCGCTTCGCTCAGGATGACGAGAAGGACTTTCTGGGATGACGGAGGGCGGGACTTCCGGGCTCAGGATGACGATGACGGCGAAAGCTACCTCAGCGGGAACGGCCGGATGGCGTCGAACTCGCCGCGGAACGGAATGCCCGAAATGGCCTTGGAGCATATCGTCATGGCCAGCGTCAGCGCCACCAGTGCTGTGGCGATGCCCATGGCGAGGGTATAGCCCAGCCCCTTGAGCAGCACGCCGGACACCGCCGCGGCGAGCGAGCCGAAGACCATCGCGAACAGATCGGACACCGCGTTGATGCGACCGCGCATGTCGTTCGGCATGATCAGCTCCGTGTACGCGCCGAGCACCGCATTGCACGGGATGAGCAGCAGCGAACCCACGCCGCAGCATACGGCGATGATCCACGGGTTGTCCGTCAGCGTCATGCCCACAAAGGCCACCGGCGCCGGCGCCAAGCCGATCTGCACCACGCGCCCGCCGCGGAACCGCTTGGTCAGGGGCTCGGTGAACAGGGATCCGATCAGCATGCCCATGCCATTGAACGTGCTGATCATGCCGATGGTCCACGCCGGCGTGGAGATGGCCTGCTGGTGCAGCAACGCCACGGTGGAGCCCAGATTGAGCGAAAAGTTGACCAGCACGACCAGCAGCATCAGCACGGTGGCAGCGGGCCATTGGATGTACCAGCGCAGCGCGGCCGTCAGCGACTTGTCCGCATGGGAGGCGGCTTGGGCCTTCTCCTCCTCGGTGCGGTCATCATCTGCGCGCCCGGCCTCCGGGCGCAAATCGGCCTTGATGAACGGCGCGCAGGCCACCATCACCGCATACATGACCGCACTCACCATGAACGGGATGTCCGGCCCGAACGCGTACAGCCATCCGGACAGCGGACTGGAGAGCATATTGGCCACGGCATCGCGCGTCTCATTGGCGGCATAGGCCTGCGTGAGCTGGCCGCCGGAGACGATCTGCGGCAGCACGGTGTCCGTCACGCCGGAGAACAGACCGGAGGTGAGTCCGCGCAGGGCCGCGAAGACGAACAGCACGGGCACGGTCATGAGGCCGGTCGTCCACGCACCGATCATGCCGGCCAGCACCACGAAGGAGGCGAGGCCGCCCACGATCATGAGCTTCCTGCGATCGAAGCGGTCGATGATCATGCCGCCGATCAGCGTGGCCCCGCCGCGCACCAGCGAGTACGCGGTGGCCGCGAAGCCGGCGATGGCCACGTCATGGCTCACGGTGTAGCCCAGCAGACTGAACGCGAACGCGCCGATCGTCACGCCGATCAGCAGCGAGGTGTCCGCGGCGAACCAAACGCGATAGTTGCGATTGGACCACGGAGAGCTCTGCGACCGGGCGGATTCATTGGATTTGCTGGACTTCATGGCGATTCCTTCCTTCGGCATACCGCGATATCTTACGCGATATATCGCTTTAATTGCGATAATAGCCCTCCCCGATTTCGACACGCGCGGAGTCGAGCATCGCCCATCGTCCCTCCATCCTGGAGGCAGCAGTGGCCGCCTCCGTCATCCTGAGCAAAGCGAAGGATCCTTCGACATTCCGCGCAAAGCCGCAATGCGAAAAAGCTAAGGATCCTTCGACTCCGCCCTATCGGGCTTCGCTCAGGATGACGGAATTAGACTGCGATTGCTCAGGATGACGGAGGGCGGGTCGCGCTCGCCCAGGACGACGGGGCCAACTCATCGGCCAACAAAAAAGCTCCCCCGAAGGGGAGCTTGCGATCAGCGCTCAATCGGCCAAACGGCCCGGGATCAGGCGTGCCAGACGTCCTTGCCGGCGGCCTTGGCGGCGGCCACATCGGCGTCGAGCTGGGCCTCGGTGCCCTCGGACTCGCCGGTGATGAACTGCTCCACGAGCGCCTTGGCCTCATTGTCCTCATGCTGCACGGCCGGGGACTTCATGAAGTAGGCGGAGGCGGACAGCACCGGGCCGCCCAGACCGCGATCCATCGCGATCTTGCAGGCGCGCAGGGCGTCGATCACCACGCCGGCGGAGTTCGGGGAGTCCCACACCTCGAGCTTGTATTCGAGGTTCAGCGGCACATCGCCGAACGTGGTGCCCTCCAGGCGGACGAACGCGAACTTGCGGTCGTTGAGCCATGCCACGTAGTCGGACGGGCCGATGTGCACGTTCTTCGGATCCATGTCGTGCGGGACCACGGAGGTGACCGCGCGGGTCTTGGAGATCTTCTTGGATTCGAGGCGGGAGCGCTCGAGCATGTTCATGAAGTCCATGTCACCGCCCACGTTGAGCTGGTAGGTGCGGTCCAGACGCACGCCGCGGTCCTCGAACAGGCGGGCCATGACGCGGTGGGTGATCGTGGCGCCCACCTGGCTCTTGATGTCGTCGCCCACGATCGGCAGCTTGGCGTCGCGGAACTTCTGCGCCCACTCGGGGTCGGACGCGATGAACACGGGCAGGCAGTTGACGAAGCCGCAACCGGCGTCGATCGCGGCCTGCGCGTAGGCCTTGTCCGCCTGCTCGGAACCCACGGGCAGGTAGGAGATCAGGACATCGACCTTCTTCTCCTTCAGCACGGCGGCCACATCCACGGGCTCGGCGTCGGACTCGGTGATCATCTCGCGGTAGTACTTGCCCAGACCGTCGCCGGTGGGGCCGCGCAGCACCTCCACGCCCAGGTTCGGCACGTCGCAGAACTTGTAGGTGTTGTTCTGGGAGGCGAAGATGGCCTCGGACAGATCGGTGCCCACCTTGGCGGCATCGACGTCGAACGCGGTCACGAACTCGACGTCGCGAATGCGGTAGCCACCGAAGTTGGCGTGCATGATGCCGGGGATCTTGGCGTCGTCCTTGGCGTCCTTGTAGTACTCGATTCCCTGCACCAGCGACGAGGCGCAGTTGCCCACGCCGGCGATAGCAACGCGGATGCTCATACAGACACTCCTTGGGTAAGCGGATTTCGTTCCAATCGGTCAGTTTAGCGCCATCGGCTCAACAATGGATGGGCGATGGCTGCAAAACCGGTGCAACCGCGGGCAATTGCGACATTGGACGACATGTTGTCGCATAATCGTCGCGCCGCACGGAGCAGCACGGAGCAGCACGAACCGCTAGGACCAGACCGGTCCTGCACACTGCCCATGCACGCCAGCCCACGCGCACCGCCTTCGCCGCCGACGAACAAAACGTACGAAACCTATGGACGTTTCCCCGCCCGCCGGCCGCTTTTCAGCACTCGCCATTACGGTAGGTACCCATGACCAATGTGAGCAGAACCGTCAATTTCGCCCAGAGCGCGACGCGCGGCGCCGGCTCGGGCCGTTCGGCGTCAAGCCGCACCAGCAACGCCCGCCGTCGCAACGCGGGCCCGAAGAACCTCCGGCAGCGCGCCCAGCATGGCAAGGGCCAGCCGAAGCGCGGCAGGGGCGGCCCCAAGCGCCACCTGTTCCTCAAGTGGTTCGCCGGCATCATCGGCGCCTGCCTGGCGCTCGGCATCGGCGCATTCGCCTACCTGTACATCACCACGGAGATCCCGGAGCCGGAGAAGTTCGCGATGGCGCAGAAGACCACCGTGTACTTCGCCGACGGCACCACCGAGGTCGGCTCCTACGCCACGCAGAACCGCCAGATCATCAGCTGCGAGGCGCTACCCTCCTATGTGGGCCAGGCGATCGTCGCCTCCGAGAACCGCACGTTCTACACGGACCGCGGCATCGATCTCAAGGGCATCGCCCGCGCGCTCATCAACAACGTGACCAAGGGCACCCGCCAGGGCGGCTCCACGATCACCCAGCAGTACGCCGAGCGCTACTACATGGGCGAAACCACCACGTATCTGGGCAAGCTGCGCGAGGCGATCATGGCCACCAAGATCGCGCAGTCCGAAAGCAAGGACACCGTCCTATGCAACTACATGAACACGATATATCTTGGTCGTGGCGCGTACGGCATCGAGGCGGCCGCCGAGGCCTACTTCAACAAGGACGCCAAGGACCTCACGCTGGACGAGGCTGCGATGCTCGCCGGCATCATCCCCGCCCCCAGCGCATGGGATCCGGCCAAGAACGCCGCCATGGCCGAACAGCGCTTCAACCGCGTGCTCGAGATCATGTCCGAGGACGGCTACATCACCGCCGACGACAAGGCCAACGCGAAGATGCCCACCACCGTGGAGAACAAGCAGCAGAACGTGTACGGCGGCACGAACGGCTACATCCTGCGCATGGTGCGCGACGAGCTCACCTCCTCCGGCACGTTCACCGAGGACGATCTGGACACGGGCGGCTACAAGATCGTCACCACCATCCAGAAGGACAAGCAGGATCTGCTCTACCAGTCCGCCAGCCCCACGGCCAACAACATGCCCGACGGCGTGCAGGCGGGCGCGATGAGCGTCAATCCGAAGGACGGGTCGATCCTGGCCATCTACGGCGGCGAGGACTACCTGAGCCATCAGCTCAACAACGCCACGCAGGCGTACTACGAGGTGGGCTCCACCATGAAGCCGTTCGCACTGCTCACCGCGATCGAACAGGGCACCAGCCTCGACACGGTGTTCAACGGCAACTCGCCGCGCGAATTCGACGGCCTCGGCACGGCGATGACCAACTCCGAAGGCAAGAGCTACGGCTACATCGACCTGTACACCGCCACCGCCAACTCGGTGAACACCGTGTACATGGACATGGCCCAGCACCTCGGCAGCACCTTCGGCGCGGCGCAGATCGCGGACACGGCCAAGAAGGCCGGCGTCACCGGCAACATCACCACCGAGGGATCCGGCGCGGCCTACACCGTGCTCGGCAACGACGCGCTGACCGTCAAGGACATGACCCAGGCCTACTCCACCTTCGCCAACGGCGGCGCCAAGAGCACCCTGCACATCGTCTCGCAGGTGCTCGATGCCAACAACGAGAACCACTACAAGGCGCCCACCTCCACCGAGCAGGTGTTCGACGCCAACAACGTGGCCCTGCTGGACAAGGCGCTCACGGGCGTGGTGGAATCCGGCACCGGCAAGACGCTGAGCTCGATCGGCAAGACGATCGCCGGCAAGTCGGGCACCGCGAACGACGCCAAGGCCGTGAGCTTCATCGCCTTCACGCCGTCGATGGTGACCACGATCGCCCTGTGGAACCCCGGCCAGGACGGCTCCGCGCAGGTGATGCCCAAGATCAAGGGCTACTCCTACGGCATGGGCTATCCGGTCACGCTGATGAAGACCTATCTGACGCAGGCGCTCAAGGGCGTGGCCGACGAGGAGTTCCCCGAGGCGACGGACAACGGCAAGGTCGGCGGGCAGGACGGCACTTGGGGCACCGGCCGCCGGTACACCTCCTCCAAGCCAAGCACCGGCAGCAGCACCGGGACCGACGGCACCGGATCCACCGGCGCGGACGGCCAGTCGACCGCCACCGCCGAGCCCACCACCGGGGCCACCAGCTCCTCGGGCTCCAGCAACGGCTCGACGTCCGGCTCCGGATCCGGCACGCATACGGGAACGTCGGGGTCCGGCTCCGGCAGCGGATCGGGCTCCAGCAACGGATCCGAAACGGGATCGGGCAATGGATCCGGCAGCAACAGCGGGTCCGAATCAGGCAACGGCAACGGATCCAACTCGGGCAACAACTCGCAAAACGGGTCGGGCAACGGCAACGGATCGAACTCCGGGAGCAACAACGGATCAAACTCCGAATCAGGCAACAACAGCGGGTCCGAGTCAGGCTCGGGCAACGGCAACGGATCGAACTCGGAAAACGGGTCCAGCTCGGGCAACAGCTCGCAAAGCAAGTAGCTGGTCCAGCATACGGCCTACTGACCCGACAGCCTGACCCGACAGCCTGACCCGACAGCCTGTGCCCCCAGTTCCGATCTGCCCAGTTCCCATACCGCAAACTGGGCAGATCGGATCCCCTCCGCGCAAACTGGGCAAATCAGGACGATCGCCGCACGAACTGGGCAGATCTGGTCATCTAGGGCCCCAAATCGGCTTCCAGATGACCAGATCTGCCCAGTTCGCAAATGAAGAGGCCCGATCTGCCCAGTTCGCTCGCCGGTAGGCAGCGCAGCCGGTGATCCGGCGAACCGGCGAACCGGCGAACCGCACAACAGCGAGCCGGCGAACATAGCAATGCGCCCCGCGGAATCGAACGAATCGACTCCACGGGGCGCATTCGCGTAATCGCAGCCGATCAGCGCTCCGACCGGTTGATGGCAGAAATGATCGCCTTGAGCGAGCTGGTGATGATCGACGAATCGATGCCCACGCCCCAAATGATGCGGCTGTCGGCATCCTCGCCCACCTGGCACTCCACGTAGGAGGCGGCCATGGCGTCCGTGCCCACGGACATGGTGTGCTCCACGTAGTCCATGACGGAGGCGGTGATGCCCAGGTTGGACACGGCGTTGAGGAACGCGGCGATCGGGCCATTGCCGATGCCGGACAGCTCGCGCGTGACCGGCTCGTCCTTGCCCGGGTTGACGCCGCGATCAAGCAGCTTGACCTTGATCACGGTGTCGGAACCGTCCTCGCCGGAGCTGACGGCCACCTTGAGCAGCTTCAGACGGCCCCACTGCTGGAGGCTCTCGTCGCGCACATCGCCCACCACGGCACCGGCCGCGGTGGCGCCGGACTCCTCGACGGGCAGGTACTCGTCCTTGAACAGGCGCCAGATGTCCTCGTCCTTGACTTCCTTCTTGGTGTCGTCCGCGTACTTCTGCACGATCTTGTCGAACTCCACCTGCAGGCGCTTGGGCAGGTCCAGATTGTGGTTGGTCTTGAGCAGGTAGGCCATGCCGCCCTTGCCGGACTGCGAGTTGACGCGGATGATCGCCTCGTAGGTGCGGCCGATGTCCTTCGGGTCGATGGGCAGGTAGGGCACGAGCCACACGAAGTTCTCCAACGCGGCGCCGGCGCGGTCGGCGGCCACCTGACGGGCCTCCAAGCCCTTCTTGATGGCGTCCTGATGCGAGCCGGAGAACGCGGTGAACACGAAGTTGCCGGCGTACGGGTGGCGCTCGGAGATCTTGATCTGGTTGCAGTACTCCACGGTCTTGCGGATCTCCGGCACGTTGGAGTAGTCGATCTGCGGATCCACGCCCTGCGTGAGCAGGTTGAGGCCCAGCGTGACCAGATCCACGTTGCCGGTGCGCTCGCCGTTGCCGAGCAGACAGCCCTCGATGCGGTCCGCGCCGGCCAGGATGCCCAGCTCGGTGGCGGCCACGCCCATGCCCTCGTCGTTGTGCGGATGCAGGGACAGCACCACGGACTCGCGGTTGTCCAGATGCTTGGAGACGTACTCCACCTCGTCGGCGAACACGTTCGGCGTGGTCATCTCCACGGTGGCCGGCAGGTTGATGATCATCGGGCGCTCCGGCGTGGGCTTGATCACGTCGATCACCGCATTGCACACCTCCACGGCGTACTCCGGTTCGGTGCCGGTGAAGGACTCCGGAGAGTACTCGTAGTACAGGTCGATACCCTCGGCCTCGCCCTCCAGACGCTTGCACAGTTCGGCGGCGTCCGTGGCGAGCTGCTTGATCTCCTCCTTGTCCTTGCGGAAGACCACCTCGCGCTGCAGGACGGACACGGAGTTGTAGAAGTGCACGATCGCGCGCTTGGCGCCCTTCAGCGCCTCGTAGGTGCGGCGGATCAGGTGCTCGCGGCACTGGGTGAGCACGACGATGGTCACGTCGTCCGGGATGAGCTCGCGCTCGATCAGCATGCGGATGAAATCGAAATCGGTTTCGGAAGCGGACGGGAAGCCAACTTCGATCTCCTTGAAGCCCATGGACACCAGCAGATTCCAGAAGCGCAGCTTGCGCTCGGAATCCATGGGGTTGACAAGAGCCTGATTGCCGTCGCGCAGATCGACCGAGCACCAGCGCGGGGCGCGGCGGATCTTCTTCTCCGGCCACGTGCGCTCCGGGTAGTCGAACGGGATCTGCTTGTCGTACGCGGCGTACTTGGTGTACGGCATCGCGCTGGGCTTCTGCGGGGATCCGATGAAACGCGCCGGCGGCAGCAGCGGGTCGTTGTTCCCTCCATTGGATGCCGCGGCCACGGCTGCGAGATCAAACACGGATGATTGATCCTGACCCATTACTCCTCCTTTGCTTGGAAATTCGGCGCGCCGGTATTGCTTGGTGCGGCGCGCACGCCATTACGTTACATATCCGTAACAGACCCCCATCGTACCTTTTGCGCCGGCCAACGCCGCGCCCATGCCACATATCGATATCGGCCGGCGATCCACCCGTCCGATCCGAGCGTCCCGGCAACCCCCACCGGTACAGTGGTGACTATGAGAAGGACTTTGCGGTTCAGGCACGACGGGACCTTCCGCGTGCTGCAGATGGCGGATGTTCAGGATGGCCCGGATGTGGATCCAGACACCGTGGTGCTGATCGAGGCGGCCATCCGCCGCGCCGATCCCGATCTGGTGGTGTTCACCGGCGATCAGATCCGCGGCTACGACCCGGCTTGGATGCACACGTTCCTGCGCCGGCGCGGCGAGCGGCCCGGGGACAGCGTGCGCGAGGTCACCAGACTCGAGGCGTGGTGGCGCAGGCGCTTCGGCGGTCCGAACCAGCCCGGACCGGACGATTGGCCCGCCGGCGCGCTCATGGCCGACGCCCGCGCCAAGGTCCGCCGCTGCTTCGCGGGATTCCTCGCACCGATCGTCCGCGCCGGCGTGCCCTTCGCGGCCACCTACGGCAACCATGACTTCCAGTGCGGCATCCTGGCCGATGAGCAGGATCGCATCTACCGCGAGTTCCCCGGATGCCTCAACCCGGACGCCCAGCCCGACCAGCCGGGCCGGATTGCGTCCAGCCCGTCCGCCCCGATCCCCTGCGAGCCTGGCACCTTCGCCCTGCCGGTGATGGCGTCCGACGGTTCCAACCACATCGCCATGGGCGTCACGCTGGTCAATTCCGGCGACTACGCCACCGAGCATCCCTCACGATCGGACACGATCGACGGCGAGCCCTCCTCGCATCTCTCCCCCGCGGCCAGACGAGCGATCGGCCGCAACGCCAGCCGCAACGCCGGTCCCGCCACCAGTCAGGCCGACTATGCGCGGGACCCCCGCAAGATCGATCTGGCCGATTCGGACGGCTACGGCTCCCCCACCCCGCAGGCCCTTGCGTGGCTCGCCGAATCGCAGCGGGAGATGGTCCGCCGCAACGGCGACGGACGCCCGGTCCCCGCGATCGCCTTCCAGCACATCCCCCCGCAGGAGTTCTACGACTGCCTCAAGGAAGTGCCGGCCTTCACGCCCAACGCCGTGGAGGGCACGCGCGCCTTCGCCGGCCGCTGCTACGTGCTCGATCGGTCCGTCTGCCGCCCCGGCTCCAGACTGGGCGAGGCGATCGGCTGCGCGGATGTGAACTGCGGCCAGGTCCAAACGATGGTCGACGCCGGCGGCTATTTCGCGCTATTCTGCGGGCACGATCACAAGAACGCCTTCGTGGGCCATGTGGACGGCCTCGATCTGGGCTACGCCCCCACCTGCGGCTTCGCCTCCTACGGTCCCAAGTCGCGTCTGCGCGGCATCCGCCTGTTCGAGTTCCACGAGTCCGATCCGTCCCGCTACACCACGCGCATGCTCACCTACGGCGAGCTGGTGGGCCGCCGCAGCCGCAACGAGACCCGCGTGTTCTTCGGCGACCATCTGGTGACCGACGGCCCAAGCCTGCGCGATCAGCTGCGCCGGCCGAGCGTGTTCGTGACGCTCGTCGGCATCGCGGGAGGCGTGGCCGCCGCGATCGGATCCGCCTGCGCCCGTGGAGCGCGCCGCCTGCTGAACCGCCCGTCCCGCTAAGTGCCGCGGCCCTTCCCGTCATCCTGAGCGCTGAGCCGTTAAGCGGACAGCCCGGTGGGCTGTCCGTAGGTGAAGGGAGCCGCCGCCAAGGCGGCGACGGTCCGGCACAGCCGGACACCGAAGGGCGGAACCGAAGGATCCTTGGCCACTGTGCACCAATCGTTGTATGCATCAGTGCGGGGAATTAAGGATCCTTCGACTACGGCTGCGCCTTCGCTCAGGATGACGGGAAGGGGCCGCTGCGCCACGCTCAGGATGACGAGGGGAGACTCTGCCGCGCTCAGAACGGCGGAATGGGACTATGATGGAACGTATTCGATATCGGGGGTACGGCGGAGACGTCGGATCGTGTCATCGATGCACGGTTCGGCGACCGCCATCGAACACGAGAAGGAGCCATCGTGAACAGCTCAGCAGACCAAAACGCAGGACCTTCAGGTGCAATCGTTCCACTCAGCCCCGATGGCCTGAACGATCCCATCCCCCACGTCCCCGACGAGCTTGAGATCCTGACAAGACTGTCCCTGAGTGCCAATCCGGCTCCGGTGCCGGCCGCATCGCGCAGCAGGTGCGACGAGACGATGGACGCGATCAAGGCGTATATCCTGCGCGAACGCCTCCAGCCGGGCGACGTACTGCCCACGGAAACGCAGCTGTGCGACGCGATAGGCGCCTCCCGCTCCTCGGTGCGCGAGGCCGTGCGAAAGCTCGAGGCGCTCAACATCGTCAAGGTGGAGCATGGCAAGGGCACGTTCGTGGGTTCCCTGTCGCTGGATCCGATGGTGGAGACACTCGCCTTCCGATCCATGGTCTCCGTGGGCAGGAATTTCGCCGATCTGCAGGATGTAGTGCAATTGCGCCGGCTCCTGGATCTGGGTTGCGCCGACGAAGTGGTCGCCTCGCTGGCCGGCACCGAGCAGCCGCAGCTCATGGAACTGGCGGATGCGATGATCGCCAGCGCTGCGGAGGACCGGACATTTCTGGGACCGGACATCGACTTTCATCTGGGACTGCTCGATGCGCTGCACAACACGGTGGCCAAGCAGATGGTCCGATCCCTGTGGCTCGTGCACATGGCGGTGCTTCCCCAACTGGGACTGCCGGTGTCCGACGAACTCAATCGCACGGCCGACGCGCACAAGCGCATGCTGACCGCGGCGCTGGCGGGTGACGTGGACGGCTATCGCGAGGCCGTGATCGACCACTACGAGCCGATCGAATCGATTCTGCGACATCGCATCCAGGAGCAATAGTCCCCTCCGCTCAGCCCGAGCGTCCCTCCGTCATCCTGAGCGGAGCGGAGTGGAGTCGAAGGATCCTTAACCTTGTACACAAAGTCGCTTGCAACTATGCGCAGAATAGTAAGGATCCTTCGACTTCGCTCCGCTCCGCTCAGGATGACGGAGGGGCTCCATCACGCTGCGCCCAGGATGACGGTGAGGGCTCTCCGTTTCGCCAGCGACGTCACCGAAACAGCGACACCCCGCGGCGGGCCATGCAGAACGCGTTGCCCAGCCACGTGTGCCGGGAGTTCGGCCACACCGCCCCGAGTCTGGGCGCGTTCTGGCTCATCCAGATGCTCGGCACGCGGCCGTCGGCGCTGCGCGAGCCCAGCAGATTGAAACCGTTCTTCTCCTTGAGCCAGATGGGGTGCTGCGTGGCGATCGCCAGCCCCTCCTCCAGCGTGAGGGGGATGCGGCCGTCCGAATCGATCAGCTTGCGGGCCACATCGGGCTCGCGGTTGGTGTACTTGGTGCCCGTGTGTGGCTCGACCACGATGTAGAACGGGCCCTCGGGCGGCTCGAAACCATCCTGCGGCAGGAAGCTGGCGATGTCGCGCGGCGGCATGGTGGTGAAGCCGGCCATGCGGTTGATCGACGTGCGGGCGATCAGCGACTCCGGCGAGACCAGCTCACGCGTGGGCACCAGCAGGATCCGCTCGTCCAGATCGGTGTGCTCCAGCGCGGCGATCAGGGGACGGGCGAGCGATCGGAACGCGGCGGCGCTCATATCCGCCACGTCCGGGTATCCCAATGCCACAATGCGGTCCAGCTGGCGCTGCGCTTCCACGGATGCCTTCGACATGCCTCCAGTGTAGGACGGGCGGGTGCCGAAACGGACATTCCGGGCCGTCGTCGCGTCCATCCGGACACCGTCCATCCGGGCACCCGCCGCGCCTAGGGGTGCCCAATCGGACAAAAATCACCCGGGAATGTCCACAATGGCACCCATCCCCCGCGTCCGGGACGGTTTCCCCGTAGAATCGTTGGATACCGCGGTCGCCTGGAAAGGGGGCCGCCTGCGCACACCATCCCCCAAATCCAGAAGGTTGATATGTCCGAAAAGTTGAAGGTCGGCATCCTCGGCGCCACCGGCATGGTGGGCCAGCGCTTCGTGACGCTGCTCGAAAACCACCCGTGGTTCGAGGTGGTCACGCTCGCCGCGTCCGCGCACAGCGCCGGCAAGACGTACGAGGAGGCCGTGGGCGATCGTTGGAAGATCGAGACCCCCATGCCCGAATACGCCAGGCACATGGTCGTGGTCGATGGCGACGATGCCGAGAAGGTCGCCGCCGGCGTCGACTTCATGTTCTCCGCCGTGAACATGCCCAAGGACCAGATCCGCGCCATCGAGGAGCGCTACGCGAAGACCGAGACCCCGGTCGTCTCCAACAACAGCGCCCACCGCTGGACCCCGGACGTGCCGATGGTCGTCCCGGAGATCAACCCGGAGCATTTCGACGTGATCAAGTACCAGCGCCGCCGTCTGGGCACCACGCGCGGCTTCATCGCCGTCAAGCCCAACTGCTCCATCCAGGCCTACACCCCCGCACTCGCCGCGTGGAAGGAGTTCGAGCCGCGCGAGGTGGTGGTGAGCACCTACCAGGCCATCTCCGGCGCCGGCAAGACGTTCAGGGACTGGCCCGAGATGGTGGGCAACATCATCCCGTTCATCTCCGGCGAGGAGGCCAAGAGCGAAAAGGAGCCGCTCAAGGTGTTCGGCCACGTGGACGACGCCAAGGGCGAGATCGTGCCGTTCGAAGGCTCCTTGCGCATCACCTCGCAGTGCATCCGCGTGCCCGTGCTCAACGGCCACACCGCCACGGTGTTCATCAATTTCGGCAAGAACCCCACCAAGGAGGAGCTCGTCGACCGTCTGGTGAACTACACCTCCGAGGCCGCCCGTCTGGGTCTGCCGCACGCGCCGCAGCACTTCATCCAGTACCTCACCGAGGACGACCGCCCGCAGGTCAAGCTCGATGTGGACTACGAGGGCGGCATGGGCGTGTCGATCGGCCGCTTGCGCGAGGACTCCATCTTCGACTGGAAGTTCGTGGGCCTGGCCCACAACACCCTGCGCGGGGCCGCCGGCGGTGCGCTCGAATGCGCGGAGATGCTCAAGGCGCTGGGCTACATCGAGGCCAAGTGACTGGTTGCGCACCGATCAGCGCGCAACCGATCATCCTGAGCGAGCGGAGCGAGCCGAAGGATCCTTAACCGCCGCTCAACATCAACAAAGTGGGGCTTCCCGATGAACATCATCGGGAAGCCCCACTTGCGTATATGAAACGATGGAACCCGGTCCGCCGATCAGCGACCGGTGCCGCCGTACACCACGGCCTCCACCTGATCGGCGTCGAGACCATAGGCGGTATGCAGCGCGCGCACCGCGTCGTCCAGCTGGCTCAGCGGCACGAGCGCGGCGATGCGGATCTCCGAGGTGGAGATCATAAGCACGTTGATGCCCTTGTCGCTCAGCGCGTTGAAGAACTTCGCGGCCAGACCGGAATGGGTCTTCATACCCACGCCCACCACGGCCACCTTGCCCACGGTCTTGTCCACGTCGAACTCGCGGTAGTCCAGATCGTCGTGCGATTTCTGGAGCACCTCCTCGGTCTTCTTGCACGCGGTCTCCGGCACGGTGAAGGAGATGTCCGCGGTGCCGGTGGAGGCGCCGGCCTGCACGATCATGTCCACGTTGATGCCCGCATTGGCGAGTTCGGTGAACACCTTGGCCGCCATGCCCGGCTCGTTCGCCACGCCGCGCACGGTGACCAGCGCCTCGCTGCGGTCGTGCGCCACGCCGGAGATGACCGGGGCCTCGGGGCCGAGATCGGGGAACAGATCGCCCATGGACTTGTTGTTGTCGCTCATTGTTGGTTGCCTTTCAAAAGTTTCGTTTGCGGATCAGTCGAGGTTGGGCAGGGTGCGCGGGTCCACGCCTTCGGGCACGACCAGCGTGCCGGGACGGTGGGAGAACGAGGAGCGCACGTGCAGCGGCATGTCGAAGCGCTGGGCGTACTCCACGCAGCGCAGCGCCAGTACCTTGGAGCCGCAGGAGGCCATCTCGAGGATCGAGTCGTAGTCGATGAAGGGGATTCGGCGCGCGGTGGGCACAATGCGCGGATCGGCGGTGAAGATGCCGTCCACGTCGGTGTAGATCTCGCAGATGTCCGCGCCAAGGGCCACCGCGAGGGCCACCGCGGAGGTGTCCGAACCGCCGCGTCCCAGCGTGGTGGGGTCGCCGTCCTCGTTGATGCCCTGGAAGCCGGCCACGATCGCCACCTCGCCCTCGTCCAGCACCTGCTCGACGCGCTTGGGGCGCACGGCCTTGATGTGCGCGGCGCCGTAGCGGGCGTCGGTGAGGAAGCCGGCCTGCTGGCCGGTGAACGAGTGGGCCTTCGATCCGGCCGCGTGGATGGCCATGGCCAGCAGGCTCATGGAGATGCGCTCGCCCGCGGTCATGAGCATGTCCATCTCGCGCTCGGGCGGGTTGCCGTCGATGCTCATCGCCTGATCGATGAGGTCGTCCGTGGTGTCGCCCATGGCGGAGACCACCACGGCCACCTTGTTGCCCTTCTTTTTGGTTTCGATGATGCGCTTGGCCACGCGCTTGATCGAATCGGTATCGGCGACCGACGAGCCACCGTACTTCTGAACGATGAGAGCCACGACTTTCCAATCTTCTCCGGGATTTCGCCTGCGCCTACACTCCGCGCAAACGCCATAGATTATAAGGGATTGCGCCGTTTGCGGGCGAAACCGAGCCACCATTCGGACAACGAGCCCGCCATGCGCGGATGCCAGACGCCGAGCGCGGACGGCGGGCACAGCCCGCGCACACGCCGGGCGGATACCCGGTGCGATATGGTGGCGTCCCATGGATTCAGTGAAGAAGCAACGCGTGATCTTCGGCCTCCCGATGCTGTTCTGGGGCCTGTGGCTGGCCATCCTGTTCCTGTGGATGGGCCGGTTCGTCATTTCGTTCATGTCCATATACCTGGTCTCCACGATGCACGTGGACGCGGGGCTGGCGGGCACGATCGTGTCCATGTACGGCTTCGGCGGCATCTTCGGCTGCCTGTTCGGCGGGGCCCTGTCCGACCGGTTCGGCCGCGAGCCGATGATCGTGATCGGACAGCTCGGATCGGCCGCCATGCTGGTGATCCTCTCGTTCATCGACGATCCGATCGTCATGGGCGGCATGCTGCTGCTCTACGGGGTGATCTCGTCCCTGCCCACCCCGGCCGTGTCCGCATACATCGCGGACGTGGTGCCGGTCCCCATGCAGAAACGCGCCTACACACTGCAGACGTGGGCGCTGAATTTCGGCTTCGCCACGGGCCCGATCATCGCGAACCACCTGGTCAAGATCTCCTACACGCTCATGTTCTACACGGAGGCGGCCATGCTGACGGCCGTGAGCGTGATGCTGGTCGTCTTCTTCCACCGCATGGGCGTCGATCGGATGCCCTCACCCGCGACCGTCCGGGCGGCCGGGACCACCGGATTACCCGCCGGGGCCGACTCCGCCGCCGGGCCCGACCCCGCGCGCCCACGGAAGCGACCGGTCTCCATGGCGGCCAACTACCGCCGCGCGCTGACCGACTGGCCCCTCATGTCGATGGTCCTGCTCATGTTCGGCTACACGGTCGCCTACTTCCAGATGACCAGCGGCCTGCCGATCGCGATGACGCAGATAGGCCTCGGCACGGACGAGTACTCGCACGTGCTCACCATCAACGGCGGCATCCTGTGCCTGCTGCAGATCCCGGCGATCGCGGTGTTCAACCGCATGAGCAACACGCGCGTGCTGGTACTCGGCATGCTGGTGACCGCGGCGGGCTACATGCTCCAGATCGGCGCGACCTCATGGCACGCCTTCGCGATCGCCGCGGCCCTGTGGACGCTGGGCGAGCTAGGCACGTTCCCGATCGCCGCGACCACGGTGGCGGGTCTTTCCCCGGCCGACGCGCGCGGCACCTACCAGGGCATCTACAACCTCAGCGGCTCAATGTCCCAGGCCATCGCCCCACTGGTGGGAGGATGGGTGATCAGCGGCTTCGGCGCGCACTTCCTGTGGGAGGCATGCACGGCGATGTTCCTGCTGGTGGCGCTGGGACTGCGGCTCACCAAGGGAGCGCGCGAGCGCGCGATGGCGCGCAATCTGCAGGAGCGGCTGGCGTAGGAGCCCGCCGCGTCACACCTCGCGGCGGCCGGCGAGCGCGCGGCCCAGCGTGATCTCGTCAGCGTACTCCAGATCGCTGCCCACGGGCAGACCGCTGGCGAGCCGGGTGACCTTGACGCCCAGCGGCCCGAGCAGACGGCCCAAATACGTGGAGGTCGCCTCGCCCTCGATGTTCGGGTCGAGCGCGAGGATCACCTCGGTCACGCTTCCGTCCTTGAGCCGTTCGAGCAGCTGCGGGATGCGCAGGTCGGCCGGCCCCACGTTGGCCATGGGGTTGATCGCGCCGCCGAGCACGTGGTACATGCCGCGGAATTCGCGCGTGCGCTCGATGCTCATCACGTCCTTGGGCTCCTCCACCACGCAGATCACCGTGTGGTCGCGACGGGGGTCCACGCACACCGGGCAGGGGCTCGTCTCGCACACGTTGCCGCAGATCGCGCAGAACCGCACCTTGGACTTGACCTCGCTGATCGCGTCGGCCAGCGCGCGGGCCTCGTCGTCGGAAGCGCCGAGCAGGTAGAAGGCGATGCGCTGGGCGCCCTTGGGGCCAATGCCGGGCAGACGGGAGAACGCGTCAATCAGGTTCTGGATCGCTCCGTCGTATGCAAGGGCCATGGTTTACTCCTCCTCGCGGGTCTTGCGCTGGACGTTGTTGGGGTTGCGCGGGTCGTCGGCGGCGAATTCCTCCACCTTCTTGACCTCGAAGAGCTTCTTCAGGTCTTCGACGCCCATGGCCGTGGCCTGGCCGAGCACCTCGTCGTTCATCGAGTATTCGTCGTCGTCCGGGTCCACATCGGGACGCATCCCCTGCCCTGCGGCCGATTGCGGATCCGGCTGCCAGCCCGTCCGCTGCTCCGGCCCCGAGACCGGATGCCGGCCCGGATGCGTGGACGGCATCGGGGGCACGGTAGGCACGCTGATCGGCCGCGTCCATGGATCGTCCGGTTCCGGCTCATATGGCATCCCCGCGCCGTCGCCGTCGGGTTCGGGTTCGTACGGCAGCGCCGACGGGCCCTGCGCGGCGGAACCGGGTCCGCCGGCCGGACCGCCCGGGACCGGGTCGGTGGGCAGCGCAATGGGCGGAGCCGCCGGGACCGGATCCGTGGGCAATGCAAACGCATGATGCTGCGGCGGCTGGGCGGACGGCGCGAACGGATGGGTTTGCACGGCGGGGGCGGCGGGCGCATTGGGCGCAATGGGAGCAGCGGACGTCCCGGGCGTCGCCGGGGTTGCAACCGACTGCGTGGGCAGCGGCACCGGAGCCGCGACCGCCGGAGCAGGCGTGGCCCATGGATCGGTGTCGTCGCTCAGATCCGGCACGGCCACATGCTTATGGTGCTCGGGCTGGGGCGTCTCGTGGACGGGCTCGGCGGGCGCAGTCCGATGCTGCGGAGGCGTGGCCCACGGATCATCGTCGGCGTCGGAGGCTCCGGCCGCCGCGGTTCCCGACGCCGATCCCCACGCGACTCCCGCCGATGGACCGGCAGGACCTGATGCCCATGGATCGTCCGAGGGCAGAGCGGAAGAGCCGCCTCGGTGAACGTCGTCGGCGTCGGACGCCGCATGATCTTCAGCGGGTGCCGTGGCGGCATCATCCTTGCCGCGGGCCGCGCCGCCGCCCACCACCGCGGCCAATCCAGCCGCCGCGAGACCGGCGTTCATCATGGCGATCTGCGACTTGATGCGGCGCTGTTCGTCCGCCGGCAGATGGCTCAGGGGCGGGGCGACCTGGCCGTCGGCCATCTTCTCGGTGGGGGCCAGCCTCACCTGCTCGCCGAACATTTTGCGCGTCTCGGCACGCAGGATGTCCACCACCTTGCGCGATCCGTCCACCTCCTCGTCGGACATGGCGATCGCAAAGGCGTACTTGCTCAGCGGCGTGTCGAATTTGATCCACAGCTTGCCCGCACCGGTGTGCGGGTCCTGCCGCAGGTTGATGCGCGGCACCTTGGCGCGCGAGACGTACGCTGCCACATCGGACGGCAGTCCGGCCACCAGGGCGTCCCACTTCTCGTCCGGCGTGCGATTGTCCGGCGCGGCGGGCTGAGACTGAGCGGGCTGAGACTGGGCGGGCTGAGACTGGGCGGGCTGCTCCGGCTGCTCGAACTGGCCGACTTGCCCGGGCTGGGATACCGGACCGGATTGGCCGCCCATGCCAGCCTGACCGGGCTGGGCAAACGGCGCCGCCGGGGCGTTCCCGGGCACGGCGACGGACGCGGAGGCAGGCGCCGATCCGGCTGCGGAGGCATTGGCGTTTGTCTCCTGCTGCCGCGACGATCCGGCGAATCCCCCACGCGGTCTGCGCGAGGACCCCGCGAAACCGCCGCGCTGTGCCGGCACGGGGGCGGACGCACCGCCCGGCGCCGCGGAACCGGATACGCCGGCAGCCGGCCCGGCACCCACACCGGCGGCCGAGCCGCCAGCCTCCGGGGCAGCCGCCACGACCACCGGCCCGGCCAGCAGCCGCGCGGCCAGCAGTTCCAGCCTCATGCGCGGCGAGGTGGCCCCGCTCATAGCACCCAGCGCGGTGTTGATGGTCTCCGCCATGTCGGTGAGCCGCGCGAGGCCCAGCGCCTGCGACTGGCGCTTGAGATCGTCCATGTCCTCGGCCGCCGCATCGTCGCTCAACACGGATTCGGCCTTGGCGCCGCCCAGCGTGAGCACCAGCAGATCGCGCACGCGGGCCAGCAGGTCCTCCACGAACCGGCGCGGATCGAAGCCGCCCACGATCACCTTCTGCACCACTCCGTACAGCGCCTCGCCGTCGCGGCCGATCACCGCGTCCACGGCCTCTCCGATCAGCGCGTCCGGCGTGAAGCCGAGCAGCGCCACCGCGCTGTCCTGCGTGATCACGCCGTCCACAGCCCCGACCATGAGCTGGTCGAGCACAGAAAGCGTGTCTCGCACCGAACCGCCGCCGGCGCGCATGGTGAGCTTGAGCACGCCGGGTTCGGGTTTGATGCCCTCCTTGGCGCAGATGTCCTCCAAGTACGGCCCCATCACCTCGCTAGGCACCAGCCGGAACGGGTAGTGGTGGGTGCGCGAGCGGATGGTACCGATCACCTTGTCCGGCTCTGTGGTGGCGAAGATGAACATCACATGGTCCGGCGGCTCCTCCACGGTCTTGAGCAGCGCGTTGAAGCCCTGCGGGGTGACCATGTGGGCCTCGTCGAGGATGAAGATCTTGTAGCGGTCGCGCGCAGGCATGGCGGCCACGCGGTCGCGCAGCTCACGGGCGTCGTCCACGCCGTTATGGCTGGCCGCGTCGATCTCCACCACGTCGATCGATCCGGGGCCGCCGGTGGCCAGGTCGCGGCAGCTTTCGCATTCGCCGCACGGATGGGAGGTGGGGCCCTTCGCGCAGTTGACGCATCGGGCCAGGATGCGCGCGGAGCTGGTCTTGCCGCAGCCGCGCGGACCGGAGAACAGATAGGCGTGCGTGAGCTTGTTCTCGTCCAGGGCGCGCATGAGCGGCACGGTGACCTGGTCCTGCCCGATCACCCCCTCGAACGTGTCCGGCCTATACCGCCGATACAGCGCCAACGCCATGGAGTCCTCCCATAAGTTTCCGTCTTGCGAAATCCTACAAACACTACCCTCTAACCTACCGTCACCCGGCTATAGGGCGCGCATGTCCCGCCGAACGGTCCGTATGGGCCGCTCAGTCCCGCGTGAACGCGCCGGTGAACGGGTCCCGTCCGTCGCGCCGCAGCATCGCCTCCACGTCCCGATCCGTCCTGCGGGCCTCGGCCGCCGCCACCGCGGGCGGGACCAGCACCCTCAGGGCGCGGTCGCAGGCGGTCACCTTGACCGGCAGATGGCCCACGTACTCGCCGTCGGCCATGAGCACGGGCGGATCGGCACCCTCGGACGCCCGCGTGATCTCGATCTCGCGGATGCGCCGCCAGCTGAATATGCGACACCCGAGCAGCCGGTCGCCGTACGCCTTGGACACCGCCTGCGCGCATTCGGGCAGGTTCGGCATGTGGTTGATCCAGATCAGGTCCAGCTGGCCGTCCGCGAACAGCGAGTACGGGGAGACCTGGATGCCGCCGCCGATGTGACGCGAATTGGCCACGGTCAGCAGCGGCGTGACGATGTCCATCTCCTCAACCTCGCCGTCCACAGGCGTGACGCGCACATGGTACCCGTAGCTTTTGAGCCGGGTGAGTTCCACGAGCACGGCCGAAAGGTAGCGCAGGGTGCCGCTGGGCAGCCGCGAATGGTTGGCCCGGTCGTTGATGCTCGCGTCAAGCCCGCAGGACAGCATGCCGGCGTAGTACCGGTCGATCGGCGCCTCGGAATGCTCCACGGCGTCGATCTCCGCCCCCGTGCTGGGCTCCACGGCCCGGCCGCCCGGCATGGACACCACATGGCCCATGTCCACGTCGATGTGCGATCCGCGCACGATCGCGCCCACGATGCCCTCCACCGCCACCTCGACGCGGTCGATGGGCAGTCTGAGCCCGCGCGCGAAGTCGTTTCCGGATCCGATCGCCACAATGCCGAGTGGTTTGCCGCTGTTGCCCACCGCGTTGGCGCCGAGCGCGATCATGCCGTCGCCGCCCACCACCACCAGATGGTCGTAGCGGTCGGCCTCGGTCCGCGCGCGGTTCAGGGAGTCGTCGAAGCTGGTCCCGGTCAGGTCGATGACGCCGAATCCGTGGACCTCGCCGGCCCGTTCGAGCAGTTCGATCACCTGCGCGTCGATTTTGGCGCCGCGGCCCTTGTCCGAGGTCGGGTTGCCGATCACCGCCACTGTCCCGTGCTGTTGAGTCATACCGTTCAAGATAACCCAGCGGGCGCGGACCACGCCAGCCTCGCCGGATCACGCGCAGTTCTGCGGCCCGGCACGCGACTTGCCGAGCACCTCCGGCACGAAGGGGATGCCCGTGCGCGCGGAGACGGTCACCGTGGCGTCGCCGGAGGCGGCCACGTCGCATGCCGTCAACGCAACGTCCCCGTACGGCTCAAGCGCGTCCGCGGCCGCGGAACACGGATCCGCACGCCCTTCGTCCCAAGCCGTGGCCACGGCGATGGCGGCTCCCTCGGCTGCGGTTCCGGCGCGGGACCGGCACAGCAGCAGATGCCCGATCGCCGCGATCGCGCACAGCAGCACGGCGGCGAGCAGAATCAGCGCCGCGCCCACGATGGTCATTGAGCCCCGATCGGAGCGTTGCAGCGGATGCGCGCGATTCATTGCCGGAATCCGATCGCGAAACCCTCCACGGCGGCGGGGATCACGCCCAGCGGCCCCGGCAGCACGGGGCAGCGGGTGCGCACCTCGTATCGATCGCCAAGATCGTCGATCGTGAGCGTGGAGCCATCGGCGGCGGCCTGGACCAGGTCTTGCCAGTCACGGTCCGTCCCGCCGCCGGTGACGAGTTGGCGGGCAACCGTGCGGGCCGCCTCCTGGCAGTCCAGGGACACCGCGATGGTCCGGGTCAGCGCCAGCAGCAGCATGGCCATGACCATCACCGCCGGCAGCACGACCGCGAACTCCGCGGTGACCGACCCCCGATCGGACGGGTTCCGCACGGCGCCGTTCATCAGCCGACCTTCAGGGCGTTCTGGATGAGCTTGAGGAGGAGCTGCTTGATCTGGTCGGACTTGACGATGGTCAGCAGCACCACGGCGAAGGCGGCCGCGGCCACAATCACCACCGCGTATTCGGCGGTCACCGCGCCCTTCTCCGGCTCGGCGGCCACGGTCCTCAGACGGGCATCGAGCATGCATACGCGGCGATGCACGCCGTTGCGCAGACGGGTGAGGACTCCGGCCGATTGGACGGATCCGGAGGAGGTTTCGGGGGACATGGTTGCGAGGGTCATGGTTGGTCCTTTCATTGGGCTTGCCCCGGCCGGTCGACCGGAGCTACGGGCCACCATGCATGATTCGACGGTTGAATTAATTGGTTTTCGACCCATGTGGTCGAATGTGCCCCCCTATCGTGATTTCGGGCGTGTCGCGCCGGGGAAACGGTTACCAGCCGACGTCCTGATACACGTCATCCTGATAACCCACGGCCATGTTGCTGGCCACCTCGCACGCACGCACCTTCGGATCGCGCTTATTGTACGAGAACTCGTCACTCCGGCGCTCACGCTGAAAATCCTCGGCCGTATACGACTTCGGAACGACCTCGGCACGCTGCAGGCAATCGACGAATTGCACATACGGGTCCTGGTACAGGTTCGGATTGCCGATCTGCACGTTGTATACCATGGCGACATACAGCACCTCCGCCGTATGGCACGGCACGGAAACCGCGGAAAAGGCGCCCACCTTCTCACTGCTGCCGGTCAACCCTCGCTGGGCGTACAGGCCATTGGAATAGCGATCGAGCTCCGGCTCGGGCTGGCCCTTGTCCACCACGCACTGTCTGTAATTCGCCCATGTCTTCTCGTAATCGGACGCGGAAATGGAGCCAGCCTGCACGGACCGCTCAAGAATGGCGATTTGCCGATCGGAGACCCGCCCGGATTTCTTTGGCGAACCCGAGGTTCTTTTCAAGCCATTCCCGCTGCGTCGCAGCGAACCGTTCCGAGGTCTTCCGCGTGATGGTCTCCGAGCCGGACGCGGACGAAGGGGACTGACCAGCCGCGTCGCCGGCGGACGAACCGCCGGCGCAACCGGCCACGCACAGCAAGACGGCGGCAGACAACGCAGCAACTTTAACGGACTTCATTGCCGTTCCTTCCGCTTATGATCCACGAAATCGGGGTTCGCACGATCTTCATTGACGACTGACAATCCCGATGGCATCATCATAGGCGCACCGCCCATGGAGGCCGGAACCGGTATGCGCGTTTCGTTCACCAAACCCCCTCCTCCCCGGATTTCGCCATAAAATCCACACATTTGCAGGCGGCGCATCCCCACCGACTTCGCGGAAACACGGACTTGCGGCGCCGAAGCTATAGTGGATGCCAACAAAGGCGCAAAACTTGGGGAAAGGGGGTGCTATGAACACCGCAGATCGAACACGAACGGCTGCGACCCAGCGCCCAGCCACCCCGCGGCCGTTCACCATGGGCATCGTGAACGCGGACGCCCTGGCCATGCGGACCCTGCGCGAAATCATAGCGGACATGGTTGCCGAAGCGCATGTGCTGTGGACGGAAAGCAGCGGACGCGAAGCAGTGGAACATTGCCTCAGGGACCACAGAAAACCCGATCTGGTACTCATCGACCTGTTGCTTCAAGGGCTCAAAGGCGCGGACACATGCCTGCTGATCCGCCGCAAGTCGGCGCGGATCAAGCTGCTTGCCACGCAAACCTTCCCCATGGGGGATTCCCGGAGCATCGCCATACGGGCCGGCGCTCAGGGACTGGTATGCAAGGACGATGACGGTGTGATCGTAGGGGCCCTGCGAACGGTGGCCTCGGGCGGCGTGATGCCGGGCTTTCCCACCGCCGAAGAGGCGCATCATCGGGCCGTGGAGCGGCTGGGCATGGCCGACGGCCGGCTCACGGTCAAGGAGATGGAGATTCTGGACTTGATGGTGGACGACGTGGCGAGCGCGGGAATCTGCGCCTCCCTCGGCATCACCCCCGGCACATTGCGCCGGCATTTGCAGAGCATTCGCGGCAAACTGCACGCCGGCAACAACGTGCAGGCCGTTCTGACCTGGCTCAAGGGCGAATGATCCAACCGGCCCATCCCTCAGCCGAACAGTTCGAAGCCGAAGGAGGCGATGGCCGGGACGATGCCGATCAGAATGAACGAGGGCAGGAAGCACAGGCCGGTGGGCACCAGCATGCGCACGCCGAGCTTGGCCGCGGCCTCCTCGATGCGGCGGCGGGAGTCCTTGTCGATCTGCTCCGCCGCGGCCTCGATGTGCGGCAGGGGCGAGCTGCCATGGCGCCAGGAGGGCTCCAGCGTATCCGCCACCAGCATCATGAGCGGGCCGAACCGTTCGTCGCCGCAGGCCAGCGCCCACGCGTTGGGCCATCCGGCTCCCCTGTGCAGCGCCGCCGCGGTGCGGATCATGAGCCCGCCGCACTCCCCGCCCCATGCGGTTCCCACGGCGTCGAGCGCCCGCGGGATCGAGGCGCCCTGGCGGATCGACACCGCCAACATCTCCAGCAGCAGGGTGGCCGAGGGCGCCGTACGATCGCCATCATCCTGCGCGCGCTTGAGCCGCCCCGCCCCTCCATCGCCCGGCCACAGCCACATCGCGGCACCGGCGAGCGCCGCGGAGACGATCATCATGCCGTTCATCGCAACTCCCCCATGCTCGCCGCTGCCATGGCCGCAAGCAGCCGGCGCGTCCAGATCATGCCGGCCGCATAGAAGCCCAATCCCAGCCCCAGGCAGACCCACCCGAACACGGACGACGTCATCCACGCCAGCGGATGCGCGCCCATCGCCTCGCCCATGATCACGGTGAGCACCGGCAGACCGGTGAGCAACCGGACCGTGGATTCAGGCCCGGCCATCATCTCGCGGCGGCGATCGTCGAGCAGGCGGGTGCGCCGGTACGCCACGCCCACCGCCTCCAGGCATCGCGACGCCTCGCAGCCCAGTTCGTCGCTCAGCGTGCAGGCGGCCTCAAGCTGGCGGGCCGCGTCGCGGATGTGCGCCTCATCGTCATGATCGTCCGCGCGGCGGGACAGGGCTTCCCCGGCGCGGCGGGCGCTGATGCGGGGCGTCGCAAACCGGCGGCCGGCCTGTTCCTCGAACGCCTCGGTCACCGTGGCCCCGTTGCGCACGGATGCGACCATGGCGGCGATCGCCAGCGCGATTCCCAAGGCCATGGGCCGATGCCTGCCGTACCGGGCGAAGGTGTCCAGCCGGCCGGCCCTGCCGTCGCGGGCGGACAGCCACAGGCCGACCGCGAGGCCGGTCATCAGGGCCGCGAGCGCGATCATGGCCGGCGCCTTCCCGCAGCCGGCGGGGCGGGTACGGGTGCAACGGAGCGGCCGGACTGGGGCATGCCCACGCCCAGCCCCCACCGGGCGGCGAACGCGCGCCAGGACGGGTGGTATCGCGGCGTGCCCAGCCCGTCCCATGTGGCCAGCGGCACGCCCTTGAGCGCACCGGAGCCATCCGTTGCAAGGCAGCCGATGGACACCAGCCGGCGGCCCACATCCATGCGTTCCAGATGCAGCACCGCATCGAACGCACCCTCGGCGAACATGGCGAGCGTGCCCGGATCCAACCCGGCGAGCAGACCCAGCGCGGCCAATCTGGATGGTACACGGGCCACGCCGTCCGCGTGCAGGGTGGCCATGCCGCCGTGATGGCCGGAATTGAACGCGCGCAGCAGATCGGCGATCTCCTCGCCGCGGCACTCGCCGAGCACCACGCGGTCCGGTCTCATGCGCAGCGTGGCCTTGACGAGCGCGGGCAAGCCGATCGCGCCGGCGCCCTCCACATTCGCCTCGCGCGTGACCAGCGAGACATGATTGGGATGGTCGAATCCGCCCAGCTCGCGCACCTCCTCCACGGTGATGATGCGCTCGGTCTGCGGGCATTCGGCGAGCAGGGCCTTGAGCAGCGTGGTCTTGCCGGTTCCGGTGCCGCCGGTCACGAGCAGGCTTGCGCGGGCGCGGACCAGCCGGCGCAGCACGTTCATCCATGCGGCGGGCATGAGGCCGCCGGCGCACAGCTGCGTCAGATGGGCGGTGACGCGGTCGGGGAATCGGATGGAGATGGAGGCGCCCTGCGGCACGATCGGCGCGATGACCGCATGCACACGGATGCCGCCGGGGGTGGAGGCGTCGGCGATCGGGCAGGAGTCGTCCAGTCGGCGGCCCAGCTGGGAGCACAGCTGCACGGCGTATTCGCGGATCACCTGCGGGTCGCGCAATGGCAGGGCGACCTGCTCCTCGCGCATGCCGTCGCCGCGGTCCACCCACACGCCGCCATCGCAGGTGACCGCCACGTCAGTGACCTTGGGATCGTTCGCGAGCGCGGACAGCGGGCCGAAGTGCGGCAGATCGGACTCACGCCGTTCCGCGGGCATGACCGGTCTCCCGCTCAACCAGTTCGGCGAGCGCGTCATAGGTTTTCCGGTATTCGCGCGGAATCCGCTCAACGCCCATGCCGTCAAGCAGCGCGGCGCACAGGGATGGCTTGGGCTCGATCGCATCCTCCACGCGGTGATGCAGGTACGCCTCCGCCTGTCCGGCGTCCAGCCGCGGGGCCCGGCGAGGCATGCCGCGCGGGTGCACGCCCAGCAGCCACAGGGGGCCCGCCGTATCCCCCGTGCGGACGGGACCGCCGATTCCGCCGATCAGCGTGCGAGCGCGGGCCAGCCCCAGAACGGACATCTCCACCACCAGCAGTATGGCGGCGCGGGCGAGGGAGGGAACCTGCTCAAGGCCACGACCGTCGCCGCCGTCGACGACCACCAGATCGTGCACCTGCGACAGCGCGGCCACGGCGGCCTCCAACTCCCACCATTGCGCGGGCTCGCCATTCCACGGATCGGCGGCCAGCACGCTCACGTTCCCCCATTTGGGCAGCTCCTGCCTGAGCGCATCGCCTTCGAGCCTGCCCAACGGCGCCTCCACGTCGCTCATGCGCATGCCCTGCTCCCGCTCCAAGCCCAGCAGCACGTCCAGCCCACCGCGCGTGCGGTCGGCATCCATGAGCGCGCAGGCATGGCCACGTTCGGACAGAGCGAGCGCGAGCATGGAAGCGCACACGCTCAGTCCCACGCCTCCGCTGGCGGACAGGCACAGAATGATGTTGCCGTCGTCCGCCGTGTCGATAGCCGTTTCGGGCAGACGGGCGGGGTTGGCATCCGCCAGTCGCATAGGCGGGCGGACAGCGGCGGAATGGCGCGGGCCGGAGCTTCGCCCGGTTGCCGCGGATGGCGCGACAGGGTTCGCAACGGGCTGGAGGCCGGGCTGCGCGGCGCCGCGGGAGGTCTGGGATGCGCCGGACGACGGGTAATAGCGGGTCGGCGGTTTGGGGATGGAGGGGGAATCCGAGGGCTGCGGCTGTTGGCCGTACTGGGTGTATTGAGTGTTCATGCCCCGATGGAACGGCCGGGGCGACGTTGCGGGCAAGTCCGGCGGGCCTCTGTGCGCGGATGTACCCCCCGAAGGCCCTGTTTTCGGCGTGTCGCGAGACACATTCGCGCACAGAGGGGTGGTGTGGTCGAATGTGGGGCGCCGAGCAAATCGGGGCGGGAGCCGAGGTGCGGGCCAGGATCGCCTAAGCAGGATCGCCACATGAGACGCCACTTGAAACGCCACTTGAAACGAATGCCGGCAGAACGCCGGATGATTCGGGCACACTCGATTGGCCGACGTCACGACGGGATCCGCTGGATCCAACAAGTGGATCTGCCGAAGCCACCCAGTTCGCAGTACAAACTGGCATATCAGACTGGGCAGATCCAGTCATTCGATTTCCAAACTGGGCAAATCATGTCCGTTACGCGCCGAAATTGGGCCCCAGATGACCAGATCTGCCCAATTCGCAAATGTCGCGTTCCGATCTGCCCAGTTTGCGCCATGTTGGCACCCAGTCGGGGGCGCGAACTGGGCGGATCCGGCCATGTGCGCGGCCCTGCGCGGGACGGATGCGTCACGGGGTGCGGGCTGGGCGTCACCGGGAGCGAACTGCGTCACGCGGCGCGAGCGCACCCGGTGACGGGATCCGAAAACCGTTGCGGCACAAGGCCTCCCGGACGGCGTCACAGGGTGCGATCGCGCCGCGTGACGTCAATCGCGCCGCGTGACGCCCCGATCGCGCCCAGCGACGCCACGCTCGCACCGCGTGACGCCGCGACCGCCCCAGTGACGTCCGACCGCACCGCGTGACTCAAGTCGCGTCGCCCTCATCCGCACCGCGTGGGGCTCAAGTCACACCGCCCCGTCTGTCTGGCGCATGTCCAGCGCCCGCTCATGGATCGCGATAGCCGAGGCGATCATCCGCCCGCGTCCCACGCATGTCCTCACCTGCATCGCGCCACCTGCGCCCGCATCGCACCCGACCTGCGCCCGCAAAAGGACCGCGCTGTGCGATCGCACACGGCAGCGGATACGACACGCCGCTCCTCATCGGCCAATCCGCGCGCAATCGACCACAGCCGCACAGTCGCATTGGCGTCAATCGTTATATGCGCACATAAAACGATTGTCATACGATCAAAAACCACCCAATCGCACATGAAGCGGACAAGGAACGCGACGATCCGCGACTGACTTGCACATATGGCGGAGGGCGAATAATCTACCAACTACAAGGACAACTTCACAGAGCAGACCCACAAAGGTTATGGTCACGAGGACTGTTCCGTTGAGCGGGTATTGGATAGACTTACCGTTACGACGAGGATGTTGTGCAGAGATTCTGCTCATGAAAAGGGTTCTTGCATAAGAGGGCTCCCCTATCCGGGAGTCCTCTTTTTTTGTTATGCAAAGCGAGAAGCGGAAAGAGGAAAGAGGAAAGCCGTCGCATCCGATCCGCTCACTTTGCACGTCATCGGGCACGGAATGAGCAAATCCAATGTCCTACAGCCCAAAATCGGCCACAGGACAGCGAATCTGCTCACTCTACATCGAGCCGGAACCAGAATGAGCGGATCCGATGGGTGACGCACTCGATGCGCACTCACTGTGACCAGCGCACGTCAATGCGCTCCCCGCACATCCGATCCGCCCATCAGTTTTGCTCATTCCGCATGGATTCCGATGCGCAATGAGCGGATCCGATGATCGTCCTGGTCCTCGGGCTCCGCGATCCTCCGCCCAGCCCCGATCATCCAACCGCGATCTGCCCAGTTCATGGCGCAAACTGGGCAGATCGGGATCCCGGCCCAACAAACTGGGCAAATCCGGTCATCTGGACGTCGAATTGGGCCTCCAGATGGACAGATTTGCCCAGTTTGCGAAATCAGCGTTCCGATCTGCCCAGTTTGCACTGCCCAGTTTGCACTGCCCAGTTCCGGTCTGCCCAGTTCGTATGAGTATGAGCCCCAAACCCACCCACCAAACCCGCCGCCAACCGGCCGTAAGTTAAATGATGTTGAATTCTGCCGGCCCTCTGCCGTGTCACAGCCCCGAACCCCTAAAGTAAGATGTATGGCCCAAATATTCGATGCACCCTCCAAGGCGATTCTGCGATCCCAGATCGCGGAGCACATCGCCGAAACCGATAAAACCGACAAGCGCGAGTCGGACGCGGCCGAGCAGCCGCTGCCCGACAACCGCTTCTTCGACCGCGAGCTGAGCTGGCTGCTGTTCAACAAGCGCGTGCTGGAGCTCGCCGAGGACGAGACCCTGCCCACGCTGGAGCGCGCGAGCTTCGCCGCCATCTTCGCCAGCAACCTTGACGAGTTCTTCATGGTCCGCGTCGCCGGCCTCAAGCGCCGCATCGACACCGGCATCGCCGTGCCCTCCGCCGCCGGCCTGAGCCCGCGCCAGGAGCTGCGCGCGATCAGCGAGCAGGCCCATCGCCTGCAGGACGAGCACGCCCACTACGTGATCGACCACATCCTTCCGGACCTCGCCAAGGAGAACGTCGTCCTCCTGAGCTGGGACAAGCTCACCGGCCCCGAGCAGGAGCGCCTGTCGCGCTACTACCGCCAGCAGGTCTTCCCCGTGCTCACCCCGCTCGCCGTGGACCCGGCCCACCCGTTCCCGTACATCTCCGGCAACTCGCTGAACCTGGCCGTGATCGTGGAGAACCCCACCTCCGGCAAGTCGCACTTCGCCCGCGTCAAGATCCCCGGAAACCTCAACCGTCTGGTGCCGGTGGACGATCTGACGGATGAGGAGAGCCGCGAGGAGCGCTATGGCTTCATCACCATGGAGAACCTCATCATCGCGCACCTCGAATCCCTGTTCCCGGGCATGATCATCAAGGAGGCCCGCTCCTTCCGCGTCACCCGCAACGAGGACATCGACGTGGAGGAGGATGACGCCGAGAACCTGCTCAACGCCATGGAGAAGGAGCTGCTGCGCCGTCGCTTCGGACCGCCGATCCGTCTGGAGATCTCGGACAACGCGAGCCCGTTCCTCTCCCAGCTGCTGGCCGACCAGCTCGGCGTGACCGCAGACGAGGTCTACCGTCTGCCCGCCCCGCTCGACTTCACCGTGCTGTTCGAGCTCGGCGGCATCGACCGTCCGGACCTCAAGTACCGCCCGTTCATCCCGACCACGAACCGCCAGATCGCCGAGGTCGAGTCGAGCCGTGCGCAGGACATCTTCGCCGCCATCCGCGAGCACGACATCCTGCTGCACCACCCCTACGACTCCTTCTCCACCTCCGTGCAGGCGTTCCTGGCGCAGGCCGCGGCCGACCCGAACGTGCTGGCCATCAAGCAGACCCTGTACCGCACCAGCTCCAACTCCCCGATCGTGGACGCGCTGATCGACGCCGCCCACGCCGGCAAGCAGGTGCTGGCCCTGGTGGAGATCAAGGCCCGCTTCGACGAGGACGCCAACATCGCCTGGGCCCGCAAGCTCGAGCGCGCCGGCGTGCACGTGGTCTACGGCATCGTGGGCCTCAAGACCCACTGCAAGCTCATCGAGGTGGTTCGTCAGGAGGCGGACGGCCTTCGCCGCTACTGCCACGTGGGCACGGGCAACTACAACCCGAAGACCGCCCGCATCTACACCGATCTGGGTCTGCTGACCTGCGATCCGGTGGTGGGCCAGGATCTGACCCGTCTGTTCAACCAGCTGTCCGGCTACGCGCCGAAGTCCAGCTTCCACCGTCTGCTGGTCGCCCCGCGCACCATCCGCACTGGCCTGATCGCCCGCATCCGCCGCGAGGAGGATGCCGCGAAGGCCGGCAAGGAGGCCTGGATCAAGATCAAGGTCAACTCCCTGGTGGACGAGAAGACGATCGACGCCCTGTACCGCGCCAGCCAGGCCGGCGTGAAGATCGACGTGGTGGAGCGCGGCATCTGCGCCCTGAAGCCCGGCGTTCCCGGCCTGTCCGAGAACATCCGCGTGCGTTCGATCCTGGGCCGCTTCCTGGAGCACGCCCGCATCTACGCCTTCTGCAACTCCAACGGCCCGCAGATCGGCGAAGGCCCGATCTCCGGCCCCGAGGTGTGGATCGGCTCCGCGGACCTCATGCACCGCAACCTCGACCGTCGTGTGGAGGCGCTGGTGCGCGTGAGCGATCCGGAGCAGGTGGACGAGCTGATCAAGTACGTGGATCTGCAGATGGCGGACACCACGAGCTCCTGGCACATGCAGCCGGACGGCACCTACGTGCGCCACTCCACGGACGAGGAGGGCCACCCGCTGGTCGACGCGCAGGACTACCTGATCCGCAAGCACACGCGCGGTCCGCGCAGCAACCACTGATCCGACAGCGGATGCGTTCACGCCCACGTGGTCCCGTGGCTCAGCACGCACGGGCAAACCACGGCATGTGAACGCATCCGCTGAAAAAGCGCGTATCATCGGAAATACGTCAGCCTAAAGGCCGATGCCCGCAATGGGTATCGGCCTTTAGCGTACTTTGGGGCGAGGGGCAAAAACAACGTTGCTTTTCGTATAACCACGTATGTGATGAAGTAGCTGAAAGGATGATATGGCGCTGGTAGTAGAGGCGGCAGGGGGCATACTCTACCGATGGCGGGGGGATTTCCGCGGCTGGACGAAATTCGTCGATCATGATCAGACACCCGAGGGGGCATCTCCCCATGCGGTGCTGGATGAGATCGAGGTGTGCGTGGTGCACCGGCCGCGCTACGACGACTGGACATGGCCCAAGGGCAGAGTCGATCCAAACGAGACGCCGCTGCACGCGGCCGTGCGCGAGATCGGCGAGGAAACCGGTATGAACGTGGAGCTGGGCGCATACATCGGCGAGGTCGAATACGCGCTGGAGGACGAGGGCCGCAACGCCCGCCACGGCAAGGCCGCGAAACGGCTCGACACCAAGCACGTGCGCTACTGGATGGCCACGCCTCTGGACGACGAGGCCAAGCAGCGTCTGCGCACCGCATTCGGTCCCATCCGGCTCGCCGATCGCGAGGAGATCGACAGCGTGGTGTGGCTGCCCGTCTTCCGTGCGCGCCGCATCCTCACCCATCCGCTCGACCGTGACGTCCTCGACCAGTTCGTGGATCGCGTGGAGGAGGGCGCCGCATTCGCCCGCACGGTTCTGCTAGTCCGGCATGCCAAGGCCGAGGCCCGGAAGACCTGGAACGGCACCGACGCCGATCGTCCGATCACGCCACGCGGCGCGGCCGCCGCCTATGCGCTGGGACGCGAGCTCGCCTGCTACAACCCATCGCGGTTGGTCTCTTCGCCGTGGCGCCGCTGCCAAGAAACGCTCAAGATCCTCTCCTGGCAGACCGGCATGCCGCTGGAGAATGCCGATCCCCTGACTGAGGACGCCTTCGCCGCGGATCCGGACGCCGCCTGGGAGTGCTTTCTGGATCAGATCAAGCGCACCGTCGCCGACGGCCGCAACACGGCGATCTGCATGCACCGGCCGGTGATCGGCGGCATTTTCGCCCATCTGCGTACAATATGTGCCACGAAGGCCCTGGCCAAACGACTCATCTCCTCAACGCCGTACATGCCCACCGGCACCGCCATCATGTTCAGCGTCGTCGATGGGAAGGATGGCCCCGTAATCATCAACATTCAGAAAGTGACGCCGATTGTCTACTAGTTCCTCAGGTTCCGTGCACGCCGCGGGGTCGGGGTTCGCGCCCGCGCGTCTGGGCGCATCCCGTCCCGCACGACCCGCTCAACTCGACCCGGCGCTGGTCAACCAGATCGCCGGCGGGGTCGACCCCGAACAGCTCAGCGATCTGGCCCATTCCACCGCGGCCTCGCTGCTCGATCGCGTGCACCACACCGAGGATCCCGAGGTGGTGCGCCGCGTGCTCACCCTGGTGGATATGGAGGGCGTGGATCTGGTGGCCGAACTGTGGAGCCACGCCGAGCCCGATTCGCTGCCCGGCATCCTGTGGCGCCTGTACATGCTGCGCACGTGGATGACCCGCGACCGCGAATCGATCTCCCGCCTGTGGCGCATGGGCGAGCCGGTGGCCACCGCGGCCTCCGCCATCGCCGGCGTCGATCAAGCGCCCACCGAGGACGACATCGCACGCACCGCCGATTCGATCCTCTCCGGCGCGTTCACCGGCGACTTCGCGGTGGCGCTGGAGCGCGCAAGTGCGTTCTGCGACGTGATCGTGGCCGGGATCGCCGCCGAGGCCAAGCGCCGCAACGCCTATCTGGAGCACCGCACCGACGGCCATGCGCAGCGCGCCGCCATCGCCCGCATGCTCCACCACGCCGCCTCGCTGCGCCAGAGTGCCGAGGACTTCCGCCACGGGGCCATCCTGTGGAGGCGCGGCAAACTCGAATAGCACGGCGGGGCGATGCGGCTCGCCGATTCGCGCATCCGGGCGTCATGCCGTACACTATGAGGGCGCGTCGGGCCGTGCTTAAGCCCCGGGCTCCATTTTTTGCCGCTGCGAGCGGCCTTTGCGCCGACAGGCGCTTTCACGGTTCGGCGCGTTTCAACCTCATTCGTGGCTTACTCTTGAAGTATGGAACTTCATGTACTGAATCACCCGCTTGTTGAGCACAAGCTCACCGTTCTGCGCGACAAGAACACCCCGTCCAGCACCTTCCGCGAGCTCGTCTCCGAACTCGTCATGCTCGAGGCCTACGAGGCCACCCGCAACCTGTCCGTCGTGGCCAAGCCCATCGAAACCCCCGTGGCCCCCATGACCGGCAAGAAGCTGGCCGAGCCCCGTCCGATCATCGTCCCCGTCCTGCGCGCCGGCTTGGGCATGCTCGACGGCATGACCCGCCTCATCCCCACCGCCGAAGTCGGCTTCCTCGGCATGAAGCGCGACGAGGAGCATCCCACCCAGCAGATCACCTACGCCAACCGTCTGCCCGACGACCTCTCTGGCCGCCAGTGCTTCCTCATCGACCCAATGCTCGCCACCGGCGGCACTCTGGTCGCCGCCACCCACTATCTGGCCGATCGTGGCGCCAAGGACGTCACCGCCATCAACATCATCGCCGCCCCCGAAGGCATCAAGTATGTTGAGGAGCACATCGACCCCTCCATCGACTTCAAGGTCGTCGTCTGCGCCGTCGACGAGCGCCTGAACGACAAGTGCTACATCGTGCCGGGACTGGGCGACGCCGGCGATCGCCTCTATGGCGTCGTCGACTAACGGAGCGTCCCCTGCGCTGAGCCGTCAAGCGGACAGCCCGGCGGGCTGTCCGTAGACGAACACGTTGGTCGATTCCGCCGCCTTGATTTTGGCAGTGCGCATGGTCATTGCTGCGTAAAGGTTAAGGATCCTTCGCTGCGCTCAGGATGACCGGGGACGCGACTCAGGATGACGCAATGAAAATGGGGCTGCACTCGAAAGTGCAGCCCCAATCAGTTCCAGCGCCTGTTCAGTAGCGCCTCAATAGCGCCTCAGTAGCGCGAGGGGACGAACGCCTCGAAGATGAAGCGGTCGAAGTGCGGCGCGGACTCCTCCAGCTCGGCGGAGGAGCGCACAGTCCAGGAGACCGTGGTGGCGCCCATCGTGCGGGCCAGACGCACCTGCGGGGAGTCGCCGCCATGCCAGTCGTAGGCGATGAAATCGGGGCGGGACAGCCAATCGAAGGCCAGCAGGCCGGCCAGCCACTCGGTGGCGGCCTTCTTGTCCGTGCCGAAGGAGGCGGCGTCCGCGAGCTGGCCGCGGTTGACCTCCGGACGGTTCTGCTTGTACCAGTTCACCGCGCCCGGATGGAACGATTCGATCACGTACGGGCCATCGTAGGCACGCAGCAGGGCGTCGCCCTTCTCCATGAGCTCGTCGTCGCGGTCGGACCAGTCGAAGCCGTTGAACTTGTATTCCACGATCAGCGGCACATGGCCCCTGACCTCCTTGAGCACGTCGGAGAACAGCGGGACGTGCTGGTAGTAGCCATCCGGCGCGGAGGCGGCCGCGGCGTCCAGCGGCTTGGCCACCGCATCGCCGGGCTTGGCGGGGGCGGGGAACAGCGGGATCCGCGTGAGCTCGTCGTACGTGAGGTCCGCGATGCGGCGGGGATCGCCGGCCACGCGCTCCAGATCGGCGTCATGCACCACCACGACCTGACCATCGGCCGTCAGCTGCAGGTCCAGCTCGATGCCGTAGCCGGCCTCGCGCGCGGCGGCGAAGGAGGCCAGCGAGTTCTCGGGGGCGATGGAACCGGCGAAATCGGCGCTGCCGTAGCCGGCCTTCACCGCCATCTTGCGGGCGAGGGCCACGTAGTCGCCGCTCTCCTGCTCATAGCCGGCGACCAGGCCGGAGCCTGCGTCGTGCAGGCCGCGGTGGGCGTAGGGCACATCGAGGATGCCCGGCACGTTGTGCCTCGACTTGTCGAATCCCGGACGCGGGGCGATCGCCAGCACGCCGGCACCGGCGGCGACGGCGCCCGCCGCCAACAGCTTCTTGCCAAAACCCATGGTGGGCCTCCTTGGAAGACTTTGGTGCGACGGGATGATCCGCCGCAGTCATACACACCAAACTAGCACCCGCGTTGCCCCGGACGGCGGATAACCCGGCCGTCCGGGCGCGCAAACGGGCGCACGAACGGGCGCGCAGCCGGACACGCAAACGCGATCAGGCATCCACCCCTCGCGGCAGGGCCTCGGAGATGTCCATGACCTTCACGTCCTGGCGGCGCGACAGCCAGTTGGCGAAGCGCGAGATGGCCAAGTTCACGAGGATGTAGATCAGCGCGATCACCAGATACACCGGGATCAGGCTGGAGAAGTTCGCGATCAGCACCTTGGCGTTGACCATGAGCTCCGGATAGGTGACCACGTATCCGAAGGACGTGTCCTTGACCACCACCACGAGCTGCGTGACCAGCGTGGGCGTGACGATGCGGAACATCTGCGGCATGACCACATAGCGGAAGTTCTGCCAGTCGGTGAGGCCCAGCGAGACGCCGGCCTCCTTCTGCCCCTTGGGCACGGCGGCGGCGCCCGCGCGGTACACCTCCGCAAGCACGGCCGAGGCGTAGGCGGACACGGGGATCACGACCATCCAGTACGTGCTCACCTTGAGGCCCATCTGCGCGGGCACCAGGAACATGGCGTAGATGAACAGCAGGGTGGGCGTGCCGCGAAAGAATTCGATGAACGCGGTGGCCAGCCAGCTGACGGGCTTGAACTTCGAGGTGCGGCCCAGCATGAGGATGAGCCCCACCACCAGAGCGATCGCGCCGGCGCCCAGGGCCGCGCGCATGGTGCCCAACAGGCCCATGCCGATGAACTCCCAGACGTTGAGCTGGGCGAAGAAGTACCAGTACTGCGAGGCGAGCTGGCCCTTGATGTAGAAGCGGTAGACGATCCACGCCACCAGCGCCGCAAGGGCCGCGGCGGATAAGACGGTGCCGATCAGGATGCGCCGGCGGGCGCGGGGGCCGGTGGTCTCGAAGAGGGCGGCCTCGGTGGGTGTCATCGCCATATCGCGAGCCTCCTTTCAAGCCTGCGTCCCAGGAACGCAATGAGCAATCCGGTGAACACGTACATGAGGGCGGCCACAAGGAACGTGGTGACGCCCAGCGCCTCGGCGTTGTTGATCTCGGCAACCAGTCCGGTGAGCTCCTTGTGCGCGATGGGCACCAGCGAGCCGACCGAAGAGCTGATGACCACGGAGATGGCCAGCGTGACCATGGGCTGCACCACGGCTCTCAGGGCCTGCGGCAGGACGATCGAGCCGACGATCTGCCCGAACCCGAGGCCGAGCGAGCGGGCCGCCTGGATCTGGCCGGCGTCGATGGTGTTGATGCCGGTGCGCAGGTTCTCGCATGCGAAGGACGAAGAGACCAGCACCAGCGCGAGGATGGCGCTGGGCTCGTAGTCCGCCACGATGCCCAGATCCGGCAGCGCGTACACGATGAACACGAGCAGGCACAGGACCGGCATGTTGCGGAAGACCTCCACGTAGACGGTGACCGCGCCGCGCAGGGGCGGGATGGGGCTCACGCGGGCCACGGTGAGCAGGATGCTCACCAGGAAGCCGCCGACGAAGCCCAGCACCGCGATGCGCAGGGAAACCAGATACGCGGCTATGAACGATTGGCCGTATGTGGCGATGAGGTATTGGAAGTCGGCGAACACCGCGGCCTCCTTTCTGTGGGTCTGTTATGGGTTTCGGGGCGTGTGTTCCGATCGTTCCTGATCGTTCCGGTCGGTCCCGGAAACGGCCCCGAATATGGGTCGAAGGACCCTCGGGCCATTGGGCCAAGGATCCTTCGAGCTACTACGATTCGGCAAAGGGCTAAACGAGCTCACTGCTCGATTTCCGGCGGGGTGGGCACGGTGGTCACACCGGTGCGGTCGCCGATGGTGACCTTCCACAGCTTGGCCCAGGTGCCGTCGGCCTCGATCTTCTTGAGCCAGTCGTTCACGAACGCGGCGGCGTCGGAGTCCTTGGGCAGGCCGATGCCGTACGGATCCTTGTTGCCGAAGGGCTCGCCGACGATCTTGAAGTCGTTCGGGGACTTGACGAGGGTGCCCAGCTGCAGGGTCTGGTCGACCACGTAGGCGTCCACACGGCCCTGACGCAGGGCCTGGGTGGCCTCGGCGTCGGTCTGGAACTCCTGCACGGTGGCCTGCGGGGCCACGCCGGCCACGATCTGCGGGCCGGTGGAGCCGCCCTGAACGGCCACCTTCTTGCCGTTGAGCGAATCGACGCCGGTGATGTCCGTGTTGTTCTTGGAGACCAGGATGGCCTGCTGGGAGACGTAGTACGGGCCGGCGAAGGAGATCTTCTCCTTGCGCTTGTCGTTGATGGTGTAGGTGGCGAACACGCTGTTCACGGTGCCGTTCTGCAGCACGGACTCACGGGTGGAGGAGTCGACCACGGTCAGCTCGGTCTTGGCGTCGCCCAGGATGTAGCGGGCGAGCAGCTGGCTCAGGCCGGCGTCGAAGCCGCGCACCTTGTTGTCCGTGGTGGACTGCAGGGAGAACAGCTGGGAGGTCTTGGTGCCGCCCACCTTGAGGACGCCGGCCTCCTTGACGGACTTGGCCCAGGCGTTGGCCTCCACGGTGGCGGAATCGGCCACGGCGCCCGCGTTGATGATCGCGTCGTAGTCGGAGACGTTGAGATCCGTGCTGGCGGAGGAGCTGGACGAACCGCCGGAAGCGGGGGCGGAGGAGCTGTTGGCCGCGGTAGGGGCCTCGCCGCAGCCGGCCGCGAACAGCAGACCGGAGGCGACGGCGAGCGCCGCGATCTTGCGCAGCACGTTGGTCTTGAAAGTGGTCATGATGGATTCCTCTCTGTTGGTGGTCCCCACAATAGCGAATCCATATGGCGCGCGGGTTGCGGAATCCGCGATTTTCGCTCCCGGATGCTATCGCAATTTCTTATAGCGGGCTACCGCCGCCTGGCCTTGCGTCCCTTGAAGTAGATGTCGAACACGATCCATGCGGACAGCACGAAGGCCACCACATAACCCATGAAGCCCACGATCGGAATGCCGAACACCACCGGCTTGATGCCCGCGTAGTACACGATTGACGAGCCGATGAACAGGCCCACCACGATCAGGGCCATCGTCAGGCGGTTGACCATGTCGCTGAGCATGCGCATGGGCTCGTCGGCGCCCACCAGCTCGGCGTTGACGCGCAGCTGCCCGCGCGTGAGCATGCGCGTGGCCACCTTGGCCTCCCCCATCGTGGCGAGCAGGCCGTGCAGTGCCCTCATGCCCTCCACGCCCAGGGATCTGGCCTCGTCCTTGGCGAAGTCGCGCTTGGACTTGGACGCGGCGATGTGGTTCGAGATGATCTCGATCATGTTCACGTCCGGGATGAACTCGTCCAACAGGCCCTCAAGCGTCACGAGCGCGCGTCCCACCGTGGTCACCGAGCTCGGCACCTCGATGCGGTGGCGGGCGGCGAGCCCGGTGAGCGCGTTGAGCAGCGAGGCGATGTCCAGATCCTTGAGGTCGATCGTGCCGAATTCCTTGACGATCACGTCCAGATCGGCCAGCAGGGCCGGGTAGTCCTCCGGATCGGCCTCCCCGCCGGCAAAGCGCAGCAGGCCGTCGGCGAGCGCGGGCGAATCCTGCTTGGCCACGGCGAAGATCATCTCCTGCAGCACCGACCGGGTCTTGGCGTTGAGACGACCGGTCATGCCCAGATCGATCAGGACGATCTTGCCGCCGGAGACCATGATGTTGCCGGGATGCGGGTCGGCATGGAAGAAGCCGTCGTCCAGGATCTGCGTGGAATAGTTGTCCACCAGCTTCGTGCCGATCTCCTTGAGGTCGTAGCCGGCGTCGATGAGCTGGCGGGGATGGGAGACGGAGATGCCCTCGATGTAGTCCATCACCACCACGTGCTGCGTGCACAGGCGCATGTACGGTTTGGGGCAGTCCATGTAGGCGTAGGAGGCGCAGAACGCCTTGAAGTCGCGCAGGTTGCGGGCCTCCACGAGGAAGTCGGTCTCCGCCTCGAAGGTCTCCCACAGCTCCTCGACCACGCCCTGCAGGTCCACCACCTGGGCGGTGTGCACGAATTTGGTGGCGTAGCGGGCCACCGAGCGCATGATGTCCACGTCCTGGGCCATGACCGCGCGCACGCCGGGGCGCTGCACCTTGACGGCCACGTCCTCGCCGGTCACCAGCGTGGCGCGATGGACCTGCGCGAGGGACGCGGAGCCGAGCGGGGTGGGGTCGATGTGCCGGAAGATCTCCTTGATCGGCCGGCCGTACTCGTGCTCGAGGGTCTCCAGCACGGTGGCGTAGGGCATGGGATCGGCGTCGGCGCGCAGCTTGGACAGCTCGTCGCAGAACGATTGGGGCAGCATCTCCGATCGCATGGACAGGATCTGGCCCACCTTGACGAAGGTGGGGCCCAGGGCCTCGAACATGAGGCGCATCTTGACCGGGGTGAGGCCGTGCATCACGTCGAACTGCGTGCAGATCCTCCAGATCTGGCGCAGGCGCTTGAGCTTGCCGCGCCGGGTCAGGTGGTAGCGCGAGGAGAAGGAATCGTGCCGGTTCCCGAACAGTTCCAGGGTCTGCGGGGAGCGCGGGTCGTAGTCGGAAACGGGGATGTCGTTGTAGTAGCCGGCGTCCGACGGTTCGGCGCCGTTGCGATTGTGCAGGGGATCGTCCGGCATGGGCATGGTGGGGCCGAACTGGGTGGCGAGGCGTTCCGCGCCTTCGGGGAGCGTCCCTGCTGCCGTCTCGGTTGTTGTTTCGGTTGCCGCCCCATTCTGCGGATGGCCGTCCTGGGTACGACCGTCCTGGGTACGACCGTCCTGCGGGTACGACGAAACCCCGCCGGGCGCGTCGGACGTCTTCGCGGTCCCCGTCTTGGGATCGCGGACGTCCTTCGCCTTCCCGGCGGGGGTGTTGGTCCTGTGTTTCCGGTTGGAGGAGCTCACGCCTCAGGCTTGGCCTCGTCCTCATCGGCCGGGGTGGTGTCCACGACCTCCGGGGATTCGGCGGGCTTGGCCTCGCCGGCCTTGGCGACCGTCTCCTTGATGGTGTGCTTGAGCTCGGTGTTGAGGGCCTTGCCCTGCTCCACGGTCAGCTCACCCTTCTTGACCAGATCGTCGACGATCTCGCTGCCCTTCTCGTACGTGGTGGCCAGGGCGCCGACGCCCGCCAGAAAGACCTTGCGCAGGCCCTCGCCCAGATCCAGATTCGCCATGATGCGCCTCCTTGGCTTGTAGGTGACTCGTCTGTAGGTGCAGTTCCAAGCCTACCCACTCGCCGGGCGTTTGTCATTCCACACTTGGACCGATTCCGCTGATTTGGGGCTGATCTGGGGCTGATCTGGGCCGAATCGGACGTCACCGGGTGCGAGCTTGGCGTCACGCGGCGCGGATACCGTCACGCGGAGCGATCGCGCCCGGTGACGCACCCTGAAAACCCTTGAAAAACAAGGCCTCCCAGACAGCGTCACACGGAGCGGGCGCACCAAGTGACGCAATTCCGGACGGGTTGGCGGTGATCACGCGGCCCCAGTCCACCAGCACCACGCGGTCCCTGTGCCGTGGCGCGAACGCGAGGATCTCACGGTTGCTCTCCACGGCCCACGGCTCGCTGGGTGAATGGGTGCCGACGAGCACGAGGATGCGATCGGGGCCGATGATGTCGAGGACCCGGTCGAGCCTTGAACGGGAACCGCTCAGCGCGGGCGGGAGGCGGCCACGCGGCGGGCTTCGGCCGCGGCGACGTCGAGACGGGCGAGCTCGGCGCGCATGGCGTCGTCGCCTTGGTCCTCGAAGGAGCCGTAGCGGCGTTCGGCGGCCGTGCGGATGAGGAAGTCGGCGATGGCCGGGTTCTTGGGCAGCAGGGAGCCGTGCATGTAGGTGCCGATCACGTTGTTGACGCGCGCGCCCTCGGTGTGGTCCTCGCCGTTGTTGCCGCGGCCGTCCTGATCGACTCGCCCAAGGGGACTGACCCCTTCGCGCAGGAAGGTCTGGCCGGAGTGGTTCTCGTAGCCGATCACATCGCCGAAGTCGTCGGAATGCTCTACAAGGTTGCCGATCATGCGCACGTCCCGGCCCACTGTGTAGGCGCCGATCACGCCGATGCCGTCGAGCCGGGAGCCGTCCACGGTCTCGAAGTACTCGCCGAACAGCTGGTACAGGCCGCAGATCATGAGCATCGGCACGCCGTCCGAGGCAAGCGATCGCAGCAGCTCCGCGCGCTCGAAGAAGTCGCGGATGATCTTCTTCTGGCCGGTGTCCTGCCCGCCGCCGCCCAGGATCAGGTCCACATGGTCGGGCCATCGGTCGCCCTGGTTGTAGGCGTGGATGCGCGCCTCGTATCCGCGCAGCTCCAGCCGGCGGCGCACCACGAGCACGTTGCCGGAATCGCCGTAGATGTTCATGTCCTTGGGATACAGGGACACGATGTCAATGGGTTTCGCGTCGGTCATCTTCGTCTCCTTCCGTACTGATCGCCCTGATCATCCCGATCGTTCCGGCCGACCCGTCAGCGTCCCACGCCGACGTCGGCCACGTGGGCGATCTTCGCGAGCGCGGCGCGCACGTGGAGCATGGCCGTGTAGGTGCAGTAGATGTGCTTGGTGGCTCCGGGGTTCGCGGCCACGAAGGCGTTCAGCGCCGCGTCGATGTCCGGCTCCACGCGGGGCGCGGCCACCTGATCGTAGCCGAGGCGCAGGGCCATGTCCCAGGCACGCACGCCGGAGACCATCGCCACGCCGGTTTCACGCAGGGAGGTGAAGTCCACGTCCCACAGCCAGCTCATGTCGCGGCCGTCGGCGTATTCGTCGTTGATGACGATCATCGTGTCCGCGCCGGCGGGCGGGAAGCTGGCGAGCGAGAGGCGGAAGCCCATGGGGTTCTTGACCAGCAGGAGCTCCACCGGCGAGCCGTTCACGTCGATGATCTCCCCTCGGCCGAACGCCGGGGTGACGTGCGAAACGGCGGCGAGCAGCTCGTCGTCGGAGGCCTGGCGGGACGAGTCGCGCAGCACCGCGCGCACCACGGCGAGCGCGGCGGCCGCGTTGTACAGGTTGTACACACCCTCAAGGCGGACCTTGGTGGTCAGGTTCCGGCCGTCCATGAGGAAATCGGCCTCGTGGTCGCCCACGCGGGTCAGGGCCACGTCGGCCTGCAGCGGCGGATGGGCGGCGCTGACGAGGGGCGCGTGGGACGGCTCGGAGGGGATTGCGGGGACGGGCTGCGGCTCTTTGGGCTGCTCCGCGGGCTGCGGCTCCGATTCGACGGCGACCGTGGTGGCCATGTCGTCGTCCGAGGGGAAGGCCGACTTCAGATCGTCCGACAGGCCGAAGTAGCGCACACAGGTGTTCTTCGGGGCCAGAGTGGCAAGGGCGCTGATGCGCGGATCCTCGCGGTTGAGGACCACCGTGCCCGTGGTCGCGGCCGCCACATGGCCCAGCAGGCGCGCGGTGTTGTCGATCTCGCCGAAGCGGTCCAGCTGATCGCGCATCACGTTGAGCAGCAGGGCATAGCGCGGTCGGATCTGGCGGACGAAGTGCACGGCGTACGCCTCGTCGAGTTCGAGCACGGCGATGTCCGCGTCCAGGCCGTTCACCCCATGCACCTGGGTGAGCAGCGCGGAGACCACGCCGCGCGTGAAGTTCGATCCGGTGGGGTTGGTGAACACCCTGAACCCCAGTTCGGAGAGCATGGAGGCGACCATGCGCGTGGTGGTGGTCTTGCCGTTGGTGCCGGAGACCAGCACCACGCCGTACGGCAGGCGGGAGAGCGTGCGGGACAGGAAGCCCGGATCGATCCGCTCCACCACCCGGCCGGGCAGGGCCGAACCGCCGTGATGGGTCAGCCTGGACAGCGTGCGCACGGCGCGGCCGATGGCCGGCGTGGCGAAGGCGTACCACGGCGTGCGGAACACGGCCGTTTCGATGGACTGCTTGGAATCGGCGGACTGGCTGGATTCGGCAGACTGCTTGGAATCGCTGCCGGAAGCACTAGAAGCCATCTCACACCCCCTGGTTGTTGTAGTCCTGCGGCATGTCCTTGAACTTCGAGGTCGCGCCCAGGAACGCCAGATGGAAGGTCTCGGTGGGGCCGTTGCGGTGCTTGGCCATGATGATGTCGGCCTCGCCGGGACGGTCCTCCTTGTCGTAGAAGTCGGGGCGGTGGACCAGGAACACCACGTCGGCGTCCTGCTCGATCGAGCCCGATTCGCGCAGATCGGACAGCTGCGGCTTCTTGTCGTTGCGCATCTCCGGACCGCGGTTGAGCTGGGAGAGGGCCACCACGGGCACCTCGAGCTCCTTGGCGAGCAGCTTCAACGCGCGGGAGAACTCGGAGACCTCCTGCTGGCGGGACTCGACCTGCTTGCCCGAGCTCATGAGCTGCAGGTAGTCGATCACCACGAGCTTCAGGTCGTTGGTCTGCTTGAGGCGCCGGCATTTGGCGCGGATCTCCATCAGGGACATGTTCGGGCTGTCGTCGATGAACAGCGGGGCGTCGGAAAGCTTGCCCCAGAACTGGTTCAGCGTGTTCCAGCGCTCGGGGGTGATGTCGTCGGCGCGGCGCAGGGCCACGAGCGGGATGTTCGTTTCGGCGGAGATGATGCGCTGGGCGAGCTCCACCTTGCTCATCTCGAGGCTGAAGACGATCGACGTCATGCCGTGGTGCAGGGCCGCGGCGCGCGCGAAGTCGATGCCGAGCGTGGACTTGCCCATGGCCGGGCGTCCCGCGACGACGATCATCTGGCCGGGCTGCAGACCTTGGGTCAGATCGTCGATGTCGCGGAAGCCGGTGGGCACGCCGCGCTCCACATCGCCGTTCTGCAGCTTGTCGATCTGATCGAGCGCATCGTGCACCACCGGGCCGATGGCCGTGTAGTCCTGGCGGACCTTGCCCACGGACATCTCGTAGACCTCGGACTGGGCGAGATTGACCACGTCCTCGGCCTGCGAGCCCTCGGCGGTGTAGCCCAGCTGGGCGATCTTGGTGCCCGCGGCGATCACATTGCGCAGAATCGCGCGCTGGTGGACGATCTCCGCATAATACGTGGCGTTGGCCGCGGTGGGCACGGCGTTGATCAGGCTGTGCAGATAATCGGCGCCGCCCACCTTGTCCAGATCACCGCTTTTGAGCAGCTCGTTGGCCACGAGCACCGCATCCACCGGCTGGCTCTGTGAGAACAGGTTGATGATCGCCTCGTAGATGGTCTGATGCTTGGGCTGGTAGAAATCGGACACGTCGATCATCTGCGAGACCTCGCCGATCGCGTCCTTGCTCATGAGCATGCCGCCGAGCACGGCCATCTCCGCGTCGTCGTCATGCGGCGGGATGCGGTCGAACACCACATCGCCGACCGCCGACGCCGAGCCGCGCGACGCGTTTTCCGGGCGCGGGCCGCCCCAAGAAGTTCCATCTGCCATATCCACGAGTATAGGAGCAGGGTGCGGTCGGGCGGGTTGCGGGGCGCTGGTGGATGCGGCGGTGGGCGTCAGGGCGGGGCGGTCGGACAGTCAGCCGGGCGGACGGCCGGGCAGGCGGCCGGATATACAGCCCAGCGGGCATCCGGGCGTGCATCCGGGCGTGCGATGATGTGGGACGATTCGCACACCGATCATGTGCGGGTGAGCGTGCGCGACACGCGATCGAGACCCCTGTGGATAGAAAATCGAGTTATCCACATATCGGGGATATCTCGGTGGATATCCATCCGACTTATCCACCTTGTGGGGATAAATGAGTGTATAACGTGGGGATATCCACTGGCGTGCGTCAACGTTAATTTGCCGTTAGGTAAACAACGTGCTACGGGAACGTTCGTTGTGGAAAAACTACGGACTTTTCCACGATCGGACGAGGTGCCGGCGAGGGCCGAATCTGAGTTACCCACAGTCCCGCCCACATGCCGTGGATATCCTCACGGGACAAGCTCGATCCGGCCCCAAGGCCCAGCTGCGCGGGGCGCCAAAATGGACACTTTCGAGGCCCGGAATGACCATTCAGGCATCCGGCACGCGCATCGGGTGTCGAAATGGACGAATTCACCGCGAAAAGCGTCCATTTCGGCACCCCACACGCCCCGGTCACACGCCCGGTCACGGCCACTCCGCGTCGCCCTCTCATGTAGTAAAGCCGGACGATTTCGGGCTGATTTTCGTCCGGATTTACTACAGCCGCCACGTCAACAGCCGGATCTGCCCAGTTCGTGCTGGAAAACTGGGCAGATCCGGACGTCCCACCACACAAACTGGGCAGACTCGAACGCCCGCCACACAAACTGGGCAGAACAGGTCAGCTAGACCCTACAATCGGCCTCCAGATGACCGGATCTGCCCAGTTCGCAAATCCAACGGCCGGATCTGCCCAGTTCGCAAATCCAACGGCCGGATCTGCCCAGTTTGCGAGAGACGGGCTTGCGAGAGGATCGGCACCGGGCGGACACCAGGGCAGGCACCGGGCCGAAACAGCCGACACCGGGGACAGAGCATCGGAACAACCCACGCGGACAGGACATATGGGCTCGCGCAATGCGCTGATAAAGTGGCCGCGTGAGTACACAGCGCGCGCATCAGTCCCAACCCCAGCAGCCCCAATCCCAGCAGTCCCGGCAGCCCCAGCCCCAGCCCCAGCCAAACATCAATCGGCGCATCTTCGCGCTGGCCCTGCCCACCTTCGGCCAGCTCATCGCCGAGCCCACGTTCATCCTCATCGACACGGCGATCGTCGGCCACATCTCCAACGAGGCGCTGGCCGGCCTGTCGATCGGCTCCACGATCATCCTGACCGCCGTGGGCCTGTGCATCTTCCTCGCCTATTCCACCACCGCGCAAGTGGCCCATCTGCTCGGCGCGGGCAAACGGCGGGAGGGCCTGCAGGCCGGCGTCGACGGACTGTGGCTGGCCCTGGGCATCGGCACGCTGCTGGGCGTGGGACTGTTCGCGGCCGCGGAACCGCTGTGCCGGGCGCTCGGCGGGCAGGGGGCGGTGCTGGATCAGGCTGTCACCTACACGCGCGCGATCGTGCTGGGGGCTCCGGGCATGCTGTTGGTGTACGCGGCCAACGGCATCTTCCGCGGCCTGCAGAAGGTGCGCATCACGCTGATCGCGGCGGTGAGCGGCGCTGTGGTCAACACGGTGTTGGAAGTGCTGTTCGTGATCGTGTTTCGATGGGGAATCTTCGGTTCGGGCGCGGCCACGCTGATCGCGCAATGGTACATGGGGCTGTTTCTGGTGGTGCCGGCCGTGCTGTGGGCGCGCGCCGATGGGGCAAGCCTCAAGCCCAGCCTGTCCGGCATCGCGCAGGCGGGCGGCGATGGCCTGCCGCTGTTCATCCGCACGCTGGCGATCCGCGCGGCCATGGTGGTCACGGTGGCGAGCGCGGCGCGCATGGGGACCGATGTGCTGGCCGGGTTCCAGGCGGTCAACTCGTCGTGGAACTTCGCCATGAACATGCTCGATTCGGTGGGCATCGCCGGGCAGACGCTGGTGGGCACGGCGTTGGGCGCGGGGGCAATGGCCGAGGCGCGCACGCTCACGCGGGCGACCGGCAGGGCGGGTCTGGTCACGGGCGCGGTGATCGGTCTGGGCTTCGCGGTGGTGGGCCTGTTCGCCGGCCACTTCTTCTCCCCCAGCCCGGCCGTCCAGCTGCTCGTGGCGGCCGGCATGGTGACCATGGGCGTGTTCTTCCCGCTGCAGGGCTGGATGATGGCGCTGGACGGCATCCTGATCGGCGCGCGCGACTACCGCTATCTGGCCGTGAGCTGCACGGTCACCGCGGTGGTCTACATCGCGATGATCCTGCTGCTGGCGGACGGGCTCACGCCCCTGCTTCCGGGCGATGCGGCGCGCACGGTGGCTCTGTGGACGCTGTTCAACGTGGTGCTGATGGGCGGGCGCGGGGTCGCCAACGGCCTGCGCGCCCGCAGCGACCAGTGGATGAAGGCCTGATGAGGGCCTAGCGGATCGCCTCGCGCGCCGCCGCGTACATCTGTCCCACGATCGCGGCCCTCCACTTGCTCCACCCGTAGCGTTTGGTGATCGCCTCGCCCGGCGTGGCACCCAGCGACGATCCGTCCGCGCGCGTCAGATCGAACAGCATGTCGAGCAGCACCGGATCGCCGCCCACCACGGCCGCCAGTTCATGACCCACCGCCGGATCGTTGGGATCGCGGCCGGTGGCGTATTCGGACAGGGTCAGATGCTCGCGCACCAGCAGCGTGGCCCATTCGATGATCTGCGGCGCATACCCCATGCGTCTCAAAATGTACGGCACGTGACGGGCGCCCTCGGCCGCATGGTCCGTGACGCCCGGGCGCTTGCCCAGATCGTGCAGGATGCCGGCGAGCAGCAGGGCCGCATAGTGGTCGTCGTCATACCGGCCGCCGCTCGGGCTTTCCCGGCCAAGGCGCGAAACCGCCTCGACCATGTGGCGGTCGATCGTGTAGCGGTGTGCGGCGGAGGCGGATGGGCGGTTGCGGATGCCCAGCCATTCGGGCATCCAGCGGCCGGGCAGATTGACGTAGTCGAGCTCCTCCCACGTGTTCAGGAGCGCCGGACCGGTGGCGAGCAGGCGGATGAACAGCGACCGGGCCTCGTCGTCCCACACCGAGTCGCGGATCGGGCAGCGCTTGAGGTTGAGCAGGGTGCCGGGGTTCACGGGCAGCTCGAACTCGCCGGCCGCCACGCCCGCGCGCAGGGCCAGATTCGGGTCCTTCGTAGGATCGGCGCCAGGCGCGAGCACGATCTCCCCTTCATGCTTGGCGATGCCCGGCGCGATCACGTCGAACTGCGGGGCCTCGCGCTTGCCGCCGGCGCGCGGCTGGAACATCTGGAAGAAGGCGAAGCGCGGCTTCTCATGCACCAGCGAGTGCTCGGCGCGGGATGCCGTGGAATCGAGCGCGAAGGCGATGCGCCGGCCCAGTCCGGCCAGCGTGGTCTGCAGATCGTCGATCGCCTTGGCGTCGCGCTCGGCCTGCGGCCAGGTGGGATCGGCCAGGCCCATCATGGTGGCCACCTGCGGCTGATAGGGGGCGAGCAGCAGGTTGGTGTCCTTCCTGGCTGTCAGATGGATGGCGTCGCGCACATCGAGCAGGCGCTCCACGGCATCGTCATAGGTGCCGTGCGGGCGATCGGCCAGCCAGGACGTGGCGAGCGCGGAGACGAGCACCGAATCGCGCAGGCCACCGCGGGCCTCCTTGATGTCCGGCTGGTTGACGTAGGCCATCAGGCCGAACTCGTCGAAGCGCGATTTGGCCGAATCGAGCAGCTCCGGCAGGCGTTTGCGCGCGGCCTTGCGCCATCGGGTGAGGATCGAGTTGGACGTCTCCTCGATCAGCCCGGTGTCGCCGGCGAGCGGAAGCACGTCAAGCCAGCCCATCGCGGCGGGCAGATCGGAGTCGGTGACGGCCTCGCACTGCGCGCGCGTGCGGATGGAGTGGTCGAGGTCGAGCCCGGAGTCCCACAGCGGATACCAGAGCTTGTTGGCGAGCATGTTGAGCTGCTCGTCGTTGAGGGCGTGGGAATCGTAGATGACCACCAGATCCAGATCGGAGCTCGGCCCCACCTGTCCGCGGGCCAGCGAGCCGACCGCCGCCAAGCCGATGCCCCCGTCCGGCACGCGGAAGGGCACGGCGTCCAGCGCCTGTCCCCACAGTTCTTTGAGGCACGACACGGCGAGATCGGTGCGCGCCTTGCGCTTGGCCGGACCGTTACGGTACACGCCGTCCGCATCGGGCTGGCTCATGTCCATGAATCGTTGCTTAAGACCGTCGACCGCACTGGCCACGGCGTCCCCTTTCCTATAACGGCAAATCGTCGCAATGCGCTGCAACAACAACGCTGCAACAACAACGCTGCAAAACGACAGAATCCCCGTGCACAACCGAGCGCACGGGGATTCCTGTCTCATTTACCCATTCCACGTTTCCGGATCATCCGGGGACCGGGAACGGGCGTCTGGTCAGATCGCGGCGGAACCGGTCTCGCCGGTGCGCACGCGGGTCACGGAATCGAGCGGGGCGACCCAGATCTTGCCGTCGCCGATGGTGCCGGTGCCCGCCGCCTTGGCGATCACACCCACCAGGGTTTCGGCGTCGGCGTCGTCGGAGAGTACCTCCACGCGAATCTTCGGGATCAGGTCGACGGTGTACTCGGCGCCGCGGTAGACCTCGGTGTGTCCGCGCTGGCGGCCGTAGCCGTTGGCCTCGGAGACGGTCAGACCGTGCACGCCGGCGGCCGCGAGGGCCTCCTTGACGTCGTCGAGCTTATGGGGCTGGATGATGGCGGTAATGAGCTTCATCTCACTTCACTTCCTTGAGAACGGAGCTGGCGGTGCCAGCGAAATCGTATGCACGCTCGCCCTGATCGGCCAGATCGATGCCGCCGACCTCCTGGGCCTCGGTGACGCGCCAGCCGAGGGTCTTCTCGAGGGCGAAGGCGATGATCGCGGTGATCACGCCGGAGTAGAGGATGGCCACGAGCGCGATGACGATCTGGACCACCAGCTGGTGCCAGTCGCCGCCCGCGAACAGGCCGGTGTCCTGGGCGAAGAAGCCGATCAGGACGGTGCCGGTGAGGCCGCCGACGCCGTGGACGCCCACCACGTCGAGCGAATCATCGTAGCCGAGCTTGAACTTGAGGCTGCAGGCGAGGCAGGTCAGGATGCCGGCGATGCCGCCCAGCACCATGGCCCACAGCGGGGAGACCACATCGGCGGCCGGGGTGATCGCGACCAGGCCGGCGACGATGCCCGAAGCGGCGCCCATCGCGGTGAAGTGGCCGGTGCGGATCTTCTCGGTGAAGCCCCAGGTGAGCATCGCGGCGCCGGTCGCGGCGGTGGTGGACATCCAGGTGTAGCCGGCGGTGCCGTTGGCGGCGAAGGCGGAACCGGCGTTGAAGCCGAACCAGCCGAACCACAGCAGGAAGGCGCCGAGCATGACGAACGGGACGTTGTGCGGGCGGATCGGGGAGACGCCGAAGCCCTTGCGCTTGCCGATGATCAGGACGATCACGAGCGCGGCCATTGCGGCGTTGATGTGGACGACGGTACCACCTGCGAAATCATGCGCGGCGGCGCCGAGGGCGGTGGAGATCGCGCCGTCCGGGCTCAGCAGGCCGTGGTTCCAGACCATGTGGGCCATCGGCGCGTAGTCGAAGGTGATCCACAGGGCCACGAACAGCATCCAGGTGCTGTACTTGATGCGCTCGGCCAGGGCGCCGGAGATCAGGGCCACGGTGATCATGGCGAAGGTGACCTGGAAGGCGACGTCGATGGAGCCCGGGTAGCTGGGCATGTCGTCCGAGACGCTGGTGAAGTTCGCCGGATCGTTGACCGCGGTGAACACACCGTCCTTGGCGACCATGGAGTCCTTCAGCAGGAATCCGGTGGCCGGGTCTCCGAAGATGCCGCCGATGCTGTTACCCGCGTAGGCGATGGACCAGCCCCAGAGGGTCCAGACCACGGCCGTGACGGACAGGGCCGCCGCGGAAAGCATCAGCATGTTCAGCACGGACTTGGCACGGACCATGCCACCATAGAAAAACGCCACGCCGGGCGTCATGAGGAAAACCAAGGAAGCGGACGTAAGCATCCATGCGGCATTGCCGTACGTTGCTGCGACTTCGGGCAACATGGCTACCTCCCTCTCTCTGTATCAGGCGCCGGATGGGTTCCGGCGAATTCACTTCTGCGACTTCCATTGCGGGAGCCAACACCGCAATGAAACGACCGCCGGGTTTCCGAGTTTGTTACATCCTGTTACGGGGTTGTTAAAGGGCTTGGGGCGACTGGGATTCGGGGCGCGTCGATTTCGGACGCCGAATATGAAACGCGGGTCCCGGCGCATGGTGCGCACTGGGACCCGCGTGCGGGGTTGTTCGGAACGCCGCGCGCCGATCGGCTGATCGAGTGATGGCCGAACAGCCGGCACACGATCGACCGGACGACGAGCGACGGGCCGCGAACTCAGGCGAGGATGCCGTCCACGAAGCCCTCCGGATCGAACGGGGCCAGATCGTCCGGTCCCTCGCCGAGTCCGACGAGCTTGACCGGCACGCCGAGCTCCTTCTGCACGGCGATCACGATGCCGCCGCGCGCCGAACCGTCGAGCTTGGAAAGCACGATGCCGGTGATGCCGATCGCCTCGGCGAACACTTTGGCCTGGGCCATGCCGTTCTGGCCCGTGGTGGCGTCCAGCACGAGCAGCACCTCGTCCACGGGCAGGTTCTTTTCGGTGACGCGACGGATCTTGCCCAGCTCGTCCATGAGGTTGGCCTTGTTCTGCAGACGGCCGGCGGTGTCGATGATCAGCACATCGGCGTCCGACTCCTTGGCGCGGGAGGCCGCGTCGAAGGCCACGGAGGCCGGATCGGCGCCATCCTTGTCCGATCGGACCACGGGCACGTTCACGCGGGCGCCCCAGGTCTCAAGCTGGTCGGCGGCGGCGGCGCGGAAGGTGTCCGCCGCGCCCAGGACCACCGACTTGCCGTCGGCCACGAACAGGCGGGCGAGCTTGCCGGCGGTGGTGGTCTTGCCGGTACCGTTGACGCCCACCATCATGATGACGGACGGCTTGTTGGCGCCGGGCTTGCTGACGTTGAGGCGGCGGTCGGTGTCCCGGCCCACCAGATCCAGCAGCTTGCCGCGCAGCATCTCGCGCACGGCGGCCGGATCCTTCTCACCGGTCACGCGAGCGTCGGCGCGCAGTTCGTCCACCAGCTGCTCGCTGGCCTCGGCGCCCACGTCGGCCATCAGGAGGGTGTCCTCCACATCCTCCCAGTCGGACTCGCTCAGATTGTCCTTGGTGAGGATGGAGAACAGGGCCTTGCCGAAGGGGTTGGCGCTTTTGGCGAGCTTGGCCTTGAGGCGGGTGAGGCGGGAGCCCACGGATTCGGGGGCTTCAGGTTTGGGGGCGGGCTTGGGCTCGGCCGGCTGCTGGACGGCCGGTTCAGTTGACTTGGTGGGCGCGGCGGGTTTGGCGGGTTTGGCGGGCTCGGACGACTCGGCAGGTTTGGCGGATTTGGCGGGCTCGCCGGGCTTGGCCGCCGCAGGCTTGGGCTGGGCCGCGGACTGAGATTTGGGCTGCGGCTTGGATGGTGCCGCGGCGGTCGTTGCGGCGCTTGGACGGGCCGCATCCTGACTCTTGCGCGAACGGTTCCAGAAGTATCCGGCGACGATCGCCACAACGAGCACGACGGCGACGGCGACAATCGCGATAAGGGTGTTGGTATCCATGCTTAAAGCCTATGGACGCCAAGGGACAGGCCGGATCGCGGGCTATCGCATTCCCGGCAGAGGTCATCACATGGGCCCGTCACAGGGCGCGGCTGTCGCGTCACGCGGCGCGGGTGAGACATCACCGGGTGCGAATCGCGTCACGCGGCGCGACCGCTCCCCGTGATGCCGATCGAAAAGCCTTGTGCCACAACGGTTTGCGAACCCCGTCACCCGGCGCGATCGCACCATGTGACGCAGTTCGCTCCCCGTGACGAGTCTTTCGCTCCCCGTGACGTTCTTCCCGGATTTCCGCGCATGCTCCGGCCGGATCGCGGACCGAGTCAGCCCGAACCGGATGGCGGCTCAGAGATTGGGATCGATGCCTGCGGGATGGTCCTCGGACGAACCGGACGAACCGGACGAATTAGACGAACCGGATGCGGCCGGGAAGGAAGGCGATGCGGCACGATCGGCGGAGGCCCCCACGGTACCCACCACGCCACCCGATCGCGCGGGATCGTCCACGGCATGCTTGGGCTTGCGCATCGAGCGCATCTCCACCACCGTGCTGTTGGTGATGTAGACCGGATTCTCCATGGTGCGTTCCATCGGATCCTCCGGCGGCACATCGCCCACCGGACGCGTGAGCACGGACTGCGGGGCGAAGGAGGGGACCATGCCGGCCGAACGCGGCGTACGCTCGTCCTGGGCGGGCTTGGGATCGGAGCGCTTCTTCAGGGATTCGGTGAACGCCCCGCTGTGCGACTCGCCACGCGCAAGACGCAACACGAACACCACGGCGCCGATCACCAACGCCAACCACAGAAGAATCGCCAAGAGCATACGTGATATTCTGCCAACACCCCATTACCGATCGACACCGGCGTTCCGCACTGCAACACGGCCTCCTTTGTCCCCGATTCCTGGCGTTCACATCGGCATTCCCGTCGAAAAATCACTGCGAAATCGGCATGGTCCGGGCATGCGGACGTGAAACAATGGAACGCATGGGTAATTCTTCGAGGATGACGTCGTTCCAGCGCCGGGAGCAGCTGATCGAGGTCGGTCGCGCGCTGTTCGCGGCCAAGGGCTTCGAGGCGACGAGCGTGGAGGAGATCGCCACGAACGCCAAGGTGTCCAAGCCGATCGTGTACGAGCACTTCGGCGGCAAGGAGGGCCTGTACGCCGTGGTGGTGGATCGCGAGATGCAGACGCTGACCAACGCCCTGGCCACGGCGCTGGCCGAGCCGAGCGAACACCCGAGGCAGATCGTGGAGCGCGCGGCGCTGACCCTGCTCACCTATATAGAGGAGCACACCGATGGCTTCCAGGTCCTGGTGCGCGATTCGCCGAGCACCGACCCGGCCGGATCGTTCTACTCGCTGCTGGGCGATGTGAGCATCCGCGTGGAGGACCTGCTCACCGAGGCGTTCAAGAAGCAGCACCTGCCCGCGCGTGGCGTGCCGTACTACGCGCAGATGTTGGTGGGCATGACCGTATTCACCGGCCAGTACTGGGCGGACCGCCGCAAGGTGGGCAAGGAGCAGCTGGCCGCCTACATTGTGGATCTGGCGTGGCACGGCCTTTCGCGGCTCTCCCCCAGGCCCGAACTGCGATACGAGAGCGAAAAGGCCCGCCGCGAGGCTTCCCGAGCCGCCGAGCGTGCGGCGAAGGAGACGGCACGGGATGCAACCCGGGAAGCACAGCGCAACGGGGTCGCGGACGCGGGTGCGGGCACGGCCGGCACGACGGCGGCTGCGTTCTCTGACGGCCCGGCAGCGGATGATGCCTCCGCGGCCATCTCCACCGTTTCCATCGTTTCCACGAAGCCGGTCCAGCCGTCGCAACCGGCCTCGCGAACGGCCAAGGACACGGCCGGCAAGGTCCGTCATACCGAAGGCCTTACGGATTCCGATCTGCTGTAACCGGGTCGGCCGGGCGGCCCGATGATCGGGTATCCGGATTGGATCGCCCGATGATCGGCCATCCAATCCGACGTCTCAGTCCTACCGTGCGACCAGCCAGTCGCGGATCCGATCGGCCGAGCCATAGGATGCCTGCGCACCCTGACCCGTGGCCGCATAGGCGGACACCGCGGAGGCGAGCCGGACCGCATCGCGCAGATCGAACTCGGCGGCGAGGCCCGCGAGCACCGTGCCCATGAAGGCATCGCCGCATCCGGTGGTGTCCACGGCATCCACCGCCACCGGATCGACATGCGATGCCACGCCGGAATCGGCGTCGAGCACCACCGAGCCCTCCGCACCCAGCGTGACGATCGCGCGCGGGAAACCCAGGGCGGCCATGCCGGCGAGCGCCTCCTGCCAATCGAACGCGATCCAACGGCCGTTGGCGGGCTCCTCCACGTCCAGCATCATGGCCATCTCGTGCTCGTTGACGAGCAGGATGTCCGTGGCAGCCACCAGATCGGCGGGCAGATCGTGCGCGGGCACGAACGGCGAGTTGTTGAGCAGCACGGTCACGCCGGCGTCATGGCACAGGCGGGCGGCGGCGGTCACCGTGTCGATCGGGCTTTCCAAGCATAGGCCGAGCACGCGCGCGCCGGTGAGGGCATCGCGCCGGGAGACAACGTAGTCGGCGCTCACCAAGGCGTTGGAGCCGGGCGAGTAGACGATCGTGTTCTCCCCGTGCGCATCCACGGTGATCACGGTGGTGCCGCTCGCGCCCTGCGCCCGCAGCACGTTGCACGTATCCACGCCGGCCTTGCCCAGTTCGCCGAGCAGGAAGTCGGCGTTGGCGTCGGATCCCACCGCGCCGAACATGCGCACATCGGCGCCGAGCCGAGCGGCGGAGGCGGCCTGATTGCCTGACTTGCCTCCGGGCAGAACGCGAAGGGGTCCGGCGGTCACGGTCTCGCCCGGTCGGGGCAGGCGTTCGGTGACGACCGTGTAGTCGGCGTTCATGGAGCCGATCACGGCCACGGGCGCGGAAGGTTTGCCGGCTGCGGCGTCCGCGGGGGTTGCGGCGGTAAGGCGATCGAGCAGGGCGATGAGCTCCGGGGCGTTCGCGGGCATCAGACGGCCTTCGGTGCGGGGTGGGCTTCGGCGGTGGCGGAGGCGGCGGACTGCGCGGTGCCAGCGGACAGTGACGTTCCGGCGACCAGGGCAGTCCCGGCGGCCAGGGCGGTGATGCGGCGCATGAACTCGTCCAGGAAACGCGGCACGTCCACGCCCACGGCCACCCGCGCGGTCTTGACCGGGTCGTTGAGCCGTGTGTTGTCGCCGATCGTGCGGCCGCGCGTGGGGCCTTCCAGATCGACCATCATGTTGATCGGCAGCGTGGTGGCCAGCGAGGGGTCGATCGCCGCGGCCACGGCGAGCGGATCGTGCAGGCCGCAGCCGCCCAGATGCGGGGCGATCCGTCCGTACGCGCCGATGTAGTAGTCGGTCATGTCCGCCAGGAATCGGCCGGCGGACGTATCCAAGGCGCGCCACTTCGCGGTTTCGCGCTTGGTGAGCAGCGTCTGCAGGGTCACGTCGAGGCCGATCATCGTCACCTGAGCGCCGGAGCGGAACAGCGCATCCGCGGCTTCCGGGTCCTGGGAGATGTTCGCCTCGGTCCACGCGTTCACGTTGCCGGGCACGGTGAGCGCGCCGCCCATGATCGTGATGTCGCCGATCCGCTTCACCGCCTGCGGGTCCCGGGCGAGCACGGCGGCGATGTTGGTCAGGGCGCCGGTGGGCACGTAGATCAGGTCGTCGCCATAGGTGTTGGCCGCGTCAATGATGAAGTCGACGGCCGATTCGCTTTGCAGGGCGCGGGAGGCGTCCGGAATCTCCACCTCGCCGATGCCGTTGTACCCGTGGATGCGGGCCGTGGAGTCGCTCACCGCGAACCCGTCGCGCGTGGTCGGATGGGACAGTCCCGGATAGACGGGCACTTCGGGGTGCCCGAGCAGTTCGGTGACGGCGAGGGAGTTGCGCACGCCCAGATCGACGGTCACATTGCCGTACGTTCCGGTGATGCCGATGAGCTCCACCTCGGGGCTGCCCAGCGCGTAGGCGATGGCCAGCGAGTCGTCGATGCCGGTGTCCAAGTCCAGAATGAGTTTCTTCGTCATATCAGTTCACGATACCGTGATTCGGGCGCGGCACGGCCGATGGCAGGGCATCCGTCCGCTTCCGTTCGCCGGACGTTCGTGCGGCGTTTGATTTCGGCGGGTGCGGCGGGTGCCGCGGGTGCTGCGCTGGGGCGATGGAACGGGGCGCTGCGCTGGGGCGCCAGGGCGGTACTGCTGGCTGGGCGGGAGGCACAGAACGCGAGCTAGACGGGCAACCCAACCGGGCTGATTGGGCGACTTCGCCGGCGATGGTACCAATTCTGCCAGCAACCGCCTCCCGTTCCGGGTTTGCTGGCAGATCTTGCACCCTACAGCCCTCGATGGCCCTCTAAGATGCAAGATCTGCCAGCAAGACGGCAACGCGGTTGACTTCCGGGCGGATTTTGCAGAAGATCGTGCGGCCGATCGTGCGGCCAAAGCGCTCAAGGCACCCCACCCGGATCACCCGCTGCAGCCGGTATTCCCCGCTGCAGCCGGGGCAGCCGATGTTGCCGATGCCGTCTCGGGGAAGTACCCGAGATTGGCCGCCGGAACGATGTCCAAACGGCCGACGAAATGATGTCGGAACAGCCAAGGCGTCCGGCGCGTGTCCGAAGTCGCATCCCATATGGAGTTTGGTGGTGATTTCGGACTGCGACAGCCCCTCCTGTGTCCGAATTCGCAACCACTTTCGGGAATGGATGCGATTTCGGACACGAGGCACCTCGATTGCACCTCGATTGCGTCTGAAGTCGCACCCATTTTCGGGAATGGTTGTGATTTCGGACGCATGGGGGTACAAGAGCATCCGCGCTCATGTTGTCTAATGTGCTTCTCCGAAGATGACTAGCGGCTACGAGAAAACCCTTGGAATCGGCTTGATTCCAAGGGTTTCGAGGTGCCCCCTGTGGGATTCGAACCCACAACCCACGACTTAAAAGGACGCTGCTCTAACCGTTGAGCTAAAGGGGCAACATACTTAAGATACACGCGATTGCCGGACATTCCAAATCGGCACGGGCAGAAGCCCGGGCGATGCGCAAGCAAATCATGCACAAACAAAGAGAAACCCGGCGGTGGGAAGCCGCCGGGCCAGAGAAAGGAAAGGAGAGAAGAAGAAAGGTTAAGTTGTTGCGGCTTCTGCGGCCGTGATTACATATAACCGCACGAATCGCAAAGCAACATGCGGGTTGACTGGGAATAAGCTGGGAATCCGGCGGCGGCGCATAGGATGCCCACCAACGCGGGCCGCAACGGGGAGCGCACACCGGACCACATCGCGGGTGCCGTGACGTGGTGTGTGACGCGGTGCGGGTTTGTGACCGGGAGTGTGACCTGGTGCGCCCACACCCGGTCACAGCCGCCCAGAAACGTTGGAAAATGGCCGATTCCAAGTCCCCGTGACGCGGGGTGTGCACACCTTGTCACGTGGCCACACACCAAGTCACACGCCCGGTCACGCCACACGCCAAGTCATACGCCACGTCACGGTCCGCATCATAACGGGCGTCAAAACGGGCATTTTCGTGGCTCAAACGTCCATTTCGACACCCAATCCACACACCACGCACCCGCCGCGCAGCTCAGAGCCGGCTGTCGTAGTAACGCCGGGCAAGCACCGAGATCACGCAGTAGAGCACCACCGCGCCCAGGAATCCCAGACCAACGTACATGAGCGGGGAGGAATCAAGGGCAGCGGACAGCGAGAACAGCAGGATCTCCATCGCCAGACATGCGACATACATGATCAAACCGGCGGCTTCACCGGCCTTGAGCTTGACGAGCCGCTCGCGCTCATCGTCGCGCGGCACGGGGATGGCGTATTTGCCCCTGCCGGACAGCAACCCGGCGATGATCATGAACGCCGCCGCCACAAGAGCCCACACCCCGGTGGCCGCCCAGCTGCGGAATTCCGCGCTCGTCCAGCCGTACCGGATGCCGCCGCCAATGGCCCACGACACACCCCACACCAGCAGCAACCCGGCAGCGGCGAAGAACTTCAATCGGGCGCGGAACCGCTCCTTCGCCGTGGCCTTTGCGGTGAGTTTGCCGGCGCGTTCGATCGCACGGCGCTCGTCATCGGTCAGCGGCCTGGGCCAGACGAAACCCGCGACGATCAGCGCGACGCCCGCCACGGCCAGTGCCGCGCAGATCGCGATCATCGCACCCCAGCCCCAAGGGAAGACCGAAGGGCGATCCATCAGGATGCCGAAGATCGTCACGGCCGCCATGAACAGCACGAAACCGCCGATGACCGGAACCGCACGCGCCACACCGCGCGCACCGGCCGCGGCACCGGAGACGGATCCACCGGGACCACCAGAGCCACCGGCATGATCGGGATTGACATTGTAGTTACGCATATCCATTCTCCTCATCGTCGATGCGTTTGTTCTCCTCGAGCTGGCACAGGTCCTCGACGGTGGTGCCGAACACCCGCGCCATGCGGTAGGCAAGCATGAGCGAGGGGTTGTACTGACCCTTTTCGATGGAGATGATGGTGCGCGACGATATGTACACCGCGTCCGCCAGCTCCTGTTGGGTGAGCCCCGCCGCCCTGCGATATTCACGGACCCTGGTCTTCATCGACCCGCATCACCGCCTTTCGTTTCAATGCCGGAATCTGAAGTTTGCTTCATGTGAAGTTAACTTCATAATATCGCACGGGACGATCGACGCGCAACCGCACATGCCCACTCGGTCCGCAAATGGCGTGACCGGGAGCGTGACGTGGCGTGTGACGCGGAGTGCGCGCGTGACCGGGAGTGTGACCGGGTGCGCCCACACCCGGTCACAGCCGCCCAGGAACGTTGGAAAATGGCCGATTTGAAACCGGTGTGACAGGGCATGGGCACACCCGGTCACAGGGCCGCACGCCGGGTCACACACCACGTCACGGCCCACGCCGCGTCACACACCCAGCCACACGCCACGTCACACCCCGCGTCGCAATGGGTGCCGAAACGGACACTTTTGGGCCCGAAAACGTCCATTTGGACACCCGGCATCAGGCCCGGGCACCCCGGCACCCGTCCCAGGCAAAGGAAAAGCCCGGTGGGAAGCCGGGCTTTGGAGAGAAGAGAGAGGAAGGGATTCAATTATTCGGGCTTTTTGCGGCCGTGACTTCATATAACCGCATGAACCGCAAAGCAACGTACGATTTACCTGAGAAACGTATGTGAATCCGCACCTCCGCACGCGCCCAATGGGAGTACTGTGGAACCAATCGGCGCAATGCCATCGAACCATGCAGGATCAACACGAGGAGCCATGCCATGATCAACGAGGAATACAAGGCGATGCTGGGCGGCAAGTCCGTCATCCGCGAACTGAGCGAGTACGCCACCGCGCGCGGCGCCCAGATCGGCTACGAGAACGTGTACGACTACAGCCTGGGCAACCCGTCCGTCCCCGCGCCCGAAGCGTTCACCAAGACCATGGTCGATCTGTACGAGCACGGCGATCCGGTGACGATCCACGGCTACTCCCCCTCGCTCGGCATCCCGGCCGTCAAGGAGGCGATCGCCGCCAACCTCAACGAGCGCTTCGGCATGGATTACACCGGCAACCACATCTTCCCCACCACGGGCGCGGCCGGCGCGCTGGCCCACGCGATGCGCGCGGTGACCAAGCCGGGCGACGAGATCATCACCTTCGCCCCGTACTTCCCCGAATACCAGCCGTACGTCAAGGGCACCGGCGCGAAGCTCACCATCATCCCGGCCGACACCGCGAACTTCCAGATCAACTTCGAGGCCTTCGAGGCCGCCCTGAACCCGAACGTCATGGCCGTGCTCATCAACACGCCGAACAACCCGTCGGGCGCGGTCTACTCGGCCGAGACCCTCACCCGCCTGGCCGCGCTTCTGACCGCCAAGCAGGCCGAATACGGGCACGACATCTTCCTGATCAGCGACGAGCCGTACCGCGAGATCGTGTTCGACGGCGGCACGCAGCCCTACCCGTCGACGTTCTATGCGAACACGCTCAGCTGCTACTCGTGGTCGAAGTCGCTGAGTCTGCCGGGCGAGCGCATCGGCTACGTGGCGGTGAATCCGGCGGCCACGGACGCGGATCTGCTGGTGCCGATGATGGGCCAAATCTCCCGCGGCACCGGCCACAACTGCCCGCCGAGCTCCATCCAGCTGGGTGTGGCCAAGGTGCTGGACAGGACCGCGGACCTCTCCGTGTACGAGACGAACATGAACCTGCTGTACGACGCGCTCACGTCCATCGGCTTCGAGGTGGTGCGCCCCGGCGGCACGTTCTACATCTTCCCGAAGGCGCTGGAGGACGACGCGGTGGCGTTCTGCATGAAGGCCAAGGAGCACGATCTGATCCTGGTGCCCTCGGACAGCTTCGGCGTGCCGGGCTACTTCCGCATGGCGTACTGCATCGACACCGAGAAGGTGAAGCGGTCCATCCCGGTGTTCGAAAAGTTCGCGCGCGAAGTGTACGGACTGTAGGCATCAGAACTTGGTGAGCCCCGACCTGCGGATGTGATCCTCCCACGCATCGGGCCTGGGCAGGGTGACGAGCTCCTTCATCGTCACGGCCGGCAGCGCGGACGCGACGATGCACAGCCCAAGTCCCAGGGCGGCGGGCATGTAGCCCCACCGCTGCATGATCACGCCGGACAGGAACGTGATCACCGGGGCGACGACCATCTGGATCATGCCCATGCCGGCGAGCATGCGACCCATATGCTCCTGGCTGATCAGCAGCGCCTGAAACCCATTGAGCACCGCATTGCCCGCCGGGAACGCCAGCACGGAAACCGCCAGAAACGCCATGCGCACGGGAATCCACGGGGTCAGGGCCGCACCGAGCGCCCCGATCCCCATAAGCGCGTAGAACAGGATGGCGATCACGCCGCCACGCACGCGCTCGATCACCGCCGAGGCGATCAGCGACCCGACAAGCACGCCCACCGACACCGACATGTTCATGAAGCCGGCCGACACCACGTGCGATGGATCGGAGCCGATCGACAGCACCGTGATCAGCAGGAACGAGTTGAAGCACGCGAACGCCAGCGCGCTCGACAGGATCAGGCGGCGCTCGAACCGTTCGCCCAGCAGCCAGCGGAACCCGGCAAGCATCCCACGCCAGTAATGCGGCGTGGACGATGCGGACTGCGACCGGGCGGCATCGGCTTCATCATCGGCAGGGGCGCGACCCTGCGCGTCGGTTTCGTCGCCGCGATGCCAGTACCGCGTGATCCGCAGCGACGCCACGGCCTCCAGCGCATTCAGCAGCGCGTTGGCGACGAACGGCACCCACAGACCACCTCCGATCAGCACACCTCCAACCGGGGCGCCGACCATATCGAGGGCCGCATCACGTCCATTGTTCAGACTCTGTGCCTTCGGCAGCAGCTTGTCCGGCACGATGCCGCGCAGCATCGCGTTGCTCGTGCCGCCCAACAGTCCCGTGCGCACACCCAGACACACCGCCAGCACCACCAAAACCGGATAAGCCAGCAGACCGGCCCATCCCAAGGCCGCGCATGCGCCGAACAGGATGACTCCGATCAGGCCGAATGCGACCATCAGCTTCCTGCGATCGTACTTGTCCTGCACCACGCCGCCCGGCAGCTTCAGCGCCGCGGACGCCATGCTCATGATCGAATCCAGCAGCGTCGCCCGAGCCGGCGACCCGGTCAGCGCCTGGGCGATCAGCGGCAATGCGAAATCCTGAATGCTCGTGGACAGCGACGTGCACGAATCCGCCACAAACCACTTGCCGTAATCGGTGCCCCGCCACAGTGAACCGGCGTCGTCTCCATCGTTCTTCACCGCGCTGTGACCTTCATTCTCCTTGGAGGCGTCACTCATACGTCATCATCTCCCACTCCGCGTTATACCCCCCACACGACGCAGCTCAGGGGGCGGGCTCAAACTGGGCAGATCGGGACGATTGGGGGATATGGAGCGACGTGGGCCGTGACGTGGGCCGATCGTGCCGGGTCACGGACAAGTCACGGGTCACCGGATCTGGGAGCAGGCCCTTCCCGATCATCCCGAGCACGCCCCTCATCCTGAGAGGAGCGAAGGATCCTTGACTTTGTGTGCAAATTAAGGATCCTTCGACTCCGCTACGCTCGCTCAGGATGACGGAAGGGAACCTCGTCATCCTGAGCGAAGCCCGTCAGGGCGGAGTCGAAGGATCCTTGGCATTACGCACAAAGCCATAGTGCAGAAGGCTAAGGATCCTTCGCTCCGCTCAGGATGACGGGAGGGGACTGCATCTGACGGAGTAGGAAGGCCGCATCCACCCAGGACGACGGGCAAAGGCCTACACGCGCCCTGCGTTTCCGGGCTGCATGGTCATACCGGGGAACCGGGCCTGCATGAACGCGTCGCCGTAGTGGCGCTCGAAGAAGCGCGCGGCCGGGGAGTCCTGCGGCAGACCGATCGCGCGGGTGTACCAGCAATCGTACGCCATGAGGGTCATGAGCCCGTCCACGAACAGGAACGCGAACAGCACCAGAGTGGCGGAATACCGCCATTTCCAGGGGATTCTGTTGATGAGCCGCAGCAGGGGCGGCAGCGCGACCTTGATCCACAGGAGTCCCAGCAAGCCCCAGAACATCATGTACTTACCGCTGGTGCGTCCGCCGATGGACAGCCACTGGCCGGTGTAGTCCCACGAGACGATGCCGAACGCCACCTCCAGAAACCAGCTGGAGCAGTATTCGAATGCGCCGCCGATCACCGCCGAGGCCAGATAGATGAGCACGGGGTTCATGCGGTACAGCCGATTGAGGCAGATGGTGAGGATGCACGCGCCGAAGCCGTAGATGGGCGACAGCGGGCCGTAGAGCATGCCCGCGCGGTTCATCCACGTGCCGGTTTTGAGACCCACGTAGAAGAATTCGATCACCCAGCCGGCCAAGCAACCCACGAAGAAGATCCAGATGATGTTGAAGAAGTCGAGCGCCGCATAGCCGCGCCCGCTCATGTCGCGGCCCACCATGCCACGGGCGAGGGCCCGTTCGTATTCGTCCCGCTCGTCCATGAGCCGCAGGGTGAGCTGCAGCCGCCGCTCCTCGCGCAGGCCCGGATCGGCGGTCACGGAGATCACCACCAGCAGCGCCTGCTGGGCCAGCGGGATGAGCAGCTGGGGGCCAAGACCCACCAGCGCAAGATCAAGCAGCCCGTTGAGGAAGGTCGGGACCATGAGCGCATATGCCCACCGGGCCACGTGACGACGGCGGTTGGTGAGGATGAACACGCCGAAGATCACCAGTCCCACCGCGTTCGCGAAGGTCACGATCGCCTGCACGATGGCGAGGATGAACGTGAGCGATGCCGGTTCGATATCCGGCAGCCAATCCAGACCGACCTTGATGCCGACCAGCACGATCATCACAATCGTCAGCGCGAACAGCAGCACGGTGATCACGCCATCAATGAGCACGAGCACGCCGTAGACGCGCGCGAGCAGGGGCAGGCGCTGGGCGTCCAGATTATCGGAAGCGTTGTTGGACGGACCGGCGTGCGGATCGTCCGGAGCGTTGCCGGACGGGCCGCCGGACGTGCCGATCGCCGCGTCGGCTGGCGTGTTGGTCACCGCGTTGGTCATGATTCCTCCCCTCGGACTCCAGCCATTCTATCGGGCACCGCATCCCTCAGCCGGCCCCCGAAGCCTGAGCCCGAAGCCAGAATGAGTAAATCGGATGCGGAGCGACAAATCCAAGCAGCGAATCACCCCATCACACATCCAATCCGCTCACTTTGCGCACCTCCGCGATCAGAATGAGCAAATCCGATGGCCTACAGCCGAAAAACCGCCGCAGGACAGCGAATCCGCTCATTCTGCTCCGAACCGGAATCAAAGTGAGCAGATCGAATGCGGAGCGACAAAAGCAGACAGCGAATCACCCCCGCCAGGCATCCGATCCGCTCACTTTGCGAATTCACACGGCCAGAATGAGCAGATCCGATGGGTAACCACGAACCCGAGCAGCGAATCACCCCATCACACATCCAATCCGCTCACTTTGCGCACCTCCGCGATCAGAATGAGCAAATCCGATGGCATAGAACCCAAAATCGGCCGCAGAACATCCGATCTGCTCAATCTGCGATTCCGCGGACGCAGAATGAGCAAATCCGATGGGTGGCACCCCGATGCACCCCGATGCACCCCGATGCAGCCCGGCGCAACCCGACGCGCACCCCACGCACCCACGCGCTCCGCCCCGCACCAAACCCCGCGCAACCAGACAATCCGCCCGATTCTGTCGCTTACCCCACAGCCGCCCGCATGATACGCTACACACGGCGTAGCGCTACGGATCACGTAGCGCCAAACTGTGCCCAACGGTACCAAACAGTGCCAAATGGCACCAAACAGCACGCCGGCATCATATCGGCTTTATCGCAAGGGGTTACGGCATGTACAACGTGTGGCGGATCGTCAGACGCGATGTTCTGCGCATACTGAAGGTGCCCGTCTCATGGGTGATCGTCTTCGGTCTGATCGGCATCCCGGCGCTGTACGCGTGGGTGAACATCGTCGGCTTCTGGAACCCGTACAACAACACGCGGGCGATCACCGTGGCCGTGGCCAACGAGGACGAGGGCGCCACGAACGCGGTGATGGGCGAGCTGCATCTGGGCGACCAGATCGTCGATCAGCTCAAGGCCAACGACCAGCTCGGATGGACGTTCATGAACGAGACCGAGGCGATGCATGCGGTGCGCGCGGCGGACGCCTATGCGGCCATCGTGATCCCCAAAGACTTCAGCAGGAACATCAGCGACCTGGTCACCGGCGGCGGCGAACGCCCGCAGATCCAGTACTACGTCAACGAGAAGGCGAACGCGGTGGCCCCCAAGGTCACGGATGTGGGCGCGACCACGCTCGACCAGACCATCAATTCCACTTTTGTCTCCACGGTGAGCCAGACGATCGCGGGGCTCGCCAACAATGCGATCACGCAGGCCGGCCAGACCGCGGACGAGGCGCAGCAGTCGATCGCCCAGGACACCGATCAGGCCCGCGAAAAGGTCACGGGACTCAGAACCAGCCTGGCCGAACTAAACGAGAAGCTGGGCAAGACGCCGGCCAAGATCGAATCGGCCCGCCAGTCCATCGCCACGGCCGGGCAGGTGGCCAACGAGGCCGCGGACGCTCTGAACGGCGGATCCGATCTGATCGTCAACGCGCAGGGTTCGGTGGGCTCGTTCGCCGCCAACCTGGGCACCACGCTCGACCACGGCTCGCTGCTGCTCTCCCAGGCCTCCTCCGGGGCAAATCTGGGCGTCAATGCGATCAGCGGCGGGCTGGTGGAGGCCCAGCACCACATCGGCTTCGCCATCACCACCGGGCAGGCGGTCACCAAGGCCAACAGCGAGCTATTGTCCCAGCTCGAGGCGCTGAACCGCCCGGAGCTGGCGGGGCTGATCGCCAAGCTCAAGACGGAGAACAGCCAGGCCGCCGGCACGCTCAACGATCTCAACACGCTCAACAACGACGCGACCGCCGTGACCACGAATGTGTCCAACACCGCGAACGCGCTCAACACCGCCACGCAGACCACGCTGGCGGCCATGGGCGGCTCGCGCGACACCCTGTACGCCTCCGTGCTGCCGCAGCTGTCCGAGGGGCTGATCGGGCTGGCCGGCGCGGGCAGCGGGCTTTCGGCCACCATCTCCAGCCAGCAGTCGCTGATCGCGCAGACCACCACTGTGCTCGACCAGCTCGACCGGACGATCGCCACCACGCGCGAGGCCTTGAAGACCACCGACGCCAATCTGGCCACGCTTCAGAGCCGTCTCGAAACCGTGTCCACCGACGTGAACGCGCTATCCGGATCCGCCATGCTCGAGCAGCTTTTCGGCCAGAACGGCACGCTGGACGTGGCGAAGATCGCCGACTTCATGCTCTCCCCCACCGTGCTGGACACCCAGACGCTGTTCCCGCTCAACTCGTACGGCAGCGGCATGGCCCCGCTGTTCACCGACCTGTCCATGTGGGTGGGCGCATTCGCGCTGGTGGTGATCATCAAGCTGGAGGTGGACGACGAGGGGCTTGAGGACCTGCATCTGACGGCCACGCAGCGCTATATGGGCCGATGGCTGCTGCTCATGCCCATGGCCGTGGCGCAGGCGCTGCTGGTGACCGCGGGCGATCTGATCCTGGGCGTGCAGGCCGTGAGCGCGCCGATGTTCATGCTCACCGGCGTGATCTCGTCATTCACGTACCTGAGCCTGATCTACGCGCTGGCCACCACGTTCCAGCACGTGGGCAAGGGCCTGTGCGTGCTGCTGGTGATCGTGCAGATCCCGGGCGCGTCGGGCCTGTACCCGATCGAGATGATGCCCGATTTCTTCCGCCGGGCGTACCCGCTGTTCCCGTTCACGTATTCGATCGACGCGATGCGCGAGACGATCGGCGGCTTCTACGACGGCGCCTGGCTGCGCCACGTTGCCGCGCTCATGGTGTTCGTGGCACTGTCCTTCGTGCTGGGAATCGCGGTCCGGCCGTATCTGGGCAACCTCAACCGACTGTTCGCCCGGCAGATCGAGGAGAGCGACATCATCGTGGGCGAGACGTTCCACACGCCCAGCCACGAGTACAAGCTCTCGCAGGCGATCGAGGCGCTGGCCTCGCACGACGCCTACCGCGCGGCGATCGAGGCGAGGGTGGCCCGGTTCGCGGCCCTCTATCCCAAGCTCAAGCGCGGCGCGCTGGTGGCCGGCATCGCGGTGCCCGCCGTGTTCGCCGTGGTGTTCGGCATCAACACCGAATGGAAGCTCGCCGCACTGGCCAGCTGGATCATCTGGCTGCTGCTGATCATGGGCTTCCTGGTGGCCGTGGAGACCACCCGCGACCGCCTTGAGCGGCAGATGCGCCTGGGCACGCTGAGCGACGAGGCGATCCGCGAGCTCATCTACGCGAACGAGCGGGAGCGTCACGCGGCGAAGACGGCCAAACTCGCCCGAATGGCGGCGAAGGCCTCACGGGCGGCGGGGGCGCGGAAGACGGGAACACGGACGAGGAACGGCAAGGGAGGCCACGCGGCATGAGCAAAGTGTTGAAGCTCTTCGCGAGCGATGTGCGGCGCATGACCAGCAACATCGTCTCGATCATCGTGCTGATAGGACTGACGGCCATCCCCTCGATCTTCACGTGGTTCAACGTGGCGGCCAGCTGGGACCCGTTCTCCGCCACCGGCAACCTCAAATTCGCCGTGGCCAGCGAGGACGAGGGCTATGCGAGCGATCTCATGCCCATGAAGGTCACCGTGGGCGACACGGTGCTGAACGCCCTGAGGGCCAACAGCCAGCTCGACTGGGTCTTCACCACGCCCGACCAGGCGATCGACGGCACCAAGTCGGGCGAATACTATGCGGCCGTGGTGATCCCCAAGGACTTCAGCCGCAACATGATGACGTTCTTCACCGACGACGCCCAGCACGCCACGATCACCTACTACTCCAACGACAAGAAGAACGCGCTGGCCCCCAAGGTGACCGGCCAGGGCGCCGACCAGGTGTCCGCGCAGGTCAACCAGATCTTCGCGCAGACGATCGGCAACGTGGCGCTGAGCCTCGCGCAGGGGCTCGTCAACCAGCTCGGCCAGCCGGAGGCGCAGTCCAGGCTCACCGCGTTCAACAACAACGTCTCCTCGATCGCGGACGACGTGGACGGTCTGGTCGCCACGCTGGACGCCTACGACGGCATGCTGGACGCCTCGTCCACGCTGATGGCCAGCTCCTCGTCGCTGCTCGCGCAGGCCTCCTCCGCGGCCTCCGGGGCGCAGAGCGACGTGGACGCGGCCAAATCGTCCGCCACGGACATCGCCGGGGCGGTCAAGGACGGATCGGGCACGGTTGCGGCCGCCCTCGAGGCGAGCGCGCAGAGCTTCGGCGCGGTGGGCGCAAGCATCGACCAGCTGTACGATTCGGCCGGCAAACAGGCCGGGGATACGGCCACGGCGATCCGCAACCAGGCCACCAACGTGGATGCGCAGATCGCCGAATATCAGGCCCTGCGCGATTCGTTCGCCGCGCTGATCGACAGGATGCCCGCCGACGCGCAAGCCCTCGCGCGGCCGCTGCTGGACCGCTTCGACACGACGATCGAACGGCTCAAAACCCTGCGTGACGGGCTGAATCTGGCCGCGAGCGCGATCGACGCCGGCCGCGCGGATGCCGATCAAGGCCGCCAGAACGTGAAGGATCTGGCCGCGCAGGCCAAGCAGAGCGTGTCCGATTTGAGCACCGGCTATGCGAATGATCTCAAGCCGCAGCTCGACCAGCTCGCCTCCACGGTGTCCGGCGCGGCCGCGAAGCTCGCCGGCACATCGGGCGATCTCGACGCGGCCATCGCGGACCTGACCAGCACCGCCGATTCCGCGTCCGCCAAGCTCGCGGACATCCGCACCGGCCTGACCGATGCCAAGACCAAGCTGACCGACGCGTCCGCCAAGCTGCGCGACTTCTCCGGCAAGCTCGGCGCCGCGCTCAACGGCGGGGACATGGAGCAGGTCAAGGAGCTGCTGGCCGACACCAGCCCGGAGGACTTCGCCGCCGAACTCGCCGCGCCCGTGACGCTCAACCGCAACGCGGTGTTCCCGGTGGCGAACTTCGGCTCGTCGATGGCCCCGTTCTATTCGGTGCTCTCCCTGTGGGTGGGCGCGCTGCTCATGGCCGTCACGCTCAAGCCCACGGTCTCGCGCAAGGTGCGCGAGGAGTGCGGGGACCCGTCGAACGCGCAGATGTATCTGGGCCACTACGGCATCTTCGGCCTGATCTCGCTCATGCAGAGCACGTTCCTCAACGGCGGCAGCCTGCTGTTCATGCATGTGCAGGCCGTGCACCCGTTCGCGTACATGTTGAGCGGCTGGGTGACCTCGCTGGTGTTCAGCTTCTTCGTGTACACCATGCTCGCCGCGTTCGGCAACGTGGGCAAGGCGATCGGCGTGATCATGCTAGTGATCCAGGTCTCCGGCGCGAACGGCGCCTTCCCGCTGCAGGTGCTGCCGCCGATGTTCCGGCTCGCAAGCCCGTTCCTGCCGGCCACGCACGCCATCCGGGCGTTCCGCGCCTCGATCGCCGGCATCTTCGAGAACGACCTGTGGCATTCGCTGGGCGCGCTGCTACTGTTCGTGCCGCCGCTGCTGCTGCTCGGCCTGGTGCTGCGCAAGCCGCTGATCCGGTTCAACACATGGTACGTGGAGAAGGTCGAGACGACCAAGATCCTGTGATCGCGCATGCGGTCTTCGGGATCGAAGTCCAGCGGGACATTCCGCGGAACTTCCCGTGGGAGTTCTCGCGGACAATCCGCGGATATTCCGCAAACAAGGAGGGGGAGAATATGACGGCCGCAATCGCACGGCCCCGCGGGGCCAGGACCCGCGAGGCGACGGACCGCAAGATCATGCGGGCCGCCATGCAGATCGCGCTGCAGCGGGGCATCGCCGCGATCACGATCGAGGAGGTGGCCCGGCGATCCGGCGTGGCCAAGACGACCATCTACCGCCGGTACGCCAACACGAACGATCTGCTGCGCGGACTGAGGAATCTGGGCGTGCCGGACGATGCCGAGCTGGAGGTCATGGAACCCACGCGCGGCAATCTGGAGCGGCTGCTGCAGGGCGTGGTGGAGCGGTTCCGCGCGGGGATCGGCGTCAAGACCGTGGGGATGGTGCTCGCCTCCGACGACGAGTTCTTCCATCATGTGGTGGACGCGGTGGTCCGGCCCGAGGAGCGGCGGTGCATGGTGTTCATCCAGCATGGCATCGACGCCGGGGTGTTCCGATCGGACGCGGATGGCCGGTTCCTGTTCGGCACGGCGATCGGCTCGATGGTGGCCTGCGAGGCGTTGCGCGGCGCGGTGGACGATGATTGGCCGGCGCGTATGGCGGAGCTGATCTGGCCCGCCATCGCGGCGTAGGTCAGCCGGCTGCCGTCATCCTGAGTCATCCCGTCATCCTGAGCGGAGCGAAGCGGAGTCGAAGGATCCTTCGTCATTTCGCACAAAGTCAAGTGCGGTAATTTTGTGCGAAAGTTTAAGGATCCTTCGCTCCGCTCAGGATGACCAAAGAGGACTGCACTCCGCTCAGGATGACGAAAAGCGAATTCCCCGTCATCCTGAGCGAAGCCCGTCAGGGCGTAGCCGAAGGATCCTTAACTGTCTGCACTATTGACTTAGTGCGGAATGGTGAAGGATCCTTCGACTGCGCGCTAACGGTGTCCGGCTGCGCCGGACCGTCGCCGCCTTTGCGGCGGCTCGACCGCAACTGCGGACGGCCTACGGCCGCAGCATTATTTGCTCACTGTCGTTCGCCCTCGCCTGCGAACGCCGCCGGCGTTCGCTTCACGGCTCAGCCTACCTACGGACAGCCCACAGGGCTGTCCGCTTAACGGCTCAGTGCTCAGGATGACGGAGGAAGCACATCCGCCCGCTCAGGATGAGTCCCTCACAGCTCGTCGTAGATCAGCAGGCTGGCCTGGGCGATCTTGGTCCAGCTGGCGTGATCGGTCATGATCACCATCGCGTAGTCGCCCTTGTCGCAGCGCACGATCGCCGCGTCGTGCAGCAGCGAGCCCAGGAAGCCCACCTTGTCCTGCACCACGCCGTCCGATCCGATGCCGGCCGGGATGCCGTCGCGGTACTCCTGGGTCTGCATGAGCTGGAAAAGCTTGTCCGTGGAGGCCTTGGTGGCGATCGTGTTGTTGTAGTAGCCCTTGAGCACGGTCGCCAGATCGTTGGGCGTGGTGCGCATGTTGCCGCGCGAGAAGTTGGTGTTCTTCGCGCCGATCGCATGCGCCTGCTCGGTCACCGTGCCGAACCCGTACGTGTTGAGCCACGCCTCCGGGCAGGCGTTGTCCGAGTTGATGATCATGCGGGTCAGGCAGGTGTTGAGCGTGGTGCCGTTGAGCGGGCTGTTCCATGTGAGCTTGCCGGTCTCCACGGCGTTGATCATGGCGTAGGCGATGTACAGCTTGTAGGTGCTGGCGGAGGTCAGGACGCCGTCGGCGTTGATCTGCAGCTTCGATTCGCCGGTTTTGAGGTCGTAGACGGCCACCTCGTAGGTGGCGTTGCCGAACAGCTGCTTGAGCTTGTCCTCGATGGACCCCTCCGTGGGCAGATCCGTGTACAGGGCCGCGTTGGTGATCTTGTGCTCGGTGACGGCGACCGGCGCGTTTTTGCCACTGTTGATCATGGCGGTGAACGCCTCGGCGGTGGCCGTGGTGTCGATCGCGCGGGATGCGCGGGCCTCGGTGGCGAGCACCTGTGGGATGGCACCGTTGGCCGCGGCCTTCTGCGCCACGCCCAGCGCCACGCCCTTCGACTTGAGCACGTCGTTCAGTCTGCCGGCGTTGACGGCCGCGACGAGCTTGGTGTTGTCCTGGCCGTCCACGGTCACGTCGATCGTGCCGGCGAGATCGGAGGCCGAAACCGTCCAGTTGCCGTCGCCGTACGTGAAGGTGACGCCCGCGCCCAGGCCGGCGTTGACCGTGTTCACCAGCTGGTCGGCGGTGGCGGTGGCCACGGTGGGCTTGACGATGTTGAGATTCAGCGTGGCCGCGGCCAGATCGCCCTCGGGCTTGGCGGCGAAGCTCGCGCCGGCGGCCGATCGCACGTCGCCGGGGTTGAACGAGTAGCCCTCCGCGGCGGGTACGGTGACCAAAGCCCCGCCTTGGGCCGTGGCGCCGGCGTTGCGCACATCGGCCTTGACCGGTTCGGTGGCGGTGTCGAACGCATTGGGCAGATCGTCGGAGGTGGTGTTGTGCACGAACAGCCACGAGAACGGGATGATGCGCCCCAGGAACGAGTGCTTGGCGGCCTGTGCCGCACGGGCCGTGTAATCGACCTTGATGCCCGCATCCTTGGCGGCGAGCGTGACGACGACATGGGTGGACTGGTCGGTCAGCACCACATTGCGCGCGGCGGTGTCCGCGTTGAGGCGATCGGTCACCTGCGCGGCGGTCTGCCCGCCCACCGCGTGGCCATCCAGCGTGGCCAGCGGGTAGAAGCGGTCCGACGGCCAGAAGATCTGGAAGAGCTCCACGAGCAGCACGAAGCCCAGCACGGCCACCGCGATGCGCCGGCGGGTGTAGGTGCGGCTTTTGAGCATACGGACTCGTGCGCCGCCGGCGTGCTCGGGGCCTCTGCCGCCGCGCATGCGCGAGCCGGGTCGCGATCCGCCGCGACCACCATTTCCCCCAGCATTGCTTCCCGCATTGCCGGACCCTCCGGCCACGCGCTGCGCGATGCCTCCGGCCGCATGGGACAGCACATTGCCCAGAGCCGCAAGGAACGCCTGCGCATTGCGCATGGCCGGGGAGCCCGCGGACGATCGCGCCCCGCGACGGGCTGACCGTCCGGACCGGTATGCGCGCCCCTGCGCCCCGGACTGCCCGGCGGCGTGCTCGGGGATGCGCGGCACCGCCATATGCACCCGATCGTCCCGCTGCGCGGCGCCTCCCGATCCCGCGACTCCCGCCGCGCTTTGCCCCGCATCCGCGCCCGCGCCATCGCGCAGGAACTCGGGCACCGAGGCATGATCGGAATGGGATGAGGAAGACACTGAACGGGGCATGACTCTACTTCGTGAAACTGTGGGCGGTTCTTTACGTACTATTCATCCCCAGTCTCACTCGATGCCTCGACCCGCGGATGCGCACGTCCATCAAGCGGGAATGCCAAGCCCGTTCGACGGACTGTCGCAGCCGCTTGCCGGCAACTTGTAACAGCAACTGGTAACTTTACTTTGCCAATTTCGCAAAAACTGGCAAAGTAAAGTTACCAGTTAGGCAGAAATTGGTAAAATAAAATTACCAGTTGCCTTTACTAGCCGCTTACGACCTTGCTGCAAGGGGAATGCCATGATGAAACCGATCATTCAGGACAAACTGCTTGACTTTCACATCGAGGATTTCCTCCCCCTCATTCCGCGAGAGCTCGATCTGGGCAAACCCATGCCGCCAAAAATCGGCAATCTGGTCAAGGTGATCATTGGCATGCGCCGCAGCGGGAAAAGCTATCGATTGTTCCAGGAGATGAACGCCCTGCATGAATCAGGCATCGGATGGGATCGCATCTGCTACTTCAATTTTGAGGACGACCGCCTCGGCACGGTCACCCCGGCCACCGGCGATACGGTGATTGAAACCTTCGTCTCGATGCATCCGGATGCAGCGGATGAGGGATTGTACCTGTTCTTCGACGAATTGCAGGAGATGGACGATTGGGGCGCGTGGCTCCGACGGATCGTCGACACCACGAAGGCCACGATCTATGTCAGCGGCTCCTCATCGAAGATGCTGTCCAGTGAGATCGCCACGGAGTTCCGCGGACGGGCATTGGACTTCGAGCTGCTGCCTTTCTCCTTCAGGGAATTCATCGCGGCTCGCGATCCATCCCTGCTCCGACCATCGGCCAATGATGGCGAAACAGCCGTATATTCCGCGCAACACCGGCTGCGGCTCGCCCACGCACTGCACGATTACCTCGATCAGGGCGGTTTCCCTGCGACGATAGGCCTTCCGGCACCTCAACGTGTGGCGCTGTTGCAATCCTACGTGCAGCGCGTGGTGCTGCGCGACGTTGTGGAACGGCATGACATCACCCGTCCCCGCGTGGCCAGCATGCTGGCGAGACGGGCGTTGGCCTCCAACGGCCGGCAGATGTCCATCCGCAGGATCGAAAATGACATGCGATCGTTGGGGATGCCAACCAGTCGCGAGCTGCTGGGCGATCTGATGCAATACTACGAGGACGCCTATCTGCTGTTTCGCGTGCGCGAATTCTCCATGTCAGCCAGCGAGCGCACCACGTCAATGCCCAAGATCTATGCGATCGATTCCGGACTGGCGGCCTCCGTTTCCGCCGCCAGCATGCGCGACGAGGGTCAGAGACTTGAAAACGCCGTATATCTGGAGCTGCGCCGGCGGACCGTTGGATTCCGACGGGACGGCATCTCCTCATATCGCACGCGCGAACATGGCTACGAGATCGATTTCGTCGTCGGCGACATCATGGTGGACGAGACCTACGAACTGTATCAGGTGACCGACAACATGGATGATGATTCCACCATCGATCGAGAAACCCGTGCGCTATGGGAGGCCATGGGCGAACAAGGACTCGATCACGGCACGATCATCGTCGCCGATGGCGAGGAGCGCGAATACCGTCGCGATGACCAGCCGGGCCGTGTGATCCGCCAGATCCCGGCATGGAAGTGGTTCATGAGCCGTTAGAATCAGCACTGCGCACGGCCCGCCATTCCCCGGCCCGCCGACCCTACTGGATCGAAGCCTCCTCGCGGGCCACCTTGAGGGCCTCGTTGAAGGCGTCGGAGGTCCAGCTGGCACCGGCCACGGTGTCGATCTTGAGGTTCTTGAGGGGCTTGCCGTCCACCACGCCGTTGATCGCGGCGGCGAAATCGTCCTGATGGCCCTTGGAGATGGTGGTGAAGGGATGGCCCACCACGTCCACCTTCGCCACATTGCCGTCCTTGACGGTGATGGTCACGTCGATGGTGTCCTCGCCGATCGGGCCGTACACGCCCTGCACCTTGTAGTCGCCGTCGGCGTAGTTGCCGGTGTCCTGCTTGTCCGACGTGGGCTGGCTGTGCGTGGACTTGGCGGTGGGGTTGGTGGCGTTGGCGGTGTCCGAGCCGGCGTCCGAACCATCCGCCGCGGCGCTGGATTCGCCGGAATCGCCCGCGTACTCGTCGTTCATCGGCACGGCCTTGGGCTCGCCGCAGCCGGAGAGCAGCGCCAGACCGGCCGCCGTGAGCGCGACGGCCTTCACCGCCGCGGAGGTCTTCTTCTCGTCGTTCGCCGTTTCAATCATCATGTCTCTCCTTCACGTTCTGCGCGGCAACCATTATCGCAACATGAGCGGATCCATTGTGCTGGAACCTACTCGGAATCCCGCGCGACCCCTCGTAGCCACTCGTGGCCCGCCAGCCATCCGATCTGCTCACTTTGCACAATTTGAGGCACAAAATGAGCAAATCCAGTGTGGCACAACCCGTTTAAGGCCCGCCAGCCATCCGATCTGCTCACTTTGCACAATCTGAGACACAAAATGAGCAAATCCAGTGTGGCGCAACCCGTTTAAGGCCCGCCAGCCATCCGATTTGCTCATTCTGCGCATCTCGGACCACAGAATGAGCGAATCCATTGCGCTGTAGCCTGTTTATGGCTCTGTTTATGGCTCTGTTTATGGCTCGCAGCACAGCGAATCTGCTCATTCTGCGCTTCACACCCTCCAAAATGAGCGGATCCGATGGCTCGCAGCTTCCTCCGGCTCTTTCCGGCTTTCTTCGGCGTCCTCGGCACATCCAATTCGCTCATTCTGCACCATGAATCTTTCAAAATGAGCAAATCCAGTGTGGCACAACCCGTTTAAGGCCCGCCAGCCATCCGATTTGCTCATTCTGCGCATCTCGGACCACAGAATGAGCGAATCCATTGCGCTGTAGCCTGTTTATGGCTCGCAGCACATCGAATCTGCTCATTCCGCGCTCCGCTTCTTCCAAAATGAGCAGATCCGATGCGCCACGCGCGTCACGCCGCCTCGCCGCCGGTCTTCGCGGCCTTGGTCGGATCGGCGAACCCGATCGCGGTCTCGCCGCGCTGCGCATCCTCGGCGTCCGATCCGGTGGACGCCGGCTTGCCGCCCTGGGCCTCGTACGCGGCCCGCGCGGCCTCGTCGTTCCACTTCTCCCCCACCAGCACGCCATGGTTGAGCATGATCTCGCGCTCGGCGCAGCTGGCCACCAGCGCGTCGTGCGTGACCACGATGATCGTGGTGCCCTGCTCGTGCAGCTGGCGGAACAGGTCGAGCACGATCTTCTCGTTCTTCTCGTCGAGGTTGCCGGTGGGCTCGTCGGCCAGAATGATCTTCGGGCAGTTGATCAGCGCGCGGGCCACGCACACACGCTGCTGCTCGCCGCCGGACAGCTGGCCGGGCAGGTGGTGGGCGCGGTCCTTGAGGCCCACGCGATCGAGCGCGGCCAGCGCCTCCTTCTCATCGACCACGGAGTGGTAGTACTGCGCGACCATCACGTTCTCCACGGCCGTCAGATGCGGCACGAGGTAGAACTTCTGGAACACCAGGCCGATCATGTTCTTGCGCACGTCGGCCAGCTGCGTGGCGTTGAGGTCCTCGAGCTTGCGGCCCTCGAGCTTCACCGAGCCCTTGGACGGCGTGTCCATGCAGCCGATCATGTTCATGAGCGTGGTCTTGCCGGAGCCGGACGAGCCGACGATCGCCAGCCATTCGCCGGCCGGCACGGTGAGCGACAGGTCGTCCACGGCCTTAAGGTCGCCGTAGATCTTGGAGATGTGGTCGAGTTCAAGCAGCATAGTCATGGGTTTCTCCTTTATTCCTCACGAAGCACGACGGCCGGGTCGATGCGGGTGGCGCGGTGGACGGGCGGCACGGACGCGATCACGGCCACCAGCATGGACAGCACGACCGAGGCCGCGGCCAGCCACCAGTTGAAGTCGAGCGAGCGCTGGAAGACGGTGGTGGTGAGCACGAGCGCGAACCCGTAGCCCACGCCGGTGCCGAGCAGGCCGCCCACCAGGCCGTACACCGCGGATTCGGCGTAGAACTCCACGCCGATGCTCTTCGAGGAGGCTCCCAGAGCCTTCCTCAGGCCGATCTCATTGCGCCGCTGCGAGACGATGGACGAGATCGTGGTGCCCACGCCCACCAGGGTCAGCACCAGCACCACCAGCGAGACGATCCAGAACAGGGTCTGCAGCATGGTGATGATGCGCGTGTCCGACGAGGTGATCTTGGTGACCTGCTGGGCCTTGACGTGCATGGAGGTCATGCCGTTGATCGAGTCGACCAGATCGGACAGCCCCTCGCCGGAGAGGTCCACGGAGTATTCGATCACGTCGGCGCCGCGCGTGGAGCCGGTGAGCTTGGTCACGTCGTCGTCCGTGGCATAGATGATCGAATCCTCGCTGCCGCCGGTGTCCACGATGCCGGCCACGCGGAAGTCGGTGCCGGAGGTGTCCATGATGTCGCTGGAGACGCGGCCGTCCTGCATCTGCTGGGACGGGGACGCGGAGGCAGACGGGGACGCCGAAGCCGAAGAAGACGCCGAAGAGCCCGCGGAATCCCCGGAAGCCGCATCGGATGAGGCCCCGGAGGCGTTGTCCGACGCGCGGTACGCGATCTTGATGGCCGATCCGACCTTCAGCCCCACCGCATCGGCCACGTCGCGGCCCACGAGGACCTTGCCCTCGCTGGGCCAGTCGCCGTCCACGCTCCAGTGGTGGTTGAGGTTCTCCACATCGTCCGGGTTCACGCCGGCCATCACGTACGGCGCCGCGTTGACGCGCACGTTCTCGTAGCGGTAGGTGGCGTGCTTGGCCGTGCCCTTGGCGGCCACCATCTCGCTGGTGTGCTCCACCATCGCATCCTCGATGCCGGCCTTGTCGCCGGTGGACGCGGTGGGCGTCACGATCAGGTTCGCGCCGTACGCGCGCATCTCCTGGTTCATCTGCTGCGGCACGGCGATGCAGATCATCGCCAGGCAGAACAGCGTGGCCGAGCCCACCAGCGAGGCGACCACGGCCATGGCCGCGCGCGATCGCCGGCGAAACACGGCGCTGAACAGCATTCTGAAGAACATGCCGGTGTTGGTCATCGACGGTCTCCCTCCTTACGCATAAGACGATCGATCATGCCACGATCAGCGCCCATGGAGCACCTCCGCGGGCTTCAGGCTCAGGATCGAGCGGATCGACGACGCGGACGCCACCAGCACGGTGAGCGCCAGCAGCACGAACACGAGCACGAACACCATGGGCCGCATGGTGATGCCCGATCCGAACACCACATGCCCGATGATCTGCGCCACGCCGGAGCCCAGGCCCGCGCCCACGATCGCGCCGAGCAGCGAGATCGCGGCGGTTTCCGCCATCATGAGCCGTGAGACGGCCCCATCGGTCGCGCCGATCGCCTTGAACAGGGCCAGTTCGGCCGACCGTTCGCCGATCGAGGCGACCATCAGGTTGGCCACGGCCACGGCGGCGGCGATCAGGCTCAGTGCGGTCATCAGGATCATCACGGCCTGCGTCTTCTGCAGCACGTTGCCCTGCAGCGCGGCCACCTGACGGACCTGCTTGGCCACCGCGTCGGGGATGACCTCCTCGATCTGGTAGGCGATCGAGCTCGGGTAGGCCGTGCAGTACCAGGTCTCCCACTCGTCCTGGCTCAGCGCGGCCGGGTTGCGCGACGCCTTGCGGGCCAGATCGTTCTCCGGGGTGGTCAGGGCCTTGACCTCGATCTTGTCCACCGAATCGGGCAGGCCGGCGAGCTTCTGCGCCACGGAGGACGGCAGGTAGACCGATCCGTTCTCGTCGTCGCCGGAGTCGTAGATGCCGGTCACCTTGAGCGTGACGGTGTTGTTCGCCCCATCCGCGGTGGTCTTGGCCAAGGTCAGATCGCCGCCCACGTTGACGCCCAGCTTGGCGGCCAGATCCTTGCCAAGCATGGCCTCCTCGGCGTCGTCCTTGGGCCAGGCGCCCTGGATCTTCCACCAGGAGCGCATGCCCTGCACGCCGGCCACGGTGGTCTCGCCGGAGTCGAGCTTGAGGGTCTTGTGGAACCATGTGCCCACGATCGGCACGCTCTCGCCGTTCGCCTGCGCGGCGGATCCGGCGGACGCCTGCGCGTGCACGTTGAGCTGCGGCGCGAAGCTGGTGATGTTGAACGCCCAGAAGATCGTCTTGATCTTGGGCGCGTCGGATTCCTTGAGGAACGCGGTCGGATCGGTCTGCGACGATGGGGATCCGGCGTCGGTGTTGTACAGGTCGGACACCACCGCGTCGGACTTGGGCTGCACCACGATGTTCGATCCGTAGGTGCTCAGCTCGGCGTTCAGCTTGTCGCCCACGTCGAACACCACGCCGAGCATGGCCACGCTCACCGTGGCGGACAGGCACACCGTGAGCGCGATCAGCAGGCGCCGGCGCAGCTGCCGCGTGAACGACCGCGCGATCATACGCATAAAGAACATGGCAAATCCCGCCTTTCAGTCTTTCGCCGTCATCTTGGCCGCCATCGACATCACCGGAAGTGGGCGCTCAGCGCGTCCAGGTCGGAGGTCTGGATGGTGATCTGCCCGTTGCCGGTCTTGTACGGGAACGGCACCGGGTTGCATCCGCCCTTGAAGCCGATGGTCGCTAGGTTGATGGCCACCTCGCACTTCTTGCAGATGATCTTGCCGTCCTTCTCGTAGTAGCCGGCGTCGCCGCAGTTCTCGCAGGCGTCCAGGCCGATGCCGTACGCGCCGCCGTTCTTCTTGATGATGATGAAGCGCATCACGGTGCCGTCGGCCGCCTTGTACTCGAAGCGGTGCAGATGGCCGTCCTCAACCTGGGAGAACGGGATCGTGGCCACGCCGTCGGACAGCGCGTACGCCTCCGGGGGCGAGAGGGTGATGGTCTGCTGCGTGGCGGCCTTGCCCACGGTCAGCGTGCAGGTCACGGCGATCATCGCCACGAGGCTCCACGCGGCGGCGGCGATCGCGCGGCGGCGGAACGCCTTGTTGCCGCGGATCTGGGCCTCGTTGAGATCGGGCACGTTCCGGGTCTTCATGCGAAAGCCCGCCACGATGGAGGCGACCGCGGGGATCAGGAACACAAACGTCTGGGCCATGATCATCTGGTCGTTGTGGTTGATGGACCACGCGAGCGTGACGAACATGGTGTGGGTGAAGCGCATGCGGCGGGCCTGCAGGATCTGCATGAGGCCCGTCAGATGCTGGACGAACAGGATCGCCATCATCAGCGCCACGGCCGTGGTGAACGCCCAGCGCACGGCGGTGGAGCGCATGGTGCGGAAGATGGCCGCCACCACAATCGACGCGGCCACGCCCAGCACGAATCCCAGAGCGCGCAGCAGCATGTCGGAGGTGAACACGGGGGCGTCGGGCTCCACCCAGATGGTCAGCTGCAGGATCACGTCCGGCAGCGCGTAGAACACGGTCAGCGCGATCTGCACGGCGGCCACGGCGTTCGCCACGTGCATGAGCGCGCGGTGTTTGGTCCAGTCGCGCGTGATCGCGGGCGAGGCCAGCACCGCCGCAAGGGCGAGCAGGTCCACGATCACCGCGCACACGAGCACCGGGTAGTTGACGAAGGTGCGCTGGTTGATGACCGCCGTGGCCCTGAGCGCCGCGAACACGATCGCCGCCACGAGGCCGATCAGCAGGCCCCACAGCCGCCAACGCGAGCTGATCGGCTTGTCCCTGCCCTCGCCAACGGTGAGCATGACGCTCAGGCACATGATGAGCAGCGCGGGGGCCAGCGTCCCCGGCATCACCGTAACGAATTGTTCGAGCATGCGCACCCTTTCCGAATTAATAACCCAAAATCGACCGAAGCCCCCTCGAAGGTGAGGGGGCTGGTCTGTGCAGGAAAATGCTCTTCGAGCCCCTGCAATTAAGGACGGCCTACGGCCGGCTCAACGTTGCTCGCGGCGGATTGGAACGCCGCTCGTGAACGCTACGGAAAGCCCACCGGGCTTTCCGCTTAACGCGTTCACCACTGCCTAGGAGCGTAATCCCAGTTGTCGAAGGTGACCTCGATCGGCTCGGTCCAGAAGTGGCCCTTGACGCCGGTCTCCGGATCGACGTGCAGCATCCAGCCCTTGGCGGCCGGGGACTCGATGGAGAGCTTGAGCTGGTAGGTGCCGGCCTTGTCGAGCTTCACGTTGGCGCCGTAGTGCGGGCCGTCGGAGGCGTTCATCTGCATGAAGGTGCCGGAGGTGGCCTTGCCGCCCTCGACCTCCTTGCCGGTGGACTTGTCAATGATGGTGTAGTTCACGGTCAGGTCGGGGATGAAGTCACCCTTGCCGTAGCCCAGGTCGACGGCCTGCTCGTTGCCGTGGATGTCGGCCTCCAGGTGGAAGCTCGCGTCGGCGGCCTTGAGGCCCATGGAGGCGGGCTCCATGTCGATCGGCTGGAAGTAGACGGCGCCCACGGTCAGCGGGCCGGCCTCCTGATCCTGCTCCTCGGCGGTGCCGGAGGGGCCCACCGGGACCTCCTCGAAGCCGGCGCCCGCATCGGATGCACCGGCGTCGGAGGAGCTGGAGTTGTCGGAGGCGGCCGCGGAGGAGGACGTGGTGTTCGACGCGGTGGTGGAGCCGTTGGAGGCGGTGGAGTTGCCGCAGGCGGCCAGCGAGAAGGCCATGGAACCGGCAAGCAGCACGCCGAGCAGCGTGGTGATGTTCTTCTTCATTTCTGTTTCCTCTTTCTTTGTGAATGGGTATTCACGATCTGGATTGGTTGGTTGAGGGGTAAGTCTTTGGGTTATTCGGCGGAGCCGGTGGCGGCGGACTCGGAGGCACCGGCGGGCTCGGGGGCCTTGCCGGCCTTGAGCGCCTGCTTGTTGCGGTGGTCCTTGGCGAAGCCGACCGCGAAGAGCACGATCACCGCGATGGCTGCGATGACCTGCGCCACGATCGTCTCCACGTACGGGTAGAAGCCGAGCCAGTCGTTGGTGGTCACGCCCGTCAGGTACGTACCGGCCACCAGATCGCCCTCGATCAGCGCATGCACGCCGCCGCCGGCGAAGATGACCACGAGCACGGCCATCAGGATCGAGGTGATCAGGAAGAACGGGCCGATCGGGATCTTCACGGACGTGAAGCGGATGATCAGGAAGATGACCACCAGCACCACGGCCGCGGCGATGCCGCCGATCCACATGCCCTGTGAATCCTGGCTCATCGAGTAGATGGACTGGTAGAAGATCACGGTTTCGGCGCCCTCGCGGAACACGGCGAGGAAGCTCAGCATGGCCAGCGAGAACACCATGCCCGCGGTCACGCTTTCGCCGGCCGCCAGCGCGTCGCCGGCCTTGCCCACGGCGGCCTCGGTCTTCTTGCGGATGTACTTGTTCCACGATTCGACCGAGCGCTTGTTGAGCATCCAGTTGCTGGTCCACAGCAGCATGAGCGTGGCGATCAGGGCGCACACGCCCTCCATGATCTCCTGCAGCGGGCCGGATCCGCCGAACGCGAGCACGAAGATCACGGCGATCACGCCGGCTCCGGCGATGCCGGCAAGAATGCCCAAGTAGATCCACTTGACGAGTTTCTTGTTGCCGGACTTGACCAAGTACGCGATGATGGCCGCGCACACGAGCAGCGCCTCAAGGCCCTCGCGGATCAGGATGATGAACGCCTGGCCGATCGAGCTGGTGATGAACTTGGTGAAGCCGTTCTGCTGCGCGCCGCCGTTGCCGTCGAGGATGCCGGCGTCGGTCACGAGCATGTCCTTGAGCTGGTCCACGAGCTGCTTGGTGGCCTGAAGGTCCTCGCCCTTGTTCATAGACGAGCGGATCTCCTTGAACTGGTACTCCACCTGGGAGACGCGGCTGCCGCTGATCGCGTTCATCACGTTCTTCTCGAAGCCCAGCTTCTCGTAGTACTGGTAGTAGGCCTCGTTGACCAGCGTGGCGCCCTTCGCGCCGTCGCCGCCCTCATACGCCTTGTAGGCGTTGTCCAGGATCGGGACCATCTCGTTGGCCACGTCGGTCCACGAGCGGCTGCCCTTGCCGGGGTTCGGTTTCTTGGCGGCGTCGAGCTTCTTGCGCTCCTCGGCCAGCTGCGCCTGCAGGGCGGCGGCGTAATCGCGAGGCTTGGACACATCGGACTTGGCGTCGAGCTGCTTGGCGGAGTCGTTGAGATCGGCAACGAGGGCGTTGATCTGCTCCTCGAGCTTCGCATCGTTGCCGGGCACGTAGGAGAGGTTCTGGATGCCCTGGAACGCCTGCTGCTGGCTGGACTGCTTGTCCGCGCTCACCGAGTCGCGCACCACGGCGGTGAGGTTGGAGGCCACGTAGATCTTGTTGTACGCGCCCATGAAGGCCGACGTGGAGCCGGCGGTGTTGCCCGACTTGTATTCGTCAAGGCCGTCCTTGAGCTGCTGGTCGATCGCCTCGGCCACCGCGGACCACGTGTCGTAGTCGGTGGCGGAGGACGTGGCGGACGAGCTCGAGGCGCTTGCCGAGCTGGATGCGGATGCATCGTCGGCGTACGCGGACGGCACCGCGACGGGGGCGATCATGGCCACGACGGCCGTCACCACCGCGGCGAGGGCCGCCAATCCGGCCAGAACGCGCCTGGCCGGCATGCTGACACGCAACGACATAACTGCTTCTTCCTCTCCGTGTTCGCAGGCGTTTGCGGGCATGTCGAACAGCCCCACCTGCAACCGGTAGATAAACCTAGGGGAAACGGAAAGAAAAAAACAGTCTTGTTTTTAAAAATTTTTGGGCGTATACTCCGCCGCCCGCGCGCCGCTCTCACCGCCCGCGCGCCGCTCTCACCGCCCGCGCGCATCCTTTCCAACCTGCGCCCCCCAATCGCAGATTGGAAAAGGGCGGGCTCTAGTGATCGTTGCAACACCTGACCGACCGACGGGAGGATCAGATGGAGACGGACACGAAGAGCGCGGCCAGATGGGTGTTCGAGGACGTGGAATACGCCACGCGCGGCGAGATGTGC
>NZ_RZNZ01000007.1:0-122788 GCF_008698145.1 Bifidobacterium vespertilionis
ACATCTCGCCGCGCGTGGCGTATTCCACGTCCTCGAACACCCATCTGGCCGCGCTCTTCGTGTCCGTCTCCATCTGATCCTCCCGTCGGTCGGTCAGGTGTTGCAACGATCACTAGAGCCCGCCCTTCCGGAGGTCGTTTCCGGGGGGGTATTTTAGATAAAAAAGCAAAATTTGTCCCCCGGAAGCGATGCGAGACTCGACCCACTGCCGCTGCAACGCGGCGGCGTACGGCACCGCAACCTGATGGAATTCCTCGCCAATGACGGGGACATCGAATTCGAATGACACGAAGCGATCCGCACTCACCTTGACCGGGGATGATGATGGCGTTGCCGAGCGTCACTTATAGCACCGATGGCCCATCACTATTGCATCAGTGTTATAAGTGATGCGACAGTGATGCTACACTGACGGATCACCGATGATCGCCACCGCGCCGCGCACCAGTCCGAACGATCGAAGATCAGGCTTAGGCAGAAAGGCATGCCTACCATCCATGGGTCAGACACGGCGGAAATGCTCGAAACAGCCGGGGCAACACACTAGCAACGTTGTTTCCCCATGTTCTACGCGCCCCACGGGCTTTCGACCGGCCCAAACGACGGTCGGCCGGCATGTAATTCCGATTTGTGTGGTCGATTTCCCCGAGTGGGGCGGATAGCAGCGGATCACAGCACCGCCATTCCGCCGGTTTTCCGCGGATGCCATCCGGACGCTATACGGGGGAACCGGAAAAACGCATGCACAAATCGGAATTACCCGATGTAGTCTGGGCGGCAGAGCGGCGACAGAGCGTCGCGAGCCGTAGTTGACTCCCACGAAGCGCGAGACACTACGTTATTGTCACCCAGAGCGCCCAGGGCACCCACGGACTTCACGTATCATGAGCATCAAAGACGCACGAAGACAGTCGGTTCTATGCAGATCGGAGGCAGTCGATGATTCCCATCGAGGACGTGTACGCGCAGATCCGCGAGTTCGCCGCCGAGTCCGGCGCGCGCAGAGTCGTGCTCTTCGGCTCCAGGGCCAAAGGCACGAACCGACCCAAAAGCGACATCGACCTCGCCGTGGCCGGATGCCCCGATTTCGACTCGCTTGAGTACCGACTGCAGAACGACCTCTGGTCGCTGCTCAAGGTGGACGTGATCAACCTCGACGGCCCCATCTCAGAATCCCTGAGAACGGAGATAGCCCATACCGGGAAGGTGCTCTATGAAAAAGTATGAGAACTACGCTTCCGCACTGCGCTCACTGCGGCAGGCCCCTTCACAGGATCTGAGCAACGAGTTCATCCAGAGCGGCATCATCGACAAGTTCGAGCTCCAGTTCGAACTCGGGTGGAAGCTGTTCAAGGCATTGCTGGCATATGAGGGCGATCCGGTCTCCGCATCGGGATCGCCGCGCGATGTCCTCAAAACGGCATACCAGTACTACGACTTCATGAACGAATCGCTCTGGCTGCGCATGCTGCGCGATCGCAACGATTCGGCGCACATCTATGACGAGTCCCGCGCCAAGCAGCTCGTGCGCACGGTCATCGACGAGTACATCCCCGAATTCGAGCGAGTGGACCAAGGGCTCGTCGCGCGCTACGGTGTGCTGCTCGGCCAGTAGCGCCCCGTGCAGGCAGCCCCGATTTTTTATTCGCCCGTCCCTCCCGTTCTCAATGAAGCTCCCCAGCGTTAGCCAAGGAGACATGGTCTCGTCGATGATGATGATGATGAGTCTCGCAGGCTCCCCTCAATGAAGCTCCTCAGCATTAGCCAAGGAGACGAGCTCGTGCTGCCGGAATCCATGACGAGGGATTGCCCTCAATGAAGCTCCCCAGCGTTAACCAAGGAGACGAGACAAATGCAATCCTGAAAGGAGAAGACAACATGCCCTCAATGAAGCTCCTCAGCGTTAACCAAGGAGACTCCGCGGGGATCTGGCCGATCGCGCTCTTCTGCACCCCTCAATGAAGCTCCCCGGCGTTAACCGAGGAGACGGGGATTACTGGAGGTTTGATGGTGAGATTTGACGACCCTCAATGAAGCTCCTCAGCGTTAACCAAGGAGACGAGGACGCAGCGGCGTTGGGTGGGGAGAGGCCGGGGGCCCTCAATGAAGCTCCCCAGCATTAGCCAAGGAGACGTCGCCGTCGATGTAATGCTGCTTGTCCGGATCATGCCCTCAATGAAGCTCCTCAGCGTTAGCCAAGGAGACAGGTTGCCGACGTTGAGGTTGAGCGGGATGTCCGGCCCTCAATGAAGCTCCCCAGCGTTAACCAAGGAGACGAACAGCAACTTCGAGGGTTTCGTGTACAGGTGCGACCCTCAATGAAGCTCCCCAGCGTTAGCCGAGGAGACGAGTCGAACAACCCGTTGGATGGTTTCGGCAGGGACCCTCAATGAAGCTCCCCAGCGTTAACCAAGGAGACCGCCATACCTTCACACCATAGCACAGGGGAACAAAATACCTTCCATGCGAGCGCTACAGCAAGCAGCGAACATAACAAGCTCCGGCTGCAATGCTTTGCAGCCAAAAACCTTGGAATTCCGCCAGCGAGCGCTCACAGGCAATAATATCTCGATATAGCTCTCGCATTGCGGATCGCACTCCAACCAAAGCACTCTTCAATTATCAAGCTGCCATCACGTCTTGGTGAATTAGCTTTCTTGCCAGTCAGCGAATACGTGGAAAGGCACAAGACAGGATAAACGTACGTTCGCGCTCATATAATCTGTGGCACTGTCACATCACGATATCCGCGTCTTCCCATGAACGTCATGGCGCTCTCAGATCCTTCGCACGTATCCAAGTCGCAGATCAGCACCGAATCCTGAGAACTATCAATCTCATCTTCAAGCGCCGCTTTGACCTTCAGCAAAGCCGACTTGCGCACTTCCAACAGGAACACGCTGTATTGCAAACGCATTCCGTGACTTTGCAGGGTTTTTACGACATGCGATCGACGTACGTCGTCGCTGATGTCGTACGCGATCAGATAGCGACGTTGTCCAATGACCATTGCGTATCCTCTCTTTGTGAGATCTCCCCTATCGAACACGAATGCCGCGGTACTCGCATTGCGTTCCATCTAAATACCCCAGCACCATCCGTGCCTGAATCTCCACGATCCTGCGCCACGAAGCCTTGTAGCGGAAAATCGGATGCGTGATTTTGGTCTGCATTCGACGCTCATAGGCGGCAATCAAAGACTTTCTGGTGCGGTCCTTCATACGAACCGAACCGAGCACGGCAGTAAATCCTTCCGGAGACACCTCACCGTTGTTGATCACGGTCTGCACCACCGAATCGGCAATCGGTGCACGAAACTCCTCCATGAGATCCAACGCCAAAGCCGGCTTGTTCCGGCCACTACTATGCAGAAAGCCGGCATGGGGATCAAGACCGCATGAAATCAGTGCGCGAATGCAATCCGACAGCAGTAAGGCATAGGCATAATCAAGCAGACTGTTCATCGCATCGAGCGCCGGGCGGCGAGTCCTGCCGTTCCAAGGCCAGTCATCGCGACGATTTTCCTTGATCACTTCCACGACTCGATGATGCGAAGTGAAGAAGATCTCGGTACCGGCTACACGGAATCCCATATCCTCAAGACATGCCGACTGCAGCGCGAGCTGGATACGCATGGCGTCGGTAACAGTCATGGCTTGTTTGACCGGAGTGGCCTTGTATTCACGGATAATCACGCCATTCTCGATCATTCGCGCCGCGTCAAGACGCCCGCTTACGCCCCACCGCTCATGCCGGATATCCACCGACTGGAATTCATCCTTATCATGCGCACCGACGACACGGTCCACCTTGCGATGATCGTAATCGCCTTGTGCGATCTGGTCGGAATCCACCCGCTCGCCGACAGCTTCCAACCATGCCCGGCGCGGGCAGAATATCGTATGAGTCACCAAACTCAACGGAATCGGATCGTCATGCATCGCCAAATCCTTTCCCACCGAGCAATATCGGTTCGCCTCGTTGCAGCCATAGTTCCGGCACCTTCACCGCCGTCGCATGCCGGGCGAACAACATGCAGCACCGCACTCCCCGCTCATGCAGCCACCGTTCGCCTCTACGAATCTCGATCGACGTCAGCATCTCCTCCGATTTCCGCCCAGTATCACTCCGCAATTTTCCGGGCACAGAGGCAATTGCACCATGACACCCAACCACTGTCAGCGCCCGACTGCGCACCACGGAAGCATACCGACGAACGGTCCATGGTTCGTCCCATATCGGCAACGCCGTATACACAGCCCGAGCAACGGTGAAGAACGACGCGGTATTGCCTCGAGCCGTCGAAACCGATCGCATCACGGGAAATGCGGACACTCCGAACAGCGCGCACCACGCCTGAGCATTGTCCGTGGGAAACGGACGGTGCAGGCCCGTCGGCGTACGACTGTCCGGCTCATTCTTGCCGGCCTCATCATTTACCGTTTCACCACGCAGACCGGATTCCACCGCTTCGACAGATCGCTCGGCCACGGCTTTGGCCAACGGCAACAGGCGACCGGATATGAATTCCTGCCCCTTGTTTCGTGTAACCATTTCCCAGAGGGAAGCGCCGCGGTCGGGATCGTACTGGTTCGAAGCAACGTCTCCGGACCAATATGACGGCTCGCCCAGAGATCCAATGTACCGATGGTCCAACGGCGTCAGCAATGCGTCAATGGCCTGTTCGCGGTCATGATGCAGTAGCGTCCATCCCTCTCGCGGTTTTGGCATACCCAGTCGCGGGCTCAGCGTCGCTCGGACGGAGGAACCGGAACGGTCATACGCCCCCTTGGCATTCAGCCACTTGGACGCCAGCCAACGTGCAGCATGGTCATGCACAATCGCGGCGCAATCCCCCCATGTCAGATCGTCGCTAGTACATAACACCGCATGGTCGCGGTCCCGCCATCGCAACTCGCAGATGCGTTGCGGATCCGCATCCTCCACAATGGATGCAAGCCCCACGAGCAGCATATGCGCAAATGCGTCATCATATCGGCCTTTGATTACCAGTTCCATGGCGCTCACCTGCCTTCTTTGGAAACCGTGCAATCCGCCGCACGCAGCACCGCCTCCAGATAAGCGACACCCCAGAACCCGTAGCGGCGGTTCGTGCGATCAATGATCGTCTCCCATCTTCCGCGGTCGAAGAGTTCGACGGCAGCAGCGTGTATTGCCGGCATATCAATGCGAGGATCACCGGATTGCAATTCCGTTTGCGGAATCAACGTGTCCGCATTGGCCGCGAACGTCGATCTGCCATGACCGTGCGATGTACCGACCAGACGGGTCACCAATTCCGCATCATGCATCTGCAACCTGGTTCGCTCAGACCAGCATTCCGCGGCGGAGCGCTGTTCATGACGCCATCCACGGAGTCCAAGGGCGATGCGATTGGCGTGTTCATATGCGGGGAATCGGAATGTGCTTTTCGCCAGATACGTCGTGTCGTCATAAACTTCGTTCCGAGGCTTCTGCAGCCGATAATGCAACAACTCCTGGAATCTCGTATCCTTCTTGCCGTCGTCATGGTGCCGGGCAGCTATGGCCAGATCGATACACAAATCGCTCGGAACAGCAAGCAGGGAAGAAAACATCTCAGCACGATTCCGGACTGCACACTGATGGCCGTCCGACGTTTCGAGCAGAACCCTGTGCCCCGCTCGTCGCCCGAACTGCAATTCCTGTCTGACGGTCGCGGATTCCCCGACCGACGAAACGCGTCGGACGATCAGCCACATCGGTTCATCATCAACCGCATCGGTCGGAAGTACCATATCGATGGTCGTCTCCCCCGACTCGTAAGCGTCAACGAGAGTGGGATTGATCCCCGCGATGGCCTGCCTCAGCACATCGTATGCCAGCGCATGATCGGCCTGTCCATCGTCGCCTTCCGCAATGACGCCATCCGACGCATCAGACTGCTGAGCGATCGCGGACTGCAATGTCAGCATGGCACTGCGCAGAACGGAACGGCCATCCGTCTTTCCCGATTCCGTCACAATCACTACGCCATCGGACTGACAACGGTTGTAAATATCACCTTGCGCGCCGATTCGTGCGGTATCGGTGGTCTGTGCAAATGATTCACGGCGTGTGAGATCGATCATGGGAATGTTCGTGTCGAATAGCGGGGCGCTGTCATCGACAACGAGCGTATCGCCGGGTTGGACTTGTCTGCTCAGTGTACCGTTGTTGCCGATCACGGCAGCGTTTGGATCCGAGCCGTTCCACACCGTCACCTGCTGCGCTTCGTCATCCATTCCCGGTCGGACGATGAAGATGCGGCGCCGCACCGTATCCGGAGCCATCATCGTTTTGCCGATCTCATCGATTTGCGCCCATGAACGAATCGGGAATGATTCATCCGCCACCGGCGACGCGCCATTGATCACTTGAATGGCAACCGCATCATCGGCCGGCAGCGTACGGACCACCAGGCCTATGCCAGGATCGTCATCCACATTCAAATCATCCCTAAGCCACAGTGTGATATCGAATGGACGCTGCCGTGGCAACGCAAGGTCCGCGGCCAGAGGTTCATCGGTATGAGACAGGTTCTCCACATCCCATGACTCAAGACGCTGCAACGCCATACGCTGCAACGTTGCCGGCTTCGGAGGCCGTATGCAGGCATTCCATGCGGAAAGACCCGTGTCCTGCGGCAATTCGGCGAGCCAGCGCAGGGCATATTCCAAATCCTCCGCCTCATACGGACCGGATTTCCGTATCGATTTGGCCACATTTTCGTGTCGGAAAACAGTAATGGGGCCGGATGCACGCAATCCCCGACGATTGATGCGCCCAGCACGCTGGATCAATGCTACCGGTGGCGCAAGTTCGGTAATGAGTGATGCGAAGTCCGCGTCGATGCCGACTTCCAAGGTCTGCGTGGCGATGACAAGCCGCAGGCCTGACCGTTCGCAAGCATCAGGATCGCCCTTCATTGCCAGATACCGGTCGGACCGCAGTAATTCATTCTTGTCGTACCGCCGCATCGGACCGATAAACATGTCGATCTGGCGACGCGGATCCGCGGCACCGAGCACCTTGGCCTGTTTCAACTCCCTGTCCACGGCCCGGCGCACGTCGGCAGCCATGGCGGGAGTGTTGACGATGCATGCCACGACGCCTTGCGCATCCTCCGCCGCCTTCACTGCATCGATGCAAGCGGATGCCATTGCGCTTGCCAATTCCTTGTCCTCGGCAATTCTCAGGGTCACCGGTTTCGGAGCCTTGAGCCTGCGGCTCAGATCGGTATCCACTTCGAGGTCCTGTTCCCGGACATCAATCACCTTGGTTTCATCGCCTTGCTCGTTCTGCGCATCGTAGCGGGACGGCGTAGCGGTCATTTCCACAACCTGAAGCGGTGCAATCGCATCGGAAAGAGGACGCTCCTCCCCGAGCGATTCAATCCGCCGCACGGACCTCGCCGTTTCGACCAGCTGACGACTCAGATGTGCTTCGTCGGCAGCCAGTACCGTATCGTAGGCCAGCAGTCCCGCCTCTATCGGCGCCGCCAAAGGCGTGACGCCATAGCCATGGAACAGCAGACGGCTGCCGAACATATCCGGCGTGGCGCAGATGATCTGGCATTCGGTGGGATGATACCGCCATTCACGTGTTGTGGCGTCCACCGGTTCGCCGCCGCGCAGCCGTGTGACGCGGCACCGTAGCGCGTCCTCTTCGCATCGCGATTCGATGCCCGAGCGCACATCCAAACCACGGCAGATATCATGCAAGGACGATGGCGCTTCCACGCCGTTGAGCCGTGCTGCGAGTTCGGCTGCACCCTCGTACTGGTCGTCGACCAAGGCACGACGGTTCACCGTTAGGACCAGTCGCCGTGGAACATGCTCCACTTGCATGGCGGCGAGCGCATCAGCCAACGCGACATCGTCGACGTCGCCGGCACTGGTCAAACGCTTCAATCCTGCCATGGCATTGGCGAAGACATGCACATCAATGACCATCGTCTTGCCTGAACCAGTGGGTGCCGCTAAGCGCTGCGGCCATGCACCGGTAATGCATACCGCCCTTGCCAGCTGCAATTGCCATTGATACGGCGTACGCCCTCCATGCATATCACCGACGAATCGTATGAACTTCGGGCCTATGATCTGTTCCCATGCCTCATCACGAGCAGTGCCGTCGTTTCCCATCCTTCTGCCACCGTTCATCGCGCCCACCCCGGCTTCCCCATGTTGTCAAGCAAACGAGTCGGTATATCGACAGGTAACAGCAATCCGCCACCCAGATGCCGGCTCTGTCCGATCGCCGCAATCGTCGTATCCGTCTGCCATGAAGGATCGAAGCCGATCAAGGCTGAAATTCCCATGAGCGTGACTCCCGGCTGCACCTTGTGCACATACCGTTCCATTTGCGGACGACCTGTCGATTGCGCCTCAACGACGCGCAATCCCGACGCAACGACACGGTCCACGAGTGACCAGTACCGCGCCTCGCGGCTGCTTGGCGTCACGGGCGAAACGTCCGTGGTGTTCCGAGACGCGTCGGCCTTTTCGTTGATACTGTCGCGCCATGCATGGCCAACAGACAGTTCCACGTGCTCCCGTGCGCCCCAACGGCGACGGGCATCGGTCGGATCAGGAATCGGTCGCGTTTCCCGGACACAGAACGGGTACGGACTCCACAGTCGTGTGCATCCGCGTTCCACCGGTTTCCAGAATCTCCGCAAATCGATATCCTCCCTAGTGTCTCCAAGCACAAGTCTCTGTGCAGCGTCGCGGTGATACAGACGCGTCCCCCGCACTGCATGGCAAATCCGTTCGATTGCATCCGCGTCCTCGGGAGCGATGTCATGCGGCAGCATGATGAGGAATGCGGGAAGCTCCCCGCGAAGACCGTCGGCAATGGGCATATCCGGCGTAAGAATCTGGATTGCTACGTTGTTTGCGGGGCGCAAGGTGCTTGGAATACCCTCATAGCGGCCCGTCAGCACCGGCGACGCGCCATATCCCCACTGCCGTACCAGCAGCCGATGCATGGCGACGCACCAAGCAACCAACTCGGAATCCTTCGGTGCCCAGTTACGAGCGTACGGCCTTTCAGTATCATCCACGCATGCCGGGATGAGAATGCCATGCGTCCATGGGCAGATGGCGCTCCCGTGCATCGCAGCCGCCGTCGGATGCCCGAGAGCATATCCAACATTGCGTACGCAGTTCGTCAGATCGTTCGATAGGACGTTCTTCTCATCCTCACTGCCTTTTGCCGCGGAACCCTTCTTCGGATACGCCTTGGCGTAGCCATTCCTAAGTTCTTGAAGATGTCCGGGTGCGGGTACGGCAAACTCTTCCATATTCGCCATACCGGCAAAGGAAAAATCGTCGGCCTCCATCAGTAACGAGTTCGCCAACGGATATGCGGCATCATCGAATGCATAGGCATGTAGCCTCACCGGCGAGCATGCTTCACCCAGATATGGCACCTCCCAGCACAACGCGGACAAGACTTCCCGCAGTTCCGAATTGGGGGCATGCCGCCATTGCCAAATCAGTGTGCCGGATTCGGTATCGCTATAGGCCACGCAACTCAGATCGGCCGCGGCGATTTTCTTCGAGATGCCGTTCTTACTGTCCCATACACCTTGATCGCGGTATCTGAGTGGCGTAACCGCATTGGGCGTGCTTTCGGGCAGTCGAATCGCATCCGGAGCATGCTGTTCAAGCCATTGGAATGCCGATTCCAAACGATCCGCGGATACGACGGATCCGCTTCCGTCCAAGATCGCCCCGAAACCAAATGGTCCATAGGCAGCCGAGACCAAAGCCTTGTAGAGGCGTTCCGGCGAGGGATATCGTTCCAGCTGCCCCACGGAGTTTGATCCTCGATAGGTGGCAAACAAAAAACGTGCGGATATCGCAAATGGCATCGCATACCGCCTACTCGTCGGATTCTTCGGCGGTACCTGCCTTGGTCACCAGCGGATTGCCGGTAACACGCAGTACCTGACCATGCCAGTCCACGCCGGCCACGTCATGTGCTTGTTGGTACGCCTGTTCAAGCAGCTCATCGGCATGGACCAAGTCAAGCATCTCCAGATCTTCTTGGGCGCCGAATCGGCGATCCAGGACCGTCTTCGGAGCGGCCTCCTCGCGCAGCATGCAATTTGCGCGGAGATTAAGCTCAGCGTTGCTCCCCGCCATGGCGTTGAGAATGACAGCGGCCAGCAGCACACGAATCGCGGCATCGCCGTCCGGCCCCTTGCCGAATCGCAATGCGCGCAATGTGGAGAAGCTGAGCACGTGCGTACGGATGATCGAGCTAACCGCGATGCCGTCCAAGTCTGCGGCATTGCCGGTTTGCGGAGGAATAGCGCCAAGACCCAGCTTGGATCCTTTGCCGCTTTTCTCAAAATCCGCCCGGGTTTTCTCACTGACCTCCGAGGCCACGATGCCTCCGATGACTTTGGCGTCAGCCTTGTCAAACTTGATGCTCGCATCGACGGGATCCACACGAGCACCGGCACGATGCACGGGCTCGGGATCCCGCTGATTGGCAAGCACTCCGATGATCTCACCGTTGAACGGAGACGCAATGCGCAGCTGGTTCTTACGCCGCGTGGAATCCCAGCCACCGAACGCCACCGTGATGGGAGACAGATCAAACAAGGCACTCATATCCTCCGCCGTGGCGTTACGAGCATTGATGTACGCCGGCAATTCGGAAGTCGACCGCCCATCGATCGAACCGACGCGGATATGAGCATCGAATGCGCGATGCGGTAGCTGAGAATCAAAATACGACCGTTGGATCGTGTTTCCGCGGCCATTCTCCATCTCGTAGGTCACCTCGATGCGTGGCATACGCGAGAGAATGGGATGACCGTCCTTGATGGCCTTGACAATGTGGTCCTCCAGTCGATTGGCTTGCGACGGCCGCGAATCAATGAGCACCACGCGCCGGAGTTCCCCGTTGATGTATCGATCCTCGTAGACATATGAAGCAGCATTGCCATCGGCGTACTTGGCCGGTGCCACGATCCCCTCTCCGCCGGCAGCCGGTACCAAGACCGTTCGCTCCGACAATGTACTTGGCCCGCCAAGTCTGCTAGCGGAATTCAAATCGTTGATGTTCAGGATAGTCATGGCTACGTTCCTTTCGGCCTATACCAGTTGTGGAACAACTTTGTTCGACACAGCTATCTTACATTAAGACTACATGATAGGGAAATCGACGGGCCTGTCGACCGTGTTCGCAGTTTTCGTGGGTTAGTTGATGGGCTACGACAGCGATCATCGGCGGTTTGTCAATGTAGCATCACTATCGCACCGCTTAACAGGCCGGGTTCAATTTGTAATCCGTCTCGCCGTGACGGAGACCTCCCGCCAGAGCCTCGCCCAGCGAGAGACTCCCGCCACGGACAGACACGGACCTCCCACCAAGGACGCCTCACCGAGAGAACACCGCCGACACCCGAACCGCATGCCCCGCCGACAGCATGCCAGCAAGCAACAACCGCGCCACCACGACAACCTCTCGCCACACCATCCAGCGGCGAGAACGCTACCCGACGGCCTGAACACCGGCCGTTCCTGCGGGACAGCACCAGGATCAGCCGATCACCTCACGATATACCACGAGAAACGATCAGTACTCACCCCGGCTGGGAATGATGACGACACGCCCCTCGGCCACATCCTTCAGATGTCTGCCATACGGGGACTTGCCATAACGGTCCGCGGACTCCAGAAGCTCTCCCTTCGTGATCCACCCGTTCTCATACGCGATCTCCTCGACCACCGCGATCGGCAGACCCTGCGCACGCTGCACCGTACGCACGAACTCACCCGCCTCATACAACGAATCCATCGTACCCGTATCCAACCACGCATAACCACGACCACGTTGTGGTATGCTAACGGCAAGAAATTTTCCGGTTTTCTACAACTACATGAGGAGATTTACAATGTCAGTACAGCCTGATTTTGCTGATAATCCAAGGATTCTTACCGCAGATTCCGCCTCTATGGAGTTCTTCCGTATTTTCGGTTTCTCTGCCGATAAACTAAAAGAGGCCGCAATTCGTGCGCTACGATCGGCACGCGAAACGGATGATATGCACTCTCAGCTGAGTGCCGCAGGCTCCAGTTTTTACCATAGTCTGGTGTCAGAGGTGCGTGCCGAGATCGACATCCTCGATGATTGGAGTGCGAATCGTTCAGATGACAACAAGACTTCGCCTCGCGCGCACCGAGCTGACGGTCTTGCATTAGCATTCGCCCAAGGCACGGCTGCGACAGGCCGTAGCACCGGATCACCTCAACTGCGGAAGAAACCGGGAACGGTAACTCTGCTCGAACTGCAGCGCAGCACCTCTCAAGATCCTCAACAGATGGAGTTCGAGCGTTTCTCCGAAGCAGTAGAAGAGCGTCCGCAGACATTATGGCTGTTGTTGTTTCACCGCAGCACGGACAATGAAAGCGTGGGTTTGGAGGTGTCATTGCCTCTTGGAGTAAGCGATGACGGTAAAATCTTAGGCTGGGATAAGCGAATCGTATTTGGCGAAATCGGTGCAAACGATCAGATTATGGAGGTTCGGGACGATGAGCGCAACACGAGCGACGACGTTGCCGTCACCATTTCCGCGCGCTGACGATCACCGCCAATCATTGGATCCGGAGCGCATTCGCTGCGCCCGTGAAACCGCGGGTTTGAGCAAGATTCAGCTGGCGGAGCTCTTGGGAGTGACGTCACGCACCATCACCAACTACGAGGAGGATGGAGCCCCTGCTTTCCAAGTGAACGCCTTGGCCAGAGCATTGAACGTCATGCCCTTGTTTTTCACTGTGCTGCCGAATTCACCAGCGATCGAGGATCTGTCGGAGGGACAGGTATGGTTCCGTTCATTGCGCAGATCCACTGTTCGCCAACGCAAGTCCGCCGTCGGCCACGGCCGCAACGCACTACTCTTCTTCCGCTGGATCGAAGGACATTTCCATCTGCCCACATGTGATTTGCCCGTAGGAGACGAGACCGTATGGAAGCCGGAAGAAGCTGCGTCGGCTCTCCGCGGCGACTGGGCCTATGGCGAGAACCCACTTCCCGACATGATGGGGCTTGCTGAAGCCCATGGCGTCCGTCTGTTCAGCCTGCCGTCGGTCGGCAAAGAGGTGGATGCCTTCAGCTTCGTGTTCGCCGATAATGCCTATATTGCGGTCGATACGGCAAAGACGCCGGAACGCCAACGATTCGATATCGCTCACGAAATCGGGCATCTCATGCTGCACGCAGGCTTACTGTCCGAGGATGTTGCGGGAAGGAACATCGAATCCGAAGCGCATGAATTCGCCGCGCATTTGCTCATGCCGACACGTCGAGTACTTGCCGTCATACCCTCTCATGCCACCATCTCCCAGATCATCTCGGGCAAGAGATACTTCAAGGTATCAGCCATGGCCATGGCGAGACGGGCACATGAACTGGGCAGGCTCTCCGACTGGGAGTACCGACGTGTCTGCTCCGAGCTTACATCACGTGGATACCGTACCGAAGAACCCGATGGCATCCCCTCTGAACTCTCCAAGGTGTTCTCATTCATCGTTCAGACCAACCAAGTGAAGGGTGTGTCAACCACTACGATCAGCGAGGAGACCGGACTGTCATCCAAGGAACTTCACGACCTGTCCTTCGGATCAATGCTATATGCGTCCGGCAAAGGCGTTACCACTTGCAGGCTCGGGGCAACGTCGTCACGGCCAAAACTGACATTGCATATCAATAGCAACTATCACGGACTTCAATGAATAGGAGCCTTCGCCAGTTTGTGTGGTGGGGTGTTGGGCCTCGGCGTCTTTGCCGGGGCTTTTTCCGTGTGGGATTCGGGAGGGGCGTTCTCCTGTATGGTTTGTTTCCGCCAAGAAAGTAGAACCGGAACAAGGGAACGCCTGTGCCAACCATATCAGCCGGCGCGCTAAGCGCATGCTGCACCTGCCCTCCAACATCGTGGTCTGGATGCACCAAGGTCATGGGGAGAGGGTGTTCGACCTGTTCTTCCAGCAGCTGACGCCGGCCCAGCGCGCCTCCATCCGGGTGATCACCGGCGACAGGGCCCGGTGGATCGACGAGTGCGCGTTCCGCTGGTGCCCCATGGCCGAACGCATCCCCAGGCGGGTTCCACATCGTGTCCTGGGCGACCGACGCGCTCGACAAGGTCCGCACCGCCGCATGGCGCGAGGCCAGAAAGGCCAGCACGGCCCGGAAAGGCGCCAAGGACCCGATCAAAGGCGCCAGACGGGCGCTGCTGAAGAACGGGGGCGACCTGACCGCCGGCCAGAGGGCCCAGCTGGAGTGCGTGGCGAACACCAACGAGACCCTCTGGGAGGCGTACAAGCTCAAGGAGCGTCTCAGGATGATCCTCAGGCAGACAGCGGACGAGGCCGCGCCCCTGCTGCGCCAATGGGCCGCGGACGCGTTCCTGTCCGGCATCCCGGGATTCGTCCCACTCGGAGAGAAGATCGCCAGACGCCACTTCGGCATCCTCGGAACCATCCGCAGCGGACTGTCCAACGCCAGGCTCGAGGCCGTGAACAACAAGATCAAGACCACCATCAAGATCGGCTACGGCTACCGCGACTTCGACAACCTCATCGCCCTCGTCATGCTCAAATGCGGAGGACTCGACCTCACACTCCCCGGACGCCAATAACCAGCAGGCCAGACCAGTGACCCACACCCACACAAACACCCGAAAAGCCAAAAATATGAGCAATACCAGTAAAGAAGTACCGGTCGACTTGAGTCTTTTCTAAATCTTTGCTATTCATGTATGAGAGTGTAAATCTCGATACCAGCCTCAGCATCATCACAAGAATTTGCCACAATCATAACAAGTTGATTATTTGACAATTCTCAAATGCTGAAATATAAATTTACATTCTCTACCTAATAATAGCTGTCGATAGTATTTCGAAAATCTTGATCACACAGATTGAGAGCAAACCTCATAAATAATCGTCACTATTACTTCTAATTATTAACAGTAAAGTATGAAATAATTTTTTTAAAAAAAGGATCTTTTTTTCTATAAGATTCCCTCAATTCTTTTGCTGCATGCATAAGTCCTTCTACACCAAATGCGAAATCTTTTATATTGTCATTATATTTTTTGCTATTAATTTGAGAAACAGTTATATTTAATACCGCTTCCTTTATTATGCGTGCATATGATTCAAGATATGGGAAATTTAATACAAGCAAATAATATTTCTCTTCCATATATCTATTTTTTGTTCTCATATCAAAAATATTATTAGGGTAATTAGTTTCTAAATTTTCAACCCTTTTTACTATCTCCTCAATTCCCAATTGATTAATCAATTTACCCAAATCATTAAATTCTCTTGCTATATCTTTTCTCACCTTTTCTTTTTCATATATATTCATCAAATCCAAACAAGCAGATAGAAAATCAATGATACTTTTTACCAACAATTCATTTAAAGAATAAAAGTACTCATGATACATCTTTTTCAATGCATATCTATTTTGCACAATACCCATTACAACAGATACCATTGCACCAATTATTACACCAAGTAGTGTACTTACGCCCGACCACCACCATGGCTCAGTAGCAGCAATAGCGAACATATCATCTCCATTTCATTCCATCAATGCCATATATGCTTAAGAGAGTAAGAGATTCTATTATTGATTAGATAGTCAACGACATAAGTGGTACCAAATATAATCAATGCAAGATTCCACCGAATTGTTAAATGCCCATTCAAAAGTGATACAATTTATGAGGATTCGTCACTTATGAAGCATCATATACACCTACTTCTTTATAAGGATTGTCACTCAAAGATAACATCTGCCATAGTGAACTGACACATAGCGTCCAGAAATATCTGAACAATATTCAACCAATGCAAATTCCTTTCAAGAATAAAAGATCCAATCAATTCTATACGCGACTTTCCACTCAAGCGATTATACTACAATATACCGGTTTTTCTGGTTTTGGCCGAATGGCGGCCGGCCGGCATGTAATTCCGATTTGTGCGGTCGAATTCCCAAGGTAGGGCGGATAGCAGCACCGCCATTCCGCCGGTTTTCCGCGGATGCTATCCGGGCAATCCGGAAAAACGACCGCACAAATCGGAATTACCCGATGTAGTTTGGACGGCGGGACACCGCAGGACGTAGTTGAAGCCCGCAAAGCGCTGGATACTACGTTGCTGTCACCCGGAATGCGGACATGGCGGTCCCGCCGAGCATGCTGCCGCGCTGCGCCCGGACGAGAAGACCCGGATCTAGACCCCGGACGACCACTTCAATGCCCCGTTCTGCGCTTACGCATAAACGTCAAGGAACGACAGAACGGCAAGAAGCCAAAACACAAAATGAGCAAAGCCATCAGGATAGAGGATCATTCCCTGCCCGGGCAGCTTCGCTGGACAAAGCTTCGCCGATCGCAGCTCCGCCGATCACCATGCAAGCACAAAGAGCACGAAGCGTCCACGCCGCCCAACATTTCGATCTCAGGCGGCTTGGATGCTGATCCGCCCGCCGAGAGCGTGGATGACCTTGAGGATGGTTTGGAAACTGGGATTGCCATCGCGGCTGAGGCTCTTATAGAGGCTTTCGCGGCCGACGCCGACCTCCTTGGCGATTTGCCCCATGCCCCGCGCCTTGGCGACATCGCCTATGGCAGCCTGCAAAAGAGCCGGGTCACCCGTTTCCGCAGCGGCGTCGAGATACTCGATGATGTCTTGTTCAGTTTTGAAGTATTCACTGGCATCCCAGTTCTTGATAGTCACCATTGGTGTTCCTCCTTGAGCTGTCTGAAAAGTTGTTGGGCGTATGCAATGGCAGCAATCCTCACGCCCAATAATGTATCCCATAGAATACATGTATGTCAAGTTTTGCCACATACCATCGCCAGCACCCCATATGCGCTAAGCTCCATTACTCAACAGCTCCTTCATCATCCTCGCACACCCCTCGCGGGGAGCGACATGAACAACAGGAACATGACGATTCTTTAGGAGTTCCTCGGTACTGCCGGCGATGAAATCGAGAGCGAAGCCGGTTTGGCGAGCTTCCGGAATGCAGACATGGAGAGCAGACACGGAGCGCGGGCAGCACGGTGTCGTCAACGTCCAACAAGTCGGTCGCGAGTATTCTCGCAAGGGCAGTGGAGACCACCCCAATGGATGCCTACTTGTATTCACCGTTTGCATCCCGAAGACCCCAGATGCGGTAGGGGTTCCCCTGTAGACTTAGGGGGGTATGACCGAAGATTCTCAAGAGGTGTTTACTCCTCATAACATCATTGTGACCGGCGGTTGCGGGTTCATCGGCTCCAACTTCGTGCACTACGTGTACAACAACCACCCCGACGTGCACATCACCGTCCTGGACGCGCTCACGTACGCGGGCAACCTAGAGAACATCCGCGCGATTCTGGGTGATCGTGTGGAGTTTGTGCACGGGAACATCTGCGACGCGGAGCTGCTCGACAAACTGGTGCCGGGGCATGACGCGATCGTGCACTACGCGGCCGAATCCCACAACGACAATTCGATCGCGAACCCCGAGCCGTTCCTCAAGACCAACGTGGAGGGCACGTTCCGCCTTCTGGAGGCGTGCCGCAAGTACGATGTGCGCTACCACCACATCAGCACCGACGAGGTGTACGGCGACCTCGCCCTCGACGACCCGCACAAGTTCACCGAGCAGACCCCATACCACCCGTCGAGCCCGTATTCGAGCACGAAGGCGAGTTCGGATCTGCTGGTGCGTGCATGGCACCGCACGTTCGGGATCCGCGCGACGATCTCGAACTGCAGCAACAACTACGGGCCCTACCAGCATGTGGAGAAGTTCATCCCCCGCCAGATCACGAACATTCTGGACGGCCTCAGGCCGAAGCTGTACGGGCAGGGCCTGAACGTGCGCGACTGGATCCACACGGACGACCACTCCAGCGCCGTATGGGACATCCTGACCAAGGGCCGTATCGGCGAGACATATCTGATCGGCGCGGACGGGGAGAGGAACAACATCACCGTGCTGCGCATGATCCTGAGGATGATGGGCCAGAGCGAGGACGCGTTCGACTGGGTCAAGGACCGTCCCGGCCACGACCGCCGGTACGCGATCGACGCGACCAAACTCAGGACCGAGCTGGGCTGGCGGCCGAAGCACACGAACTTCGAGTCCGGCCTCGAGCAGACCATCAAGTGGTACACCGACAACCGGGCCTGGTGGGAGCCCGCCAAGGCCGCCACCGAAGCCAAATACAAGCAGCAGGGACAGTGAGCGGACTGCTGCAGATTAGATCGGATATGAAAACGGCCACCCCACATGTGGGTGGCCCTGAAAGCAAGTACCAGTGTAGCGTGAAGCCTTCGGAGAATCAAATGACAGGTGAGCAGCTGTCGGCTTTCTTGAGCGAACCCAGATTCAGCGTGTATAGAAACTACGTGACCGAACGCTATCAGAAGCTGGAACAGTCCGACGTGGAACGATATGCCACCGAGTTGTATAGGTGGAATGTCAGCGCTTCCGCCATGGTCATGGCTCATATTTCTTATGTGGAAGTATTTGTCAGGAATTCCATCGACCGGGTAATTCGCAAGTGGTTGGCGGCGCAGAACGTCAGCGGGTTCTCCGATTGGGTCGGTGCGCGGCCTGTAGACCCAATCGGGAGAATCCGCAGTCTGGTGAACACTGCTGATCGGGATTATCTGGAGGCCGCGCGCATCAATGCGTTGAACAGACAGAAGCAATGGCGCTCGGAACAGCGGCACCCTCGGCACGGAGATCGAGCCAATCGTGATGATGTATTCGCGCAATTGACTTTCGGCACCTGGGACGGAATGCTGAGTCGTTCCATGAACGATACGGAGCTTATGGAAGTGCTCATGGGGGGCGTTTCCTGTTATTGATTCTGCTTGGGCGGTGGAGCTGAGGAGAATGCCGAATGCCCAACTCCCGGGTTCTGAAGGGGACAACGAGCAGGAGAGACTCTGTCGCGAATTGACGGACCGACTGCGGAGCATCCGCAATATCCGGAACAGGGCCGGTCACGAAGACAACCTTCTTCGAGTTGATTTTCCCCAGCTTCGTCACAACATGTTTTTCGTACTGGGGGCTATCAGCCGCGAAGGCATCAGATTGGCGTTCCCGGATGGGGCGCAGGATCTCAGAACGATGAATGCCGAACGTTACCTGACGACTTTGGTTCAACGCGATAAGGCATCTCGACAAGCTTTGCAATAGTAGATTGAAGGAAATTGTCGGTGTACGAGCTTTGTTGGAGGTCGCCGGGTCGCTCCCCGCGAGGAGAGCGTGGATTGAAATGGCTCCGACGCCATCCGCGCTGTCAACGTGCTCTGTCGTTCCCCGTGAGAGAAGTATGGATTGGAATCGGTCAGCGACTCGCTGAACTTGCGGCGGCCGAGGACGCCTTCATGACGGGAGAACGACAATGGCTCCGGACGACATCGACGTGTGGGTCGGCCTGGACGTGGGCAAGAGCGCGCACCACGCGCACGCCCTCGACCATGACGGCCGCACCCTGTACGACAAGCCGCTCAAACAGGACGAGCAGGCCATCCGCGCGATACCGGGAAGCTCTCCGGGCGCGGACGCGTGCTCCTGGTCGTCGACCAGTCCAACACCATCGGATCCCTGCCCCTGGCCGTGGCCCGGAGCATGGCGGTGCCGGTCGCCTACCCGCCCGGCACCGCCATGCGCAGGACCGCGCAGCTCCTGCCCGGCGTCGCAAAGACCGACCGCAGGGACGCGTACGTGATCGCATGGGCCGCGCTCAAACTCCCCGAGAGCCTGCGGGACGCGGGACCCGACGACGAGACCCTCGCCGCCCTGAGGATCCTCGCGGGCCACGACGAGGACCTCGCCCACGAATCCACCCGCCACATCAACCGCCTGCGGAGCCTGCTCCTGCAGACCCACCCCGCGTTCGAACGCGTCCTGAAGGGCGAACGCGCCACCCGGGACGCGACCCTCGCCCTGCTCGAGCACTACGGCGGACCCGCGGGCATGCGCGGGGCCGGCATCGAACAGGTCAGGCAATGGGCCAAGGACGAGGGACTGCGGGCGGGACGCATCATCGACGACATGTTCAGGGCCATCGGCGAACAGACCGTCACCGTGCCCGGAACGGCCATGGCCGAGGCCATCATCCCCTCGATCGCCCGCGACATCAGGACCATCAAGGACCGGCGGCGCGGCCTCGCCGCCCAGGTCGAGGAGCTCCTCGACGATCACCCTCTTCTCACGGTCCTGACGTCGATGCCCGGGATAGGCGCCGGGGCCGCGAGCAACATCCTCCTGGCCATCGGCGGGGACGTCACCCGCTTCAGATCGGCCGCGCACCTGGCCGCATGCGCCGGCATCGCGCCCGTCACCAGCCAGTCCGGCACCAGCATCAGGGGCGAACGCCCCGCCCGGGGCGGCAACAAGCGCCTGAAGAACGCGCTGTGGCAATCCGCGTTCGTCGCCTCGACCAAGCACCCGCCATCCATCGCCTATTACAGGCGCAAACGGGAACAGGGCAAGCACCACAACGCCGCCATCATCTGCCTGGCCCGGCGCCGCTGCGACGTGATCTACAGCATGCTCAGGAACGGAACCCTCTACCAGGAGCAGGCCCTCGTCGCCTGAGCCACCGGCACAGGTGACGGCGACGAACTACACCGACGGCCGCCCGGCCGGGGCGAAGCATGCCCATTACAGCCGGGCGGAATCCAAAACCACCCCCCAAACAAAAGTTGACAAAAATATAGGAACACCCCCACATGGACAAGACAATTCTGCTGTAATACAATTTTGTATTGCAAAACTTATGGAGGTTCACCACCAATGGAAAACGTCATCGTTCATCCACGAGTGCACGAACGCCATCCGGACATCAGCGAGGAGGACGTTCTGACGGCATGGCACAACGCGCTGCTGTCAGCCCCTCGAGACGACGGAACTGGATCTTGGGTGTCCATCGGCATGGACGGCAACGGCCGGCTGCTCGAAATGGTCTCCGTGCACAATAGCGTCGGACAATGGCTGATCTATCACGCGATGACACCACCAACAAAAAAGACCATGAAGGAACTCGGAGCTACAAGGAGGAAATCATGAACCGCAAGGAAATCAACAAGCTGTTCGGCGTGACCGACGAGCAGCTCGACCACATGGCCGCCGAGTACGAATCCGGAAACTGGGAGGGCGGCGTAGGCCCCGTGGTCCCCGGACGCCCGCGCATTTACGACGAGGAGCTGGAAACCATCTCGTTCCGCCTTCCCAAGTCTCGCGTGAACGCCATCGACGCCAGAGCCAAGCGCAACGGCGAGACCCGCAGCCAATTTCTGCGCCAAGCCGTCGACGACGCGCTGCTCGGCAATGCGTAATTTAAGGCGCTATTGCTGTTTTCGTGGGTGGTGGTTCGTGGTTGAGGCGTTGAGGCAGTAAGAGAAGAGCGCTTTTTGGGTAGGATGTTCATCGACCAAGAAAAACACACAACCAAAAAGCGCCTGATGAACAGCATATTCAAACAGCTCCTCAACGTCAAAGGCATGGTCGTCGAGTCCGCAAGGATCGTCGACGGGCCCATGCGCCCCGAGCCCGTGCTCGAGGTGCGGGTGCGCCCTCGCGCGGGCATGCTCCGATGCTCCCGCTGCGGCGGACGCCGGCGCGGCTACGACCGTGGCGGCGGCGTGCGCCGTTGGCGCCACCAGAACTTCGGCTGCTGGCGGGTCGAACTGGTCTCCATGATGCCCAGGGTGACTGCCCCGGATGCGGCGTCGTGGTCGCCGCCGTGCCGTGGGCGGAGCCGGGAAGCCGGTTCACCCGGGACTTCGAGGCGGAGTGCGCGTGGCTGATGACCGTCGCCAACCAGAAGACCGTGAGCGGTTTCCTGCACGTGGCGTGGAGGACCGCCGGCCAGATCGCCCGCAGGGTCGCCGGCCGGCTGAAGGCCGCGGCGCCCTCGCCGTTCGACGGGCTGCACGCCATCGGCGTGGACGAGACCAGCTACAGGAAGGGCCACACGTATCTGACCGTCGTCGTCGACCACGAGCGGCATCGGGTGATATGGGCGCACGACGGGTACGGCAGGGACGTGTTCGACCTGTTCTTCCAACAGCTCACCGACGAGCAGAAAGCGTCCATCAAGGTGGTGACCGGCGACGGGGCGAAGTGGATCGACTCGTGCGTGCATGAATGGTGCCCGAACGCCGAGCGCGTGCTCGACGGCTTCCACATCGTCTCCTGGATGACCGACGCGCTCGACAAGGTCAGGAAACGCCTCTGGAACCAGGCGAGACGCAACGGCGACGACGAGGCGACCAAGCGCATGCGCGGCGTCAAATACGCGGTCCTGAAGAACCCCGACCATCTCACCGACCGGCAGGACGAATCCCTCACCACATTGGGGAACACGGACCCCAAGGGACAGCTCTACCGCGCCTGGCAGCTCAAGGAACTGTTGAGGAACCTGCTCAGGCACCCCATCGGACAGGCCACGGCGGAGCTCAGGCATTGGGTGTTCTGGGCGTCCCACAGCCGCATCCCCGAGATCGTCGAACTCTCACGCAAGATCAGACGACGCCGGCCCGACATCCTGCGCACGATCAAACTCGGATACTCCAACGCCAGACTCGAGGCGTTCAACAACAGGATCAAGGTCACTATCCGCATGGCCTACGGCTTCCGCCACGTGGACAACCTCATCGCCCTGATCATGATCCGATGCGGCGGCCTCGACATCCGACTACCAAAGCCCACCAACTAACCCACGAAAACAACAGAAGCCTCACATTTCTTCAGCCATACCCCCATAGTCTACAAGGGGGCTCCCACCGCGCACGCTCAAAACCATAACGGGGCGATGAACACCGGGAAAGCACTGCATAGCTGACCCAAAACCGATCGGGAGACAACCGCTGCTGGTCAAGTGCTAAAAGGAGCAGACTATGCCGCCAGTTCCGTATGCATTCGATCCGGCAACTCGCTGAACGGGATGACGGTTATATTGTAGCTGATCAACGCCTGCACGACAGGCTCCCGTAGCGCACGTTCACGGTCGTCGCCGATCACGATTAGTTTTGACCCCATGCGCTCCTTCGCCTTTGCTGTATCATTCCATCCGAAAATGATGCGCTCAGTTATATCGCGGTCGAGACGGTTCGGAGCCTGACAGAAGCGCGTGGGTTGGCTGGCCGTACGTTGAAACAAAAAGTCGAAACTATGCTCATACCCGGATGCTCCATGCACGCTGACACCCGCCGTGTAGTACACGTTATGCGCGTCAAGAGCGGCCGCGACGTCGTCAACGAAGTATTCAGCCGCATGATGTTGCGCCGTCTCCACCATGGACTGCACATCAGTCAACGCCTGAATGAACCGATTCATGGCATCCGGTCGACTTCCTTCGGTTTCGAGGGTGATCTGTCCATCCTCACGGTTGAGAGCCGCGCCAAAACGGCGCACTGCGCACTCAATGCGTTCCCGGCGTTTATCGGTGAGGGAGATCCCGCTTTGACCAAGACTGGCCATGGTATATCCGTCGTCGGTAAACGAGGTCACGCCGTTAGCGACACGCACATAGAAGCAGAGCTGATCATTGGAACGATCAAGGAATGGAAAGGTTATTTCACGCCATTCACCGTATTTCCGAACCGAGGATTCACGCTTCAACCATTCGCCATATTCCTCGACGATGCTGTCGATCTGGATTTTTACGGTCATATTGTTCCCTCCAATCCTTCTTGAAAGTCAGGTTTACGAATCACATGGAATTTATCCAGCAGTAATATAGTGTCTTCAACAAAATTCGGGGATTCGATGTCAACAGGGTAAGCGATATGGTCATCAAACCCCTCCCGATAGATATGTAGATGTGTCCTACCGGGATCGGGAACCGTATTTTTCGGATTGGGATGAGGCGTGCCATTGACGCAGAGCCGCATGAGCTGTATGCCGGACTCTGCGATTCGCGCTGATATCATATGCCGTTCAGTGTTCAACTTGCCACGGAACAATGAAATAACGAAAGAATCGTCACTCTCTTGGGCTTCCACGTGGAATTCACAGTTTTGCTCCCCAGGCGAGGGCATGACGACATAATGTTCCACGGCGTCCTTCAACTCAACGATGAGACGCTCCGCTTCTTCCTGACTAAGAGTCCAACGCGGTTTAGACGCTTTCTTTGGCATAAGTTTGTCCTCCCTTGCCCGCAGACCGGTCATCGGAAACACAAGCACCCTGTATCTCGCGATGGACGCGATAAGCTGATTCTCCCTCGTCTATGTGAGTCCAAGCGGAAGAGAACCCATCTTCATGCTACGCGAGATCAGAACGAAACTCGCGCGGCAGGGTCAGACGCACCCGCAAGCATGGAATTGGTCGCACAGGCCGAGCGTCGCATGGACCAGATGCTCACCCCACTACCGGAGACGAAGATGATCGACTGGCACCTAGGTGCAGGAACGAGCTGAGGCGCGATCCGATGAAACTGACCGGCGGATGGACAAAGCGCAACCAGCATCGTCTGATGAGCAAGATTAGGGACATGCGACGTTTGAGCATACTCAGACTCGCGACGTACGGGGAACGGGCCACAACCGCGCCGATGAGCAGATGGTTGGACAGGCAGTCGGCAGTTCCTCCTGGGAGGTTTGACAGGTGATCAACCATCGCGACATGCCACGTTCTCGTATGTAACATTCAGTGCTAAAATATTCTTTTAGAAGTGATCCGGGGAAAATGAAAGGATGCTACTGCTGTGGATATCTCGAAAATCGATGAAAAGCATGCGGTCATGGAAGTCTTTAGTCCCCTCTGCGAGCTTTTACCCGAATTCGTCCGGGACTGTTCTGCGAATATCAGGAAGGATCTCTCCTCGTCTAAGCGTTTTGACGATCGGCAGAAGATGCGGATCGCAGCATTGCTCATCAATATGCACATGGCAAAAGCATGGAAGGAATTCCATCCAGCCAGATGGTGGGAGGTCGACGATTCGGGGTTCTTCCATCTTGTCCACACTCCCACAGGAGTAACCTCTTATTTCCACGCGGTAGACCCAGTCACACGTGGTCTTCCGTGTGCCGGTCATACGCTGTCGGCTAAAGCACGATACAGTCAGAAGGGAGCGAAAGGTGTTGGGCAACTTACGACCAACGTCTTCGGACAGCCTGACTTGAGTGAAATCAGGCTCACCATCGCCTGCGATTACCTTTTCCCCGATCCAGCATTCCTTCGCGTGTACAAGCCTCTGAGCCCAGGGAGATACGGCACGAAAGGCAAGTCTGCATATTCGTTTCCCATCATGTCGGACGGCGGGGACGGTCGTGGTTGGACGCCGGGATTTGAGCCCGAGCCCGATGACGAGGTCGATATCCTGTCGAACCTTATGACCGAAGAGAAGGTGGATTGCTAGAGTTCAAGTAGTAAGGAAATAAAGGAGAAAACGTGAATTACAATCCTGACAGGGTCGTTCTGCTCCGCCAGATCGAACGAATGACCCAGAAAAGACTCGCTGAAGAAACCGGTATGGCCCAAGGAACACTCAGCAAGTTGCAGAACAAGCAGATTGAGTTCACCGATGATGCCGCGCGGAAAATTTCCATGGCAACTGACTACCCGCTATCGTTCTTTCTAGATCATGATGAGCCTGCCCCTGTTGTGGATCTAACATATCGTCATACATCAAGCGCGTCGGTCGGGGAGTTGAATGCCATAGCTGCAGAATATGCGTTGCTTCGCTCCGTCGTCCGGAAGCTATCCGCCGCATTGCGGCTGCAATCTAAGACATCGTGGATTGATGTCGTAGCACCACATGAAAGCGAATTGGAGCAGAACCGTATAGAGCGTCTAGCAGACAACACCCGAACCCATCTTGGGCTCGATAAATCAGGCAGTATCCCCAACCTCACACGCGCCATAGAGAAAAGAGGAATTGTGGTGGCACCGCTCCATGCGTTGACCTCAAAACAGACCGCACAGCTCAACAGTGATGGGGTGACGCAGCCAAACGGCAAAGGCATCCCAGTCATCGGATACAGCACGAAGGGACATACAGGGGACAGACTCAGATTCACCATCGCGCACGAACTCGGCCACTTAATCCTGCATCGATACCGTAGGCCTCGTCTTTACCGGGAGATGGAAAGGGAGGCTCACCAATTCGCGGGCGCTCTGCTCATGCCTCAAAGAGACGCCGAACTCATCATGCCTCGACACCTCATGCTCGCCGACCTAGTGCGGCTCAAAGCGGGATGGGGCATGTCCATATCGTCAATGATAAGTCGTGCAAGCAACCTCGGAATCATTGATGCGGACAGGACACGTTCGCTACGGATACAGCTTAGCGCGAGGGGATGGAGAAAAGAGGAACCCGTACACGTCGGAGATGAGCACCCGATCCTGCTTAGGCAGATGATCGTCGCCGAATACGGAGATCCAGCAAACCCAGACAAAGGAATAGATACATTCAAAGCCGAAAACGGACTAAATGTGCCGTTCCGGTTCCTTGACCAATGGACCGGCGGACTTAAGGAACAAGGCTCCTCCATAGGCTTCAAATCCAAAACGTTCCATCAGACGGATAACTGACAGAACGTTTTGCCCATTACTATGTTTGTAAGTCCCGGTGGTCGTCGACAGCCTGCCCGAACGCGGTTGATCCGACAGGCTGTCGTGCCGCAGCTCAAGGAACAGGCCCCGCCATTTGCTCACCGTCGGCAGGCTCGCGCCGACCAGAGCTTGACCGCTTCCCTGTTCGAGAGGCCCTCCGCGCATGCCAGCACGATCCGACAGCGTAGAGCCGGCGCTTGATCCACCGCTCCAGATGGTCGCACCGGTCAACATCCCTCGACCATGACGGCCGCACCCTGTACGACAAGCCGCTCAAACAGGACGAGCAGGCCATCCGCGCGATACCGGGAAGCTCTCCGAACGCGGGCGCGTGCTCCTGGTCGTCGACCAGCCCAACACCATCGGCTCCCTGCCGCTGGCCGTGGCCCGGAGCATGGCGGTGCCGGTCGCCTACCCGCCCGGCACCGCCATGCGCAGGACCGCGCAGCTCCTGCCCGGCGTCGCAAAGACCGACCGCAGGGACGCGTACGTGATCGCATGGGCCGCGCTCAAACTCCCCGAGAGCCTGCGGGACGCGGGACCCGACGACGAGACCCTCGCCGCCCTGAGGATCCTCGCGGGCCACGACGAGGACCTCGCCCACGAATCCACCCGCCACATCAACCGGCTGCGCAGCATGCTCCTGCAGACCACCCCGCGTTCGAACGCGTCCTGAAGGGCGAACGCGCCACCCGGGACGCGACCCTCGCCCTGCTCGAACGCTACGGCGGACCCGCGGGCATGCGCGGGGCCTGCATCGAACAGGTCAGGCAATGGGCCAAGGACGAGGGACTGCGGGCGGGACGCATCATCGACGACATGTTCAAGGCCTTCGGCGAGCAAACCGTCACACGCATGCGCTTCACGCCCTCCCGGTCGCCGTAGTGCCTCGCGTCGTTCCACAGGCGTTTGCGGACCCTGTCGAGCGCGCCGGTCATCCACGAGACGATGTGGAACCCGTCGAGCACGCGCTGCGCGGCGGGGCACCACTCGCCGACGCACGAGTCGATCCACTTCGCGCCGTCGCCCGTGACGACCCGGATGGAGGCGCGCTGCTCGTCGGTGAGCTGCTTGAAGAACAGGTCGAACACGTCCCTGCCGTACCCGTCGTGCGCCCAGATGACCCGACGCCGCTCGTGATCGAGGACGACGGTGATGTACGTGTGGCCCTTGCGGTAGCTGGTCGCGTCCACGCCGATCGCGTGCAGCCCGTCGAACAGCGAGGGCACCGCAGCCTTCAGCCGGCCGGCGACCCTGCGGGCGATCTGGCCGGCGGTCCTCCATGCCACGTGCAGGAAACCGCTCACGGTCCTCTGGCTGGCGACCGTCATCACCCACGCGCACTCCGCCTCGAAATCACGCGTGAACCGGCTTCCCGGCTCCACCCGCCAGCAGCCGAAATCCTGATGACGCCAACGACGCTCCCATCGCCGCGGTCGTAGCTGCACCGACGTCTGACGCAGCGGGAGCATCGGAGCAGGCCCGCGCGCGGGTGTACCGCACCTCGAGTACGGGTTGAGGCACACGGGCTCGTCGACGATACGAACGTTCTCGACGACCATGCCTTTGATGTTAAAGAGACGTTTGAATATACTGTTCATCAGGCGCTTTACGGTTACTTGTTTATATTGGTCGAGACATATCCAGCTCGGAAAGCACTCTTCTCTTTCTCTCTCAACGACAAAACAACTTACCACCACTCATGGAACAACAATAGTCTATTTTCGTAATCCACTTAAAGTATCCAAAACAAATTTATCACGAAGCACTATCAAAGAAATAGCATATATAATACAGAAAATTACACCATTGACAAAAAGCCCTAAGAAAATGCTCCTGCCAAGAAGCGGAACAAAATTAGAAATAGCTACCATTACTACAGAAGCAATGAATCCTGAGAACAAACTTTTAAATATACTTGAGACCTCAAATAATAAAAGAATACTTGACCTTAAGTATATTACCTCAATAGCAACCACTACAAAAGTGCCGATTGCAGTTCCGATTGCAGTTCCAATCGCGCCAAACTTGGGAATTAAAAAAAAATCAATAATAATAATGATTACAAAACTGATAAGCGTAGCAATTGTAGTAACGCGTTCCTTCCCCTGAGCAATAAGCACGTTGTTCCCTAGCATCGTAGATACTCCACTCAAAATAATAGGTATCATGATAATTTGCATAGCCGGGACCGCAGGCACATAAGTATTTCCAGATAAAAGCACAATAATAGGTTTTGCATTGATAATACAGAAGAATGTAATTGCAAAACCTGCAATCATTATGAAAGAACTATTTTTACGTAGCAAGGCATAGAACTCAGAATCTTTGTGCTTTCCATAATAATTGGACAGACGAGGAAGCATTACCGTCCCAAGAGCGGAAATACATGCCAGAAGCATCTGCTTGATCTTGACTGCAGCGCCATAGTATCCAGTCTGAGTATCATTACTCAAAAAGCCTAACAATGCAGTGTCCATATTAGCATACAGTGACCATGCAGCAGACAATAAGAAGAATCCAAGGATAGGTTTAATGTGATGCATTAAATTACATTCAGAAAATGGAACACGATCTACAATGCTAAAAGTCCGACCAAAATTAAGGACCAGTGATCCGCTACCACCAATAACAGTCACTAGCGCATAAATCATATAATCGCTATGTTGACGGACAAAAGCAAACATTAAAACAATACCTATGACTTTGAACACAAGAGAGCGTATTGTAATATATGAGTACTGTTCTAATGCCTGATACAGCCATTCCATACCAATTGTTCTTAACCATATATTGCATGAAAGAATCAGTAACAGTCCTTCATAATCTTGGAATTTAGGAACAAGAACAATAGAGACAAATAATAGCAGAAGAGATAATACTGTGGTGATAACATTAATAATAAACAGTTCTTGCACAAGACGGGACAGTTTACGTTTATCATCACGTACAACCGCACACGATCTAACACCATACAGTGGAATGCCTAATGAAGACAACAACAAGAAATAATTAATAATAGAAGTTGCAAAATTTATTTTTCCATTACCATCTGCAAGCAGAATACGAGATACATACGGAAAAGTAATAAGTGGAAAAATAAAACTAGAACTCGTCAATAACGCGTTCATCAAAAAATTTTTTTTCAAAGATATATTTTTATGTTTAGCCATAATCATCCACGACCACAATACATGAAATCAAGACAAGATTCTATATACTTAAGAAGTTGCATCTACAATTGCACTTTCAAGCCATTTTAAAGATTTAACCCGTAGTTCTTCATGTCTTTTATTAACACAAGAATAATTAATCTCAGGAATTAGATTATCTTCAGACAGAAATCCGTGTATTCCAAAAACGCGAAAAAGCGTCTCCAACCGAGAATTCATGTTTATTCCTTTTTTTGAAGTACTTCCCTCACGATTGAAAACTTTGAATTGCTTATTAAATATAATAGAGAAACAACATGCATGATATGAATCTGCAAAAATCATATCGGCATGAAGGAATAAATCTACGAATTCAGCAGGACCAGCAGAGAGTCTTTGCACATCACGATTATCAAGCATTCGACATATTTTTAATTTATGCTTATCAGCATAATCCTTAATGATTTTTTCCTGTCGATCCGTAGGCTGACCAAGGAAATATGTTAAAACATATTGCTCTTTAGGAGTAACCTTAGATGAAGCGATAATTTTCCATTGATCTCTCGACAAAAGTAGGGTGGGATCCAATACCACGGTAGCAGTGCGATCAGAACAAGACTCAACAATTTCCTTTGCTTTATCCTCACGGACACTTATAGCTTTAAGATATTCAACACCTTCCCTGAAGATGTCCTGGACATCATCAGTTAGCGATGAAACTCCTATGCTTGCTGCATAGCTGATCGTTGGGATATCTCTACTGCATAATCCAAGCCGCATCCGAAAAGTATCATCATCCAACCAGCGATAATTCCATACCTGATCGGAACCAATGACAACTAAATCAGAATGATATCCAGCTTTACCGTGAATCCCGTTAACATCGAGAATGGCTTTCGAATCATTGACAAGATTCCGGGTAAAGGCTTTTGAACGATACATGCGTACCGCCATAGCATGGCTTACACCTGGTTTAAGCATCATCATCCAATACCGGATAGTTGCTACCATATAAGCCTTACTGGAAAGTACGCTATCCACACCACGAAGCGTGGTCACCTCACCAAATTTTCTCAATACTTCCTGCAAAGCATAATTCTGAAGACGATTACCATAGTTCAAGTAATCATTAATGGTAAGAATCGCGATCTGTTTGTTCATTTTAGAATCCTCACTTAACAACTCTCAATACATCGTCAACTGGAAGGCGCGTAGATTGAGGAGTCATTGCTCGATCGGGATAATGACCGACTTCAATATACATAATCAAAATCTCATCATCCGGAATGTGAAGTAGATCGCGGGTCATTTGGTCTTTATACCCATCAAACATTGTGTGCAAAGGACAAGAGGCAAGTCCAATAGATTCTAAAGATAAAAGAAGCATCATACTAAAAAGACCTCCATCAACGTATCCCTGGTTGCGTTCATTCGTCCCCATAAATACACTTTGCTTAGCAGTAACCAACAATAAAGCCGGAGGCGTAGCATAGCCACGAACTCCCCCTTGAATGTTAAGAAGTTGGGCAATAAGTTTCTGATCGAGAACCTCAACAACTCTCGCTGGTTGACGGTTACATGCCGATGGAGCAGAAGTCGCAAGTTGCACTGCCTGCCGAAGCTCATTCTGTGTCACAGGTTGATTAGAGTATTCACGCAACGAATGACGATGCTGCACCAGAGCAGAAAATGGTAACTCAGAATTATTGATTTTATCTTTTGCAAGAAGAATAGCAGTTCCCCCGTCTTTTTCTTCCCAGTTCAAAGCTCGATTCCACTGTTCATGAGAAAGAAACTGCGATTGCTTAGATAAATCTTTACCTGCTCGCTGGTGACGAATAATATACTCATGAATCGCAGACATACATTCTTTATATACTGGATTAATGAGATATTGAGAATCAGCATTTTCAAAACGAGTAAGCATAGTACCTAGTGCTTCAAATACACCCAACCCAAATCCATATCGAAAATTTTTATGGCTAAGTCCCTTTTCAAGTTGGTGCGTCAAAAACATCGTTCTAGATTGCACCTGCATCTTCCCAGTAGACCACTCACGGGAATAGCTCTCTCGAAAACGTTTTGCTTGAATTTTATATTCTCGCGAGAGAATCATCGTAGACTTAGCATTCCTTATATGCTCCACAAGATATTGAGGAAGAATATTCTTCACAATTGCTTTAACACCCATAGAGATTCTCCTTTACTATTGTTACGGCTCTATATTAATAACGCTTTTAAGAAAATTACGCGCTTGAGTTTGAAATACAGACATCGCATTATTAACATGGTTCCAATCGATGGGATCACTAGCGATGCTTATCTTAGATATTGATTCATCATCAGCAACACGTCTTTCAGTAAGACCAAAATCTTTAAGTACATCTGACAAACGAATTGAGTAGCGTGGTGGATTAAATACAATCATTGGCTTTTGAAATAAGATCGAAAAACATGTACCGTGGAATGAATCAGTTACAATGTATTTTGCATCACGGAAACAAGCAACCCATTGTTCCGGGCTAGGTTGGTAGATCGGTTCACACCCAGAAGGGACAGGTTTAGTCCTGTTAAACCTAATAATTCGAACAGTAATTCTTTCACTAGATGCCAACAATCTAGCATACTCTACCATACGAGGATTCTCATTCAACATGTATATAAGAACATATGATTGTGACATTTCCGCAACATTCTCACTCAGTTCATGCCACAATTGCGGTCTACACAATAAAACAGGATCCTTTAATGCTACACCTGTTTTTATCCCCATATCATTTAATATCTTGACACTGGAACTTTCTCTCACAGAAATAGCAGTGAACTGTTCAAGAAGAGGCTTCATCATTGTGGCCTCACGGTCAGGTATGCTGGGGCGCCCGAAGCTTGCAGAGAACGAAAACTTTTTCATATATTGTGGAACATGCATAAGTGTATAAACAGGATCGATCCCTTTATTCAACTCTTCATTCCAAGTTTGATCGCTACCTACGCAGTATATGGCGTTAGCATCGAAGGGGCCTCCTTCCAAATATGGCGTCGAATCTACAAGATCCAACTGTCGTTCAACAAAGGACCGAAATATATATTTATTTTTTCTAAGATTAGGAAACGCCACACAATAGCGCAACAGATTGATTGCAGGATTATGATGCTTGTCGCGAAGATAAATTTGTCTAAGTCCTATAGAAGTCCAATCGGGTCTACAGTAATCTATAAAATATGGTTTACCATACTCTGAAAGTACATCTCTTGTGGCAACAGCTTGAAGTACAGTACCATAATTATAAGAGTCAATTATTGTAGACACATATATATTATTCATAAGTTGTCTCCCGTATGGATTATAAACAATAAAACAAAATTACGGTCTTGTAAACAATTTTAAGAATTTCTTTTTCACACGCTTTGAAAAAACATCAAGCCAAAATAAACTCGGGAGTCTAAGTGACAATAGATGCATATCAAAACGTGTATTAGGAATATGATCAATAGCAACAAATCTATCAGGACGTATCTCTATAACATCTGCACGTAGAACAGAATCCGAAATTCGCATTTTACGTGAATGAAAATGTGCATACAAATATTCCGAAGTGGATAGTTTTCGAGTACCGCCATGCCACTGAACTAGTAAAATACTTCCTTCCATCCAATAAAGTCTAGAAGGAGTATAAGGATCACGGACAAATGTTCTTGTTTCAGGAACATAATAAGAACGTCGTATGTGATCATGTAACATGGATATATTCATTGATACGTCCTCCAAATAGATAGGAACGTGATCATTGAGAAAAATAGAATGCACATTACATCGATCCGGATTCTTTTCGGGATCAGGATTGTCCTCATCAAACACATAAATACGGTCAGTAGTAAAAGCTTCGATATAAAGACGCCTACCATTAAGGGCCTTCATGAATCTCCTATTGTTAGCATATTCATTTCGGTAGACTGTCAAATGACCGGCAGAAAAAATTTTTTCATAATTCTGAAGTAGAATAGGAGATAATATCTTCTCAAGATTTCCGAATACTAAATCGCAGTCACAATGTCCCCAGAACTTGTAATCGCTAATATAGTCCTCGAATATAATTCCGTATGCAGGCTTGAAGTCGCATAATTTATAAGGGCTCGGAATGCATGGAGGAAATCCGAGTTTACTCTTTGCAATCGTCTTAAACTCATCCAATGTCATAGAAATGACATGCACGTTGCTCGGATAATCATATTCAACAGTATTGTCTGTAAAGATGAAAAAATCAAACGAAGGATTATACCCACATGACCGAAGGAATAAAGGAAAATAATTATTAAACTTACCAAAATATGGAAGAATAAAAACACACTGTTTATCAGCAAAGATCATTTTAAATCCTTCCAAGAATTTTCTTGCGAATTATGAAAAGATGAGAAATGGTCTCAAGAACAACAATCTTTTCACGCATAGAAATTGTATTTCCAAAAAATGATGTAGGAACATATCGCCAAAATTCATGACGAATTCTGTCGAAAACCACTTTATCAATTGAAGCTTGATTTAACAAAGCAGTGCGATATAAATTTACACATTGCGTAACACGCCAGGAATATAGATAATTCATATTGAATCCTGGAAATAAAAGCGGAAGTTCAATTTCATATCTATTAGCAGTATCATAAATAGCAAAACATTCAGTAGTCAAAGACTTAGTCGTATAACTGTTCGGTCTCATATAATACGAATAGCCTATTTTTCCTATATGATATATCCGTCGAGAACGTTTAAATAATTCTGGTAGAATATAAGCTTCTTCCATAAGCTGTCCTACAGGAAAACGTACTTCAGGATTGAACTCAAATAAATTTCTTCTAAATATTTTAGCATATACAGTAAAACCTATTTTACCTCGCTTCAGACACTCTGACATTGCTTGGCTTGAATTCATAGCTATCGCTGAATCAGAATTACATATAAAGACGCTGCGCTCACCTCTCGAATTTAAGCGCTGAATACCACAACAAACTATATCGACTAGATCATCTTGAAAAGCCCTAAACATCTCTGCAAATGCTCCCGGACACACAGCATCATCACTGTCTACAAAGGTGACAAACTCGCCGAGTATTTTTTCTAATCCATAGTTTCTAGCAGACGACACTCCACCATTTTGTTTTTCAAAATATCTAACGCGAGTATCTTCTCTTGCATATCTTCTACATATTTCACCACTAGAATCAGTTGATCCATCATCTACTAATATAACTTCCAGCTCAACAGATTGAGAGAGAACAGAATCCAAACAATTCGATATATATTGCTCAGCATTATACACTGGTATGATAACAGACAATAGTTTATCAATCATTAGATACTCCGTTCAAATTCCTTCTATAAAGTAGAAAACCTAGCGAAATTCCAAAATAAGGAATAAACGATGAGTCAAGTTTGATCGTACTGTTGCTCCACATTGATATTATACAACATACTGCGATGCAGATCGAAGTAATGTTTAGAACAGAATCACTAATAGTTCTTTTATGAATTCTATTTGAAATTAGGCATATGATAATAGAAATAAAGAAAAAAACTAGTAATATAAATCCTATATACCCTGTTTCGAGAAATGTCCATTGGTGCGTAAAAACTCTATATGATAAATTACGATATGAATCAGCAAAATCAGACTGCAGAAACGAGAACTGCGAGTCCTCACAATTGCCGAAGCCGAGACCAATCATTTCTCTAAGGAGATCATTGTCAAAGAAACGTGATGAGATATAATGAAAAGCACCCACACGAGGAATTCCATATGCATTATCCCAAGAGGATGTAAGATAATTACTCGTTTCTTGACTATCAAAAAAGATATTTAACATACTTGGACGAACTGCTTGAATCCAATTTATCATTGTCGAGCATACTACAGCTATCAAACAAGAAAAGAAAATCGTTCTTAATGACCACTTAGATACCAACAACGAAATTACCAAAATAGCAATCAGATAAACGAAACATGTTTTTTCTTCACCAATAACCGCCATAAATATCGCGGCTATCATTGTTATTCCTACCTTAAATAGGGACTTTCTTTTTGCGAGGTAGGCGTTAAGGTAATAGGACACAAGAACAACACTGAACATGTTTGCACCTGCCCCATTTGCAAATAGACCATGTACCTGATCGCCAAGACCCTGATCAATAAACAACCACTGGTAAGTTCCTAGCAATAAATTGGGTATCTGCAACCAGAATAGGTAATTAAATAATTTTTCTACATCTTCCACTCTTAATACGGCTAAGACTGAAAAACAATAGATTATCCCACGAAATGTGTTCCTAATAGCCCATAATACAAGTTGAGGCTCTACCATATTGATGACGGCAGTCAATATGTCAAATGAGAATAATGATAAGACTGCATATAGCACTAAAGTCGCATGCTGTCTCTTTAACAGGGGGACATAGTAATGAAACAATGATGGTACTACAGAAAGCAGGACTACATCATTAAGATACCGTATTGTTCCAGGGAAATGGAACACTGAAATCAGTGCTTCCATGATTATGGTGAAGAAGAGTATAAACAGAGTTCCTGTACGTGCATTAAAGCGGAATTCCGCTATATTTCTCAATGCTACTGTATGCACGGTCTACACCCTCCCATATGGATTCCGAATTATACGAATCATTCATACTTTAATTCGACTCAATTAATCTGGCATAAAATGTTTGCTTTCCTCTACATTCCTCAGGGAAGCTCTGCTTCCACGTCAGTTTGAATAGCGAAGTATCATTCGACAGCGATTGCCATATTCCCTCGTCGAACGTTTCTCCCAGCACCTTGTACAATTCATCACACTGCGGATTGTTGGGTTCAATTGCCTTGAAATCGCGCCCAGCCTGCTCGTCATATCGCTGCGCAAGCGCAATCATGTAATCAACCATAAGGTAATCGACCATAAAATTACTTGTCTTCCAGTATTCAAGGAAAAAATCCCGAATAGCTCGGAAAATCCATCGATGTTCAACATCACAGGCTAAAGAATACCCAGCAAAATACCCTTGCGCAATTGAGCAATGCAGGTAATCAGGCCGTTTGATGGACCATAGTGGCTTGCTGAACGCCATCTCTTCTAGCGGTCCTGAACAATAGAAGGTGGAATCCAACCACAAACCGCCATGTTCCGCTAGCAGCGAGAGCCTCAGCAGATCCGAAAGGTTGGTTCTTGTGATGATGCCGGCTTCCTGCTTAGCTTTCACCCAATGAGGAATATGCACATACTGTTCATAGTTCTCGTCGGTAATGACGATCACCTCGCGATTACCGGCATTCCTCCTAATGGATTCCACACATCGTTGTACAATCAACGGCGCATGGTCCAATCCCTGCCACCAGCAAACCCAAATCTTACCCTCCAAGGCCGGATCGCTTGCAGGCATCGGAGCGCCGAAATCGTAGTTCCGGTAAAAGCTGCCATAACGCTTCTCGAAGTACTTCATCAAAATCTCGTGCTTATGTATCAAGCGCTTGCGAACGGATGGCGGTTCTTTGAAACCGTTACGATTCATGACTTGAATATCCACCTTGGCTCTGAAGGTTTCCAATGCCTCCGGCCACGATGTAAAGCGGGCGATTTCAGCAGTCGATCTGCATTCCTCGCCAATGCGATGCAAGATACGTTTAAAGCTTGAATGTCCTGAGGTCATTTCCAAATCCTCTTCTTCAACAACTGACGCACATGTAATAACAATAGTGCTTCATTCAAACGATTCGACATCAGTGCAGCATGAAACAGACGCTGTTGTGTAGGGAGACTATCCAGTGGGTAGTCGCGACAATAGCGATTGAACATATCGCTCGACACCAATCTACGAACCTCATGTAACTGTTGTCTCCATGATAGGCGAGCTCCAGCGATAAGCCCCACGTACAGACGGCAGTAATCAACAGCCATCCGGCGTGCTCGCAACATGCACCTCTCACATTGCGGATCCTGCTCAGCAATGCGGAACAGCTCATCCAAAAACGCCGTGTATTGATTTAGTTTCTTGGAAGAAAACGATCTCATGATGGAAGGCTGATCATCCATACGATAGCAATAAGCCGTCCCATCAGTAAAGGTGATTACCTGCGCACACTGATACGCGGAAAGATTGAAAATCGTATCCTCAGAGAGAATCGGTTTGAAACGAAGAGCGTGCTTCATAAGAAAATCGTTCCTATAGATGCCTGTCCATACCCGCATCGGGAAAGATTCTACCTCGCTATCATAAGGTAAATGGCCAAATAGACGCTCACGAGCGCTGAGAATATCGGTTCGCGTATTCAACGTTTTACCAGCCAACGGATGTGGCTTGACATTGTTCACATTGCCGTTGACCATATCCTTGTGGCCACCAAATACGATATCCGCCTGATTCCGCTTGGCAGCAGCGTATAGATCAGCAAACATGTTGGCATCGACCCAATCGTCCGAGTCCACAAACCCGACATACTCACCGGTAGCGTGTTCGATGCCTGTGTTGCGTGCAGGACCGAGACCAGCATTCTTCTGATGAATAACCTTGACACTGTCATAGCGTGATGCCAGCTCATCAGCGATGATGCCGCTTCGATCCGGAGAGCCGTCATCGACAAGAATGATCTCCATATTGTTCAATGATTGTTTGCGCAAACTGTCAACACATGTGCGCAAATATCGTTCCACATTGTAAATGGGAACGACAACGGATACCGTGGGCCGCTGCGACGACTGAGAGGACATATTCTCTACCATAATCTTTGCTCGCCTACTTCCCACCATTTACAGAGTTCGTAATAGGCATCGGTGTACCGAGACATGTTCTATACACGTGTCCAAGTTCCTCTGCATACTCTCTCTGCTGGCAACGTTCCTGCACGTACTGAACGCACTGCCGTTGCATGGCGGAGTAACGCGGCTCATCTACATCAGCCGCCTTGTACAGCGTTTTAGTCAGGCTATGCAGGTCACCGCTCCCAAAACGGAATCCGGTCTCTCCCTCCACCACCAACTCGGGAATGCCGCCAATATTCGCGCCGATCACCGGGGTCTGCGCGGCCAAGGATTCAAGACCGGAGTATGGCATATTCTCGCGCCATTCGGAGCAAAGCACACTGAAACGGGCGTTGCCCACCTCTCTCTGAAGGTCTTCGCCAGTTTTATAGCCTAGGAGTTTGATGCGGTTCTGGGCTTCTGAGCCAGCGGAGGCGATGAGCTGCTCGATGGTGGAGCGTTCTGGGCCGTCACCTACGATGTGGAGGGTCCAATTGGGAGGGAGGACCTGGGGGGAGGGGGTTAAGGATCCTTCGACTTCGCGCTGCGCGCTTCGCTCAGGATGACAAGAAGAAAACTCAACGCGCTCAGTCTCAGGATGACGAGAGAGGGACGCTTCGGGCTTGGCCTCAGGATGACGAGAGGAAAGCCCAGCGGCTTGGAGGAAGGCGTGGACTAGGGTGAGAATGCCCTTTTCCTTGGAGAGACGGCCGAAGAACAGGAAATACGGCTCGACCGTATTGAACTTGTTGGTGTTCGCAACCTTATGGGCCATGGCCATCTGGCTGTCGGTCAGAAAGTTCTGCATGGCCACGGTGCGCCCGGCATATCCACCCTCGTCGAGCTTCTTCTTCATGAACTCGCTGGGAGCGATGATTCTATCAATCTTGTCGTAGCTGTGGTGGTACTTGAGGAACTCGGCCTCCATGAAGGCGAGACCACTCTTGGCCTTCGAACCCTTCACGCAGGTCTTCTTCACCGCATGGATGAAGTGACGGTCAAGGCAATCATCGCACACATGCCCGGAACCGTCCACCATCGTGTAGGCGGGGCACAGCAGGATGTAATCGTGCGCGGTGTACACCACCGACACACGATGCTTCTTGAGATACGGCGCGTCCAAGATCGACAGGGTTAACTGGCGATGGACGTTGTTCATGTGGATCACGTCCGGCTTAAACTCCTCAAGCAACGCCTCGAACTTGCGCTTAGACTCCAGCGAGTACACCAGCGTGGCGGCTTCCTTCACCTGCTGGAACGCGCTGATCTTGCCCACGTAATCCTTCTCGGACACAAAGTACTTGCTCCAGTAGCTCGGTTCATTGTTCGGATGCTGCATCGAGAAGAACGCAACATCATGCCCCAGAGCCTTCAGCCCTTCCGCGAGCGCGAAGAAATAGGTCTCGGCGCCACCCTTGCGGTAGAAATACTTGTTGACCAGGAGAATCCTCATCAGTCGGCCTCCCCTCGGTACAGTGCAAGCGTCCGGTCCACCACGTTGTCCCAGCTGTACTTGGCGGTGACATAGTCCGCGGCCAAATCCTTGAGCGCCTGAACGCGAGCGAAATCCTCCAGAAGCGCGCTGAGTTTGCCGGCAAGATCGTCCACATCGCTCTTGCGGAACGTCACGCCGTGATCCCCAAGCACTTCGACACACTCCGGAATGTCCGAGGTCAAGCAACAGTTGCCGTAGCTCAGAGCCTCCAGCAGACTCATCGGCATGCCCTCAAGATCGCTCGGCAGCACATACACGTATGCGTTGGAATAGAGCTCGGCGAGCTCCTGGCCTTCCGTGAATCCGGTCAACACAATACGCGGATCGGACTGTGCGGCCGCTTTGACGCGGTCGTAGTATTCAGTGGAATCGGAAGCCCCGCCCGCGATGACGAGTTTCTTGTCCGTATCCAGCCGCTTGAATGCATCGATCAGGTAGTGTACGCCCTTCTCCGGCACAATACGGCCCAGAAACAGAACGTACCCGTCCTTCACAAGACCGTACTTGCTTGTGATCACGTCCGCCGGCACAGGCTCGTTGCGCTCAATTCCGTTCGGGATGAATCGGACGTCCCGACCATACGTTTCCTTGAAATACTGCTGGACGTTGCGGCTCAGTACGATCACCTCATCCGCGCACTTCGCCGCGGTTCGCTCGCCCAGCTTCAGGTATGTGGACGCAAACTTACCCCACTTCGCGCGCTGCCAGTCCAGGCCGTGGATCGTCGCAACCGTGCGGATGCCCGTCCAATGCGCCAAGCGCAACGGCACGCACGGCCCCTCCGCATGATAGTGGATCACATCCGGCCGAGCCTTGATGGCCTTGATAGTCGCGAAGAACGACGACGACAGTGCGGCCAGACCCTTCGCATCGATGGTGCTAACGGGGACGACCTTCACGCCCTTGTACATAAACGGCTTGTCGCTACGGTTGGACTCGCTGTCGAACCGCTTACCGGCAACGTTGTGCCCCTTGCGGTTGTATGCCACAACCTGTTCTCCGCGCGCAGCCATCCGCGTGGCCAGTTCCTCAACCACGATCTCGATCCCGCCTTCCCTCGACGGAATCCGCTTATGACCTATCATCGCGATACGCATGAAACTCAACCAAACTAAGCGCTCAACACACCACGAAAGATCCGGCACAACGGCCTCTACCGGCTCGACGACCCCTCATGGCGCTCCTCACTCTGCTACCTACACTTGTCCTTAAGTGTAGCACCCATACCCCCGTTAAAGGGGGCCGACGGGGAACGAAGCAGGTTAGGGACCTGTGGAGGGAGGCTAGCGGGACTGAGTCGGCGGAGGGAAGAGAGGTGTTTTGTTCTCCAAGCTCCGAGCCCCGCACTTCCTATTCTGAGAGGAGTTGCAGTCGCGCGTACGACATCGTTCTGCCTGATTCACCCCATCAGCCCCCTCTCAAACGGGGGTACGGGTGCTACGCTGGTGAGACAAGCGAAAAAGTGAGGAGTGCCGCGAGAAATCATCGAGCCAGCGCGGGCCGTTCCTTGATGAAGATGCCAAGGCAATGAAACGCATTGACAACGAGCTTGAGCAGCACCGTCTTCTCCTTGCGGCTGATCTGACCCACATAGTAGGTCTTCTCGCCCTTGCCCTTAGCCTGATACTGCGTCTTCTCCGACAGAACGAAGCTGTCGTACCGCTGCATCAGCGGCTTGAGCATCATCAGCTGCTCATAATGTCCGCCCCGAGGAGGCGGCGAAGCAAATCTTCGCAGAGGTGCTGCTCATCGCATATCCCCGTCCCGTTTGGCTCAGTCCCTATGGAACAGGTCGCGCGTGTACACCTTGCTCTGAACGTCATCCAAAACGGCATCGTAGCGGTTGGACAGAATGGCGTCGCTGCGCTTCTTGAACTCGTCCAGATCGTTGACCACTTCGGAGCCGAAGAACGTGCTGCCGTTCTCCAGCGTGGGCTCGTAGATGATCACGGTGGCGCCCTTGGCCTTCACGCGCTTCATCACGCCCTGGATGGCGGACTGGCGGAAGTTATCCGAGTTGGACTTCATGGTGAGACGGTAGACGCCCACGGTGATGGGCTTCTCCTCAGAGGCGCTGTACTCGTTGTTATCGCTGTACCCGTAGTAGCCGGCCTTGGCGAGAACGCTGTCCGCGATGAAATCCTTGCGGGTCGTGTTGGACTCAACGATAGCCTGGATAAGATTCTCCGGAACGTCCTGGTAGTTCGCCAGAAGCTGCTTGGTATCCTTCGGCAGGCAGTAGCCACCGTAGCCAAAGCTCGGGTTGTTGTAATGCGTGCCGATGCGCGGGTCAAGGCACACGCCGTCGATGATCTCGCGGCTGTTCAGCCCCTTGGACTCCGCGTAGGTGTCCAGCTCATTGAAGTAGGAGACGCGCAGCGCCAGATAGGTGTTGGCGAACAGCTTCACGGCCTCGGCCTCGGTGAAGCCCATGAACAGGGTCTTGATGTTCTCCTCGATCGCACCCTCCTGCAGGAGCGCGGCGAACGTGTGCGCGGCCTCCACCAGATGCTCGTCGTCCGGATCTGTACCGACCACGATGCGGCTCGGGTACAAGTTGTCGTACAGGGCCTTGGACTCACGCAGGAACTCCGGGCTGAAGATGATGTTCTTGGAGCCGGTCTTCTCGCGGATGGATTTGGTGTAGCCCACCGGGATCGTGGACTTGATCACCATGATCGCGTTCGGGTTGCTCTTCATGACCAGATCGATCACTGCCTCCACGGCGGACGTGTCGAAGAAGTTCTTCTTGCTGTCGTAGTTCGTCGGCGCGGCGATGATCACGAAATCGGCATCCGAATACGCCTTGGCGCCATCCAGCGTTGCGGTGAGGTTCAGCTCCTTCTCCGCGAAGTACTTTTCGATGTACTCGTCCTGAATAGGGGACTTGCGGGCGTTGATCAAGTCAACCTTCTCGGGGATGATGTCCACCGCCGTCACCTGATGGTGCTGCGACAGCAGCGTGGCCAAGCTCAAACCAACGTAACCCGTGCCGGCCACGGCGATCTTCAACGAACTCAAATCCTTCATTCTTCCCAGATCCTTAATCTCAGCAGTCTCAGCAGAAATCAGACCGCTTGAGAAGCAGGGCGGCAAGTCCCGAGAGTCTATGCACAACGGCCAACGCTGGCTCGACGGTCTCTCATGGCACTCCCCACTTACCCCCTGCAACTTTCGCTTAGCCCTAAGTGTAGCACCCATACCCCCGTTTAAGGGGGCGCCCCGGGTTCTAAATAGAAGCGCAACACCCGCTCTATGGTTGGAAGTGTTCAAGTTCAACCCAGGAAGGTGCTGCGCCCATGAAGAAAGTGTATTCCCACCTGTCGGCCGAGGAACGCGTTCGGATCGACGAACTGCGCAACAGGGACGGCCTCGGGGTCAACGAGATCGCCCGCAGGACCGGCCGCGACAAATCCACCATCAGCCGCGAGCTCAAACGCGGCCTCAAGGTTCGCGTCCAACGAGAACGACTCCTACCGTCCGTACCGGCCGAAACGCCTGAAGACGGGCGCATGGACCGCGCGCCCGTTCTACTCGGCCATGACCGCGCAGCGCAAGGCCGAGACACGCGCCCGCAGGTCGCGCAAGCCCCTGCGCATGGCGTACGACCCGCTGCTCTCCTGGGTGATGGACGCGCTGCGCAAGGGATGGACGCCGGAGCGGATCGAGGGACGGCTCAAGGTCCAGTTCCCGGACGACCCGCGCATGCGGGCAGGCCACGAGTGCCTCTACCAGTGGATCTACGCCAAACCGCAGCAGACGCTGGATCTCAGGCAGTACCTGCCGCGCGGCAAGCGGCGCCGCACGCGCGCCAAGGGCCGCAGGTCGAAGGGGCCGAGGATCCCCATGCGCGTGCCGATCGCCGACCGGCCCAAACGCGTCGACTCGCGGCATGAGTTCGGCCATTTCGAGTCCGACACCGTCATCGGCACGGCCCCCTCGAAACGGTGCATCGACACGCAGGTCGAACGCAAGAGCCGCAAGCTGTTCGCCCGGTTCATCCCCGACAAGAGCGCGCTGGCGACCGCGCGCGCCGAATACGACATCTACAGCCGCATCCCCGCGCCCGCGCGCATCGACCGCACCTGGGACAACGGCACGGAATCCTCCTGCCACCTGCTCGTGGACGAGGCGCTCGGCATGCCCGCCTACTATGCGGACCCGTACTCCTCGTACCAGCGCGGCACGAACGAGAACCGCAACGGCAGGATCCGCCGCTACCTGCCCAAGAGGACCAGCTTCGACGACCTGTCGTACGAGGACCTGCAGGCCATCGTCCAGGAGATCAACGACACCCCGTTGAAGGTCCTCGGGTGGGAAACGCCCAACGAGGTTTGGTACCGCGAGCTCGGCAGGGTACTATTGCGGCAAGACCATCCAAAGACGGGTGTTGCACTTACAAATTGAATCCGGGCGCGGGAGAGGGAGCGGGGCAGATTCGGGCTGGTGGGGGCTAGGCTGAGGGCGGGGCAAGAGGCAGTATCACCGCGGAGTGGGAGGTTTTGGCCTCGGGGCTAGGGCCAAAGGAGTGCTCCTTTCCTCGACCGCCGGTCTCATCATCGGCTCAGGCCTGTCGGTCTCGCCATCGGCTCGGGCCCGCCGGCCCTTCCGCAGATCCTTCCGCCGGCCCTTCCGCCGACTCGGCTCTGTCGGATCTTCTCCGCCGATCCTCCTCCGCTGATTTTCCTCCGCTGATTTTCCTCCGCTGATTTTCCTCCGCTGATTTTCCTCCGCCGACCACGGAACGAGGGATTTTCACGGCTGCGCCTTGAAATCAAGCCATTCTCAAGAAAAATCGTGCGTTCCGTGGTTAGGCAGCAGAGCTTCGAAGGCGCAAACGTCTCACCTGAATGAGCTGCCCGCATGATCTCTATCGAACAAGTTTTCTAGAACATTTGTACGCATGTGATGTTATGCTGGAACAAACAAGACCGAGCAGGGAGACTCCATGCAGGAAGGTGATCTCATGACCGAGGCCCAAGCATACGATTACCAGGAGCTGGCTTTCGACCTGTACAACACGCCGACGAGCTGCTGAGCAAGCTGGTGGACATGCGCAAGCGCCGCAAGATGACGCAGACGCAGCTCGCCGAAGCCATGAACGTGACACAGGGGTACATCTCCCAGATCGAGAACGGCAGGACAAGCCTTACGTCACTTCTCACCGACTATGCGCTGGAGGTCGGCGCCAGAATCGACTACACAGTCGAACCCGCCGAGACCAAGCCGGAGGGCGCGCGACGCTACATATATAAGGAAGTGAAGGAATACAACGTTCCGGTTGCTACCGAGTGGGAGAAGAACGGTCCGAGCATGGGACATGCGAACTACAGGCTGACCGTGGAAACGAAAGACGAAGCCGACGCAGGGGCACTGAAGCGGATTACGTTGATTCCCGAGAAGAGGAACCAGCAGGACATCTCAATCACCGCTCCCGCAATCCTCGACGCCCATAGCTCCTCCAATCAGGATGAGCGAGATCCGGAAAACGTCTCCGCCGCCACTCACATGGAGGTAATGCAATGAACGTAACGCGCATCGTCCTCTTCAAGGAGAGCAGCCAGTTCGACCTGGTTCGCGGCCCCAAGAAGATGAGCGGCAAAGCCCCTCGCAATCTGAAGTTCTCGTTTGGTCTCAGCGTAACCGAGGGCAAGCCATGGCCGAACGAGTTCATGATCCGCATGGAACTGCGGACGGAGGACATGCCGGCCGAAGAGGAACCGCTGCTGGTCACGGAACTGCACTACGCCGTCTCCTTCGACGAGCCCGAAGCCAACAACGCGCCGCTCGACATCATCTGGCCGCTCGCACGCCCCGACCTCGTCGCCCAACTCCGCCGCTACGAAATCCCGGGCGACACCATTCCCCTGCGGCTGGGCGCGGAGGGTGTGGACGGTAAGAAGAGCAGGTGAGGGCCTGGCGTTTCGCGGGTCTATGCGCACATCAGAATGTTGGCTGAACAGGATATGGCAGAGAAATAAGCTCACCGCTGGCATCGTAGAATTCGCGCAAATTCATCGTCCGCACCCCCATTGCGGCAGCCACATCAGGAATCTTGGGCTCCTTCTTCAATGGGTTACTACGAACAGGCTGTACAGCCTTCTCATTGGTGACAATCGTTGCCCCATCAACCATTGCGGCCGCAATGAGCCAAGGGTCAGCTTTGGATTCCGGCAACCACTGGCGATACGAATCTTCACGATAAAGCCCACATGTGACCAGATAATCCTGAATCCGCGCATAAGCCGCGCCTACTTCATCGGTTTTATGGGAAAACTGCCTGTCCTCGAACAAATTCAACGCCCATAGGGCCAACTCGTCACGATTACCTTTGCTGTCTTTCTGCGTTATTTCTCTAAACACAGTGTCAAGAATCCGAATCTTGCCGTTCAACGCCATGCGTTCCAACCATCTCCAGAACGGGTGGAACTCCTTGTAAGCAAATGGATGATGGACACGACAGGAGTTGATGAAAATATCCGAGTCGGGCAGGAACACCTCTTCACTCATTGATCCAAGCCTTTCGCTTTCAGCAACCCGTCATAGGCATGCATGGACTTTACTCCCAGCAATGTCAGTCCGTCGGAATAAGGCAAGCTTCCCCGATCGACTCCATCACGGATCATGCGCACAAACCTCGTGTCCAAGTGAGACGCGTTCGTCAGGTTTTGATCGCCTCCGGAACCGGCCTTAGCCCCTATTACACGCACATCGCTTGCAGCGCGCACCAAGTTTACGGCCTTGTCACCAACTATCCCGAGCCTGTGCGCATGAATCGTCAATGCCAGAGCACTGAGACCATATCGCTTCGCGCAGTCATTGGCAATCTCGCATACGGAAGCACCGCCCGTTGCTATCTTTTCCCAATACTCCCGAAACTCGGCATCATCATCCACGACCGATAAAACGACGGCTTGATTGATCCGACGTTCGATCTCACCGTCATCAGCAGTGAGAAAAAGATCGTTGTAAACTTCGTTGGTTCCAAGCAGCACATGACCGATCTCATGCAACAAGGAAAACAGCATAGCCGCATAGGAATCATTACGGTTAATGAAGATCAGCGGCGCGACATCATCCAACAGCACGAAGGCACGAAATTCTCGCACATCCAGCCGACGGGCATTGGACGTACCCGCTTTGGAATCAACCATCACCATCAGACCAGCATCAGATGCCTTTTCTCTAAGGAAACGAAATCGTTCAGCATTGCGCTTATGCCGGCACCATCCAGCATCCAGAGACAGCCCCTCGCGCAAGCGCAACGCCATTTCATCGGCAGTCGCCCGGGAGGAGACGCTGCCAACCAACAGGTTATTGCCAAATCCCTGTGCGAGCATCTCGTCATGCGCCCAATTCTGACGGTTCCGCATGATCGCAATCGTGTCCTTGAGATTTCGGCTTGCATCAACGGCATGATTGTCGATCGTGCGATACCGAATCAATTCATCTTCGTGGGCTTCCGGGACCACGGAACGCACCAGCGCGCCGAATGGCATTTGCAGCGCAGAGCCAAGCGCGGTCAATTTGGAAAAAGACAAACTGAATGGATCAACCGCGTTCAGCCATTGCGGGAAATCGGACAGGCCTTCTTTGCGAGCCACGGCCGCCGGATCCGCACCACTCTGACTAACAGCCCACCGGAGCGTGGCCGGATGAACCATAATGGACGCCATCGCCACACCCCCTCGCGAAAGGATAAACCATCACAACGCACAATATGGGCTGCACAGCCCCATATTTGACTTACGATACACATGGTACACGGCTGCTTGGAGTTCATAATCCGGTTCTATCCGGAATGCACCAAGCATCAGAGCCACTTCCGCATCACCGCCGCCCATCATATGGCTGCTCGACCGCAGGAAGAGCACGGCGGGCGAACTCGCCCATGCGCGGGACCGAGAAGGCGACCTGACCATAGCCGGCCGGGTAAATCAGGCCTTCCTCGATCAGGGAAGTGCGGGCGCTGGAGGCGGCACCTTTGCTACGGAACCGTTTGGCCACGTCGGCGGTGCGCACCGGGCCATCGGGACAAACCCTGATCCAGCGTGCGCAAAGCATCAGGTGACAATACAGGTAAATACATTTGGATATCTTCAGATAGTTCCAGATAACTTCAGATACTTTGGCAAAGTGTCCATTGGTTGCAGCATTTCGCGGGCGGCATTTCGCGGGCAGCATTTCGCGTGCGGACGGCAAACGAATTACCCTTCCGAGGGCGGATTTTGGGCTGCGCCGGAAGCTACTTGCCCTTCCGAGGGCACTTCGCGGAGCCGAAAACGGGCTTGAGCGCCTCAAAATGGCCATAATTAGGCGCCTGAATCGATGAATATGGTATGGACTCTGCCCTCGGAAGGTCAAGTAGGTGTTCATGGAGCCTCATATCCGCCCTCGGAAGAGGAAGTAGGAACTCAGCGGGACTTGGGACCGCCCATGCGGCGAATAAATAGAGCCACACTTAATCAGAATGGCTTAACCACCACGCCATCATTATGCATATGATGAAGCATTTCAACAACCCGCATGGCATCATGCGGAGTCAAACGACCCCATTTCGGTTCTTCCCAATCGACGTCCGATTCATCAACAGCCATCATCTTGTCGCATCGCACTGCGCTGGGCAGACGCAGACCAGCCTCATGCCAGTCATCCAATATCACATCATATTCGGCTTGACGCTTAACGTCTTTAGTAACTCTCAGCATCAATGCAAAAGCCTTGCCGCCACGTTCCTGAATCACCAGCGCAGGACACACGGTGTATTTCTTAGGATTCTCTTCGAACCGGAACCGCACGAGCCAAATCTCAAACAGCCGAGGTTCGAAAAATGCTCATCAGTCATCCAAAAAATCCTTCGGCCACACATGCTCGCCAGTGGCTTCATCTACTTTGGGCCGAACGACGTCAAATTTGTCGACATCGAGTTCAAACACCGGGTAGCCAGCTGCATCCACGGGCACACCACCAAGCTGTGTCGCCGCGCTCCCCGCGGCGAATCCAGCCAAATACGCATTAATCAGATCCGTGACATGCAACCCATTACGACGTGCCGCAGCCTCAGCCTCCGCGTACGCCGGAAGACTCTCCATACTTGTCATAGCGCGCTACCTTTCCAGATCCTTGCAACCAGCGTATACCATCACCAACCCATTGTGACGCAGTAAAAGTCCGCTGGAAACATGGGGTCGTACACTCGGCGAGCCAATCAAGCGACTTTGGCCATCCCGCCGTCAGGCAAACAGCGGGACATTGCCCAGCAGGAAATCCTCCAACGGCGTTTCATGCGATCCGATGACCATAGTGGCGGTGCCGGGATACTCGGCGCAGAACGCATCAAGTCCGTTGAGCCGACGAATCCGCCCGCTCTTGACCAATGACATACTTAACGACAGAACCTGCTTTCCGGAAAATTGCTCAGTCATTGAGTATTTTTGCTCAGAGTATTTTTGCTCAGTGACTGAGCAAAAGTCGGGAGCGCCGCTCGAAACACGACGGAACACGGCGACGCCAAGGCCAACCTACGTTGTTCTTGCGCGTTCTACGCGACTTTGCGGCGCGAATCAGGTGCGGACGGATCCTAAATCCGATTAGTGCGGTTGATTTCCGAGGATAGGGTGGATAGACAAATCCAGAAACCCAGCAATTCCGCCGATTTCCCGCTGATGCTATCCGGCCGGGACGGGAAAACAACCGCACAAATCGGATTTATAGGACGTAGTCTGGCCGCAACCCACCTAATCGCCCGCCGGCAACTGTCGCCAGCATAAGCAAGCAACCACGCCAGCAGGACGAGCTCAAGTTCAGGCCGGCGACAGTACCACGGCAACCACATTGTTGGCGATCGGCCTACGCGCCACAGGAGTTTGCGGTCGCCTTTGCCAGCATAGCGACGTGCTCAAACCTTAGAAACGTGCAAAATGGGGGTCATTTATAACTTTAGAAACGTGTAATTGATAGGAGTCTTGAAACCTTAGAAACGTGTAATCATGCGGTCGCACGGGCGAGGAATACACGGGCATGGAATACGTGGTGTCGCCGCCCCCGATGCGAGTCGCGGGGAAGTGACGGTTCCTGCCGCTGTACATGTCGTTCTGCCTGTGAAAAGCCAGACATGCGGCCGTCGCACGGAGAATTGTCACCAACCTACGTTGTTCTTGCGCGTTCTACGCGACTTTGCGGCGCAAATCGGGTACGGACGCATTCCGGCCGGATCCTAAATCCGAGTTGTGCATGCCCCTCCCGGGACCAAGCGGATAACAGGCTGGTAGAAACCATGAAAATCCGCCGATTTTCCGAAGGCTATACCCGGCAAAGCCGATATCGAGCATGCACAACTCGGATTTACGGGACGTAGTCGGTCTGCGCGTCCACAGCATTCCCCTTGCTTCGCAGATAATCCCCGAAATGCGGCACCGTAAACTCGATCAGACCACGGCCGGCAGGACGAATCATACGCTCTCCGATCAGAATGCTGCGATACTTGTTCACCCAGCTACGACTCCGGCCCGCACGATCCGCAATGTCCGCAGTCCGGGAGGGTGAGGGACCATCCTGCGCCATGCATGCCAGAAAAAGACGCCCGGAGGGATCCACCCCATCGAGCGCGGGGGTACACACCGCATCCCCGAACGCAAGCACCGCATCCCTCATGCCGTTTTCCACATCCTCCGGCCCGATGACATCGGAGCGACGCCGTTGCGCGGACTGCCACATGTAATAGCCGACCAGCTGCACCATATATGGGTAGCCATTGGTTTCGCGCGCGGCCGTCATCGCGTCATCCTCGCCAATGGTCTTTCCTGAGTCACGAACCGTTTCGAGGAAGGCGTTTTTCACATCGGGAATCAACGCGTTCTCCAGTTCACGCCGCATGGCACGGCGCAGAAACGTAGTCACTTCGTTATTGACCAGTTCGTTGAGCATATGAGGCAAACCGGCGAAAACGATCGCGACGCCCTTCTTGTCCGCATCCGGCACATCGGTCTCATCGATGCTCGCTGTGACATGCTGAACGGCAGTGGCGATGGACACGAGATCAGCCTCGGAAGCGGCCTGCGTCTCATCGATGGTGATGACAATGCCTCGCCCCTTCCCGATCTTCCGGCTTTCAAGCCGTTTCAGCAAAGCGTTGCGAAGGGTGAAGGGCTCCACCGCCGACTGGAAATGGGCTTGCCCCAAGCTGGCGGTGGCAACGCCCGGAATGCCGATCGACGGGTTCAGACTGGCCTGATCCATGTGGATGTCGGAAGGGGACAGCGCGGCAATCAGTCGATCCACGAGTCCTTCGGACGCGGTTTCGGCGATCGTCTCCCAGTGACGGGCTGCGGCAATTCGGCGGAATTCGGTGAGTAGCACGGTTTTGCCGAATCCACGTTGCCCGGTGATCAGCATGATCCTGCCAGGCGCGCCGGCACCGTTGTCCAGCGCCTCGGCGAAATCCTCGATCAGCCCGTCTCGACCGATGAGGATTGGAGGCATCTTGCCCGCGGTGGGTTTGAACGGATTCGCCGCCACGTCAACTCCTTAATTCGAACGCTATTCGCGCACCATTCGCACGCCATAACTTATACACGAAAATATACCAAAGTACACGAATGTACACGGTTGTGCACGGTCGCGTTTGCCGTCAGGGACATCAGTCTGAACGGCAAATCCCGCCAATCTACGTTGTTCTTGCGCATTCTACGCGACTTTGCGGCGCAAAACAGATTCGGCCGGATCATAAAACCGATTAGTGCGGTTGATTTCCCTGGATAGGGCGGAAAGACAAATCCAGAAACCCAGCAATTCCGCCGATTTCCCACTGATGTTATCCAGCCGGGACGGGAAAAACAACCACACAAATCGGATTTATGGGACGTAGTCTGGCCGCAACCTGCCCACACAGCCCATTGCCAGCCCATTTTCCCTCACTACCAGCCCATTGCCAGCCCATTGAAGCCCCCGCCCGGCACCTCCGTACATACAATGAGATGGACAGCAACGCGGACGAATGGTTCAGGAGGCACCAATGACCGATTATGTGCTGCGCCTCTACGACACTCCCCTGTTGGAGTTCAACGCCTCCTACGGAGAGGGGCTGCTCGCCGGCAAAGTCGAGGCGCACGTCCGCTGGTTCGACGAATCGAAGCGCGCACTGCTGCCGTTCCCCATGGCGCCCAACCCCGACGACGCGAAGCTCACGACGTGGCTGGAACGACGAACCATCCCGAAGAACCGCGAATTCGCCGCGCAGATTCTGGCGCAGGCCGGACTCAAGGTTTCGGACATACTCGGCATCATCGACCTGTGCAAGGGCCTGTCCGTCAACGATTCCTACTGGGTTGAGCGCAGCGGCGAGGACCTCAGATTCGCGGACATCAACCTGTACGGGAATCCTCTGGATGAAACGCTCGCCATCGTCGCCTACACCGGCTACACATCGAGCGAGAAGCACGCCATTGGACTGTCCAGCGAATGGACGACCGACGGCCAGTTCCCCAAGGCGTGGCGTCATTCCGCGCACGGCCTTGAGCTCTGGAAGGCCGGCTCGGAGGGGCATGCGAATGCCGGATTGGAGCCATACTCCGAATATCTGGCCTCGCAGCTGGCTCGAAAACTGGGCGTTCGCGCGGTTGGCTACCGCCTGGCTCGCTGGAAGGGCAAGCTCGCTTCGGTGTGCCCGGTCATGAACACGGAGGATGTGTCGTTCGTGCCATTCTATGCAGCCACGCAATTGGCGACGTTCCCGGAGATCCTGGCGGCGGCACGCGCGGTGTCAGGCGAGGCGTTCGAGGCGATGCGCACGATGCTCGTGTTCGACGCGCTCATCGTCAATCAGGATCGTCACGCCAACAACCACGGATTCCTGCGGGACAATCACACCGGCCGGATACTCGGCCCGGCCCCGCTGTTCGACCACAACATGGCACTGTTCAAGAACGATATGCGCTCCGATTGGGCATCCGGAGCATGGACGCCGAACGTGCTTGACGAACGCCAGCCGTCGAACGCGCGCATGACGTTCCGTGATCAGTGCGCTGTGATCATGGGCGCCGAACAGCATGACATGTTGCGCAAGGCGCTCGGCATCGCGCTGGAGAACGACCGGACGTATCCGCTGGAAGACGGGCGAATCGAGGCGCTGAACGACTATCTGCACGCCGCCGCGCGATCATTGCTCGAACTGCCGGTGGTGGATGAGTCGCGGCTGTCCGAGCAACTTGACGCCTTGGCGCCCGCCGTCGAGGATGCGCCGGTGATTCTCAACGAGCGGTTGCTGGCCGGCAAGATGACCAGCAAAATGACCGGCAAAATGACCGGCAAAATGGAGTGAACCCGGACCGCCCGGAGAAAACGCGGGCACGGGGTAGGATGAGGGGCATGAGTGTTTCGCTGGATACCGCCGTGTCGTCGCTGACGACGAACAAGCGGCGTGTGGGCGCACTCAAGTCGTTGGGAGTGGTCACGGTGCGTGACGCGCTCACGTATTACCCGTTCCGCGTGACCGATCCGGTGCCCGCGCGGCCCATCCGCGAGGCGAGGATCGGCATGCCGATCGCGTTCGCGGCCACCGTGCAGGCGCTCAGGGTGGTGCCGATGAACGCGCGGAGGGGCTTCAGGCTGCAGGCTGTGGTGGCGGACGACAGCGGGACCGCCGCGCAGCTGGTGTTCTTCTCGTACAAGAAGCAGTACGTCGATTGGGTGAGCATGCGACTGCGTCAGGGCGCGCGCGTGGTGATCGCCGGCGTGCCCAGCGAGTTCAACGGGCAGCTGCAGTTCACGCATCCGGAGATCCTGACGATCGCGCCGGTTCCCGCCCCGCAGCCGGGCCCCGGACTGCCTGGCACCGAGCCGGATCCGTGGCAGCCCGATCCGTGGCAGCCGAGCCCCGAACCGCTGCCGCCCGTGCAACCGTCGTCGCTCAAATTCGACGCCGATTCCGAGGAACAGGCCCTGCGCCGCGTGTGCCGCCCTCGCCCGGTATACCACGCCACGAGCCGGATTTCATCGGAGCACATCCACGAGTCGATCATGGGCTTCCTGGATGCGCTGGACGATCATGCGATCCCGGACATTCTGCCCGAGTCGGTGCGAGCGGCGGGCGGATACCTGCATCGGGCGGAGGCCTTCCGCGCGGTGCACGATCCGGACACCACCGACGACTTCCGCCGAGCCATCGACACGCTGCGCTACGAGGAGGCGTTCGTCAGCCAGACCGCGCTGGTCCGCACCCGCCACAGCACGCATCAGATCAAGGCGCACAACTGCGCGGCGGGCGGGCCGCTGGTGGAGCGGTTCATCGGGTCGCTGCCATTCGAGTTGACCGGCGGGCAGCGCGCGGTGATCGACGACGTGACCGCGGACATGCAGCGCGATTGGCCGATGCAGCGCCTGCTGCAGGGCGAAGTGGGATCGGGCAAGACCGTGGTGGCCGTGGCCGCGATGCTGCAGGCCGCCGGGGCCGGACATCAGGCCGTGCTGGTCGCGCCCACGCAGGTGCTGGCCGAGCAGCACGCGGAGACGATCGGGAAGATGGTCGCGAAGATCGGGGCAGGGGCTGGCCCTGATTCCGGAGGCGCTGAGCCCGCCGCCACGACCGGCGAAATCCCCGCTGGCGAGATTCCCGTAGTCCTGCTGACCGGCGGCATGAAGCTCGCTGCCCGCCGCCGGGCCCTCGCCACCATCGCGTCCGGGACCCCGTGCATCGTGGTGGCCACGCATGCCGCGTTTTCCAAGACATTCCAGGCGCCCGACCTCGCGCTCGTGGTGATCGACGAGCAGCACCGGTTCGGCGTGGAACAGCGCGAAACCCTGCGCCATCGCTACGATGTGGCCCCGCACCTGCTGGTCATGACCGCCACGCCCATCCCCCGCACGGCCGCGATGACATGGTTCGGCGATCTGGACCTCTCGTGGCTCACCGAGCTGCCCGGCGGCCGCAAGCCGATCCGCACGATCGTGGTGCCCGAGGCGGACGCCGGCACGATGGGTCGCATGTTCGCGCACATCCGGTCGCGCGTGGACGCCGGGGAACGCGCGTACATCGTCTGCGCGCGCATTGACGCCGATGATGATCCGGCCGCGGAGGGCGGTTCCGGTTCGGCGGGCGGGCATGGCCCGGGCCGGGGCTTGGAGGATCGGGGCTACGATGCGATCGACATGTTCGACGAGCCCGATGGCGACGAATCGACGCCCAAGCCGCCGCTGCATTCGGTGACGGAGATCGCCGATCGTCTGGCCGCGCTCCCCCAGTTCCGCGGGCTCACGCTGGCCACGCTGACCGGGCGCGACGACGATGAGACCAAGACCCGCGTGATGGCCGAGTTCGCGGACGGCACGACGCCGATACTGGTGGCGACCACGGTGATCGAGGTGGGAGTGGACGTGCCGCAAGCCAGCTGCATCGTGATCTTCGACGCCGATCGGTTCGGACTGTCACAGCTGCACCAGCTGCGCGGGCGCGTGGGCCGCGGCGGCACGAACTCATGGGCGTTCCTGATCTCGCGCGCCGAGCCCGATTCGATTGCAGCGCAGCGGCTCGCGGTGATCCAGGGCACGCTCGATGGTGCCGAAATCGCGCAGGCCGATCTGGAGTTGCGCGGGGCCGGCGATGTGCTGGGCGACGCGCAGTCGGGCGGCAAGTCGAGTCTGAAGTTGCTGCGCGTGATCAAGGACGCGAAGCTGATCGAGCGGGCGCGCGCCGATGCCAAGCGCGTGCTGGAGGCCGATCCGGAGCTGGCGCACGAGCCGCAGCTGGCCGGGGCGGTGCTCGACTTCACACGCGGCAACGGGGAATTCCTCACCTCGACGTGATGCGACTTGGTGTGAAATGGCGAAGGATTCTTCGACTACGCCCTAGCGGGCTCCGCTCAGGATGACGTAAAAGGTCCCCCTCCGTCATCCTGAGCGCAGCGCAGCGGAGTCGAAGGATCCTTTGTCATTTCGCACTGATCTTGTGCACGTAATTAAGGATCCTTCGACTACGCTCAGGATGACGAAAGAGAGCACCGCCCCCACCGCACGCTAGAGTGGTATCCATGCGCGTGATTTCAGGACAATTCAAAGGATTGCAGCTGCCGGCCGCCAAAACCGGCACGCGGCCCACAACCGACCGCACCAAGGAGGCGATCTTCTCGCACCTCGACTCGTGGGGCGTGATCGGAGACGCGCGCGTGCTCGACCTGTACGCGGGCACCGGGGCGCTGGGCATCGAGGCGCTGTCCCGGGGAGCGCGCGAGCTGGTGGCGGTGGAATCGGCGGGACCGGCGGCCGCGCTGCTGGGCAAGACCTTCGCCGCGCTGAAATCCTCCCGCGCATGGCGGCCGGATATGGGCGCGCGGGTGCTGCGGACCAAGGCGGAATCGTTCGCCGCGGGGTTCGCCGGCGAGGGGTTCGATCTGATCTTCATCGACCCGCCGTACGCAGTGGAGACGTCGGCGTGCAACGATCTACTGACCTCGATCGTGACGCAGGGCGTGGCCGCACCGAACGCGATCATCATGTTCGAGCGATCGACCCGCTCCGAGCCGCTGACCGCGCCGGAGGGCTGGGAGATCACCCAGTCGCGAGACTACGGCGAGACCGCGGTCGTGTACATCGAGCGGGCCGAGCAGGCATAGGCTAGGGTTAAATCATCGTCAAACGCAATCGAGGTAGGACAATGAGCGGTTCGGACATCGGCATGATCGTGCTGTGCGTGGTGCTGGCCCTGTGGGGCGCGGCGCTGCTGTTTTCGGCGGACTGGGTGTGGCGCATCGCGTGCAAAATCACCGGCACCTATTCGGACCCGAGCCGCGGAACGCTGCTGTTCGCGCGCATCTGCGGCTTTGTGCTGTTCGTGTTCGGCATCGGCGCCGTGGTCATGAAGGTGCTGTAGGGCGCGCGTCCCGATCGCAAGCGGCCGGGTGGGACTGTGCGATACAGTCCCGAGATCACAGCCCACGATCACAGTCCCGCGATCACAGCCAGTCGAGCGGCGGTTTCACACTGGGCGCGGGGAACCGGCGGTCCAGCGCGGCGAGATCGGACGGCGTAAGTTCGATCCCCGCGGCCTCCACGTTGAGCCGCATGTGCTCCGGGGTGCCGGCCTTGGGAATCGCCACGGTCCGACTGTCGCGCATCACCCATGCGAGCAGGATCTGCGCGGGCGTGGCGTGGTGCCGGCGCGCGATCTCGCCAAGCGTGCCATCATTCATGAGCCCGTATGCGAGCCGGCCGCCCTGCGCGAGCGGACAGTACGCCATCATCGCCACATTGTGCGCGTCCATCCAAGGCTTGAGCGCCAGCTCCGCACCGCGCGACTCCAAGTGGTAGAGCACCTGGTTGGCCACGCAGGCATCGCCGCCGGGCACGCGCCACAGCTGTTCCATGTCGTCCACATCGAAGTTGGACACGCCCCACTGGCGGATCAGCCCGTCGGCGCGCAGGGATTCCATGCACGCGACGGTCTCGGCCAGCGGCACCGATCCGGGCCAGTGCAGCAGGTACAGATCCAGATGATCCACGCCCAGTCGCTTGAGCGACGCCTCGCAGCTTTTGCGCATATGGGAGCGGCCAGCGTGCGACGGCATCACCTTGCTCACGATAAACAGCCCGTCGCGGTCCACACCGCGGATCGCCTCGCCCACCAGCGTCTCCGTGGCGCCGTCCGCGTACAGTTCGGCGGTGTCGATCAGCGTGAGTCCCAGGTCCAGCCCCTCGCGGATCGCCGCGATCTCGCTGTCCCGAAGTGCCGGATTTTCCGCCATATGCCAGGTGCCCATCCCCAATACCGGCATTGCGGCGCTGTTTCGTAACGATACGGTTCCGATTGATGCAGTCACGTTCCTACCCCCTTTATCATCGTCGATTGGAGCGTTTCAACAGTTACCACTGTAAACGCGGGTATCTACCCCGCATGTTTCCAGCGAGTCGGGCGGGTTGCGGGGGGATGGGATGGAGGGGACGGAGGGGTGGGGACGCTCCGTCATTCTGAGCGCAAAGTTAAGGATCCTTCGACTCCGCCCTGACGGGCTCCGCTCAGGATGACGAAAAGCCCCACGTCATCCTGAGCGAAGCGCGGAGCGCGAAGCCGAAGGATCCTTGGCCATTGCGCATCGATCGACCGCTAGGATGGCGGGTATGGAACGCATTTTTGACTGGCTGCTGGCCAACTCCGGCAAAATCATCTTCCTCATCATCGTGCTCATTGTGGCCGCGGTGGCCTCGCGGCTGATCAAGCGCGGCACCATGCGCCTGCTGGACAAGACCGACGTGCCCAGCGCATCGATCTTCGCGAACATCTTGCGCGTGGTGGTCTGGGTGATCGCCACCTGTATGGTGCTGCAACCGGTGTTCGGCATCAACCCGAGCACGATCATCACCGCCCTTGGCGTCGGCGGCGTTGCGATCTCACTGGGTCTGAAGGACACGATCGCGAACGTGATCGGCGGCTTCGGCCTGATGCTGGGCAAGGTGATCCAGCCGGGCGACGAGGTGACGATCGCCGGAGCCACCGGCACGGTCAAGGACATCACGTGGCGGCATACCGTGGTCCGCGAGCGCGGCGGCAACGAGCTGATCATCCCCAACTCGGTGCTCAACACCAAGGAGCTCAAGAAGATGCCCGCATCCAACGAGTCGCTGGTGACTGTGCCGTTCACGGCCCGCGCGGGGGTGGATACCGATGCGGTGACCGCGCGGATCGTGGCCGAGGTGAGTGCCGCGACGGCCGATATGCAGCTCGACGGCACCAAGCCGCTGGTGAAGTTCACCGGCTTTTCGCCGTACGGCATGGAGGGTCAGGTCTGGGCGTTCGCGAAGCCGGGCGTCTTCCAGTCGACGATGCGCGACACGATCGTGCGCACGCTGGCGGGGTCTGATTTCCTGGAGCAGGGTGCCATGGGGGACGCCGAGGAGGCGTGACTGGGAGTGCGCTTGTGACCGGGCACGCGACATGGCGTGTGACAGGGAGCGCGCCCATGACTGAGCGTGCGGCGTGACAAGACGTGCGACTGGGAACAAACCGTGACCAGGGGTGCGCACTGTGACATGGCGTGTGACCGGGAGTGCGCTTGTGACCGGGCGTGTGACTGGGGGCGTGCGCCGTGACATGGCGTGTGACCCGGCGTGCACTTGTGACCGGGCGTGTGACATGGTGTGCCCATGCCCGGTCACGGCGACTTAAAAACGTTGAAATAAAGCCATTTTGCAAGGGGTGTGACTGGGAGCGCCCACACCGGGTCACAGCCGGACACCCCCGGTCACACGCCGGGTCACAATGCACCCCCGGTCACACACCAAGTCACGCTCCCCCTGTCACGGCGCACACCAAGTCACACACCAAGTCACAATGCACGCCGGGTCACGATGCGCCCCGGTCACAACCCACGCCGAGTCACACACCGCGCACCAAGTCACACCCCGGGTCCACGACCAGGATCTGCCCTGGCTCACCAGCGGCCAGCGATGGGAGTACCGCATTCGGGGCAGATCGCCGCAACGCCTCCGGACAGTCGGTTCTCCAAAATCCGGTACCAATCGCGCTCCACGAGCACGGCCCCGCACTCCGGGTTCGGGCAATAGGTGGTGTCCCCCTCCGGGTAGTGCACATTGCCGGTGTAGACGTAGTTGAGCCCCTCAGCGTAGGCGATCTCACGGGCGCGCAGCAGTGTGGCGAGCGGCGTGGGCGGCACGTCCATCATCTTGTAGTCGGGATGGAACGCGGAGAAGTGCAGCGGCACGTCCGGCCCGCAGTGCTCACGGATCCACGCGCACTCGGCGTGCAGCTGCGCGTCGTCGTCGTTGCGGCCGGGAATGAGCAGCGTGGTGAGTTCCACCCACACATGCTCCCCATTGGGCGTGCGCGCCTCGTTCACCGCGTAGTCGATGGTGTCCAGCACGTCCTGAAGATGCGTGCCGGTGACCGACCAGTAGAAGTCCTCGGTGAAGCCCTTGAGATCGATGTTCGCAGCGTCCATGGCATCGTAGAAGGCCGGCCGCGCGCAGGCGTTCATGTATCCGGCGGTCACGGCGATGGGGTGGATGCCCTTCTCACGGCAGGCGTCGGCGGTGTCGATCGCGTACTCGGCGAATACGATCGGATCGTTGTAGGTGAAGGCGACCGACTGCGCGTTGTGCATCACGGCCAGATCGGCGATGTCGTCCGGCTCGGCCTCGCGGCTCACCCGCGTCCAGTCGCGCGCCCGCGAGATATCCCAGTTCTGGCAGAACTTGCACGCGGAATTGCATCCGGCCGTGCCGAAGCTCAGCACCGCGCTGCCGGGGTGGAAATGGTTGAGAGGCTTCTTCTCCACCGGGTCAATGGCGAAGCCGGAGGAACGGCCGTAGGTGTCCAACTCGATGTGGCCGTCGTGGTTCGATCGCACGAAGCAGAAGCCCCGCTGGCCTTCGCGCAGTTTGCATTCGCGCGGGCACAGATCGCACTGGACGCGCCCATCGTCAAGCGGATGCTGCCACCGCCCGAACACCGGATGCATCACCTGCGTGTGCGCCGATTGCGCCGGATGTCCCGTCATGGCAGCCTCCCTTCATCCGATCGCGGCCCGTTGATGGGCTCTGTTGCGGCCCCTGCGCGGACCGACCAAGTCAACAATTCGTCACAATCCGTCAACAACGCGTCAACGGTATGCACGAACAGTGTACCGCCGCGCGGTTATCTCCCCATCATGCCATGTTCGCCCGGCGGACAACCCGGCCTTGGCGAGCAGGTGGGACACGAAGTCGTGCGGATCCGGCAGCTCGTCCCAGACCTGCGGCAGGAAGGTTGCGGAGCGACCCTCGCCGTCGCTCAGGATCAGCCCGTCGATGCCCGGCCGAAGCGCCTGTTCCAAGGACTCGCGGGATTGGACGCGCATGGGTTCGGGGGCGCTCAGCACGGACACCTCGACGTGCAGCAGCGGGTATTCTTGGGCGCCCACCGGCCAAAACCGCGGATCGTGCACGGCCGCGTCCACGGCGTGTTCCGCAATGTCCCGCCCCAACGGCTGATGCGCGATGATCGAGCCGATGCACCCGCGCAGCCGGCCGTTCTCGGTCAGTGTGACGAAACTCGCGCCCGGCTCGGCCAGCCACGGATGGGCCGCGATGATGTCCGCGGACGACGGTCCGTCCACGTCGACGCCCAGATGCTCGGCCAGTGCGGTATGGGCCAGGCGCAGCAGCACGGAACCCTCGCGGTCGGGCGTCCGATCGGCGGACTGGGCGGCCTGTGCGGCCTGTGCGGGCCCGGCGGCCTGTGCGGATTCGGCGGGCTCGGCATGCTCAGTCGCCCCGTCGTCCGGCACCTCCCACAGCGCCCACGAGGCATAGCCGACCACACGATCGTTCGGATCGGCCATGGCGGGCCGGTCCTCCCCCGCCAGCGCCACCTCGCCGTCATCGCCGGACGTGGACCGGCCAAGCAGCTCCAGATAGCCCCGGAAGGCGGAGGGAGCATGGTGATGGTGAAAATCACTGGTGACAATGTGGGCACACCGTGGGTCCATTGTGCCCACATTGTCACCAGCATTGTGAACGATGGTCCCGCCCTCCCCGTCTGGCCGTACGTCATCCGGCAGCAACTTATCCGGCAGCAGCCCGCCTGCGATCACATCGAGCAGGCCGTTGATAGGATACGCGCCGCACGCGCGGTCGGGCGAAATCGGATGGTCAAGGGCGTTGATGCGTTCGATCGTCTCATCGTCGATCGCGCGCCCCACGCGCTCGGGATGGTAATGCGACAGATCGGAACTGATCACGATCACGGTCTCCGGGCCACCCCACAGGGCCCGCAGCGCATCGCCGACCTCGCGCGGCGTCGCGTCGCCTGCGTTGAGCGGGACGATCGAGATCTCCGGTCCCAGCACCTTCTGCAGGAACGGAACCTGAACCTCCACGGCGTGCTCGCGCGCGTGGGTGGGGTTGTTGACTATGAGCCGGCCGGCGTCGAGCGCCGATCGTTCGGCTTCCACGTCCACGGCCACCTTGCCGAGCGGGGTCTGCCATGCGTCGGCGGTGGACATGGCCACACCCCGCACGGGCACGCGATGGGTGGGCCCCACGATCACCGCGCGGCGGATGGTCCCGCGTCCGGAAGCCAGCAGGGAGTAAGCAAGAGCGGCTGTGGTACCGGAGTACACGTACCCGGCATGGGGCACGATCACCGCCTTGGGCCACGATGCGCGGGTCCCGGCCGACACGCGCGCGGGGATATGCCTGCGCTTGAGCGTGCGGGCCGCATAATCCAGCATGCCGTCGATCATCGCATTCAGCCGATCGGGATCACTAGGGTAAAACGATCCCGCCACCGCCGCGGGCCTTACGCGCCGAAACTGCTCATCGGTCATGATGCCTCCTTAGAGCATTCCCGTGCGTAATTTTACCGTCATCCTGAGCGAGCGCCCACCGTCATCCTGAGCGAAGCCCGAAGGGCGAAGCCGAAGGATCCTTCGACTCGCTCCGCTCGCTCAGGATGACAAGGGAAGCCACCCGCCCACTCAGGATCGAACAGTCCCCCGCCGTTATCCTGAGCGAAGCGAAGGATCCTTGGCCATTGCGCACAAATCGATGCCCCTTGACTTAGTGCACAAGATTAAGGATCCTTCGACTGCGCTCAGGATGACGAAAATACCCAGTTCGGCCCGACCGATGACGCAAACTGGGCAAAACGGGACGCCGATTTTGCAAACTGGGCAGATCCGGTCATCTGGAGGCCGATTTGGGCCCCTAACGGACACGATCTGCCCAGTTCACAAATGAAGTGACCGGATCTGCCCAGTTCGGCCCGGCGGGAAGGTCGCAAACCGGGCAAATCGGGAGGTATGGGGGCAGGGCGCGAAGATTAAGGATCCTTCGACTGCGGCTACGCCTCCGCTCAGGATGACGAGGGAAGCCATCCGCCTACTCAGGATGACAAGGGAAGCCATCCGCCCGCTCAGGATCGAACAGTCCCCCGCTGTCATCCTGAGCGAAGCGAAGGATCCTTGGCCATTGCGCACAAATCGATGCCCCTTGACTTAGTGCACAAGGTTAAGGATCCTTCGACTTCGCCCTTCGGTGTCCGGCTACGCCGGACCGTCGCCGCCTTGGCGGCGGCTCCCTTCGCCTACGGACAGCCCACTGGGCTGTCCGCTTAACGGCTCAGCGCTCAGGATGACGAAGGGCGCGACGCGGGCAAACTACCGCAGCACGCCTTCGATCAGGCGGGTGATCAGCTCGGTGTAGCTCACGCCGGTGGCCTCCCAGGCCTTGGGGTACATGGAGATCGGGGTGAAACCGGGCATGGTGTTGATCTCGTTGATCATCACCTCGCCGCTCGGGGTCACGAAGGTGTCCACGCGGCTCAGGCCGGCCAGATCGAGCGCCTTGAAGGCCCTGACGGCCACCTCGCGCACCTTCTGCAGGGTCTCGTCGGGCAGGTTGGCCGGCACCTCCACGTGGGAGGCGGCGGAGTCGGTGTACTTCGAGTCGAAGTCATAGAACTGGTCGTCGCCGGCGTTGCGACGATCGAGCACGATCTCGCCGGGCCAGCTGGCGGCCGGCTCGTCGGTGGGCTTGGGGGCCAGCACCGCGCATTCGATCTCGCGGCCGGTGATGCCCTGCTCCACCAGCACCTTCCAATCGTGCTTGCTGGCCTCGTAGACGGCTGCGATCAACGCGGCCGCATCGCCGGCGGCCTCCACCTTGGTCACACCGAAGCTCGAACCGGCGCGGGAGGGCTTGACGAACAGCGGGTAGGCGAGTCCGGCGGCCTCGACGCGGGCGAGCACATCGTCGGCATTCGAGGCGAACTGATCGGACTGGCTGAACAGACGGGTGTCCAGCGTGATGCCGGGCGCGGTGGGGATGCCGGCCGCGTTGAGCACCACCTTGGTGAAGTGCTTGTCCATGCAGGCGGCCGACGCGAACACGCCGCAGCCCACGTACGGGACGTTCATCATCTCGAGCAGTCCCTGGACCGTGCCGTCCTCGCCGTACGGACCGTGCAGGACCGGGAACACCGCGTCGATGTGGCCCAGGGACTCCAGAGCGCCCGTGGCCGGGTCGCCGGCGAAGAAACCGTCCTGACCCATCGCGATGTCCAGCACCACCGGTCGGGATCCGGGCGTGACCTCCACGCTGGGCAGCGTGCTGCCCTTGAGATCCCAGCCGCGCGGATCCTCTCCGTCCACAATCCACTTGCCCTCGCGCGTGATGCCCACCGGGACCACGTCGAACTTGGACGTGTCAATGGCCTTGAGCACGCCGGCCGTGGAAACGCAGGAAATCGGATGCTCATCCGCGCGCCCGCCGTACAACACCACAATCCGCTTCTTCGCCATCGTTCGTTCCACTCCTCTTGGTTCTGTGTTGATTCGTTCCGTTTGCGGGCCCGCCCCATCCGGGGACCATGACTCGCTTCCGCGGGGGACAGCTTACTCCGCGGTGATTTCGGTGCCGAACAGTTCGCCCAGCATCTGCTCACAACTGATACCTTCGTGCAGCACATGGCTCATCGCGCAGGCCAGCGGGGTGGGCACATGCAACTGGTCGCCCAAGGACACCACCGCGTCCGTGGTGGGCACGCCTTCGGCCACGCCGTTGGAGACCCTGGTGGCCTCCTCGACGCTCAGGCCTTTGCCCAGGTTCGATCCGAACGTGTAGTTGCGGCTCAGAGGGGATCCGCAGGTGGCGATCAGATCGCCCACGCCTGCGAGCCCGGAGAAGGTCTTCGGGTCGGCGCCGGCGGCCTGGCCCAGGGCCGTGAGCTCCGCCAGTCCGCGCGTCTCGATCATCGCCGCCGTGTTCTCGCCGTAGCCGGCGCCTCGGGCCATGCCCACCGCGAGCGCGACCACGTTCTTCAGGCTGCCGCACATCTCCAGGCCGATCACATCGTTCGAGGTGAAGGGGTGGAAATAGTTGGTGGAGCAGGCGTTGGCCACCTTGGCGGACGCGTACGGGTTGGTGGAGCCCACCACGGTGGCGGAGGGCTCGCGCGCGGCGATCTCTTTGCTCAGGTTCGGCCCGGAGACGGCCACGAAGCGATTCTCCGGCAGGTCCAGCGCCTCGCGCACCACCTCGTCCATGCGCTTGTTGGTGCCGCGCTCCAGACCCTTCATGAGGCTCACCACGATCGCATTGGACGGGATCAGGTCGCGGAAGTCGGCGAGGGCCTTGCGCGCGGCCTGCGCGGCGATGGCCACGACCACGATCTCCGCATTCCGCACGGCCTCGGCACGGTCGCCGGTGGCGGTCATGTTCTCCGGAAGGCGCTCGACGGACGGCAGGCGGACGGCGTTGCGGTGATGGTCGCGGATGCCCTCCACAATCTCCGGCTCGATGGCCCACATCGTGACGTTGTTGCCCGCGTCGGCGAGGACCTGGCCGAAGGTGGTACCCCAGGCTCCGGCGCCCAGAACGGTGACATTAACCATGTTTATGTATCTCCTTTAATAGCTCACAATTAGTTTCAACGTCATCCTGAGCGAAGCGAAGGATCCTTAATGTATGCGCAATGGCCAAGGATCCTTCGACTCCGCTACGCTCCGCTCAGGATGACAGGGGGAGGCTGCCCGCGTTACCGCCCAGTTGTCAGAATGACAGGGGGGCTGTCCGCTTAACGGCTCAGTGCTCAGGATGACAGGGGGATGCCCGCGAGGGGACTGCCCCGCGATACGGCTCGGCGGTCAGGCGTGGATGTCGATCGGCTTGCGGCTCATCGTGCGGTAGTCCCAGTAGCCCTCGGCGGGGAACCGCTCGCCGCGGATCTCCTCCATCAGCACGTTGAGGCGCTTGAACACGCGATCAGTCAGCTCGTTGACCTTGTCCGCCGGCGGCTCGTCGCCCCAATCGTCCATGTCGTCCAGCAGATCGCCGTACTCCAGCTGATGGTCGTAGCACATCACCACGTTCTTGCGCGGCCATGGCCACCAGTGGTTGATGCTCGCCGCGCCCCACGTGGCGGCGCAGAACAGCGGCACCTCGCGTCCCAACCGGCGCGACGCCTCGAGGGCGATGAATCCCACGCCCTCCTTGACGCTCATCACCCACTTCTGCGGGTCGCGCGTCACCGTGCCCTCGGGCCACACCGTGAGCGGGCGACCGGAGGTGAGGATCCCCACGCTCGTCTCCTCGATCGCCTTCGCCTTGCCGGCATGACGCTGGACGGGCTGCATGCCCACCAGCTGGAACCATTTGCCGATCACCGGCCACTTGGCCATCTCCGCCTTGGCCATGTAGCGCGGGCGGCGACCCATGTGGAACAGCGATGCCATCGGCACGAACACGTCGAACATGGTCACATGCGACGCGGCGGTGATGAACGGGCCGGTCTCGGGCACGTTGTCCAATCCCCACGCGCGGGTCTTGCAGCTGGCGCGGAACACCACGTCCACGCCCGTCAGCAGGCGCTTGGTGCCCTTGGGGTGCTGCGCGTTGATCTCCGCCACGTTGGCCTTGCGATTGGGGCCGGTGGGAAAGTCTCGCATGGGGTCGACGAGAGTGTGTTCGCGGGCGAGCTTCGCCACCTGCGCGTCGCTCAGGGGCTTGACGGCCGAGCGGGGCGACGGTTTTCCTTTGGATGCCATGCACCCCATTGTGCCACGGATTGCGTCGCCGCGGGAGGCTGTGGACCGCCGTTGCCCCGCCATTCGCGCTCGCCGCTGCCCCGCAGCTCCCCCGCTTGAGACAGGAAGGGGTCGCGGCCATGATGGCGGCGACCCCTATGCAACCGGATAACGCAGCGAACGATCAGTCGATGTCCGCGCCGAGCTGGCGCAGTTTGCCGCGGAAGTCCGCATAGCCGCGGTCGATCAGCGAGATGCCGTGCACGTTCGACGGCCCCTTGGCCGCGAGCGCCGCGATCAGATGAGAGAAGCCGCCGCGCAGATCCGGCACGTCGATGTCGCGGCCGGTGAGCGGCGTGGGTCCGAAGATCACGGCCGAATGCTTGTAGTTGCGCTGCTGGAAGCGGCAGGGCAGGGAGCCCAGGCACTCGCGGTACAGCTGGATCGTCGCGCCCATCTGCACCAGCGGCTTGGTGAAGCCGAAGCGGTTCTCGTACACGGTCTCGTGCACGATCGACAGGCCGTTCGCCTGGGTCAGGGCCACCACGAGCGGCTGCTGCCAGTCGGTCATGAAGCCGGGGTGCACGTCGGTCTCGATCGCCACGGGCTTGAGATCGCCGCCCGGATGCCAGAATCGGATGCCCTTGTCCGTCACGTCGAACTCGCCGCCCACCTTGCGGAACACGTTGAGGAAGGTCATCATCTCCGGCTGCGTGGCGCCCTTGACGAAGATGTCGCCGCGCGTGGCCAGGGCCGCGGACGCCCAGGAGGCGGCCTCGATGCGATCGGTCAGGGAGGTGTGGGTGAAGCCCTTGAGCTCCTTGACGCCCTCGATGCGGAACGTGCGGTCCACATCCACGGAGATGATCGCGCCCATCTTCTGCAGCACGGCCACCAGATCCATGATCTCCGGCTCGATCGCCGCGCCGGACAGCTCGGTCTTGCCCTCGGCCAGCACCGCGGCCAGCAGGGTCTGCTCGGTGGCGCCCACGGACGGGTACGGCAGGTGGATCTTCGCGCCCGTCAGACCGTTCGGCGCGGTGATGTGGATGCCGTCCTTGTGCTCCTTGTCCACGGTGGCGCCCAGCTTGCGCAGGGTGTCCAGATGGAAGTCGATGGGACGGCCGCCGATCGCGCAGCCGCCCAGCGCCGGGATGAACGCCTCGCCCAGGCGGTGCAGCAGCGGGCCGGAGAACAGGATCGGGATGCGGGAGGAGCCGGACAGGGTGTCCACGTCCGCCACCGACGCGAGTTTGACATGGGTCGCGTCGATGGTGACCACGCCCTTCTCGCCGTCCACGTTCACGTTCACGCCGTGCAGGCGCAGCAGATCGGAGACCACGTGCACGTCGCGGATCTCCGGCACGTTCTTGAGCACGGAGGTGCCGGGCGCGAGCAGCGCGGCCACCATGGCCTTGCTCACGAAGTTCTTGGCGCCACGCACTTTGATGGCGCCATTCAGCGGCTTGCCGCCGTTCACATGCAGGATGTCCTCGGAATCCGTTGACACGTCGTTCTCCTCTTGCCCTGGGATCTTCTTGAAACTATCCATCAGTCTGCCACAGACCGTGTGGGGACATGGTGAAATGCGCCCCGAGCCGAATGGGGAATATCGCCGAGCGACCGAGCGCGTCAGGCCACCATCGTCAGGCCACCCGTCAGGCTAGGGAGGCCTTGATCTCGCGGGCCAGATTGGCGTCCCACATCGCGCCGGTGGCGGACATCACCGCATCGGCGCCGGCCTCGCGATAGGCCGTGTAGTCGTCCGGACGGATCACGCCGCCCACGCCCACGATCGTGAAGTCGAGGCCCATACGATCGCGCACGGCGGCGAGGCGGCGGACCATGTCGAGGCCGGCGGAGCGGATCGCGGCGCCGCACACGCCCGAACGGTCGCGACCCTCGCCCGGCAGCGCCTGATCGCCGTTGGCATCCACCAGCTTGGCGCTGATCGTGTTGATCGTGGCGAATCCCTGAACCGTGCCGCGGGCCGCCGTCTCGCGCACCATGCGCTCGATGTCCAGATCGTCCGGCAGATAGGCAAGCTTGACCACGAGCGGACGATCGCCGATCTCGTTCTTGACGGCCTCGGTAATCTCGCCCACCAGGTGCGCGTCATGGCACAGCAGGCGATTGTGGCCCTCGTTGGGGCAGCTGGTGTTCATCTCCATGAGGCCGGCGCCGGTCTCGCACACCAGTCGGGCCGTGCGCACATGGTCGGCGATGTACTCCTCGCGGGTCATGCCCTCTGCGCGCGAGCCCTGGAAGCTCGGCACGAGGAGCTGGCCCGGGCCGGCCGCGGCGATGGCGTCGCGCATGTCCGGCTGCCAGACGTCGGGGTCGCGGCTGGGCACGCCGAACGAGTTCGAGATGGAGATGGGCAGCTGGTAGTTGGTGTCCGCGAGCACGCCCTCGTCCAGTTCCGCGCTGCCGGGCGTCAGCTCGCCGGTTTTCGACTTGGGGTGCACGGCCAGCACGTTCGGGAAGGGGTTGCAGCCCCACGCGCGCGAGCGGACGGTTTTGTAGACGGCCAGATCGAAGCCCATGCGGAAGGCGGCCGTGGTGTAGCGGGCGTTGAGCAGCGGGCCGGCGGGGATGCTGGCCGCCCCGGCGGGGACGTCTGTCGCGGGGCTTCCGGAGGCGGGGCTACCGGCTACTCCGGCGGGGACGGCGGCCGATTCGGCGGGGCTACCGGCGGCGGGGCTACCGGCGGCATCGCCGGCCTTCAGCGCCTGTGCGAACGCCCCGAACGGACCGTCCGCGTAGTTGTCGTCATAAGTGCGGTTCACATCGTAAAACGGCTCGAAATCACTCATGCTTCAAGGGTAAGCGAAACCGCGGTCAGTGCGGGTGGGACGCGGGCGAGGGCGGGACGCGGGTGCGGGCGGGCGACCGGGCGCGAGTGACCGGGCGCCCAAATGGACGTTATGAGGGCCAAAAGTGTCCATTGCGGCACCCACTGCCCATCCGATTCGCTCACTTTGCCGCCTCATCATCCCAGAATGAGCGAATCCAATGCCGCAGTGCCCCCGAAACCCCCGTCACGCATCCGATTTGCTCACTCTGCCGCCATCAGAATCCAAAATGAGCGAATCCAATGCGTGACAGCTCGATTCAAACCACTCACCCATCCAATTCGCTCATTCTGCACCAGCCCTGACACAGAATGAGCAAATCCAATGCGTGATGGCCCAGTTCAGGCCACTCACACATCCAATCCGCTCATTCTGCACCCAGCCCGCCGCAGAATGAGCAAATCGGATGCCGTAGGCATGCTTTCGGGCTTTCGGGCATGCTTTCGGGCCACCCGCGCAATGGATTCGCTCATTCTGCGCCCAATCCACTCCAAAATGAGCAGATCGAATGCCCCTCTGCCGCCATCGGAATCCAAAATGAGCAGATCGGATGTATAACGGCCCGATTCGGGCCACGTACACATCCGATCTGCTCATTTTGCGGCAGGGCGCACCCAGCTGAAGGGCGCGCCCGACCGCACTCAGTGCTTCTTGTCCTTGCCGGCCTTGTCGCCCTTGGAGTCCTTCGAACCCTTGGAATCCTTCTCATCGGAGCCGTAATAGTAGTAGTAATCGTCCTTCTGCTTTTCGGCTTCGGCGAAGTTCAGGGAGATGCCGGCGGGCTTGATCTCCAGCGTGGTGAGCTCCTGCGCGGTGGTGCGCAGCTCCTTCTTCTCGGTCACGCCCAAGCCGACCACGAGCAGCAGTTCGCCGCCCTCCTTGGCGAACACGGCGGCGTCGTTGGCCACGTGCATGGGGGCCGTGTCGATGATCACATGGTCGTAGTGCCCGGCCACCTGCGCGATGAGGGACTTCATGGCGCGGGAGTTGAGCATGATGCTGGGGTTCATGCTCTGCTTGCCGGCGGGCAGGACGTGGAAGTTCGGCTTCCAGTAGCGCTGGATGGCGTCCTGGGAGGACAGCTGGTTGGTGAGCAGCTGGGTCAAGCCCACATTGCCTTCGATGCCCAGATGGCCGGACACGGAGGGGTTGCGCACGTCGGCGTCGATGAGCAGCACGCTCGATCCGGTCTCCGCGAAGGCGGTGGCGAGGTTGACGCTGGTGGTGGTCTTGCCTTCGGACTGGCCGGCGGAGGTGACCACGATCACGTTGGACAGGTTGGTCTCCGGCAGGGAGAACATGAGGTTCGTGCGCAGACGGCGGATCTCCTCGGCCTCGCGCGCCACGGGATGGGAGATGATCGTGGGGGCCTTGTCCGTGAACATGTCGCTGCGGGAGAAGGTGCCGAGGATCGGGGTATCCGGCACGATCGCGGTCACGTCGGAGGCCTGGCGGACGCGGCGGTCGAGCAGGTCCTTGATGAGCGCGGCGATCACTCCCAGAATCAGACCGCCGGCAACGGCAGCCGCGATGTTCAGCTTTTTGTTCGGAGAGCTGGGAGAAGCCGGCACATAGGCCTGCTGAACCTTGGTCAGGTTGACCGGGGAGACGATCTTCTCGCCCTCGTCGCTGGTCAGGGTGGCGGTGATCTGCTTGGTGAGGCTGTCCGCCACGCTGTTGGCGATGTTGGAGGCGCTCTTCGGGTCGGCGTCCTCCACGCTGATCTCCACCAGCATGGTGTCCGTGGGATTGGAGGCGGTGACCTGCGTGGCCAGCGCGCTTACGGTGGTGTTGAGGCCCAGATCGGCGATCACCGGCTGCAGCACGGCCTCGGTCTTCACCAGTTCGGGGTATGTGGCGATCTGCGACTTGATGTAGCTGGCGCCGGAATTCAACTGGCCGGCGGCGTTCGTATCCTGAGCGGCACTGGAGCTCTTGTACGTGGCCAGTAGCTGGGCTGATGCCGTGTACATGGGGGTACGGGTGAAGGTGTATCCAGTCACGGCCGCCACAACCACCACGAAGGTGATCGCCGCGGTAATGACGTGCTTCCTGACCGCTATCAGCAGATCAAGGACGGTCATACCGCCTTCATTCACAACGTCGTTTTCGGTTGTCGTGCCCAAAGCTCTACTCCGTTCCTCAAATCCAAGCTCTGTGTTTCAAGTGTACTAACAACGGGGGCACCCCGCGCCCCCATTCCATCAATCAATCAAGGGGGTTTGGCGAAGAATCATCTCCCGCTCCGGCTCCACCAGCGGCGAAGTCATCACATGCACGGTGGCCTCGAACGTTTCGCCGGGCTGCAGGGTGATGTGCTTCACGCCCACCGTGAGCTCGTTGTGCACGGTCACGGCGTCGAAATCGCCGTTGCCGGCACCCGCGCCCGTGAGCTGCCAGTCGACCAATCGGCCGCCGGCTGGAGCGTAGACGTATGCGGCGGTGACGATCTCCCCGTGCCGGGGCTTCTTACTGTCGCCCTCCTCGTACCCGCGGATCAGCTCGGGCAGATTGGCCGCACTGGACGGATCAGCGGTGTTGGTGAGCTTGATGTGGACCGTGTACTGCTTGGCGCCGGTGGGGTACGTCTTGTCGTATTCCGCCGTCACCTCGCGCTTGAGGTACCAGTCCATCTTGCCCATCGTGCCGTCGTTGAAGTAGACGCCGGTGACCGGATCGGCCGGGTTGGTGACCAGTTCGCCGGAGATCGCGGTGCCCTCCACCTGCTTCTGCTCGTCCTCGTGGGCGCTCCACAGGTAGATATGGCCGTTCTTCACGGAGTCCTGCACGGCCTTGACCAGCCCCGCGTTGTTGCCGCCGGCCGTGGTGATCATATGGTTGAAGACGCGGGTCGCGGCCGCCGAGAAGAACGCGTTCTGGGCATCGCCGTCCGTGATGCGCATATACGTGCTGTTGAGCAGCGTTTGGGCGGTGTTCTGGCCATCGAGCTGCGTGCCGTCCTGCAGCGTGACCGGGCCGGTGACGGCGAGCAAGTGCTGCAGAAAAACCGGGTCGATGCTGATCACACCGTCCACGTTCTGGCCCTCGCCGCCGGTGTCCTGCGCATCAAGTGCCTTCCACATGGCCGCGGAGATCTGGGCGGCGCGCGGGAAGTCCGGGGTGAAATCCGGATCCTGCTGGTAGATGACCATCTTGCCCGTGAACAGGCTCTTCTCCTCGGCGGTGAGCGTGACGCCCGGGGTGCCGTTCGGCAGTTTCTTCGCCGGCTGGAACGCGCCCATGCTCAGCTTGCCGTCCCGCACGTTCAGCACGCCCCACGAGCCGAAGATGCCGCCCGTGGCACGGAGCTCCGCGTTGTTCTGCACCAGAACCAGATAGTTGCGACCATCACTGTCGTTCGCGCCGGTGGGGGAAAGATCGAACATGGCGGGCATCAGATTCGCGGTGCGCGCGCCCAGATCAACCAGACTGGACAGGTCGGCGAACTTGGCCTTGGCGGTGTCCAGCGCCTCGGTGAGCTGCGGGATGTTGGTGCCGCCCACGTTGCGGAGCTTCACATTCGCGTCGGCGATCGACTTGTTGGCCGCGGTCAGATCAGTGGCGATCGACGCCATGTTGCCCAGATCCACGGCCCCGTCCTTGATGCCGATGCGCGTGAGGTCAAGCCCCTCCACGGACTTGGACAGTTTGGGCAGGGCGTTGTTGCTCACGTCCTCCAGAATCGACATGACCTCGCGCACGGCCTTCACATCGGAACCGTACTTGGGGATCACGGTGGCCATGGCCCACACCGGGCTCTTGGTCTGCTGGTAGGTGGCGTCGATGTGGTCGGACAGCGCGGAGATGCTGGCCTTGGCGGCCTCGACGTCGCCGCCCAGCACCTGCGACTGGATGTTGCCGGCCTGTGCGACGGCCGCCTCCACCTCGCCCTTGGCCTTGAGCGCGCTGGACACGAACCAGCCGGCGACGGCGGCGATGGCGAGGACGATGATCAGCACGCCGATCAGGATGCGGCGAATCCGCTTGCGTCGCTTGATGCGCCTGATGTGTTCGGCGCTCATGCGGCGGCGACGGCGATGATGCTCGGCGGCCGCCTTGTCCGCGGCGATCGCGGCCGGATCGACGCGCGGCTGGACGATCGGCGCGATGTCGACGAAGGGCTCGGGCTTCGGAGTCTCCGGCTGCTGGGGCACAGGCGGGGCCGGGGGCACAGGCGGGGCCGGAGGAGCCGGAGGCACAGGGGGCGTTGATTGGCCCGGATTCCCCGGCTCGCCGCTATTCGGATTGCTGGTTTGGTCGGATTGATCGGCCACTGTCAGTAAGCCCCCTTATGGCTCAGCACGGCGCCCACGGTACGGAACAGGAATACGATGTCCCCCAGAACGCTCCAGTTTTGGACGTACGCCACGTCCAGCGCCTCGCTCTCCTCGGCGGACAGATCGGACCTGCCGGACACCTGCCAGGGGCCGGTGATGCCGGGCTTGACGAGCATGCGCGTGGCGTACACCTGATTGTACCGCGCGTATTCCTCCGGCAGCGGCGGGCGCGGGCCCACGGCGGACATGTCGCCCTTGAAGACGTTGAGGAACTGGGGCAGCTCGTCGATCGAGAAGCGGCGGATGAAGTGGCCGACCGGGGTGATGCGCGGATCGTTCTTCATCTTGAAGATGAAGCGGTCGGTCTGGCCGGTCTCCTCGGCCAGCTTCTTCTTGAGCTCGTCGGCGTTGACCACCATGGAGCGGAACTTGTACATCTTGAACGGCTTGCCGCGCAGGCCGATGCGGGTCTGGGTGTAGAAAACCGGGCCGCCGTCGGTGGCCTTGATGGCGATCGCCACGGGGATGGTGATGATCGAGGACAGGATGATCGCCAGACTGGAGATCACGATGTCGAACGCGCGCTTGAGGGCCATGGCGGTGAGCGTGTACTGGGCGAGGCGTTGCGTGATGATCGTGGTGCCCTGGATGGAGCGGACCTGGATCTCGTGGTTGCCGGTGTCCGCCGCGGAGGCGAGCATGGCCATTTCCAGGCCGAGGCTCTCCATGCGCACCGAGAACGTGTTGTAGTTCTCCGAGTAGCGGGCGATCACGTCGCACACCATCACGGTCTGGCCGCCCACCTGCACGATGTGCTCGGCCAGCTCATGGTCGTCGTACTGCAGCACGGGCAGCGCGCGGCCCCAGTTGTGCATGATCTGCTGGTTCAGCTCGTGAAGGCGATCGGGATCGGAAACCGGGCGGATCAGACCGCTCTCCGGATGCAGGCGGACCGGGCACACGGCCACCGGACGGTAGTTGAGCTGGCGGCGCTGGTTGAGGAACTTGAGCATGCGGCCGATGCCCTCCGGGGAGCCGACCAGCACGGTGGCGTAGGCGTAGGAGCCCTTCTCGCGGCTGCGCGTGATGAAGTAGCGGGCGATGAGGCGCTCGATCACCGTGAGCGCCCAGCCGCAGAACACCGCGAGGGTGAGCGAGAGGAGCGTGAGCTCGAAGCCGAAGAAGAAGTTCAGGGCGCACTGGATGACCCAGCAGACCACCATGGCCTTGATGAGCAGCATGTTGAGCTGGTAGCCGTCGCCCATGATGTGGCGATGGTAGACGCCCACCGTGCGCAACGACCACACCCAGAAGATCGCGCACATGATCAGGTAGACGGAAAGGTCCATGGTGAAGAACATGCGCGGCGAGTAGAACGCGTAGGCCTCATCGCGCAGGACCAGGACGGTGGCGCCGGCGATGATGTACATGGCCGCGTCGGCCAGCATGAGGGCGACGTTGATGAATGCGCGCCAGTAGCGGACGCTCTCCGTGCGGGTGGCCATCTGGCCGAGGAGGTTGGCCGGTCGGCGGGTGGAGCGGGTTTGGCGGGCCGACTTGCGGGGCTGGGCGGGTGCAGGGGCTGGGGCCGGCTGGGTTGCCTGATCCGTGGATCCCCCCTGAGGTCGTGCGGCCGGGGCGACTTGCGGTCCCAATACCTCACGATCGCTGTTCGGTGCCATCGGCAACGTACCCTCCTGACTGATACTCGTGTCATACCGCGGCGCACGATCGCGCGCGTCCGCAGCACCTCTTCTCCATGAGCTTAAACGCCCTCTACCGACTATACCCGTTCAGGGGTTACCCCGTCATTCTTTTGTGTTAATTCGGATGGAATTGTCGGCATTCGGACGGGCGCGGGCGGCTCTCACGTCATCCTGAGCACGTGGACGGTCGGCTTCCCGTCATCCTGAGCGAGCCCGTCAGGGCGCAGTCGAAGGATCCTTAACCTCCCGCACTAGCCGGAACCACGACTCAATGCGCAATGGCCAAGGATCCTTCGCTACGCTCAGGATGACAGCGTGGGACTTTTCGTCATCCCGAGCGGGCGGAGGTCTTTTTCGGTCATCCTGAGCGGAGCCCGTCAGGGCGAAGTCGAAGGATCCTTAACTTCGCACCCTCATCGCCCCCACAAACTGGGCAAATCGGGATCCTCGCGGCGCAAACTGGGCAGATCGTGTTCGCTACGCGCCCAAATCGGCCTCCAGATAACCAGATCTGCCCAGTTCACAAAAATAGAGTCCCAATCTGCCCAGTTTGCGCCATCAGCCGGGGCATCAGCAGGGCCAAACTGGGCAGATCATGCGCGCGGGGCGGACGATCGATGCGCTGCGGCCAAGGATCCTTCGACTTCGCGCTTCGGTGTCCGGCTGCGCCGGACCGTCGCCGCCTTGGGGCGGCTCGACCGCAACTGCGGTCGGCCTGCAGTCGCGGCTTCATTCGCTCACTGTCGTTCGCCCTCGCCTGCGAACGCCGCCGGCGTTCGCTTCACGGCTCGGCCTGCCTACGGACAGCCCAGTGGGCTGTCCGCTTCACGGCTCAGTGATCAGGATGACAACGGGGGCTTTCCGCCGCCCGGCAATCGATCCACGGGTGCGCGTAGGCTAATCACGCTTTCTTTGGGAACGAACGCACGAAGGCGATGATCGAATGGCGAAACTGGCGAAGGGCGCGAGGGAAAAAATCGGCGAATCATACGTGGACGGGCACCTGACCCGCCCGGCGTTCGTATCCATCGCGATCCTCACCTTCATCACCTTCGTCGGCAACTTCACGCAGCTGCAGCTGAGTGCCGCGCTGCCCACGATCGTGTCCGAATTCAACATCTCCGTGACCACCGCCCAGTGGCTTACGTCGATCTTCCAGCTGGTCATGGGCGTGATGGTGCCGCTCACCGCATTCCTCACGCGTCGCTTCTCCACGCGGCAGATCGTGATCGTCTCCATGGCGGTGTTCACCGCGGGCTCGCTGTGCGCGTGGATCGGATCGTCGTTCCTGATCGTGTTGCTGGGCCGACTGCTCGAGGCCGTGGGCACGGGCGTGATGTGGCCGGTGCTGCAGATCACCGTGTTCTCCATCTACCCGCTCTCCCGCCGAGGCATGGCGATGGGCACGGTCGGCATGGCGATGAGCGTCGCCCCGGCGCTGGGCCCCACGATCGGCGGATGGCAGACCGACTCCTTCGGCTGGCGATCGATCTTCCTGACCCTTACGGTGATCGGCGTGGCGTGCCTGATCATGGCGGTCCTGTGGCTGCGCGACTTCGGCGAGAACGATCCGGGGGCCAAGGCCGACTTCTTCTCCGTGGCGCTGTCCGTCTTCGGCTTCGGCGGGCTGATGTTCGGCTTCACGAACATCGAGGCGTTCCCGGCCACGCACCCGATGGTGTGGCTGTCCACGTTGATCGGCGTGGTGGGCATCATCTGGTTCGTCGCCCGCCAGATCCGCAGGGCCCGCGCGGTGGCGGCGGACAAGCCCGGCGCGGAACCGCCGCTGCTCAATCTGGGCGTGCTGAGGAACCGCAGCTTCACGATCGGCACGATCTGCGCGGCCCTGAGCTTCTTCGCGTTCAGCTCGATCATGGTGATCATGCCGCTGTACATCCAGGACGATCGCGGCTTCTCCGCCACGATCAGCGGACTCGTGATGATGCCCGGCGCGTTCGGCATGTGCATCTCCCAGTACTTCGGCGGCAAGCTGCTCGACCGTCTCGGCGCGCGGCCCGTGGCCCTGTCCGGCACGATCATCCTGCTGTTCGGCACGATCATGCTGAGTCTGATCGACACCGACACGTGGATCTGGTGGGTCTCGATCTGGCAGTTCATCCGGCAGATCGGCATGGGCTTCATCATCATGCCCATCACCACCTGGTCGCTCAACTGCCTTGAGCCTTCGGAGGTTTCGGCCGGATCCGCGGTCACCAACACCGTGCGGCAGATCGCCGGCGCTGTGGGCGCGCCCGTGCTGGTGATCCTGATGGAGACGCTGATCCAGCTGTACATGGGCGGCGCGTTCGGCTTTGCGGGGTCTGCGGGCTCGGCGGGTTCTACGGGGTCTGCGGGCTCGGCGGGTGGGCCCGATCCGATTCTGGCGTCGATCTTCGGCACCCAGTGGACCCTGCGCGTCAGTGCGTTCCTGGTGTTCGTGCAACTGCTGATCGTGCTCTTCGGCGTGCGCGGCGAGGGTGCCGGTTCCACGCACGACGTGGTCGCGAAGGCCCGCGCGCGAGCGGAAGCGCGATCGGCGGCTCGTCGCTAGACGGCCGGATCGCGGTACTAAGGGCGGCTCCCTCGGCCATCCTGAGCAGAGGCGTAGCCGTAGTCGAAGGATCCTGAATCTTGTGCGGAAGTTAAAGATCCTTCGACTCCGCTTCGCTACGCTCAGGATGACCAGGAGGGACTTCCCTCCGCTCAGGATGGAATGATTGGGGCCAGTCCTTTTTGTCATCCTGAGCGAAGCCCGTTAGGGCGTAGTCGAAGGATCCTTGGCCACTGTACATTGGTTGTGCTCGTTTATGCGCAGTGTTAAGGATCCTTCGACTCCGGCTGACGGTGTCCGGCTGCGCCGGACCGTCGCCGCCTTGGCGGCGGCTCCCCTCGCCTACGGACAGCCCACTGGGCTGTCCGCTTCACGGCTCAGTGCTCAGGATGACGGGGAGAGACTTCGCCTCGGCTCAGGATGACCGAGGGAGCCCAGCCGGGGAAGCCGGGGAGCCCAGCCGGCACGACGCGCTCAGGAATTGTTCAGGAAGACGCGAACCGGTTCGAGTAGGATGGAACCAACGTTCGAGATGTTCGACAGGCAGGACAACAGTCAGAACCAAGGCAGGACGCAGGACAAAACAGGACAAAGGAGGTTCGCGATGGTCGGAATGCGTGATGTGGCGCGCAAGGCGGGCGTGTCGTTGAGCACGGTGTCGCTGGTGGTCAACGGCAACGGGTATGTGTCCACGGAGATGCGCGCGAGGGTCACGGCCGCCATGAAGTCGCTCAACTACGTGCCCAACGAGCTGGCGCGCAATCTGTATCACGACCGCACGAACATGGTGGGTGTGATCGTGCCGACCATCCGCCACCCGTTCTTCGCCACGCTGGTCGCCGGACTGCAGGGGCGGCTGTTCGACGCGGGGTACCGCACGATCGTGTGCTCCACGGCGGATATGGGATCCGGCGAGGACCAGTACGTGGACATGCTGCGCCGGCACATGATGGACGGCCTGATCATGGTGGGCCACACCACGCATCCGGCCGACTACTGGACGTCGATCCGACGGCCCATCGTCGCCTTCGACCGCTATCTGGGCGCGTCGATCCCGTCGATCGGCTCCGATCATGAGCAGGGCGGCGAGCTGGCCGCGACGATGTTCGCGCTCACCGGCGTGCGTCATGTGGTGGAGATCGGCGGCCCGCGATCGCAGTACAACGATCTGCTCAGCGCGGACATGAAGGGCGGTCAGGACACCCCGCGGCAAAGCGCACCGGATCCCACGGCGCAGCCCAGCACATCGGCGCAGCCCGCCGCCGCGATCGACGCCGATCTCGATCACTTGGGCGGCAACACCACGTTCCCGCCCGTGCGCTACCACCTCGCCTTCGAGCGCACACTGGATCTGGCGGGCATCCGCTGGGACTACCTCGAGGTGCCGGACGTGAGCGATTTCTCGGCGTTCGAGTCGGTGGCGCGCGAGGCGTTCGATCGCTTCCCGGAGGCCGATGCGATCGTGGCCCCGGACATGGCCGCTGCGTTCTGCGTGCAGGAAGCGCTGCGACGCGGCGTGCGGGTGCCTGATCACATGCAGATCATGGCGTACGACGGCACGTACGTGACCGATCTGGCGGGCATGCGCATCACATCGATCCTGCAGGATTTCGATTCGCTCGTGGAGACCGTCTCGCAACGGATGATCGCGGAGATGGGCGGATCGGACGATGCGGGGACGAATCCGGATCCGAACGTTGCCGGCATAAACGCCGAGCCCGCCGCGCCCGCGCCGGCTCCGGCACCCGGTCTCGTGGGCGATCTGATCCCCATGCAGGTCAAGCTCGGCGAGACCACGCGCATGACCGACGCCGTGCATCAGCTGCTGTTCGGCCCCGATTCGACGCCGGCGCAGACGGACTGAGCGCACGGAGCCGATCAAGCCGATGCAGAATTCTTCCAACCTGCGCCCCCGGAATCGCAGATTGGAAGGATTCTGCATGTGAGCGGCTCAAACGCGTTTCCAATCTGCAGATTCTTTCCAACCTGCGAAAATCGGGGCGCAGGTTGGGGAAAATCGACATGGCGGCTGGGCGCGCGTGCAATGTGAGACGCGTGCGCGCACGGTTTAGGGCTCGCGTTAGGCTATGAGGCGGCTTGATCTTTAATACGGCATAACCTGCGGAGGTGCAATCATGCCCGGAATCGTGTTGATTGGCGCACAGTGGGGCGACGAGGGCAAGGGCAAGGCCACCGACCTCATCGGCACCCATGTGGACTACGTCGCCCGCTTCAACGGCGGAAACAACGCCGGACACACGGTGGTGGTCGGCGACGAGACGTACGCGCTGCACCTGCTGCCCTCCGGCATCATCTCCCCCAACGTCACCCCCGTGATCGGCAACGGCGTCGTGGTGGACGTGGAGGTGCTCTTCCAGGAGATCGACGGCCTGCAGAGCCGCGGCGTGGACTGCTCCCGCCTGCTGGTGAGCGAGGCCGCGCACATCATCGCCCCGTACCACCGCGTGATCGACAAGGTCACCGAGCGCTTCCTGGGCAAGCACAAGATCGGCACCACCGGCCGCGGCATCGGCCCGGCGTACGCGGACAAGATCAACCGCGTGGGCATCCGCGTGCACGACCTGTTCAACGCCAACCACCTGCACGACAAGGTTGAGGCCAGCCTGCACCAGAAGAACCAGATGCTGGTCAAGCTGTACAACCGCCGCCCCATCGACGTGGACCAGACCACGGACGAGCTGCTCAAGCTGGGCGAGCGCCTCAAGCCGTACGTGGCCAACACGTCGCTGATCCTCAACAAGGCTCTGGACGAGGGCAAGACCGTGCTGTTCGAGGGTGGCCAGGCCACCATGCTGGACGTGGACCACGGCACCTATCCGTTCGTCACCTCCTCCAACCCCACCGCCGGCGGCGCCTGCACGGGCACCGGCGTGGGCCCCACCAAAATCGATCGCGTGATCGGCGTGGCCAAGGCGTACGTGACCCGCGTGGGCGAGGGCCCCTTCCCCACCGAGCAGTTCGGTGAGCAGGGCGATTGGCTGCGCGCGCAGGGCCACGAATACGGCGTGACCACCGGCCGCCCGCGCCGCTGCGGCTGGTTCGACGCCGTGGTGACCCGCTACGCCTCCCAGGTCAACGGCCTGACGGACATCGTGCTCACCAAGCTGGACGTGCTCACCGGCCTCAAGGAGATCTCGATCTGCGTGGCGTACGAGGTGGAGAACGAAGACGGCACCGTGACCCGCTACGACGACATGCCCACCGATCAGGCCGCGTTCTCCGCCGCCAAGCCGGTGTACGAGACCATGCCGGGCTGGGACGAGGACATCTCCAAGGTCCACAGCTTCGAGGACCTGCCGGCCACCTGCCAGGCGTATGTGAAGCGCCTTGAGGAGATCAGCAACTGCCGCATCTCCGTGATCGGCACCGGCCCCCAGCGCGACCACATCATTCAGGTCCACTCCCTGCTCGCCTGACCTTTCGGCCGTCGAACATCCGTTTGGCGGCCATTTCGACTATTTGCGGACATTGCGCCTATGACCACATCAGACAACGAATCCACCGGCTTGTCCGGATTGAACCGCGGTCGCATCGTCGAACCGGCGGCGACCACGCAAACCATCGTCTCCCCCATGGCCCCGGCCTCTGGGGACGTGCGCGGCTTCAGGCGAGGTGGATCCAGTGACGCGTCCGGTTCCGGTTCGGCAGGTTCCGACGGCTCGCCGCTGACGGACATCGTGCTGTATCTGGTGGTGTTCCTGGGCGGCTGCGTGGGCACGGCCATGCGTTACGGGATCAGTCTGGCGATCCCGAACACCGCGGCCCAGAGCGGTCTGCTGTCCGTATTCCACACGGCCACGTTCGTGGCGAACATGCTCGCCTGCTTCATCTTCGCGTGGCTGACCGCGTCGATGGGACGGGCCAGGTGGATCCCCGCGCGCACGCGCGAGCTGGTGAACCGCGGTGTGGGCATGGGCATGTGCGGTGGTTTTTCGACGTTGAGCGCAATGGTGATCGAGGAGCTGATGAGCTGGCGCGGGGGCAACATCGCAGGTGTGGCGTTCTATGAGATCGTGAGTTTCGCATGCGGTCTGGCGGTGGCATACGGCGGCGCGAAGCTGGCGCTGGCGATGACCGCGTCGCGTGCGGGCGCGGGCGCTGGTTCCGGCGCTGGTTCCGGCGAATCCGATCGTGTAGCCGGCAGGACGGCGACCGGAACGGGATTCGCACCCGTGCAGGGGCTGGACGGCGTGCCAGGTTCCGTCTCGTCCGCTTCCGGAGCGCTGGGGACGACCGGCACGAGTCCGATCGCCGCGGGCAGTGCGGGCAGGATGATCACCGTGGAGGATGCCGAGGCGGCCGCCGACGCGTTTTTGGCGGCGAATCCGACCGATATCGAGGATAACGAGGCCACGGTGGCGTCAGGCATGGCAGCCGCCGCTTTGGGTGATGCGCATGCCAGCGCGCCTGTCAACGCGCCCGTCGTCCCGGCGTCGATCGCGCCTGATGCGCGGGACGCCGATCCCCGGAGCACCGATCCCCGCGCCGCGGATGCACGACGCGTCCGCACAGCCGCCAGCACGTCTGCGGATCTAGGCACCGGAGCCGGCGTGCAGGTCGCCCGTGCGACGGCTGATGAGGCTCCCACCGAGGTGTTCGGACGGGCGCGCAAGGTGCATCATCGCAACTCGGTTAAGCCGCCGATGCTGGACCGCGTGAACGCCGACGCGCTCGTCTTCGGGCCCGTGTCGCGCAATTCGCAGGTGGTGGAGAAGGCGCTGCCGAAGCTGGTGTTCCCGTCGTTCCGCGACGATGACGTGGATGAGGGGGATGCGGCGGCTGAGGCTGTTGAGACCGAGAGCGAGACTGCTGAGGTTAAGGATACTGTCGAGGTTAAGGATCCTTCGGCTACGCTCCGCTCCCCTCAGGATGACGGGGAGGAGACTGCCGAGGCAGGTGCCTCTTTGGATGACGAGGCAGGCCAGGATGACAGGGCGGGGCTGACCGAGCTGGGCGAGGCCGGTCAGGACGATAACGCGGAGACTCCGGAAGAGATCGCGGACGATCAGAAGACCGAGGGCAAGGATCCTTCGACTCCGCTGCGCTCCACTCAGGATGACGAAGAGGAGACCCCGGAGCAAGCCTCCGAGCCGGAACCGACGGTGAAGCCGCTGTTCGTGCCGAACATCGTCAGCGATGCGGACGACGACGCGCCCAGCTTCGCGCGCATCATCACGGCCGTCAACGAACGACATCAGGATGACGTCAAACCCACCCAGCGCAACGGGGAGGCTGGGCGATGATGGTCTTCCTCGGCATCTGCGCGTGCGGCGGACTTGGCGCGGTGGCCCGATTCGTGCTCACCGTCTCGATCAAGCAGTGGTGGAAGCACCCCTTCCCGCTGCCCACGTTCATCATCAACATCATCGCCACCTTCTGCGCGGGCGTGGCGGCCGGTGCCTACGCGCAACTGGCCGTGACCCATCCCACGTACCTGCTGTTCGTCACCGGCTTCCTGGGCGGATTCTCCACGTTCTCCACGGCCATCAACGAGATCGTCACGCTGGCTCGCAAGGGCAAAACGCCCCTTGCGGCGGCCTATCTGGCGGCGACCATGCTCGTGCCTCTCCTGTGCGTCACCGGCGGCTGGCTGCTCGCCGGCGCATTGCTGTAGTTTGTAGTCCTGCGCAATGGATTTGCTCATTGTGCGGCCGCTCGATCGCAAAGTGAGCGGATCCATTGCCGTAGCACCCCCCAAAGCCGGCTCACGCATTGGATTTGCTCATTCTGACGCCAATCGATCATTCTGCGGCGCCCTAGCGAACGCGGCAAAGTGAATAATACGTGATGCCCGCGCGTCCGCATCGGCGTCCTTATAGGCTGTAGGCGGATTGTCAGTTTAAGGAGTGTTTATGGCGACCCAAAACGATGAGCCGAATGACGTCGGCATGGAGCATCAGCTCGACAATGTATCCGATCATGACATCGAGGAATTGGATTTCAACGGCAGTGCGCAAGGCAACGGGGGCTCGCGGATGAAGCGCGGCGCGGGCAAGATGGTGGCGATTGTGTTGGCCGTGATCGTGGCGATCGGCGGCTTGGGCACCGCTGGCGGCTGGTACTGGTACAACAACCTCCGGCAGTACCCGGTGATCGTGGACGGGCAGATCGTGAACATCCGCAACGGCCATTCGATCGAGCGCATCCTGCAGGACAACGCCGATTTCCAGAAGGTTCCGGGTCGCCTCATCTCGCTGACCGGCAAGGTGCTGGACGACAAGGGCGGCGAGCCGATCAAGGTGACCGTCAACGGCGTCGAAGTGCCGCAGGACAAGCTCGCGTCCACCCATCTCAAGGAGCAGGACGAGGTCACGCTGGAGAACGGCGCGGACAAGGAGGAGGAGCACGAGGACAAGGTCGAGGTGATTCCGCACGGCAAGAAGGCCACGAACATCGTGACCGGCGGCATCATCCAGCTGCACCTGCCCGGCTCCGACGGCACCAAGGAGACGTGGGTCGGCAAGGTGTCCGGCGAAGTGGTGGACAAGGGCGTGACCAAGGAGCCGGTGGACGAGCAAATCACCGCGCTCACGCCGCACGTGCCCGCGGACAGGAAGGTCATCGCGCTCACCTTCGACGACGGCCCCAGCGAATACACGCCCAGGATGCTGGACATCTTCAAGGAGAAGGGCGTGCACGTGACCTTCTTCAACATCGGCACACAGTCGGCGGAGATGAAGGACACCGTCAAGCGCATGGTCGACGAGGGGCATCAGGTGGGCAGCCACTCGAACACGCACCCGTTCCTGCCCAAGCTCAGCGACGACGGCCTGCGCTCCGAGCTCACCGCGGGCTTCGACGGTCTGGCTTCGGCCGGCGTGACCTCGCGCATGTTCCGCTCCCCCTACGGCGCGTTCACCAACAAGGACTGGGAGCGCGCGGGCGATCTCATCTCCACCAACGTGCTGTGGGACATCGACACGCTCGACTGGAAGATGCCGGGCGCGCAGGCCATCCACGACACCGTGCTCAAGCAGGCGCACAACGGGGCGATCGCGCTCATGCACACCGGCGGCGGCAACCGCGAACAGGACATCGAGGCGCTGCCCGGCATCATCGACGACCTCAAGGCGCAGGGCTACGAGTTCGTGACCGTGGGCGAGCTCATGGCCATGGATCAGAAGCAGCGCTTCCCCGAGTGGGCCATCAAGGGCGAGCTGCCGACGGCCGCCGCCTCGGCTTCGGAGTCCTAGTCCTTCGCGGGTTCCGCGAGCAAGTATCTGCGCTTTTGGGGCGGATTTCGAGACCGAATCCGCCCCAAAAGCGCGGACAGCATGAAATCGTGGACACACGGTGGACACAATCGGGACACAATCGGGGGCGCACACGCGAATTTGGCGCGCATTCGGCGCGAATTTGGCGCGCATTCGGCGGCTATCTCGCATAGTGGGGGCGGATTTGGGCTTCTGCAGAGTGCTAATCATCAAAGTGGGGGCGCGTCAACCCCGCACCGAGCCCGCATCCGTCACGGCGAAGAGGCCGTTTTCCGCGATTTTCCAATGACCCGTCTGTGGACATCACCGTCGAAGAGCCGCGCAGACGCCCCCACTTTGATGTTTATCGCTCTGCAGAAGCCCAAATCCGCCCCCACTATGCAAGATAGAGCAAGACACCGGCTCTGGGAACAGTTGGAGAAACCCAAGAACGTTGAAATTCCACCGAAATGACGGGAAAAACACAGTGGAGCGGATGACGGGAGTCGAACCCGCCTTTAAAGCTTGGGAAGCTTTCGTTCTACCGATGAACTACATCCGCAGTCGGCCCCGCGCCACGCGCGAATGCACAAATAGCAACTGTACCACATGAGCGGACCTGCGCGCATCCGCAACATACGGAATGTGGCGTGGTCCGCCCGCGGCCCGCACGTGGCACGCGCGCGGCGTGGCACGGCACGGCGGGACGTGGATAGGATGGGACCGGAAAGGGGCCCAGCATGCCGTACCGCATCGCCATTTGTGACGACAGTGACGTGGACGCCGCATATGTGCGGTCGCTGGTCGGTCGCTGGGCCGAGTCGCGCTCGGCGGACGTGGAAACCGAGACGTTCCCCTCCGCCGAGCGGCTGCTTTCCCGCTACGAGGAACGGCGGGATTACGACATTCTGCTGCTCGACATCGAGATGGGCAAGACGGGCGGTGCAGGCGGGCCGGGCGCGATGGACGGCATCGAGCTCGCGAAGGCCGTGCGCCGCGAGGAGAACGGCGGTCGCACGCAGATCGTGTTCATCACCGGATACTCGGACTACATCGCCGAAGGCTACGACGTGGAGGCCCTGCACTACCTCATGAAGCCGGTGGACGCGCGCAAGCTGTTCGCGGTGCTGGACCGGGCCGCGCAACGGCTGCGGCAGGGCGAGCGATGCCTGAATCTGCAGTATGCGGAGGGCGTGGTGCGCATTCCGCTGGGGACGATACGGTATCTGGATGTGAGACAGAACTATGTGACCATCCATGCTGAGCGCGCGTACACGGTCAAACGCTCGCTCAGCGAGTTCGAGGACGAGCTGGGGCCGGAGTTCTTCCGCGCCGGGCGGGGGTTGATCGTGAGCCTGCGACGGATCCGCCGGGTCACGCGAACCGCCGTGGAATTGACGGACGGGGAGGCGCTGCGCCTGCCTCGAGGCGCATACGAGCCGCTCAACCGGGCGATCATCGAAAGGACGTGAGGGCACCGCCATGAAGCTTCCACGATTCTTCGGCCGCAGCCGGGCCAGCAAGGCGCTGGCCGCATACCAGCGCGAACTGGTGGACACGCACTACCGCGAAGTGGAGAACATGTACCGGCAGATGCGCATCTGGCGGCACGACTACCGCAATCACATCCAGACGCTCAAGGTACTGGCGGCGAACGGCGACATCGCCGCGATCCGCAGCTATCTGGACGGGCTCGACGCCGAGCTGAAGGAGCTGGACACACCCATCAAATCCGGCAACGCCATGGCCGACGCGATCCTCAACAGCAAGGTGTCGCTGGCGAAGGCGCATGGCATCGACGCGCGCGTGGACGCCCGCATCCCCATCAAGCTGAGGATCTCCGAGCTGGACCTGTGCTGCGTGCTGGGCAACCTGTTCGACAATGCGATCGAGGCGAACGAGGCGCTGCCCGAATCCGAGCGGATGATCCGCGTGTACATGGACATGAAGGGCCCGCAACTGTACATCTCGTTCACCAATGCGGCGCCAGCAGGCAAGCGGCGCAAGAAGGGCGGGCTGTTCCCCACCACCAAGAAGGGGGAAGGCCACGGCTTCGGGCTGGTGCACATCGATCGGATCGTGGAGGATGCGGGCGGGTATCTGAGCCGGAACTCGGAATCCGGCGCGTTCACCACGGAGATTCTGCTGCCACAGGCGTGACGCGACGGCGGCAGCCCGACACGCCGATTGGACCGCCCCACCGCGCAATCCATGCGATTCGTCCCCGAATTCGCGCGTTTCGTCCCCATCGGCCGGCGCGTCCCTCCTTTCCGCGTTAGAACGGACTCAACGCGGAAAGGAGGCGGCCATGGCAACCCACGGCAGCACGGAAGACCACGATGACCAAAGCGCCGGCACGGGCGGGCAAGCGGGCGGACAAGGCGTGAATGGACCCGATGCAAGCGCGCGCAGCACGACCAAACGCGGCGGCAAACTGCGGTACGGCATGTGGAGCAATACCCGGTTCATGCTGTCCATCGCATGGCGGGTGGCGCGCGGCGTTCCCTTCGCGGTCACGGCCATGGCGGTGGCCGCAGCGGGCATGACGATCACGGAACTGTTCATCGCGCCGATGATCCTGCATCGCATCGAAACGCATGCGACGGCGGGCGGCACGCTGCTCGCGATCGCGGGATTCACGGCCGTGCTTGCGGCGCTGCACGGGGTGCACGAGTATCTCGACACGTGCAAGGTGTTCGATCGCACGTCCGTGCGCGACGAACTGCTGTGGAGCATCGGGCGCAAGGTGGCGGGCACGTCGTACGTCAACACGCTGGACCCCGCGTTCCGCGCGGCGGAGCGCAAATGCAGCGATGCGTGCAACAGCAACTGGGCGCCCACCGAAAGGATTTGGAGCACGTGGACCGAGATCCTCACCAATGTGATCGGATTCGCGGCCTATGCGGCGGTGCTGGGCGGGCTGAGCCCGTGGCTGATGGGGGTGGTGATCCTGACCGCCGTGGCCGGGTACCTGCCCGGCAAGCGCATCAACGGGTGGGGATTCCGGCATCGCGCCCAGGAGCAGGCGACCATCAAGCGGTTCGAATACCTCAACGATCTGGGCAACAAGCGGGAGTATGCGAAGGATATCCGCATGTTCAATCTGCGCCCGTGGATCATGGAATTGCGGGCCGAAGCGCTGCGGGCGCTGGCGGGGTTCTACGCCAGGCGCGAGGCCAACGCCATGTGGGCGAACGTGATCGACGCGGCCCTCATGCTTCTGCGCAACGGCGTGGCGTACGCCTACCTGATCTGGCTGACCCTGGACCAAGGCCTGCCCGCCTCCCGGTTCCTGCTGTATTTCACCGCCGTGACCGGATTCGGCGCGTGGATCACCGGCATCCTCGACCAGTTCACGGAACTCGGCAAGGAAAGCCAGGACATCGCGCAGATCCGCGAATTCCTCGACTGGCCCGAACCCTTCAATCTCGGGACCGGCCGGCGGCTCGATCGCATCCCGGGGCACGTGTACCGGATCGGTCTGGAACACGTCTCCTACCGCTATCCCGGTGCCGATCGGGACACCCTGCACGATGTGACCCTCACCATCCACGCTGGCGAGCGGCTCGCCCTAGTGGGTCTCAACGGGGCGGGCAAGACCACGCTCGTCAAGCTTGTCTGCGGGTTCCTCGACCCGGATGCGGGCCGTGTCACGCTCGACGGGATCGACATCCGCCAGTACGATCGGCGCGACTACTACCGGCTGTTCGCCGCTGTGTTCCAGGATTTCAGCGTCCTGGACTCCACGATCGCGCAGAACGTGGCGCAAACGGTCGCGGACGCGGACCGGACCCGCGTGGTCGACTGTCTGGAACGATCGGGACTCGCGGAACTGGTGGCGGGTCTGCCGGGAGGGATGGACGCGCATCTGGGACGCGAGGTGTACGAGGATGGGGTGGAACTGTCCGGCGGGCAGATACAGCGGCTCATGCTCGCCCGCGCCCTGTACCGCGACGCGCCGATCCTCGTGCTCGACGAGCCGACCGCCGCGCTGGACCCGATCGCGGAGGACGACATCTACCGGCATTACGCGCGCATGACCAAGGGACGCACATCGGTGTTCATCTCGCACCGGCTGGCCTCCACCCGGTTCTGCGACCGGATCGTGCTGCTCGCGGACGGGCGGATCGCAGAACAGGGCACGCACGAGCAGCTTCTGTCCGCGGGCGGCGAGTACGCCCGGCTGTTCGGCACGCAAAGCAAGTACTACCGGGACAAACCCACGGCAAAACCACACACGGACACGGGCGGTGCGACGCAGCATCCGCAGGAAGGAGCACGGCGATGAACGCAGACACGCAAACCGCGACCAAGGAATACACGGACGAAGCCAGCAAGCCCACAACGCTCCGCGAGGCATGGCGGCTCAATCTACGCGCCCTGGGCCTGTATTGGCGGTACCGGCCCGGCTGGTTCGCCGCCATCACCATCAGCGCCCTGTTCGACGCTGCGTTCCCCTATGCGACGATCTGGCTGTCCGCGCGGCTGATCGACGAGCTCGCCGGAGCGCGCGACCTGGACCGTCTGCGCATGTGGGTGCTGCTGACCCTCGCGGTCGGACTGGCGCTGGGACTGGCATCCGCCGCCGCCAAGCACTGGGCGAATGCGGAAAACGGCGTGATCGAACCCGCCGGATACCAGACGATCCCGGACAAACTGCTCACCATGGACTATCCGCTCGTGGACGACGCGCATACGAGCGACGCCACCGCGCGCATCCAGCAGACCGATCATTTCACCGGCCGCGGGCAGCGCACCGCGCTGTGGATCTATCAGACCTCCATGCCCGCGGTGTTCCGGGTGTTCGGCGGCATCGGGCTTTCGGTCACTCTGTTCACCACGCCGGTGCCGGATTCCGCGGGCGCGGGCTGGCTCACGGCGCTCAACAGCCCGTGGCTGGGCGCGGTGGCCATCGGATTGATCGTGGCGATCGTGCTGGCTTCGACGCTTCTGGCCGAACGCGGCGAACGATACTGGGATGTGCTGGACAAGGAGGGCCGATTCGGCAACCGCGTGTTCCGGTTCTTCAGCTACCTGTACCAGGACGCCAAACGCGCGCTGGACCTGCGCATCTACCGTCAGTACGAGGAGGTGGCGCTGCCGTTCCAGAAGGCCAACGAGCCGTGGGATCTGAACGGGCCGTTCGGCCGCGTCCTGTACCGGCGCATGGCCCCGCTGCTCGGCGCGGGCGCGGCATGCGCATCGCTCATCACCGGCGTGGCCTACACCTACGTGTGCCTCAAGGCCCTGGGCGGGGCGTTCGGCGTGGGAGCCGTCACCCAATACGTGGGCGCGATCACCACCATGTTCGCCGGCGTCTCGAAACTGTTCGAGATGGGCGTGCAGGTCAAGGCGAACGGGCCGTTCCTGCGGCGGCTGTTCGATTTTCTGGACACGCCGAACACGATGTACCAGGGCAGCCTGACCACGGAGAAGCGCACGGACCGCCAGTATGACGTGGAATTCCGCGACGTGTCCTTCCGATACCCCGGCGCCCCGACCGGCACATGGGCCCTGCGCCACGTCAACCTCAGGTTCCGCATCGGCGGCCGGCTCGCGGTGGTGGGCGAGAACGGGTCCGGCAAGACCACGTTCATCAAGCTCCTCGCCCGTCTCTACGACCCGACCGAGGGCCGGATTCTGCTCAACGGCATCGACATCCGCAAATATCGGTACGACGAATACATGCGCCTGTTCTCAGTGGTCTTCCAGGATTTCCGCCTCCTCGCCCTGCCGCTGGACCAGAACGTGGCAGCGAGCGCGCACTACGATCCCGCACTCGTGCGCGACTGCCTGGAGCGTGCCGATCTGGCCGACCGGATTACCGACTTGCCCGAGGGACTCAACACGCCCCTGTACCGCGAGCTCGACGAACACGGGGTGGACGTGTCCGGCGGGGAGGCGCAGAAGATCGCCATCGCCCGCGCCCTGTACCGCGACGCCCCGTTCATCGTGCTCGACGAGCCGACCGCCGCCTTGGACCCGGTCGCGGAGGCGGCCATCTACGCCCGGTTCGACCGGATCGCCACCGATCGGACCGCCGTGTACATCAGCCACCGCCTGTCCTCATGCCGGTTCTGCGACGAGATCGCCGTGTTCGACCGCGGGCGGATCGTGCAGACCGGCACGCACGATGAGCTGGTTCGCGAGACCGCGGGCAAGTACCGGCAGCTCTGGCAAGCGCAGGCGCAGTACTACCGCAAGTGACGTCGCCCACTGGCCGGGCCGCGACCGAGAATCGGCGCCCCGGGCCGCCCCGCCAGCCGGCGGGGAACCGGCACCAAGCCGCCCCGCCGCCAGTCTTCGGAGCTCACTTGTCAGTCGGCGAGCCTCACTGATAGGGAATCTGCGTGGCGGAGGACATCTCCTGGCTCATCTGCATGAGGCGCGCGATGCGCTCGGAGGTGGGCGGGTGTGTGGAAAACAGTCGGCTGAATCCGCCGTCACGGAACGGGTTGGCGATCATCATGGCCGCGGCCGACTGGGTGCCGGCGGTCTGTCGCATCGGGGCCATGCCGATGCCGGTTTCGATCTTGTTGAGCGCGGATGCGAGGGCCATCGGGTCGCCCGTGAGGCGGCTGCCGTCCTCGTCGGCGTCGAATTCGCGGGTGCGGCTGATCGCCATCTGGATGAGCGAGGCGCCGATCGGGGCCAGGATCGCGCTGGCCAGCACGCCGATCAGCCCCAATCCGCCGCCGTTGCCCTCGCGATCGTCGCGCGAGCCGCCGCCGAAGTACATGAGCGAGTAGCCCAGATAGGTGATCACAGTGGCCATGGCGGAGGCCACCGCGGAGGTGAGGATGTCCCGGTTGTAAACGTGCATGAGCTCGTGGCCCAGCACGCCGCGCAGTTCGCGCTCGTTGAGCAGCTGGAGGATGCCCTGCGTGCAGCAGACGGCCGCGTGATGCTCGTTGCGGCCGGTGGCGAAGGCGTTGGGGCTCATGGTGGGCGCGACGTAGATGCGCGGCATGGGGCGGCCGGCCCGCGCGGACAGTTCGCGCACGATCCGGTAGAGTTCGGGGGCCTGGGCCTCGGAGACCTCGCGGGCGCCCATGGAGGCGATGGCGATGCGGTCGGAGAACCAGTAGGACATGAACGTGGTGCCGAGGCCGATGAGGATGTACACGCCGAGCGTGCCGCGGCTGCCGCCCGTGGCCCACCAGATCAGCATGATGATGGCCCACATCAGCCCGAATAACAGCGTGGTCTTCAGCCCGTTGAAGTGGCCGTGCACGCGCAACTGCCCTGTCTGCCCATTCATATTCCCCAGACTACGGAACGACGCTGTGATTTTTCTGGGCGTTGCCTAGGGATGCCTTGGGGCGAGGTCCCTCTTCGCTCAGGATGACGAAAGCTGTCATCCTGAGCGGAGCGCGCAGCGCGCAGTCGAAGGATCCTTTATCACCTCACACAAAGTCACAATGCACAAGGCTAAGGATCCTTCGACTCGGCCCTTCGGGCTTCGCTCAGGATGACGGGAGAGCCATCCGCCTCCCTCAGGATGACGGGAGGGCCATCCGCCACCCCTAGGATGACGGCACGATCAGGCGTGGGCGAGCTCGCGCATCTGGGCGGGCTCGATCACCTTCTTGTGCTCGCGGCCCTCCTTGGCGCCCTCGGCGCGCTCGAAGGCGTCGACCTTCTTCCAGCCGGCGAAGTCGATCGGCCGGATGCCACGGCCTTCCAGCAGGCGGTCAATGGACTCCGGATCGCGATCGGGCGCCACGCGGCCACCCTCAGCGGCCTTGGCCAGATCCTCGAGCATGTTCGTCACGATCGCGAGCGCGTCGGACTTGGTGGAGCCGATCAGGCCCACCGGGCCGCGCTTGGCCCAACCGGTGGCGTACAGACGCTCGCGGATCTCGCCGCCATCCGGCTCGGTGGTGATGCGGCCGTCGCCGTTCGCGTTTGCCAGATGCGCGCCCTTGGCGTCGTAGGCGATGCCGGGGGCCTCGGCGGGCTGGTAGCCGATCGCGTGGTACACGGCCTCGACCGGGTAGTCGGTGAACTCGCCGGCGCGGTGCATCTTGCCGTCGGCGCCGGTTTCGGTGCGCTCCACGCGGATCGCGGTCACCTTGCCGTCCTCGCCCAGGATCTCGGTGGGCGCGGAGTTGAAGTGCACGTAGTACTTGCGGTCCGCGGGGTTGCCCTCGAAGTCGACGTCGCCGTCGTCCTCCATGTCCTCGGCCATTTCGCGGATGGTGTACAGCTCCTCCACCATCTGGCGGGTGAGCTTGTCCTTCTGGGCCACCTCGATGGTGTCGTCGTCCAGTTCGAAGTCGTCCTCGTTGATGATGAGCTGCACGCCCGGCAGCTTCTCCATCTCGCGCAGCTCCTGCACGCTGAACTTGGCCTGGGCCACGCCGCGGCGGATGAACAGGTGGAGCTCCTTGGCCTTGTTGGCCTGGATGCCGGCGTACACGTTGTCTGGGATGTCGGTCTTGGCCTTCAGGTCGTCCGCGTTGCGCATGAGCTCGCGGGCCACATCCATGGCCACGTTGCCGCCGCCGATCACGGCCACCTTCTCGGCGGTGAGCGGCCACTCGCGGGCGCCCGTGGGGTAGCCGTCGTACCATTCGACGAACTTGGCGGCGCCGTACACGCCTTCGAGGTCCGCGCCGGGGATGCGCAGTGGCTTATCCTTGACGGCGCCGGTGGCGAACAGCACGGCGTCGTAGCGGGCGAGGAGGTCCTCGAGGGTCACGTCCTTGCCGAACTCCACGTCGCAGTAGAGGTGGATGTCCGGGTTGTCGAGCGTCTTCTCGAGGGCGTCGGCGATGAACTTGATGGAGGGGTGGTCGGGGGCCACGCCGTAGCGGACCAGGCCGAAGGGCACCGGCAGCTTTTCGAACAGGTCGATGCGGGCCTGCGTGCCAAGGCCCAGGCCCTCGCCCAGCTTCCTCAGCTGGCGCAGGAAGATGTCGGAGGAGTACACACCGGCGGGACCGGCGCCAATGACGGCGATGCGGAGCTCATTCGCGATGTTTTCAGCAGTATTCGAAGATTCAGTCACAGATCACAGCCTATCGCAACCCGGCGGATCGGGGAAGGGGTTGGCCACAGGGTTCTCGGGGCCTGACCTGTCCGCCGCGGGGAGGATATCCGCGCATCTGGGGCGGATTTGACGGTTGGGGCTGGCGACTTACCGGCGGCTTATTGGCGACTTATTGTCCACAGCCAGCCACGCGCCAGTCACTCGCCGGCCACGCGCTGGCCCCACGCTGGCTATTCGCCGAAGTGGGGGCGGATTTCGGCATGTGCAGAATGCTATACATCAAAGTGGGGGCGTCCCGCAGTGGGTCCCAGGCGTCGAGGTCCACGGAATTTCGCGGAAATCGCCATGCTTCCACATGGTTTCGGCGCGTTTTGGCGCGTGCAGGCGCCCCCACTTTGATGTATAGCGCTGTGCAACCGGCGAAATCCGCCCCCACTTTGCTATATAGCCCGCCCCGAGTCGGCTCGGGCTACCAGCCCGGCTCTCAGTGCCGAGCACCGGCGCTCAGTCCCGGTCGAGGACGGCGGTCAGCGCCCACAGGATGCTCACCACGTCGATGCCCTCCTGCAGGAACGCGCCCACGACCACCGGAATGATGTCGAAGGCCGCCGCGACCATGCCCACGACCGCGAGCGCCAGACCGAGCAGCACCGCCTGCAGCATCACGCGGCGGGTTCGGCGTGCGATGGCGATGGACTGCGGCACGGCGGAGATGCTGTCGTTCATGATCACGATCTGCGCGGACTCGGAGGCGGCCGTGGATGTGCCGTCGGTCATGGCCACGCCGAGGTCGGCCGCGGCCAGGACAGGGGCGTCATTCACGCCGTCGCCGACCATCATGGTCACCGCGCGGGAATTGCGGGCACCGCGAGGTCCCGGCTCGCCGCCAGCCGCGCGGACCGCCTCGACCTTATCCTCCGGGAACAGCTCGGCGCGCACGTCGTCGATCCCCACTTCCCCGGCGATGACTTTGGCGGAGGCCTTCTTGTCGCCGGTGAGCATGGTGACCGCGCGCACGCCGAGCGCGCGCAGGCGCCCGACCGCGGCCTTGGCGTCGGCGCGCGGCACATCGCGCAGCACAATGCGGGCGACAAGCACGCCATCCACGGACACGTAGGACGCCATCTCGTCCGGCTGCAGCATGCCGAAGCGGGTGCGGATGGCCGCGTTGGAGCGGCTGGGGTCCGTCGCACCGGCCGCAGCCGCAGCCGCACCCGCGACCGGCTGGAACCCGTCGGCCGCCGCATTGGCGAACGAGAGCCTGCCCACGCGCACGTCATGCCCATTCACCTCGCCGGCCACGCCATGCCCAGACTCCTCATGGATGTTCCGGACCACCGGGTAGTCGCGCAGGGACAGCCCGTCGATCCCGGAGGCGTCACCGGTTCCGAACCGCCCGTCGCCCGCCACGAATTCCGGGCACGCGCGCCGCCCGTCGTCGAACCGCTCGCGCAGACGGCCCATGGCCTGGGCGCCGGCCTTCGCGATGCCCTTGGACAGAATGTGCACGGAGTAGCCCTCCACCACGCCGGCCAGCATGAGCACATGGTCCCCATCGAGCTGGGTAGGGGCGCCCGGCAGCATCTCCACGCGCACGACCTGCGGCTGCTTGACGGTAAGCGTGCCGGTCTTGTCGAAGAACACGTGCGTCACGCGCCCCAGCCTCTCGAGCACGTCCTGCGTCTTGATGAGCACGCCGGTCTTAGCGAGCCGCCCGGTGCCGGCCACATACGCCACGGGCGCGGCGATCAGCAGCGGGCACGGCGTGGCGAGCACGAGCACCTGCGCGAACCGGGTCGGCGTGCCGGCGAACCACCACGCCAGACCGGCGATGATCAAGGACAGCACGGTGAAGGGCACGGCCAGCCGGTCGGCGGTTTTCACCACGGCCGGCCTCGATTCCCTGGCCCCGGCAACGAGTTCGAGGATGTGCTGGTACTGCGATTCGGCGGCGGGCTTGGCCGCGCGCATGGTCAGTGTGGTCGATCCGTTGATCGCGCCGGACATCACGCGCGCACCGGCGAAGACCTCGCGGGGCAGGGGCTCGCCGTTGATGTTCGACAGGTCGAGCGTGGCCGATCCGCTCAGCAGCGTGCCGTCGACGGGCACCGTTTCGCCGGGCAGCACCACGAGCGCATCGCCGACAGCCACGTCCTCCACGGGCACGGTGCGGAAATGATTCGCGCCGGATGCGGCCGCGCCCCCTGATCCATCCGGGTCAAACGCAAACCCAGCCGGCCGAGCCAACGACCCGGCCGCCCCAGCCATCACATGACGGAAGCCCTGCTCATCCCCTTCACCGCGATCCGCCCGATTCTCCGCCGCGCTGCCGCCCGCTGCCGCGCTCACGCCTGCGCCCGCCCCCACGCCCGGCAGTGCGACCACATGAGCCACCCGCGGCGCGGCCTGCATCAGCGCGGTCAGGCTGCCTTCCGCGGCGGACTGCGCATACCCCTCGATCGCCTCGCCCGACGCGATCATCAGCGTGACCGCCCAGGCCGCCCAGTACTCTCCCACACACAGCGTGGACAGGATCGCCATGATCGCCAGCAGATCGATGCCCACCTGGCCATGGCGCAGATCGTCGATCATGCCCAACAGGGTGTCCACCACCGTGTACACCACCAGCACGATCACCACCCACTGCCCCATGCTCGGGTTGGGGGACATCCCCCACAGGCCCAACTGGCCCCACGGTGCCGCGGCTCCCCACGGCCGCCAATCCCACAGCATGGCAAGCGGCACCGCCGCGGCCACCACCACGGGCAGTAGGGGTACAAGTTTGCAGATTTCGACGGTCTTGCCGACGATTGTGCCAATCGAGGCGCGCATGGGAAACTCCTTACGCTGGTATCCGGGCCGTCCGCACGGGCCGCAACCGCGCGACCACAGGCGGCACAAGCCACCACAAGTCCCACGGTCGCTTACAACGCGCGACCGGCTAATTGCCTGTCACGCCTTGTTAAACCCATCGCTGCGGAAGACCTTGAACCACCCGCCCAGCCACTGGCCGGCGAACAGCTCGGCATCCCCGCCTCGATACACGGCGTAAAGATTCGCCCCCAATATAACAAGCCCCCGCGAACAACGCCAATCGGCGCGCCACGGGGGCTTGGGCAGGATCACGGGTCAACGCGATGAAGGGACCCGTCACACGCCTACATCTCGGGCTTGGCCGGCCAGAGGCTCTCGTACGGATGACCGGTGAGCTCCTCGCACACCTTGCGGGCCTCCGGCGTCACATCGGCCTTGGATCCGCCGGCCTCCAGACGCTCGATCTCGTCCTTGAGCACCTGATGGGTCTCGCGGTTCAGGAACACCATGCGGGACAGGACCAGCGCCGCCACGATGAACACCAGCGTGCCGATCAGGAACACCAGGCCGATGCCCATGCGCACGTCGTCCGGCGTGGTGCCGTAGTTCTTCATGGCCTTGGCGTCGTAGCCGGTGAACGCGAGCAGCAGGCCGGCGGCCCAAGTGGCGATCGCGCCCGTGGACTTGCGGAAGAAGGTCATTACGGAGGCGTACAGGCCGGTGCGATCGGCGCGGGTCATGATGTAGTCCACATCGGCCATGAACGGGAACAGGTTCCACGGGGTGAACTCGAGCAGCGCGCGGCCGCACTGGTAGACCAGCGAGACGACCAGCAGGATCGCGAACGGGGAATCGAGCCTGAGCAGCCAGGTCACGCCGTAGCCGACCATGGAGACGATGACCAGCCAGTACGACAGGCGGAACAGGTAGCGCGGGCCGTGCGACACCATGAGCGGCACGGCGCCGATCGTCACGAGGATGCCGACGATCGACAGCGCCTGGAACGTCCACGCCCAGCTCTCCTGGCTGCCGTACACGCAGCACACGATGAACGTGGGCAGCAGCGTGGAGTAGAAGTCCTTGCCAGTGAAGGACAGCAGGTAGACGCCCAGATGCACGCGGAACGCCTTGTTGCGGAAGGTGTCGCGGTAGCCGCGGATCGACAGTTTCAGGAATTCGAGCGTGGACAGGCTCGGGCGGGCATCGAGCTCGGTCAGGAACTCCGGGGTGAGCGGGCGCTCCCAGGTGCCGCGGTAGGTGACGAAGATCGCGACCACGAACAGGATGGTCCACGCGACGCCGGCGATCAGGTAGGCGTTGGGGTTGTTGGCCTGCTTGAGCGCGGCGAGGATCAGGAAGACCATGGCCGTGCCGGTGGCGGAGATGATCATGCGCGAGCCGGACAGGACCGTGCGCTCGCGGTAGTCTCGGGTCATCTCGGTGGGCAGGCACTCCCACGGCACGAGCATCATGGCGATGATCATCTCCATCGCCACGTACACCACAAGGTAGTACCAGAAGTTCGGCTGGCCGTCCGCGCCCTGCACGTTAATCCAGAACAGCGGGAAGACCGCCAGGAACATCACGCCGCCGATGAGGATGAAGAAGTGGCGGCGGCCGAACAGCTTGCCCAGGCGGGTGCGGTAGAACTCGTCGGTGATCTGGCCCAGCACCAGATTCCACACGCAGTCGACGATGCGCCCGGCCGCGGCGATCGTGCCCGCGAGCGCGGGGTTAAAGCCCTGCGCGAGTGTGAGATAGGCGAAGATGACGCCGGAGACGATGTTGTTCCAGCCGCCGCCCATCAGGTCCATCATGCCGTACATCAGACCGCGCTTGACGTTGATCGGGCGCGGGGTGTACACCCACCGCTTGGTCAGGTCGACGTTCGCGCCGTCGCCATTGCCGGATTGCCGCATTGCTTCCTCTTTTCAGTGCGTTCCAGATCGCTTGCGAACCGTTTCAGTTCGCCGGCCGCCCCTCAGCGGCCCGCTCCATAGCTTAGGACTCTGAAACGAGTCAGAATGACGATCCGGGCGCGTAAATCCTTTTACTTATTGGTGATAGAGGACGCTGCCGGCACGCGAGGCCGACGGGCTTGATTGCGTACCGAGCATGATCGCGCTGATTTTCTGCGGTTTTCGATGATTTGCAATACCTGAAACGATCAAAATGTGATCACGGTCACAACGGGCTTCCTGCGGGGCAACACCATGCAATTGCATGATGTTGCCTTGGGTGGGATGGGACTTTGAGGCTCCCTTTGAGTGGATGGGGCACGACGAGGTGCGACGGAGCACGGTGATCGGCCATACGATTTCGCAACTCGGGCTGCTGCGACGAGGGGCGTGACGAGGAGCGTGACTTGGGGCGTGACATGGTGTGTTTGTGACATGGCGTGTGACCTGGCGTGCCCACCCCGTGTCACACGGGACTCAAAATGGCGGAATTCCAAGGGTTTTCGGACCCCACCCCACGTCACACCACACACCGCGTCACACCCCATGTCACAACACACCCCGGGTCACACGCCCCGTCACGGATACGACCATCCGGCAATCCGTCATCCTGAGCGCAGCGCACAGCGCGAAGTCGAAGGATCCTTGGCATTTTTCACCAAATCAAGGCTTCCGATTGGTGCGGGAAGTTAAAGATCCTTCGCTTCGCTCAGGATGACGGCGGGAGAAGCGCACCGCACCATCGAGCCCACTCCAACGCAAAAGGCGGCCGGCCCTGCAAAGGGACCGACCGCCTTCGGATTCACCGGCTCGGCGCGGAATCAGTCATGCACTGCCCCGCGCCGAACCATGCGGCTTGCACCGTTCGAATCAGTTGCCGGAATTTCCGGAGTTGCCGAAGCCGAACAGCTGACCGAACGGATCGCTCAGGCCACCGTTATCGCCGTAGCCGTTACCCGAGTTGCCGTTGCCGGAGTTGCCATAGCCATTGCCGTTGTTGCCGTTGTTCTGGCTGTTGCCATTGCCGGAGCCGTTCGAGCCATTGTTCGAGTTCGAGCTGCTGGAGCCGTTCACCGTGGTCTCCTCCTGATCGAGCGTCACGGTCACGTCGAGCGTCTTGCCATCGCGCACCAGCGTGATCTTGGCGGTGTCGCCCAGCGCGGAGGCGCGGACGTAGCCGAGCAGCGAGTAGACGTCGGACACGGTGTTGTCGTTGTAGCCCACGATCACGTCGCCGGCCTTGATGCCCGCCTTGGCGGCCGGACCGGAGGCGTTGGAGACGGAATCGATGGTGGCGCCGGCGCGGGTCACGCCATCGGCGGTGGCGGTGCCGGTCTTCACCTGCACGCCCAGGGCCACGTGCTGGACCTTGCCGTTCTTGACGATCTCATCGGCCACGCGCTTGACCAGGTTCGCGGGGATCGCGAAGCCGATGCCGATCGAGCCGGCGGACGAGCTGGAGGTGGCGGTGGAGGCGATCGACGAGTTGATGCCGATCACCTGGCCGGCCGCGTTGAACGTCGGGCCACCGGAGTTGCCGGGGTTGATGGCCGCGTCGATCTGCACGGCGTTCGTCACGATGTCCGAATTGGTCTCGCTGTCGGTCACGGTCACCGGGCGGTTGAGCGCGGAGACGATGCCGGTGGTCGCGGTGTTCTCGTAGCCGAGCGGGTTGCCGATCGCCATCACGTCCTCGCCCACGGCCAGCTCATCGGAGTCGGCGAAGGTCACGGCCTTGAGGTCGCTCGGCGGATTGTCCAGCTTGATGACCGCGAGGTCGGTGGTGGTGTCCGTGCCCACGATCTGCGCGCTGTACAGGTTGCCGTTGGACAGCGTGACCGTGATCTTCTGCGCGCCCTCGACCACGTGGTTGTTGGTCACGATGTGGCCGTCGGTGTCGATGATCGCGCCGGAGCCCTTGCCGGTGCCGTTGGAGATCGTGGTGGTGATGGACACCACCGAGGAGGACACGTTGGACGCGATGGTCTTCCAGTCGGGCGCCTCTCCGGTGGTCGCCGTGGCGGAGCCGGAGCCGGTCTTGGAGCCAACGCTGTTGAGGTTGGACGACGTCGGCACGCTGATGAAGCCACTGGTGATGCCCGCCCAGCCGAGGCCGAGCATCAGGGCCGCGGCGACCAAAGCCGCGATGACCGCCGTCAGGATCGTGGTGGTGGAGCCCTTGCCGCCGCGGCCGTTCTGCGGGCCCTGAGGCAAAGGCTGGCCGGCCATGCCGGGCAGGTACGGGCCGTTCGGGGCCTGCGGGGGCACCGGGCCGTTCTGCGGGACATTCTGGGCGTTCGGATTCTGCGGGCCGTTCGGGGTGTTCGAATTCTGCGCATTCGTGTTCTGCGCGCCGAACGGGTTGAATCCCGCAAAGCCCTGGTGCGAGGCGTTGTCCTGCTTGGGCTTTTCCGGTTCCGGCGCACCGAAGGGATATGGGTTGAACGGGCCCTGGGGCATCCTCTGGCCATACGCGGGCTGACCGGGCTGGGCGGCCGGCGCCGTCGGGGCGACGGGCTGTTGCGGCGTGGCGGGGGTCGCCGGGGCGGCGGACGACGCGGACGACGCAGCGGGCTCGGCGGGCGCTGCCGGAGCCGGGGCGCCAAACTGCGGCACGGCCGGAGTGGGCGGCAACTGCGTGGTCGGCTGATCCTCGTTCACCGCGGATGCCGGCGCGGGCAGCGTCTGGGTGGGCTGCTCGTTCTCATGGGTTTCGTTCTTGGTGTTCGCATCGTTCGAGTCCGAAGTCGAATCGCCCTGCGGCGTCAACCAGGGCTTCTGCTGATCGTCAGCCATATTGTGCTCCTTAAATTCCTGATCGCTTTGGTTGCCATTCCCGGCATCGCCTCCGCGAACCGCTACCTAAGAGTAAAGGCACTTGCTCTGGAAGTTTCCTGAATGTTCTTTGAAAGGGGCTGTGGAATCTTCCGTCAGTTTCGCGAATATCGGCGGCGGATGGAGGAATCGGAAGATGGGACGTCCTCGGAGCCGGCAGGCGGACGACCACACGCCCGGATCCGCCCGGATCCGCCCAGTCGACGGCACAACTGGGCAGATCGGGCTCTCCGATTCGCTCCGATTCGCAAACTGGGCAGATCCAGTCATCTGGACCCCCAAATCGGCCGGTTCCCGACCAGATCTGCCCAGTTTGCCAAAATGGCGTCCTACTTTGCCCAGTCTGCACATGCCATGCCCGGATCTGCCCAGTTCTGGGCCCCGCCCATCCACGGAACTCGAATTTCCAATCCAGACCGTTGGAATTCAGCCAGTCGGATTCAGAAATTCGAGTTCCGTGGATGGGATGGCGGAGAATGACAGCCCGGAACGATCGGCCCGCCAACCCGCCCGGCCCGCTACAGTGGAGCCATGACGTCATTACTGGAACACCCCCGCGGCGCCGAACCGGGCAAGCCCGGCGATCGCAGCGCCTTCTCCTTCGAGACCATCACGCGACTGCCCAACACCGCCGACGGACTGGGCCGCGACGGCGCGCGCTACGGCCGCACCGGCATCATCCACACCCCGCATGGAGACATCAGAACCCCCGCGTTCGTCCCCGTGGGCACGCAGGCCGCCATGAAGGGCGTGCTGCCCGAGCAGATGAAGGAGTTGGGCGCGCAATGCCTGCTCGCCAACGCCTTCCACCTGTTCGAGCGCCCGGGCGAGGACACGCTCGATCTGGCCGGCGGACTCGCGCGCTACATGAACTGGGACGGCCCCACCTACACCGATTCCGGCGGCTTTCAGGTGCTCTCGCTCGGCGCCGGCTTCAAGAAGACGCTCGCCATGGACGTGACCGGGCTCAAGTCCGACGATGTGATCGCCGAAGGCAAGCAGCGCCTCGCATTCGTGGACGAGGACGGCGTGACCTTCAAGTCGCCCCTCAACGGCGACGAGCACCGCTTCTCCGCGGAGATCTCGATGGGCATCCAGCACAAGCTCGGCGCGGACATCATGTTCGCCTTCGACGAACTGACCACGCTCATGAACACGCGGTCGTACCAGGAGGAGTCCGTGGAGCGCACGTTCCGATGGGCGCGTCGCTGCGTGGCGGAGCACCAGCGGCTCACCGAAGCGCGCCTTGGCAAGCCGTATCAGGCGCTGTTCGGCGTGGTGCAGGGCGCGAACTACGAGGATCTGCGCCGGCGCGCGGCCTCGCAGATCGCCTCGCTCGACTTCGACGGCGTGGGCATCGGCGGCGCGATCGAAAAGCGCATCCTGGGACAGACCTGTGCGTGGATCTGCGACGAGATGCCGGAGGACCGCCCGCGTCACGTACTGGGCATCGCGGCCGTGGACGACATCTTCGCCGCGGTGGAGAACGGCGGCGACACGTTCGATTGCGTGGCCCCCGCCCGGTGCGCCCGCAACGGCGCGGTATTCACGCGCGACGGCCGATGGAACATCAAGCGCGCGCAGTTCAAGAACGACTTCTCCCCCATCGAGGCCGATTGCGACTGCTACACGTGCCGCCACTACTCGCGATCCTACGTGGATCACCTGCTGCGCGCCCGCGAATACAACGGCTTCACGCTGGCCACGATCCACAACGAGCGGTTCTTTGTGCGCCTGCTCGACGAGATCCGCGCGTCGATCGACGGCGGCTACTTCGACGACTACAAGCGCGAGACGCTGGCCCGGTTCTATGCGAATGGGTCGCGTGGCTGAGCCGTAAAGCCGGCAGTCCGGTGGACTGCCGGTAGGCGAAGCCCGAGCCGCCACCACGGCGGCGAGGGTCGAATTGAGTCTCATCCGAAGGACGAGTCCCTAATTGCAGGGCCGAAGGCGAGTCTCAACGTCATCCTGAGCGGAGCCGCGACTCAGTGCGCGATGACGAAGGATCCTTCAGCTTCGCTCAGGATGACGTTGATACTGGTTAGACGGGGAAAGACCCATACCGTCATCCTGAGCGGAGCGCAGAGCGCGCAGCCGAAGGATCCTTCGTCATTACGCACTGGCCATTGGTGCGGGAACGTTAAGGATCCTTCGACTTCGCCCTATCGGGCTTCGCTCAGGATGACGAGGGGGCTGCACATCGTCATCCTGAGCACATCACCCCAGCAGCCACGCGATCACGAAGATGAACAGCGGCGACGACAGCGTGCTCACCAGAATGCCGTCGCGCGCCAGTCGCATGCCCACTTCGTAGCGCGAGGCGTAGTTGTACACGTTCTGCGCGGTCGGCAGGGCGGCGAGCACCACGCACGCGTAGAGATCGGCGCCGCGGAAGCCCATGAGGAAGTAGGCGAGCAGGAACGCGACGATTGGCATGACCGCGTTCTTGAGCAGGGCCGCCGTGATCGTGGCTACGTAATCGGCGCCCTCACCGAACGGTTTCGAGTTGCGCAGCGACATGCCGAACGCCATCAGGATCAGCGGCACGGACGATCCGCCCACAATGTTGATCGGATCGTAGATGTAGCTCGGCACCACGAACCAGCCGGCCGCATCGCTGATCGCGGACGTGGCGATGCCGATCAGCACGCCGATCAGGATCGGCTGGTGGAGCGGCTGGCTCACGATCGCCTTCACGCTGATCGTGTCCTTGGTCGACAGATCGAGCATGGTCAGGGCGACCGGCGTGAACAGAATGCCCTGGATCAGCACGATCGGCGTGACCGCGGCCGGATCGCCCAGGATGTACGTGGCGATGGGCAGGCCGATGTTGTTCGCGTTCATGAACATGGAGATCAGCACGCCGATCGTCGCATCCGCCAGTTTGAGCCGGAAGAACGCCGCGTTGAGCGCCAGAAAGATCGCGCCGGTGATCACCGCACACAGGATGGCCACGACGATGCTCGGCTTGAACACATCGCTCAGATGCTCCTTGGACAGCAGCGCGAACATCAGGCAGGGCGTGGAGACGAAGTAGCTGAACCGATTGAGCACCATTTGGGCGGTCGGCCCGCCGACCCGGCACCGCGCGGCGATGTAGCCGATCGCGATGATGATCCCGATGACGCAGAATCCCTGCATCGCGGCAATGAGTCCCATGCATTCCTCCTTGGCCGACTATTGGCCGACTGTTGGCCCTCCGACTGGCTGCGCGCGTTCCGACGATGCGATCCGGCCGCGCGACACGATCGCACGCTCCGGGTTACGCATGGTTCACGATGCCGCAGATGCGCGGCATGGGCGCGATGGGGTGCCGGAATGCGGGCATTACGGCGGACTGCAAGGGCGCGCAAGGCGCGTGCAAGGTGCGGCAGGGCGCACGCAAGGACTGGGACGGTACGCGCGAAAGGCGAAAATAGGCGCGACACGCCGAGATTAGGCATTCCGCGAGAGTGGTGGTAAGTTATCACATTGTTCGCGAGTGTGGCGGAATGGTAGACGCGCTGTCTTCAGGTGGCAGTGAGTGTATGCTCGTGGGGGTTCAACTCCCCCCACTCGCACGCGGATCGGAAGCCCCGGAGGCGTTGGAAATACAGCGCTCCGGGGCTTTTCCGTATGCGGGACCAATAGGAAGCCATCCACTTGCACCATCCGTGATGTATATACTGGGATATACATATCATCGTTGTAGGAGGTGATGAGCGATGACCACACTCACACTCAGCAAGTGGGGCAACGCCCAGGGCGTGCGTCTGCCCAAGGACATGCGCGAACAGGTGGGCATGCCCGACGGATCCCGTGTTGAGGCGACCATCGAGGACGGAGCCATCGTGCTTCGCCCGATTCGCACGGACGTCAGGATCATTCGGGTTCCGCGCCTTGCCGACGTATTCCGCAACCGCACCGAGGAATACAAGGCCACGGAGGAACTCGCAGGACCGGCCGTAGGCAAGGAAGCCCTATGACCGCTTGGAAATACGGAGACGTTCTCCTGGCCGACCTCGACCCATCAAAGGGCCATGAGCAGAGGAAGCGCCGCCCCGTGGTCGTGGTGAGCAACGACGATTTCAACCAAAATTGCAGTCTCACCGTCGTCATCGCAATCTCGCACGGACGCGGCGACTTCGAACTTCACCTGCCCATCACCGCCGTTCGGAGAGAGGATGGGGACGGATGGATTGACGGGTACGCGCAAATCGAGCAGATCCGCGCCCTTGACCTCGAAGAACGCAATCCCGTCAGAATCGGCCGCCTCAAAGAGGAGGACATGGATCAGATCACCGGGACACTCATCAGCTGCTACATCCAGCCCGAAATGATGGTCATCCCGAGCTACGCATAGCGGGACCAATAGGAAGCCGACCACGGAACGCGCGCATTTTCCGCGCAGGTGTTGGCATCAAGCCATTCCTGCGAAAATATCCGTGTTCCGTGGTCGGCAACATGGCCGGCAACGCCCGCAAGCTCACGCCTGCCAGCCGATGTCCTCCGTGTGGAACAGCGGGATGCCGTCGGAGCTGGAGGAGAAGCCGGCGGGGCCGAAGTTCGCGAGGCCCTCCTTGACCGCGAGGGTGATGGGCGGCGCGGCGTACGGGATCTGCGCGTACTGCTCCTGCGCCTTCTTTTCGGCCTCGTTGAAGTTCCTGATCGCCTCAGCCTGGTCCTTGGTGGCGGTGAGGGCCTTGAGCCTTTCATCGTTCTCCGCGCTGCCGGTGAAGGACAGGTTGGCCTGCGACGTGGAGCAGTACACCTGGCAGGCGGACACGTAGTTGAACGGGTCGCCGGAGGCGTAGCCGAGGCCGACGATCTGGAAGTCGCCGGTGGACAGGGTGGTCGAGAAGTCGTTCGAGGCCCTGATGTCGCCCTCGATCCTGATGCCCGCGTCCTTGCCCATCTTGATGATCGCGTTGGCGATGGCCTTGGTGGTCGCCGCATCGGAGAACGTGGTGTACTTCACGGACACGGTCTGGCCGTCCTTGGCGTAGTAGCCATCGGAGCCCATCGTGTAGCCGGCCGCCTCAAGCGTCTTTTTCGCGTTGTCCGCGGAGAAGGCGGCGTCGGTGGGCATGTTGTCCTCGTAGCCCGCGCGGAAGGTGGGGATCAGGGCCGATCCGGGCAGCGCGTCGGGCGTCCAGTCGATGCCGGCGTAGCTGATGTTGGCCAGGCTCTGACGGTCGATCGCCTGCACGATCGCCTTGCGCACGGCCACGTCCGGCACGTTCTTCGCGTTGATCGTGTACGTGCTCACCGAGGTGCCGTACGATCGGCGCAACTGCACGCCGCTCATGTCCTTGACGGTCTTGAGCAGGTTCGCGCCGGCCGCCGCCACGTCGATCTCCCCGTTCTGGAAGGCGTTGGCCTGGGCCGCGTCCTCCATCTGGCGGAACGTGATCTTGTCCAGCTTCGCCTTGTTGCCCCACCACTTCTCATTGGGCACGAACGTCACCTGCGAATCGTCGAGCGATCCGATCTTGTACGGGCCGGCGCCCCACTCTGAATGCGGGTTCTTCTGCCAGCCGTTGGTGAAGACGTCGGCCGACGCGGACTGCGGGGGCAGCAGGCTGGAGAACAGGGTCTGGTACGGGTAGAAGGGGGTCTTGAAGGTGACCTTGACCTCCTTGTCCGTGGCGCCGCGCTCCACGGATGCGATGTTGCTGTAGCCGTCGGTGGTGGAGGGGCTGTAGGCCGGATCGGCGCCGCTCATGGCCTTCCATGTGGAGACGAAGGCGGTGTAGTCGATCGGCGTGCCGTCGTTCCAGGCGGCCTTGCCGTTCAGGGTGTACACGATCGTCTCCGGGCTGTCGCTCGTCTGCTCCACCTTGGTCAGGTAGTCGGCGTTCGGCTCCACGTCGCCGCCGTCGGGCGAGTACGTGTACAGCTGCGGCATGTAGAACGCCCACAGGTCGGCCATGCTGGTGGTGTTGCCGGCGATCGTGAAGCGGTTCCAGTCGGGGCCGATCTCGCCGATCGCGAGGTTCAGCGTGCCGCCGTCCTTGACCTTGTCGCGGGCAAGCGTGTTGTTGTAGGCCTTGCCCTGCACCGGCTTGGGGAAGCTGCCGGAGTAGTTCGACGGCACGCCCGCGGATGGCTCTTCGGAGACCGCGGCCCCGGTTCCGTTGGCGGCGTTGGTGCTGCCATTGCCCCCGCAGGCGGCGAGGGCGACGATGGTGGCCATGGATGCCACGATCGCGGCAAGCCTGACGGCCGCCGTGGTGATTCGCATTGGGTTCGATCGCATGATGCGCTCCTTTCGGATTGCGATGCCGGGTTGGATTGCGATGTGAAGCTCTTAGTCTTGGGTTCCGGGCCGCGGTACGAAACGGGCCACGTCATGCCGTGGCGCCGGGCCGGGGCACGCGATCGGCATGCGGCGGCAGCGCGGGCGGGGTGGGCAGGCCTTCGTGCACCAGATTCCACGGCGAGGGGAAATCTGCCACGGGCACCTCGATCAGCGTGGGCGTGCGGGAGGCGAGCGCGCGTTCCAGCACACGGCCCAGCTCCTCCGGATCGAAGGCGCGGGCGTGGGCGATGCCGAACGCGGCGGCGAGCTGCATGTAGTCGGGATCGGTGAGGTCGGATGAGAACACGCGGCCGCCATAGTTGCCGTTCTGGATGCGCCGGACGTTGCCGTAGTAGCCGTCGTTGAACACGATCTCCACGAGCGGCAGACCGTAGCGGCGCATGGTGGACAGCTCCTGCATGGTCCAGGAGAAGCCGCCGTCGCCGCTCACGGACACCACGCGGCGATCGGGCGCGGCCGCCTGCACGCCGAGCGCGGTGGCGAAGCCGAAGCCCAGCGTGCCCTCGTAGCCGGGGCCGATGTACGTTTCGGGGCTGTGGCGGGGCATGCAGATCGCCGCCGCGTAACCGATCTGCGTGTATTCGCTCACGAACACGCCATCCTTGCCGAGCGCACGACCGATCGCATCGAGCCAGGCGCGCTGCGGATCGAGTTGGGACAGGGCCTTGTTGGTCCAGGCGCGGGCTGCGGCGATTTCGGCGGCGCGATCGGGACGGGCGGGACGGGCGGCGGCCGAGGCGGCCGGGGCGTTGGCTTCGCCCTGCGGGCTGTCCCCGCTCAGCAGCCGGACCAGCCCCTCAAGTGCGAGCCGGGCGTCGGCATGCACGGCGACAGCGATCTGTTCGGTTCGCGGACCGCCCAGATCGGCCTCATCCACGTTGATGTCCACCACGGGCACGCCGTTGGTGTTGAGCGCGCCGCCGAAGCTGCCCACGAAGCGTGTGCCGACCGCGATGATCAGATCGGCGGTTTCGCGCAGGGTGCGGAAGGCGACCTGATCGAAGGCGAGCGGATCGTCGGCGTCGATGGCACCGCGGCCATTCTCGGTGACGACCACGGGAGCGCCGAGCAGATGGGCCAGATCGGTCAGCGCCTGCCGGGCACCCTCGCCGGAGGCCCGCACGCCGCCGCCAGCATAGATGATCGGACGATCGGCCGCGGCGATGCGATCGGCCGCCTTGGCGAGCGCGTCAGGACTGGGCGTGACGGGCGACGTAGGTACGTAGCCGGGAATGGGCAGATCGGGGGTGACGGGGGCGGCCAGCACATCGGGCGGGAATTCCAGAACCACCGGGCGCGGGCGGCCGGTGCGCAGCTGACGGAACGCCTCGGCCACCAGTTCCGGGATGTCCTCGGCCTTCGTGGCCATCGCATGCCATTTGCACAGTTTGTCGATGATGCCGGTCTGGTCGGGCAGCTCATGCAGCACGCCGTCCCCCTTGCCGATCTGCCAGGAGTCGATCTGCCCGCTGATGAGCAGGACGCGCGAGTTGGTGGCGTAGGCGGTGGCCAGTCCCGCGAGCGCATTGAGCAGGCCGGGACCGGGCACGACCATGCCCACGCCCTCGCGGTGCGAGCTGCGCGCGTAGCCGTCGGCCATGTAGGTAACGGCCTGCTCGTTGCGCGCGCAAATGAAACGGATGCGGTCCTTGCGAAAGTACAGCGCGTCGCAGGCCGGGTCCAGCTGCACGCCCGGGATGCCGAAAATCGTGTCCACGCCCTGCGCGATCAGGGATTCGGCGAGCGCATCGCCGCCGATGGCAAATCTGGTCATATGTCCTCCTGCATGCGGGCGGAGGGGCGACCTCCGCCGTTGGTACGATCAAACTAGCATAATGATTATTACGAATAGACTTCAAACAAGGGGCGTCAATGTTTCGCACGTGTTCGTCTGTGATCTTTCGCCTATGATCGAGGGTTGAGGCGGCGTCCGCATACGACCGGCCCGCGAAGGAGGATCCATGACCGTCACGCAATCGGCATCCGGCGCGGTGGCCGACGCAATCGAGGAAAGCATCCGCACGCGGCACATGCCCGCGGGCGAGCGTATCGGCACGAAAACCGAGCTGCTGGAACGCTTCTCCGTGGCCCCGGCGACACTGAACGAGGCACTGCGGATCCTGCGCGAGCGGCGGATTGTGGTGGTCAAGCCCGGCCCCAAGGGCGGCATCTTCGTGGCCGAGCAGCCCCCGCTGTCCCGATTGGCGCTGGAGATTGTGGACCTGCGATCCAAGGGGCTGATCGACGCGAACAACGCCGTGGAGGTGCTCGACGGTTTGGACAATCAGGTGATGCTCGATGCCGTCCGCCATCGCACCGACGCCGACGTGGCCGATCTTGAGGCCCTGCGCGGCGAGCTTGAGGCGCAGTGGCACACGCCCGGCAGCGAGGCGGTCAACTGGAAGCTGCACCGGCGGATCGCGAACATCACGCCGAATCTAATGCTACGTAGTTTCTACCAGAATCTGGTCGACTACATCCTGGCCGACGGCGACGACCCCACCTTCGGCATCAGCGGCTTCACCCCGGACAGCGACGATCGGCTGCGGATACATCTGGATCTGATCGACGTGATCGTGCGGCGCGACGAGGCGCGCATCGAGGAGGTGCTGGCCGCGCACAGGATGGTGAAGGGCTGAGCGTAGCGAGGGCATAGCGGAGCCGCTCGCGTCATCCCGGTCCCTCTCGTCATCCTGAGCGAAGCGCGAAGCGCGGAGTCGAAGGATCCTTAACGCTGCGCACCAATTAGCCCGCACTGTATGCGAGAGATTAAGGATCCTTCGACTACGCTGTGTCCGGCTACGCCGGACCGTCGCCGCCTTGGCGGCGGCTCCCCTCGCCTACGGACAGCCCACTGGGCTGTCCGCTTAACGGCTCAGTGCTCAGGATGACAAAAAAGAGGCACTCTCAGGAGGACAACACGCGCCCGGGCCCGGCGGCACACCGGCAAAAACCAGTGGTGACAATGGGGGCACAATGTGCCCACGATGTGCGCCCATTGTCACCAGCCCCGCAAACACACCCACGCCCCACGCCCAGCATCAACGTCGTCCCGAGCGAAGCACAGTCCCCCGCCGTCATCCTGAACGGGGCGAAGGATCCTTCGACTACGCCCTAACGGGCTCCGCTCAGGATGACGGAAAGGACAGACCCAGATCTTTTCTCGTCATCCTGAGCGAAGCACGAAGCGCGGAGTCGAAGGATCCTTAACGCTGCGCACCAATTAGCCCGCACTGTATGCGAGAGATTAAGGATCCTTCGACTACGCCGTGTCCGGCTACGCCGGACCGTCGCCGCCTTGGCGGCGGCTCCCCTCGCCTACGGACAGCCCACTGGGCTGTCCGCTTAACGGCTCAGTGCTCAGGATGAAGAGACGCACTCAGAACCGGCCGTCGCGGTAGAAGCGGGCCAGATCGGCGTCCATGGCGTTCAGCGCGGCGGCGTCCACATAGGCCATGTGGCCGGTGGCGTAGAGGCCGAAGGAGAGGTTCGCGCGCAGTCGGGGTGCCAGAAACAGGTGGGCGATGTCGTTGCGCACGGACAGGTAGGGGCAGGCGAGATCGTACTTGCCACCCATCACGGCCACCTTGAGTAGCGGGTTGCGCCGCATGGCCGCGGACAGGTCGAGCGCGGTATTGGGGCACATCATCGGGCCGTCGAGCGCGGGCGCCTGATGGCTCCAGCCCCAATTCGGCTCCACCTGCATGTTGTTGAGCACCAGATACGGGATGTTCCACGTGAAACCGATCTCGCTGATCGCCGCACGGAAGGCGCACACCTCGGCGGAGTTGACGCCGGCGGTGGCCGCGTCATTCGTGGCCGGATCGGCACCACCCGAACCCACAACGTAGTCATTGCTGGCTACGTAGCGCGCGTCGAATCGACCGACGATCAGGCCCTCATCCCGGCGAAGCAGGGCGCGGAAGTCTTCCATGTCGAGCCGCAGATGCCGGCGGATCAGCTCGTCCGCTGGCACGCCGACCAGCTCGCCCAATCGGCCTGCCACCTTACGCTCCCGGTCAGCCCCCAGACGATCGCCCTGGATCAGCGCCGCAGCGTACTCCCCCAGTGCAAAGTCCTCGGCCCGGCGGAGCAGATCGCCATCCACCGCGCGGTTGGCGGCAGTGGGATCTGCTCCGGCGGCGAGCGCGCGATGGTATGCGGCGGCCGCGGCATAGGACGGGATCAGGTTGATGTAGCCAATGTCCGCGCCGGGCTGCTCGGACGCCCAGTCGAGCAGGTTGGACAGCATGATCACGCCGTTGAGGTCGATGCAGCGGTTCTGGATCATGTTGGCCATCACGGCCACGCGCGTGGTGGCGTACGATTCGCCGAACAGGTACTTGGGCGCGTTCCACCGGCCATTCGCGGCGATCCAATCGACCACCGCACGGCAGAACACGTCGGCGTCGCCGTCCATATCCCATACGCGGGAGGCGGGCACGCCGGGGGCCGTGACGGACCATCCGGTACCGGGCGCGTCGATGAAGACAAGATCGGAATACCGTAGCAACGTAGCCGGGTTGTCCTCGATGGGATACGGGGCCGCGCCGGCGGGCATGGGGGCCGTGGAGGGGGCCTTGCGCGGACCGAAGCCGCCGGTGTTGAGCCAGACGCTGGACGATCCGGGACCGCCGTTGAACAGGAAGGTCACGGGGCGTTCCGGACCGGCGGGGGCGACGCGGGCGCCACCCTCGGCACCGGCGTCCGCAGACCCGGCAGCCACGGCACCATCACCCCCGTTTTCCCCGTTATTCCCTTCGGATACGCGCGTAGCTACGTAGCTAACGACGAACAGCGAGGCGATCGGGCGACCATCGTCCTCGCGCACGTCCAAATGGCCGGCCGTGGCCTCGTAATCGATGCGATCGTCGCCGTTCCGCCACGTCAGCAACCTGTTCACAGGTGCGGGATGCGGCGCGAAGCCGGGCTGGGGCTGCCGATCGGACTGGGCAGACTGGGCAGACTGAGCAACCTGAGCCACCTGGGCGTTCTGGGACGACTCCGCCGCCATCATCTCGCTCATCGCGCATCACCGTCCGCGGGAGCCCACTGCTTGGCCGCCTCGGGCAGCGCCTCGATCGCCGCCGCGCACGTCTCGATCACCAGATCGTTCGCCTCATGCGAGCCGATCGAGATGCGGATGCCGTCCCCGCTGAACACGCGCGCGATCACGCCGGCTTCCGTGAGCCGCTCGGCCACCCGATCGGTCAGATCGCCCAGCTGCAGCCAGAAGAAGTTCGCGCCGGAATCGGGCACATGCCAGCCCTGTCCGCGCAGCGCGCCCAGCACGCGAGCGCGCTCGGCGATCAGATCGCGCACACGATCATCCAGCTCGGACTGCGCATCCAGGGAGGCGACGGCGGCGGTCTGCGCCACGTCGGACACGGCGAACGGCAGGGCGACCTTGCTCATCTCATCCACCACGGCGGCCGGGCCGATGCCATAGCCGATGCGCAGGCCAGCAAGACCGTAGGCCTTGGAGAACGTGTGCGCCACCACCACGTTCGGGTACCGGCGGAACAGATCCATGGCCACCTCGGTGTCGGGATCGGTGTTGAACTGGAAGTAGGCCTCGTCGAACAGCACCACCACGTCCTTCGGCACGGCCTCAAGCAGCCGCTCGGCCTCCTCGCGCGACACCGTGGTGCCGGTGGGGTTGTTGGGGTTGTTGACGATGATCAGGCGGGTGCGATCGGTCACGGCGGCGATCATGGCCGGGATGTCGTGCCGCAGGTCGGCGGTGAGGGGCACCTGGACGGGGGTGGCGCCGGAGCCGCGCACGATGATCGGGTACGCCTCGAAGCTGCGCCACGGGTAGATCACCTCGGTGCCAGGGCCGGCGAGCGCGTTGACGAGCTCGGTGATGATCTCCGAGCTGCCGGCGCCCAAGATCACGTTGGAGGCGTCCACACCGTACTGCGCGGCGATGCGGTCAACGACCTTCCAGCCGTGCATGTCCGGGTATCGGTTGATGGTGCCCAGGGCGCCGCGCTCGATCGCCTCGACCACGGAAGGCAGCGGACCGTAGGGGTTCTCGTTGCTGGACAGTTTGAAGGCGCGGCGGTCGGTGGGGGCAGGCTTGCCTTGGCGGTAGACCGGGATGCCGGCCAGATCGGCGCGATGGCGGAATGCGGTGATGTCTGAGGTCATGGGATGAATCCTTTCCTGGGAATGATGATGACGGGTGCGGCGGATCAGGCCTGCGCGACGAACGGCCGCGCGACGAACGCTGCCAGATCATGGTTGAGGGCGATGGCGGATTCCCGATCGGAATAGGTCATGTGGCCGGCCGGGTAGATGTGCTGGACGATGCTGCCATCGGGAGCGTTCATGGAGGCGATCAGCGCATCGGAGGCGCCCACCGTGGTGATCGTGTCGTAGCAGCCGTTGGCCACCATCAGACGGAATCCGGCGATCTGATTGAGGCAGAACTCCAGCGGGGCGGCATAGTCGAACTCGTCGAACGGCGACTTCTTCGCGCCGCCGACCACGCCGTCCGCGGGGCCGCCCACGCTCCAATCCCACGCGGACCACACGTCGCCGGGCGCCTCGATGCGCGGGATGGCGCGATCCACGCCCAGCAGATCGTTGTAGAACAGGTGGGAGCAGGCGGCGAGCACGGGCGTGACGCGGGTGCTCGACGGATCCACCGGGAAGGCGGGCGATTCGGGCGCGGCGTAGCGGGCGTCGTACACGCCCAGCACTTTGCCCTCGTCCTCCAGCAGGAGCGAACGGAAGCGGGTTTTGGAGATGGCCAGATGGTTACGCAGCCAGTGGGAGGCCTTGACGCCGGTGTACCGTTCCAGCTCGTGGGCCACAGTGGCGCGCTGGGGCCCGGGCAGACGCGAGCCGGCGAACAGGGCGTTCAGGTACGGGCCATAGGCGTACGCGCGGGCCTGATCGACCGCATCCCGCCAGTCCTTCGCATCGAGACCGCTTTTGCCGTGATACCAGGCCGCGGCGGCCATGAGCGGCAGGGAGCACGCGGCGGCGGCAACCGAGCGCGGGCGATCGTGCATCTCCTGGATGTTGGTGGTGTTGCCCATGAGGATCACGCCGGCCGGGGAGATCTGCGTTTCGGCGAGGTCAAGCATGGCCTTGGCCATGAGCGGGGCGCGAACGGTGCCGTAGCTTTCGCCCAGGATGTACAGCGGGGAGGACTCGCGGCCTTCGAGGACCATCCATGCGGCGGCCGCCTCGGCGAACTGGCGGGCGTCCTCGCCGGCGGAATATTTGGATTCCACATCCACGTCCGGCTCGTAGCGGCCGTATCCGCAGCCGATCGCGTCCATGACCAGCAGATCGCAGTCGGCCAGCAGGGAGCTGGGGCTGTCCTCGAGGCGGAAGGAGTCGCGCAGCGGGGCGTCAAGGTCCTCGTTGAAAGCGGCGCGCTTGGGAGCGATGCCGGAGAGCAGTAGGGCGGTGCTGGCGACGATCGGGCCGCCGTTGAACAGGACCATGATTGGGCGGGAGGGATCGGCTGCAGGCGCGGGCGCGGAGGCGGGCGCGGACTCGGCGGATCGGTCCGAAGCGGCGGGCTGCCCGGCAACGACCTGCTCGGAAGCATTAGGTTGCGCGGAGACGGACTGCTCAGGGCCAGCGAAGAGGCGCACGAACGAGGTGACGCTCATGCGGCCCACCGGCCGACGATCCGAATCGGAGCGGGGCACGCTGATCAGGCGCACGCGGGCCTCATAGTCGATCCGCTCGCCGGACTCATTGGTGAAACTCAGGCGCTTGGCACTGTCCACGGTCGGGATCGCCGGGCCGGGCTGGTGCGGGGAGGCCGGATTGGCGGGGGCTGGGTCAGCAACAGGAGTTGCGGGGGTTGCGGGACTGGTCATGCGGCACCTCGATTGCGTCCGGGTCGGTTTCATTGTCGCTCGGAGTCTGTAGGACGGGACCCCGCGCAGCAATTCAATACAATGAATATAATGTTATAGCCCGTGATGGCCGGGAATGTTTCGGGTGTGGACTCGATTATGGGGCGCGAATGGCCAAAACTACGCGCTGAGGCAGGTTTGAGACGAGTTGCGGACGGAATCCGAGCTGGTATTTCCGATTTGTGCGGTCGTTTTCCACTACCACCCCGGATAGCATCCTTGCAATTCCGGCGAAATGACGCCACTGATACCTGAGCCCACCCAGAAAATCGACCGCACAAATCGGAAGTACGCGTTTTCAAGTGACTACGTAGGCGAATAATGCGCGTTTTTGTCATCCTGAGCGGAGCGTAGCGGAGCCGAAGGATCCTTGGCCATTACGCAGAAACCAAGCACGCGACTAGTGCGGGAGATTAAGGATCCTTCGACTGCGCTGCGCTCCGCTCAGGATGACAAGAACGGCTGGCGCCAGCGGGCCTGCCGCCTGGCCGGCCAACGGCCAGCCAACGGCCCCGCCTTCGGCCGAACAACGGCCGGACAACGCCCCCCTCCGGCCCTGCAATTAAGGTCCGGCCTGCGGCCGGGCTCAATATGGGCGGAGCCGCCCACCGGGGGCGGCTCCGCGCGGGACCTGATCGGAAGCCCACAGGGCTTCCGACCAGGCGTTGCGCGACGCTAGTCGCGCAACGCCAACGGTCCCGCCCATTCGCCTTCATTCTCGGGCTCGCGGGCGGAGACCACGGGCTCCTCCGGCCAGTGCTTGGCGGGGATGGTCTTGGGCTTGAAGGGGAAGCGCTCGGCGCGCATCTTCTCGTAGGCGGCGATGTCGTCCTCATGCTGCAGCGTCAGGTCGATGTCGTCATAGCCGTTCATCAGACGCCAGCGCACATAGTCGCCCACCTCGAACGGCAGGGTCACGTCGCCGCACGTCACGGTGCGCTGCTCCAGATCCACGGTCATATCGCGGCCGGGCTCCTCCTCCAGCAGCTTCCACAGCAGTTCCACTGACTCCTGCGGCATGATCGCCGCCAGCACGCCGTTCTTGGCGGTGTTGCCGTAGAAGATGTCCGCGAAGCTGGGCGCGATCACCACGCGGAAGCCATAGTCGTGCAGCGCCCACACCGCGTGCTCGCGCGAGGAGCCGATGCCGAATTCGGGGCCGGCCACCAGAATGCGACCCGGCGCGTACTCGTGGCGGTTGAGCACGAAGTTCGGGTCGCGCCGCCAGGCGTAGAACAGGGCGTCGTCGAAGCCGCTCTTGGTGACGCGCTTGAGGAACACGGCGGGGATGATCTGGTCGGTGTCGACGTTGGAACGGCGCAGCGGCACGCCCACGCCGGTGAGTTTGACGAGTTTTTCCATGATGCTTTCTTAACGATCCTTACACGAACGAATTGCGGATGGCACGGTCACAGGTCGGCCGGCGACGAGATCGTGCCGCGGATGGCGGTGGCGGCGGCGACCTGCGGGGAGGCGAGGTGCGTGCGCGAGCCCTTGCCCTGGCGGCCTTCGAAGTTGCGGTTCGACGTGGAGATGGAACGCTCCCCCGGCACCAGCTTGTCCGGGTTCATGCCCAGGCACATCGAGCAGCCGGCGTTGCGCCATTCGGCACCGAAGTCCTTGAAGACCTTGTCGAGCCCCTCCTTTTCCGCCTGCAGGCGCACGCGGGAGGACGACGGCACCACGAGCACGCGGTGGATCGACTTGGCCTTGTGGTGGCCCTTCATGATCGCAGCGGCCGCGCGCAGATCGTCGATGCGGCCGTTGGTGCACGAGCCGATGAACACGGTGTCCACCGGAATCGACTTGATGGGCGTGCCGGGCTCCAAATCCATGTACTTGAGGGCGCGCTCGGCGGCCGCGCGCTTGGTGGCGTCGGCTATATCCTCCGGCACGGGCACGTTCGCGGTGATCGGCAGGCCCTGACCGGGGTTGGTGCCCCAAGTCACGAATGGGCCGAGCTTGGTCGCATCGATGTCCACGACCTTGTCGAACACGGCGTCGTCATCGGTCTTCAGCGTCTTCCAGTAGGCGACGGCCTTGTCCCACATCTCGCCCTCAGGCGCGTGCGGACGGCCCTTCAGATATTCGAACGTGGTCTCGTCCGGCGCGATCATGCCGGCGCGGGCGCCCGCCTCGATGGACATGTTGCACACGGTCATGCGCTCGTCCATGGTCATGTTGCGGATCGCCTCGCCGCGGTACTCGATCACGTGGCCCTGGCCGCCGCCGGTGCCGATCTTCGCGATGATCGCGAGGATGACATCCTTGGCGGTCGCGTCCGCGGGCAGCTTGCCATTGACGTTGATGGCCATGGTCTTGAACGGCTTGAGGGACAGGGTCTGCGTGGCCATCACGTGCTCCACCTCGGACGTGCCGATGCCGAACGCGAGGGCGCCAAACGCGCCGTGCGTGGAGGTGTGGGAGTCGCCGCACACGATCGTCATGCCCGGCTGGGTGAGGCCCAGGATGGGCGCGAAGGCGTGGACGATGCCCTGATCGGCGTCCCCGAGCGGGTGCAGGCGCACGCCGAACTCCTTGCAGTTCTTCTCCAGCGTGCTCAGCTGCAGGGCGCTGGTCTTGTCCGGATTCGGGCGGTCGATGTCGACCGTGGGGGTGTTGTGATCCTCCGTGGCGATGAGCTGATCCACGTGGCGCGGCTTGCGCCCGGCCAGTCGCAGGCCCTCGAACGCCTGCGGGCTGGTGACCTCGTGCATCAGCATCAGGTCGATGTACAGCAGATCGGGCGCCCCGTCGCTGCCCTTGCGCACCAAATGATCGGCCCAGACCTTCTCGGCCAATGTCGTTCCCATGCTGGGGACCTCCTCGAATTCTTTTTTCGCGCTAGGTATTGCCTTCGCGCACCTTGTGTGCTATATAGCGTATGGTCACCATGCCTTCCGAACATATGCGGCGGCCGGTATATGAGATACGGACGGCCGCGATCACGGCAAATCGTTGATATTGCAACGTTTTGCTTTCGTCCACATCATGACACGCGCGGATTGGTCGGCGAGACGGCGAATTTTCTCGCCAATTGGACATCTCCATCGATTTGCATTTCATATTATGAGATGGCAGAATGCTCCTCATGACTTCCGAAGAGAGCGATGAGACCATGACCGACGATCCCCAGACCGCCGCGCCCCGCGCACACGACGTGCCGGACGACGGCGAGATCCATTCCGGGGTGGGCGTACTTGACAAGACAGTGAAGATTCTGGACGCACTTGAATCCGGGCCCTCCACGCTCGGACAGCTGGTGGCCGCCACCGGCCTGGCCCGACCCACCGCGCACCGACTGGCCATCGCCCTTGAACGCCATCGCTTTGTGCTGCGCGACTCCCACGGCCGCTTCGTGCTGGGCTCCCGCTTCGCCGAGCTGGCCGCCGCCGCGGGCGAGGATCGCCTGCTCACCGCAGCCGGCCCGATCCTGCGCACCCTGCTGGACCGCACCGGCGAATCGGCGCAGATCTACCGTCGCCAGGGCGATCAGCGCGTGTGCATCGCGGCCGTCGAGCGCGCCTCCGGTCTGCGCGATTCCATCCCGGTTGGCGCCATGCTGTCCATGCACGCCGGCTCCGCCGCGCAGATCCTGCTCGCATGGGAGGATTCCGAGCGCATGCATCGGGGCCTGCGCCACGCCAAGTTCACGGCCACCAAGCTCGCCCAGGTCCGCAAGCGCGGCTGGGCCGAGTCGGTCAACGAGCGCGAGGAGGGCGTGTGCTCCATCTCCGCGCCGATCCGCAACGCCTCCGGCCAGGTGATCGCCGCCATCTCCATCTCCGGCCCGACCGGCCGCATGGGCATGCAGCCCGGCCGCCACTACGCGCCGCTGGTGATGGCCGCCGGCAAGTACCTCACCGAGGCGCTGATCAAAGCCTCCACCATGGGCGCCATGTGAGCCCGGGCGCGCCTCGCGGTTTCGAAGCCTCAACTCCAGCTCCCTAGCCCAGCTCCCCCAGCAAGGGGGAGCTCTTTTTATCTGCCGCCTACCGCTTTACCGCCTACCGCCGCTTGGGCCTGAACGCGGTCATCGCGGCCGCCACCCCGGCGACCGTCGCGGCTGCGGTGGCCAGCAGTCCGGGCCGCCGCAGCAGATTCACCGCATCGCCGGCCGACGTGGGCACGTGACTCAGCGCGAACGTGTAGGCCTTGTTCCCGCTCGGCTTGCCTACCAGCGAACCGAATTCCAGCAGCTGGGTGCGCGGCTCGTACGGGTGGCGGATGTCGAACTCGATCAGCCGAGCCGCGCGGCGCTCGGGGGCGGGGCCATAGGCGTGGAAGCCGCAGGTGGGCGTGGCGCCCAGCAGCAGCCCGTCGACCGTCCCCACGAAACCATTGCGATGGTCCTGGCCGGCGAACAGGCCGATGTAGTCGCCCGCGCGCAGGATGTCGAATTCGCCGCTGTCCTTGTCCGGGCAGCTCACACCCTCCCCCAGATAGCTGCCGGGGCGAGTCTTCGACTCATCCAGCACGTAGCACTGCTGGTCGAACGCCCGGTACCCCTGGATCGCGTACGCGGTGGTGGAGGAGACCGGCTTGAGCAGATCGTAGAATTGCGGCAGCGGGGTGTGCTGGAAGACCAGCGATCGCGCGCCCACCAGCGTGGGCACCTGCCTAAGGAAGTTCAGCGCGGCCTCGGACGGCGATCCATAACCGCCCTCCTGCGCATAATCGCCGGAGTCCACAACCGCCAGACCCAACGCCACATGGCCGCCGTCCACATCGCGCACGGGCAGCGCGAACGTGCCGGGTTCGCAGGCGTGGACGGGCTGATCGGGCAGTCCGGAACCGGGCTGCCTGCGCGCCACGGCCGGATTGGCCGCCGTCGATTCGGGGTTGAGGCAGCCGGGGAACTCGCGGTAGATGGCGTCCAGCTCGGCGTTGCTCAGGCCGCACTGGAAATCATGGACGCCGTACGTGACCGCGAAGGGGATGCCACGATCGATCATCGGCTGCAGAACCGCGCTCAGGCTCCGGCGCACCAGATCCCGGGTCTGCTCCAGATCGCGCTTGCGGGCGGCCTGCTCGTCCGCCTGGGGAATCTGCGGGGCCGATGTGATGCTCTGCAGCGCGCTGCCCACCATGGCGCCCACCGATCGTCCGGCGGCCGTCACACCATCCCAGGTGGTATCCCAGCGGCGTTTGCGGAAGGTCTTGGAGAAGGCGGGGTCATAGCCGGCGATCTGGTCGCCGGTGAGGATCACCAGATCGGGGCGGGAGGCGTCCAGCGCCGCTTCGATGAGGCGGATGGTGTCCTTCGCGGGGACCGGCCCGTCCTGAATGTCGGCGAGCTGAAGCACGCGAAACTTGCCCGACGCATGGAATTGCAGGCGCCCGAGCCGGGCCGACACGGACACGGGGTAGTCGTCGCTGTTGTTCGGGTCATGCGGGCGGATGCGCGCGCGGGTTGACTGGGCAATCGACTGGGCAATCATAGGGAACAGCGTACCGCATGCAGCTTGGGGATCGCCGCGGGGCGTGGGAAGGTGGGGCGGGGTGTGGGAGGTGGGGAGCGCGACCAGGGGTATGACCGGGCGTGTTGGAGGTGGGGAGTGATGTGGAGGTGCGTGGAGTGGGCGCGGGAGGGGCTAAGCCGCGAGACGCACGGTGTGGAGGGGTGGCTTGAGACGCGACCCGGTGCGCACTGTGACGCGGCGTGTGACCTGGCGTGCACTGTGACATGGGGCGTGACGCGGCGTGCATTTGTGACTCGGCGTGTGACCGGGTGCGTGGGGCCGTGACATGGTGTGGACACGCCCGGTCACAGGGCGTCGAAATCGTTGAAATAAAGCCATTCCGCAACCCCTGTGACCGGGAATGGGCACGCCAGGTCACACCCCGCGTCACAAATGCACGCCCGGTCACACACGCCCAGTCACGAATACACACCGTGTCACACGCCCTGTCACGCCACACGATCAGGCCACGCCAGATCACACGCCCGGTCACAGCCCATGTCACGGCTTATGTCGATTGTTCATCCCACCCCGGGCCCAAGTCCGCCGAATCCGGCCCGATCTGCCCAGTTTGCACCCAGTTTGCGCCTGCCTGACCTGCAAACTGGGCAGATCCGGTCATCTGGAGGCATGTTAAGGATCCTTCGACTCCGCCCTATGGGCTGCGCTCAGGATGACGGAAAACAACATCCGTCATCCTGAGCGCAGCGAAGGATCCTTGGCCACTACGCACTAATCGGCAACTTCCGACTTAGTGCGGAAAGTTAAGGACCCTTCGACTCGCTCCGCTCGCTCAGGATGACGAAAAGGGCGCGGAAGTCCAAGCCTTCGGATAACAAAAAATCCCCGCAGGAGAACCTGCGAGGATCCATTGGCTGGGGTGCCTGGACTCGAACCAAGAATGGCTGAACCAGAATCAGCTGTGTTGCCAATTACACCACACCCCAATTGGCAAGGCGTTGCAGCTGGAACCAGCCGGACGTCTTCGTACCCCCAACCGGATTTGAACCGGTGTTGGCGCCGTGAGAGGGCGTAGTCCTAGACCGCTAGACGATGGGGGCATATTCAGTTTTCACCGGTCGCACGGACAACCGCGCAACAGATGATTAATATACACATGCCGGTACCCAATCGCAAATTTGGCGTGTCGCAAGTATTTCCAATCATGCGCACGCCGGACACACCCGCAACGCGCACCCGCAACGCAGCGCACATACGAAAAAACCCTCGCGACTGCGAGGGTCTCTTGGCTGGGGTGCCTGGACTCGAACCAAGAATGGCTGAACCAGAATCAGCTGTGTTGCCAATTACACCACACCCCAATTGGCAAGGCGTTGCAGCTGGAACCAGCCGGACGTCTTCGTACCCCCAACC
>NZ_RZNZ01000007.1:122887-160155 GCF_008698145.1 Bifidobacterium vespertilionis
CGGATTTGAACCGGTGTTGGCGCCGTGAGAGGGCGTAGTCCTAGACCGCTAGACGATGGGGGCATATTCAGTTTTCACCGGTCGCACGGACAACCGCGCAACGGAGATTTAATTTACGGGAAAGTCAAGCATCTGGCAAATCACGGCGAGTCGCGCGGAATATCAACGTTTTGGAAATCATGTGACCAACCGCCCAAATCGCCTCTGCCAAATCGCCCCCACGCACACAAATCGAGAGGCGATCGCCGGACCATCATCGCCCGGCAATCGCCCCTTGGAACGCGGATCGATCACACGATCACAAGTGCTCGCGCAGCCCCTTGAGACGGGCCAGCGTGATGTCGCGACCCACGATCTCCATGGACTCGAACAGCGGCGGGGACATGCGGCGGCCGGACATGGCCACGCGCACCCGCCTCAAGGGTCTGGCCGAGCACCTGTGAACCCCCATTGTCGGCTCCCCTCGGGTGAGGCTGAGGCGTTAAGCAAACAGCCCGGTGGGCTGTCTGTAGCTGAGGGTGAGACGATAGTCGAACCAGTGGGACTGCGGGCATGCCCCGTCCTGAGTTGCGGCTGAGCTGTCACGCGAAGCGTGACTGAGGGGAGTCGAAGGCGGGCATCTATTCACACGGATGCCCGCCTTTGTGCATTCACTCAGAGGAATCGGGTCTTGCCTGCAAATTCATTAGCCTTCCGCGCAGCCCAAGCCCTCATTCTGAATCAGCCGCAGCCACATGGCTAGATGCCAATCCTGATCGTTGACAAGCGGATCAGCCACGTTCGCCGCTCGGCCATCCACACTGGAGGGGAACACGAACGCGCAGGTGGCGCTGCCATCAGCGTTGTAGTTGGCCATATTTTCTCGCAGAATCGCATCTGCAAGCCGATTGGTTTCCGGCGTATGCAGTTCGGCGGGCAGCCGAACCAGCGCCGTGGCCGTCAATGCGCTCCAGTAGTGCGGGAACACGTCGCCGAACATGCGGTTGATGCCGAACCAGTAGCCATCCCAGTGCCGAATGCTGATGCCGTACAGTCGGCAATCAGGCTGCGGCCCACCAAAGGAGAGCAGCCAATCCAATCGTTCCTCGACCGCCGCCAGATAATCCGCATTGCCGGTGAAACGGTATGCAGAAAGCATCAGATTGACCAGCGGCGCCACCACGGACTGCTCGTAGGCCACTTCGTGCGCAGGCAAATCCTCTCCCACACTGATGAAGTGGTTGGCGCTAGCCACCACGCGCTTGCGTAACTGGTCGGCTTCATTGGCACGTCCTACCTTATCCAGCAATCGCGACAGATATTCCACGGTCTCGCCGTAGCTGATGGACAGGAACCGTTCTCCGCCAAGCTCGTTGAGCCGTTCGAGCAGATCGACGGCCAAATACAGATCCGCCGCATCGCCAGTGGCGCGATAATGGTCGCAACAGAATTCCACCATCCACGGCACATCATAAAGACGTCCACCGAAGGTCGATTTCGGCTGGGATGAGCCACGCCGCATCTCGTAACGATCGTTGATCAGCCAATCCTTGACGAAAGCGAACCAGCGGTCCACAATGCCTTGATAATCCGCACCAAGCCATTCTTGGTTGATGGCCTTTTGCAGCATTACGGCCATACCGATGCGCTCGGAGCCATCAGTCCAGTCCGGCCAACCGCCATCATCGGCGCGCAAACCGGTTCGGGTATCAACCGGCACAAAAGCGCCAGACATTGATCCTGGGCGGTCGGCGGCAATCTGATGAGAGGCGATGTAAGCCGCGCGAGAAACCACTGTGTCTTGCAAAGACCGATGGAACAGCACTTCGGTTTTCGCCGCGTCCGGCCCCGTGCCGATACGCACGTAATACGTGCCCGGCTCGCTGGCGGTCAGATAGTAGCCGCCGTTACTCGCCTCGATATCCAACCCATCCGTGATTGCGCTGACCGGCAGCGGTGTGGCGACATGGATGTGCCGCCCAACCGTTTCCGCGAATGAGGAGAAATGCGCAGGCTCCGGGTAGTGGGCCAGGAAAGCATCACGGTCGACGTACCAGTCGAGCTCCCAGCTCAACACGTATGATGCCCCCGGCTCAAGCGCAATGGTCGGCTGACCGCCGAAAGCCTGCGGGTTGCGTGCGTAATCGGTGACCTGCAGCACGATATGACCGCGCACGTCCGAACCGGTGTTCTGATTGCGCGACTCAATCGAGTATCCCGCAAGCGCCCCCTCGGTGAGCTTCAGGCACAGGCAACGGTTAAACACGTCAGTGCCGCACATCGGTTCGGCAATCACCCATGACCAGCCGCCACCGGTGAACACATGCGCATTGACGCATTCGGCGAGCGCCTGCTTGGCGGAGGGGTACCTGTCGTTGAACGGAGTTTGGATGCCGAGCTCGGTGATGATCAGCGGACGATCGGTGATGTTCGTCCATTCGTAGCGCTCGGCGTATTTGGCGCCTCCGGTTCGCGTGACGTTCAGGCGCAATCCGGCCGGGGCCAAATCGTAGGTCTGGATCAGAGCGGCACCCCCATCGCCCGCTTGGGTGCGCTCTGCCGCATCCCAATGCGCAGACCCTGCCCCGGTGACTACGAACCCGGCACCCCAATAGTGTTCGACAGTATGCCAATCCACAGCTGAATCGATCAGATATTTGCGCGTAGGGTCGGCACTGACAAACCGCATGGGCAGTCCGGTGCAGGGATCGAATTCCACACGCCCGTTGTCGGTGTCGATCACGGGCGCGTCCACGGCTTCGGCGGCGACGTCGGTCTCGTTGACCTCGATGGCAAGAACGGTCATAACATCAACCTTTCACAGAGCCGGCCACCAGACCGGAGACGATCCACTTCTGGCAGAACACGAAGAAGATGAACACGGGGAACAGCGCAATCACGGTGATGGCCATGAACAGCGGCCAGTTGGTGGAGAACTGTTGAACGGCGTTGAACACCTGCAATACCACGGTCTGGTTGTCCTGCGAGGAGAGGAATACGCTCGGGTAGAGGAAGTCGTTCCACGTGCCCATGACTTGGAACACCACCACGGTGGTCAGAATCGGTTTGATGAGCGGCAGCACGATCTTGAAGTAGATGGTGAACGGGCCGGCGCCATCGATTCTGGCGGCTTCAAACAGCTCCTGCGGCAGGGATTTCATGTAGCCCACGATCAGGAAGTAGCAGAACACCGTGCTGCCGAGGTACAGCAGTATCAGGCCGAGCAGTGAGTCGACGAGTTCCCACGAGGATTCCATCTTGAACAGTGGCAGCAGGGTGGCTTGGGCGGGCACAGCGAAGGCGATCATGAGCACGGAACCGACCGCGGCCGTGAACCGCGACTTCTTCTGGATGATGCCGTAGGCGGCCATCGAGCCGAAGAACACCTGCAGGAAGACCGCCGCCACGGTGACGATCACGGTGTTGACGAACGCCCGGATAATCGTTCCGTCGGCGATTGCCTCGACGTAGTTGCCGCCCACCCATGGGTTCGGCAGACTGAACGGGTTCTTCGTCATGTCGATCGGGTTTTTGAACGAGCTGACGATGATGTAGTACAGCGGGAACGCGCACAGCAACGCCAATGCCAGAACCACGACGGTCCTGATGATTTTGGCAATCAGGTTCTTTTTTGACTGGGTCATGCGAATCTCTTTTCAACGGCACCGGAAATGGCCAGCTGCAGGAAGATCACGAGGATGCAGGCCACGGTGAACAGCGTGGCCAGAGCGGAGCCGAGGCCGTACTGGGACTGGCCGATGCCCCTGAGCAGCAGCGATTGGGTGATGGTATAGGTGGCGTAGCCTGGGCCGCCGCCGGTTAACGTGTACGGCAGGTCGTAGATCTTGAGGCCGCCGGTCATGAGCAGGAACATGGAGGTCACGATGCCGGGCGTCAGCTGCGGCAGGGTGATATGGACGAACTGCTGGAAGGTGCCGGCGCCGTCCACGGTGGCTTGCTCGTACAGGTCTTTGGGGATGTTCTGCAGGAAGGCGATGTACAGGGTGGCGTGCCAGCCGACGCCCATCCACACGGCCACGAAGATCACGCAGAACCGCGCCAAGTTGTCTTGGGACAGCCAGCCTATGGGGCCAAGACCGAAGATGGCGAGGAACTTGTTGGCCACACCCGAACCGAGCGGGGAGAAGATGTACTGCCAGATCAGGCCGATGATGGCCTGCGCGGGCACGGACAGGAAGAAAAACAGCGAGCGCGCGAAGCCTTGGAACCACATCGCCTTGTTGAGCGTGACAGCTAGCGGGATGGCAAGAACAGTCACGAAGAAGGTGACGCCGAAGGCGTACAGCAGGGTGAAGCCCACGCTGCTCAGGAGGGTTGGATCGGAGAATATGGTGGCGTAGTTCTCAAGCCCCACGAAGTTGAAATCGGTGGAGTAGCCGTCGAAGTCGGTGAAGGAGTAGACGAACGATTGCAGCAGCGGAATCAGCGTCAGGATGACGAAGATCGCGATAATCGGCAGTAGGAACCAGAACGACGCCATGTTGTCTTTGAACGACGCCGAGGTCCACCACTTCTTCTGCTTACTCGCCGTTCGGGGCGTTGCGGTGGCAGCGGTCATGAGTAAAGCCTTTGTCTTGGAGTTAGTTGCACAGGAGTATTGCAGTGTTTGGGACATGGCAAGAGCCCCGAACCGGCGGCGAGGAGGAGGATGCCGCCGGTTCGAGGCTCGTGCAGAGTCATCGGTCGCGAGCCTCGCGCAGGCCGATGGGAATCGCGGGCGTGCGGGAGTAGTCGCACGCCCGGAGTCGATGACGCCGGCCGTTCAGCCGGCGGTTCGAGCCGATGTTACTGGACGGAATTCCAAGTGTCGTCGAGCTTCGCGGCGGCCGCGGCAGGGGTCAGCTTGCCTTGGATGAGCTGCTGCTGGGCGGCGACATCCGCGGAGACCATCGTGGTGGCGGCCTTGCCCCAGTTGACCCAGTAGAACTTGCTCTTCTGCAGGTAGTCGGTGACGATTTCCTTGAATTCGTCCGGGACTTCGGCGGTGTACTTGCTGGAGATCGACTGCGTGCCGGCACCGGCGGTGAAGTCCTTCAGGCCCTGCTCGCTGTTGAGGAATGCCAGGAATTTCTTGGCGGCTTCCTGCTTTTCCTCGGAAGCCTTGGCGGCGATGGCGAAGCCCTGATCCGGGCCACCGTTAATCCATTGTTCGCTGCTCGGATAGGCCGGGAACGCGGCCACGCCGAAATTGATGCCGGACTTACGCAGCGTGTCGAGGTCCCACGGGCCGGAGCGGTAGAGGGCGGTGTTGCCGTTCATGAATTCGGATTTCTCCTGATCACCGTCGATGCCGAGGGTCTCCTGGCCCAGGATGCCGTCCTCGACCATGCGGTAGTACTGCTTGAACACCGGGGTCCATTCCTTGGAGAACGTGGTTTTGCCGTTCCAAATGTCCTCATCCATCTGGGTGCTGCCCTCACCTGCGTAGTAGCTGGCAAGCAGTCCGACGAAGATGCCGGAAGGCTGGGTGTTGACGTTGGAGTCGAGCAACGGCGTGACGCCCATGGACTTCAGCTTCTTGCCCATGTCCAGGAATTCGTCCCAGGTCTTCGGGAATTCGTCGTAACCGGCCTTCTTGAGCAGGTCCTTGTTGTACACGATGCCGCCGTACCAAGCGGTGACCGGCATGCCGTAGGTCTTGCCGTCATTCTGGAAGAGGGTGAAGTTGGAGTCGTCAATGCCGTCAAAGAAGTCGGAGCCGGTCAGGTCGAGGGCTGCGCCAGACTTCATCACGTCAGTGCGGTTATCCATTGTCAGGTTGAAGATGGTCGGCGGTTCGCCGCCAGCCAGACGGGTCTGCAGGGTCTGCACGTAATCCTTCGAGGTCTGCATTTCGATCTGGATGTTCGGGTTGGCCTCCTCGAAATCATCGATGACCTTGCCGATCTGGGTCTTGTTGAAGTATGACAGGAACGTCAGTTTCACCTTGCCGTCGGAGTTCCCGCCGGCGGAGTTCCCGCCACACGCGGCCAGCGGAGCCACCAGCAGCGCCGACGCCACCGCTGCGCCGACGATCTTGACAATACGTTGTGAGGAAACCTTCATCGGTTTCTCCTTTCCTCTTTGATTTAATACGTATTGAATACGTATTTTTGCGATAGCACCGGTAGCCCAAAAACGCAAAACGAGACCTGCGGGATTGAGGATGGCCGATATCAGAAGAAGGTACTTTAGGTAACCGGTAAATCACTTGCAGATACAGCATTTATAATACTATTGGAGATATCTGCATCAGACCCGACACGCCGAATCAATACGTATGAACCCTGTTGCCGCAACCCAGTCCGCACACCACCTGAAAGACCCTTCCGAACCCAACCGCCAATCACTCATAGATAAATCGTATTAATATTAACTGCAAGCAGCTCGGCGGCCACGGCCGCCCGCACCGACTAATCTTATTCATGCGGCCCGCACACCGCCGCCGGCCACGCGACAGCAAAGGAACATCATGCCCAGGAAATCAACCACCATGACCAAGCCGCCCACCAGCAAGGACGTTGCCGCCCTGGCAGGGGTATCGCAAAGCACGGTGTCGTTCGTCGTCAACGGCAAGGACGTGGTGGCCGAGGCCACTCGCAAGCGCGTCGAAGAGGCGATGCGCAAACTCAACTACCAGCCCAACGCCGGCGCACGCACGCTGCGTACCTCAAAGACCAATATCATCGCCCTGTTCGTGGAGATGAACGAAGTTTCCGACGCCAACGAGACCACGCCGTACATCGACGCCATCGTCAAGGCCGCCCGCCAGCGTGATTACGACGTGATTCTGAACACCACGCATGACGGCGTGGCCGCACTCAAGCGCATGGCGGGCAAATCCATCTGCGACGGATTCATTCTGATGGATGTGCGTAGTGAAGATCCCCGAGTGCCGATCGCCACCGAACTCAATCTGCCGGTAGTGCTTGCAGGCCGCACCAACAATCCTATGGGCTTGGACTCGGTTGACGCCGACGGCCGCGTGGCCGCACGACTGGCGGTCGACGAGCTGGCGCAGACCGGACACCATCATGTGGCCATGGTCGGGCCTCAGCTCGGCACCGACGTGCACGAGTACAGCTTCGTTGAGGATTACTACACCGCCGCACATGATCGCGCCATGGAACACGGCATGGAATTCTCCATCGTGCAGCGCCTCGGCGACGGCTGGGACGGCATTGAAAGCACCGCCAACCAGCTGTTGGCGCACGTCGATGACCGACTGGGCATCATTGTGCGCCAGCCACGCCCGACCGAATGGTTGCTGCGCACGTTGCGCCGGCATGACGCGATTCCGGGGCGGGACGTTTCCGTGGTGTCCTATTGTTCCGACTTCGCGGCGGCCTCATTCGAATGGCCAGTCACCAATGTCTCGACCTTGCCGGAACAGCTCTCAGAGCGTGCGGTCGACATCCTCTTCGACCGATTGAACGGCGACACCGGCGACGCCCATTTCGAGCTGCTGGCCCCCACCACCATCACCCGTCGAAACACCATTATCGATTGGAATGCCCGGTAGGCAAAAACCTTGCATTGCAACGATTTCCGCTCGCTACTGATGCATTATCAGGCAATCTGCCGATGGATTTGCATACAACCTATTAATGAATTTGCAGGCAAGACCCGATTCCTCTGAGTGAATGCACAAAGGCGGGCATCCGTGTGAATAGATGCCCGCCTTCGACTCCCCTCAGTCACGCTTCGCGTGACAGCTCAGCCGCAACTCAGGACGGGGCATGCCCGCAGTCCCACTGGTTCGACTATCGTCTCACCCTCAGCTACAGACAGCCCACCGGGCTGTTTGCTTAACGCCTCAGCCTCACCCGAGGGGAGCCGACAATGGGGGTTCACAGGTGCTCGCTCAGCCCCTTGAGACGGGCCAGCGTGATGTCGCGACCCACGATCTCCATGGACTCGAACAGCGGCGGGCTCACACGGCGACCGGACATGGCCACGCGCACCGGGCCGAACGCGAGGCGCGGCTTATAGCCGCCGTCCTCCACGAGGGCCTTGTTGAGCGTCTCGTGCAGCGCGTCGGTCTTCCAATCGGCCTCGGCCACGCCTTCCAGCGCAGCGATCGCCTTGTCCAGCACCTCGGCGGCGGAATCCTTGAGCTGCTTGCGGGCGTCGGCATCGGGCTCGATGTAGCCCTCGGTGGACAGCAGGGAGCCGACCATGCCGGCCACCTCGCCCAGCAGGCGCACGCGCGGCTGGACGAGCGGCGCGGCGGCGGTCAGGACCTCGCGCTCACGATCGGTCAGATCGTCCCACGAATCGGCGGAGACCACGCCATCGCGCATGAGGTACGGCACGGAGCGGCGCAGGAAGTCGGCCGGATCGAGCATGCGGATGTGCTCGGCGTTGATGGAGATGGCCTTGTCCAGATCGAAGCGGGCCGGATTGGCCTTCACGTCGCGCACGTCGAACTTGGCGATCATCTCGTCCATGGAGAACACGTCGCGGTCCGGGGCGATGGACCAGCCGAGCAGCGCGAGGTAGTTGAGCAGGCCCTCGCGGATGAAGCCGGCGTCGCGGTGGTTGAACAGGTTGGACTCCGGGTCGCGCTTGGAGAGCTTCTTGTTGCCCTGACCCATCACGTACGGCATGTGGCCGAACAGCGGGGTGGTCTTGGCGATGCCCAGCTCCTCGAGGTAGCGGTAGAGCACGATCTGGCGCGGGGTGGAGCTCAGCAGGTCCTCGCCGCGCAGCACGACGTTGATCTCCATGAGGGCGTCGTCCACCGGGTTGGTGAGCGTGTACAGCGGGTCGCCGTTCGGGCGGACGATCACGTAGTCCGGCACGGAACCGGCCTTGAACTCGATGCGGCCGCGGATCAGATCGTCGAAGGCGATGTCCTCGTCCGGCATCTTGATGCGCAGGGCGGGCTGGCGGCCCTCGGCGCGGAAGGCGGCCTTCTGCTCCTCGGTGAGGTTGCGATCGTAGCCGTCGTAGCCAAACTCGGCGGGGCGGCCGGCGGCCAGGTTGCGCTCCTTGATCTCCTCCGGGGTGGAGAAGGATTCGTAGGCGTAGCCGGCGGCCAGCAGCTTGGCGGCCACGTCCTTGTAGATGTCGGTGCGCTCGGACTGGCGGTAGGGGCCGTGGGGGCCGCCCACGTTGATGCCCTCGTCCCAGTCGATGCCCAGCCAGGCCAGGGATTCGAGGATCTGGTTGTAGCTCTCCTCGGAGTCGCGGGCGGCGTCGGTGTCCTCGATGCGGAAGATCAGCTTGCCGCCGGTGGCGCGGGCCTCGGCCCAGTTGAACAGGGCTGTGCGGATCATGCCGACGTGCGGCGTGCCGGTGGGCGACGGGCAGAAGCGCACGCGGACGTCCTTCGGCAGTTCGGGTTTGGTTTCCTTGTTGTTTTCGGCTTCAGTCATAGGCTCCATTGTGCCCCGCAAGCGGGACGTGGAGGCCGTTGCCACAGCCTCCGGTCATCTGACGATCGGACTCCGCGGGCGCCCCTATAATGGGGACCGCCGTGCCCGCGGGCTCCTCACCTTACCGACGGGCGGAAAGCAAGGTGAATATGGCCGTCAAGGCGCAATCGAACATGGTGGAATCGGACGCTCAGCCGCAGGTGCGCAGGACGCAACCGGGCAGGACGCAGCCGGGCAGGGTGCTGGCAAAACTGAAGCGATACGTCCCCACGCTGGTGGCGGTGGTGGTGCTGATCGCGGTGTGGGAGATCTGGGTGGATTCCGGGCATGCGAACCGGCATTCGTTCTCCGCGCCGAGCGAGATCGTGATGGCCACGATCGACGTGTGGCCCAAGATGTGGGCGCAGACCGTGGTCACGATCCAGGAGGCCACGGCGGGCTTCGTGCTGGCTGTGACGCTGGGCATCCTGATCGGCGTCCTGTTCTACTGCTCGCCGATCCTCAACGCCGCGTTCTTCCCGCTGCTCACGGCCGCGCAGACCATGCCGCTGATCACGATCGCCCCGCTGTTCATCATCTGGTTCGGCTTCGAGATCTCCGGCAAGATCGCGATCGTGGCCGTGTTCAGCCTGTTCCCGATCGCCGTACAGACGATCCGCGGGCTCAAGGCCGTGCCGCAATATTACGAGGACGTGGCGCTGACGTGCGGGGCCACACGATGGTGGACCCTGTGGCATGTCAAGCTCCGGGTGGCCGCGCGCCAGATCTTCGGCGGCATCCGCATCTCCGCGTCCTACCTGTTCGCCACGGCCACCACGGCCGAGTACATGGGCGCGCGCAAGGGTCTGGGCATCTGGCTGCAGATGGCGTACAACTCGTTCCGCACGCCGCTGATCTTCTGCGCCACGTTCATGGTGGTGGCGCTCACGGGCGTGGTGCTGCTGGGCGTCTCGCTGGCCGAGCGTCTGCTGTTGGGCGCCGAGGATGATGCGGTGGCCTTCGACGAGGAAGGGTGACGGGCAAGCGGGATGGGGCCGACGACGCCGCGGCGCCGGCTCTGCGATGGGGCCGCGCCAGCTCCGTGACGGGGCCGCGCCAGCTCCGTGACGGGGCCGCGCTATTCCCATGCCGCTTCCATGCCGGCTTTGTGCCGGTTCCGCTGCCTCCGCGTGCCGTTCCACTGCCTCCGCGCCGATGCCGTGCCATTCCCGCGCTGATTCCGCTGATCCTGCGCCGCTTCTGCTGATCCCACGCCGATGCCGTGCCATTCCCGCGCTGATTCCGCTGATCCTGCGCCGCTTCTGCTGATCCCACGCCGATGCCGTGCCATTCCCGCGCCGCTTCTGTGTCTCAAATCGCATCCAATCCGGGAAATGGCGGCGGTTTGAGACAATCCGACCCCTTGTCGCGTCTCAAGTCGCATCCAATTTGCGGAAAGGTGGCAGTTTGAGACATCCCAGCCCGCTCCTGAGTCTCAAACCGCATCCAATTCCGGAATAGGTAGCGGAATGAGACGCACGCAAGAGCGGAGAAGCGCGGAGCGGGGGCAAACTGGGCAGATCGGGACGCCGATCTTGCAAACTGGGCAGATCCTGGCGATTAGGGGCTGAAAATCGGCCGTAGATGACCGGATCTGCCCAGTTGGCAAATCAAGCGTCCCGATCTGCCCAGTTTGCGGATCCAACTCGTGGATTCGGGCAGGCGCTAGGACGTGAGGCACCCATTGGGACAGCCGGACGCCTATGGACAATGCCCCGGGGTGCTGGGACAATGGCCGCAACGCTCATGAAAGGGGGCATTGATGACCGATTCCCAACCGAATAATCAGCAGCCGGGGCAGCCGGAGCAGTCTGGGCAGCCTGAGCAGCAGCCGACGCCCACGACGCCGATTCCACAGTACAGCGAGCAGCAGGACCTGCCGCAGACCGATGTTCACGCGCAATCCGCATCGCAGCAGCCGACCCCGCAATACGGACAGTACGCACCCGCTTCGGCCCAGCAGCCCGGACAGCAGTACAGCCAGCAGGCGCCGGCCAACCCGTTCGCAGCGGGATACCAGCATCCCACGCAGCCCGGCCAACCCGCATACACTCAGCCCAGCCAGCCCGCATACGATCAGCCCGCTCAGCCCACCCCCGGTCAGCCCGATCAGCCCGCTCAGCCGGAATATGGCCAGTACGCACCACAGCAGCCCTCCGGCCAGCCGACGTACGGGCAGTACGCGCCGCAGCCCGCGTACGATCAGTCCGGCCAGCCCGGCCAGACCGCCCAGCCCGATCAGACCACCCAGCCCGGCCAGCAGCCCGCATATGGTCAACCCCAGTATGGGCAGTACGGCCAGCAGGCACCAGCCAACCCGTTCGCAGCGGGATACCAGCAGCCCGGCCAGTCCGGTCAGTCTAATCAATTCGCGCCGGGTCAGCCGTTGCCACAGGGCGCGCAGTACGGACAGTATGCCTATGCGGGCGAGCCGCCGATCGACCAGCCCTGGTACGGCATCAGCTTCGGCGCGGCGATCAAACGCCTGTTCAACAAGGCCTTCGTGTGGACCGGCCGCGCCTCCCGCGGCGAGTTCTGGTGGGCGTATCTGTTCATCATCCTGGTCAACGCAGGAGTAGGCCTTGTGGGCAGCATGCTGGGCGGTCTCGGCATCGCGCTGGGATACATCTGGAACATCGCGGCCAGCGTGCTGCTGCTGTTCGTGGGCATCAGGCGACTGCACGACACCAACAAGTCGGGCTGGTTCATGCTGATCGCCGCGGTGCCGTGGGTGATCGACAAGATCGTCACCATCGTGTACGTGCAGCCGCTGACGGACAGGCTCAACGTGCTGGCCCGCGCCTTCTCCAGCGCGCGCGACACCAACGAGGTGGAGTTCCTGCTGAACCGTTTCCTCGCGGTCAATTCCGGGGCGATCAGCGCCATCATGGTCGCCGCGCTGATGGACATCATCTCCGCCATCATCATGCTGGTGCTGCTTGTGGGCAAGTCCAACCCGGCGGGCACGCGGTTCGACATCGCCCCCGCGGCGCCCACGCCGTTTGGCCAGCCGGCTCAGGGCGCACAGCCTGGCCAGCCGGCTCAGCCGTTCGGGCAGCCGGGACAGAACGGTCAGGGCGCACAGCCGGATCAGCCCGCGCAGCCCGATCCCTCGCAGAATGGCTCCGATCAGCCGCGGAACCCGTTCGCACCGCAGCAGTAAGCGACAGCCAGACAGCCGGCATAGACAACCGGTAACCAAATGACCGCCTGATCGTTCCAACCTGCGAAATTGGGGGCGCAGGTTGGAACGATCAGGCGGTCATGCAATCACGCGCATGATCGCGATCAGCGCGTCAGAGCTCCACGTGCTCCTTGTTCGGATCGTCCTTGATATGCGCGAACTTGGCGGCGAGCGCCTCCTTGTTGCGCTTCTCGTCCTCCTCCTTGGCCTTCTTCTTGGCCGCGGCGGGATCCCACAGCACATCCTCGCGGTGCTTGTCCCACTCGGCGGCGGCCAGCGGGGCCACGAACGCGACGGTGGCGTCCAAACGGGCGTCCGCATCGTCACCGGCAGCCGCGCGGGCCTTGAGCAGCCCGTCCACCTGATCGTCGCTCAGCGCGATGCGCGGCACGGAGATCTGCTCGCGCAGCTCGTTGACCACCAGCAGGACCGGCAGCGCGGACTTCGGATCCTCACCCACGGCGGCGAGCAGCGCATCGCACACCATGAGCGCATCGGCGAAACGGGCGGCCACGGCATCGACGCTGGCCGCGCCGGCCGCGGAAGCCTCCGCGCCGGGCAGGGATCCGGCCTGCACGGCGGCCTCAACATCGTTCAGGATCGCGGTGACCTTCGCGGTCACGTCGTCGGACCAGCCGGCGCGCAGATGATCGGCGGCCTCCACAACCAGCTGGGGATCGCCGGTCTCGGAGAAGTCCGAAAGACCGTCGTAGGCGTCGTTCGCGGCGAGCAGCGCATCCACCAGATCCTGCGGGCGGCCCGGGATCGTGTCCGCGCCCTCGTAGACGAATTCGGCGTCCGGCACGGTCACGTCCTCGCCGGTCATGATGCGAGCGGCGGCGCGGGTGAGGCGCACCTGCAGGTTCTCGCCGTACTTCGCGTCGTTGTCCATGTGCATGGCCTCGGTCAACGGCCACAGCTTCAGCAGCTCGGCACCCTGCTCCGCAGCTTCGCGCACCGCGTCGGAGGCGGCTACGCGGGCCGCTGCGGCGTCATTGAATGCGAACGTCATTTCGTTTGGCTCCTTTGCTTCCCACCATTGTTCGCCAGCGGTCCGGCCGCCGGCATATGAGTCCAGTTTTGATTGTAATCCGTCCGTTCTCACGCCACGTTGGCGGCGGGATCCACATATGTGATGCTCATCACCTGATGGGTGTCACAATCGAAGGTGACGGAGGTGACGGAGGCCAACGCGGCGTGACGAAGCAGCATGTTGTGCTCGGGATGACCGGTCTCCAGCAGATGGCGGAACGACCAGATGGGCGACTCATGACTGACCACGATGATCTGCCGGCCGGCATACGCGTCGATCTTCTCATGGGCGAAGGCACTCATGCGCGCGGCGATCTGCCTGTAGCTCTCCCCCCAGGTGGGCTTGTAGAGATTGCGGATGAGCTTGAGGTTCTCCGGCCTCCACAGCGCGCCGGAACCATGGCCGATGCGACGGCCGCGGAATTCGTTGCCGGCCTCGATGAGCCGGTCGTCGGTGGCGAGCTTGAGCGGTGGCAGACGTCTTCCGTTGGGGTCGGCCACCACCAGTTCGGCGCGGGCCTCGTTCAAATGGTCCAGGATGATGCCGGCGGTCTCGCGCGTGCGTTCGAGCGGGGAGGAAAAGACGGCCACCGCGGTGTTGGTCTGCGGGTTTTCGGCCAGATACCGGCCGGTGGCCTCGGCCATGCGACGGCCGCGATCGGACAGGTGGAAGCCGGGGAGGCGCTCGTAGAGCAGATGATCGGGATTGTGGACCTCGCCGTGGCGGACAAAGTGAATCGTGGTTGCGCTCATGATTCCAATGTATCGATTCCGATGTACGCGATCGTCCCCGCCCGGCTGGGCCGCGCTTGGCTGGCCCCGACCGCGCTCGGCCGGCCCCGCCCGCGCCGCCAAACTGGGCAGATCGGGCCGCCGGTTTTGCGTACTGGGCAGATCCGGTCATCTGGAGGCCGATTTGGGCTCCTAGCGGACACGTTCTGCCCAGTTTGCGCCGAGGGAATCGAGCGGCGAGGGAAGGGGCGCGGGAAGGGCGCGGGAAGGGAAAAGAAGGAAGCGCCGATCGACGGTCACACCCCGATGCGCTGATGTACCCGCCACGGCATAGCATGCTCGGAAGAAACACAGTGCGGCCCCGCAGCCGATGCGGCATCGCACTGGTACAACCTTTACGTAGAACGATTTGAGTCATCGGGGACCCGCCGTCCACAGGCCATCCGATGACGGCAAACGGCATACGGCAAACGGTAAACGGGAAGAACGAAGAGACTACGAGACGAAGAAGGACCACCACATCATGACCAACCACGTGATCGCCGGCGTCAGGGACATCGGCGCCCGCGTCTTCGGCGGATACGCCGAACTGCTGCGCATCCCCCACACCGCGCGCTTTTCGATCGGTTCGGTGATCGCCTGCATGCCGTTCCCCATGGTCGGCATGACCATCACCATCTCCGTGCAGTACTACTACGGCAACTACTCGCTCGCCGGCGCGCTCACCGCCGTGCAGGCCATCGCGCTGGCCATCGCCACGCCGGTTCTGGGCAAACTGGTGGACAAGTTCGGCCAGCGGCAGGTCTCCATCCCCACCATCGTGGTGTGGATCATCGCGGCGATCGCACTGACCACCTGCATCACCAACCGGGCACCGGAGTGGGTGCTCTACTGCATCACGCCGTTCATGGCCGCGATCCCGCCATGGGGAGCCATGAGCCGCGGCCGATGGACCCATCTGCTCAAGGGCGACCGCGTGCGCACGGACCGGGCCCTGAGCCTGTGCGGCGTATTCGATGAGGCCATGTGGGTGATCGGCAACCCGCTCGCCTCCACGCTGGCCGTGATCTCCGGCCTGCTCGCATTCTCGTTCACCGGCATGTGCGTGATCGTGGGCGCCCTGATGTTCCTGACCGAGCTGACGACCGAACCGCCGTCGCAGACCCAGCTGGCCCGCGAGGCCGGCATGACCCGCAAGGAGTACCGCGCGCGCGAGGCCGCGAAGGCCGCCGCGCTGCAGAGCGAGGCGAACGCAGACGGCAAGGCGGGCCGGAAGGAGTCGATCTGGGGACCGGGCCTGATCGCCGTGTGCGTGACGTGGTTCGGCTTGGGCGCCTTCCAGTCGGCCGCCGGCATCTCGATCATCTCGTTCGCCACCGAGCAGGGCATGAAGCAGTATTCGGGTTTCGTGTTCGCGTGCTTCTCGATCAGCTCGCTCATGGGCGCGCTGGTGTACGGCGCCAAGAACTGGATCATCCCGCTGTGGAAGCGCTTCTACTTCTGCCTGGCGGTGGTGAATCTGGGCATCAGCCTGTTCCTGTTCGCGCACAATCTGTGGACGATCATGATCATCTATCTGGTGATCGGCGTGTGCCAGGCGCCCACATGGATCAACGGCAACCAGCTCATGCTGCATCTGGTGCCGCCCACCCGCCTCACGGAGGGCATGGCGTGGATGGGCGCGATGAATTCGATCGGCGCCTCGGCGGGTTCGGCGATCGCCGGCCAGTTCATCGACCGCATGGGATCGCACGGCGGTTTCCTGGTGGTGACGGCGCTGGCGATCGGCTCGCTGGCGATCGCGCTCATCGGCTTCAAGCAAATCAAGGACGGCACCGAAAAGCCGACGTTGCAGGAGGTCACGGTATAGGCGAATAGGCCGGCCGTGACCTAGCCGCGCAAGCCGCCGTAGGCCGCCGGGATACGTGACGGGCCCGCCGACGTTGGCGGGCCCGATCGGACTAATGATTTGCCGTCACTTCCAGCCCTTGGGGGTGTGCGACAGGGACCACAGGCCCAGACGATGGGAGAAGCTCTTCTCCCACTTGGCGTCGAGCTCCTCCTGCGTCAGGCGCTTGTCCGCCGACTTCAGACGGTTCATGGCGTTGGTGTGCGTGTCGTCCAGCAGCCACTTTCGGATCACGAAGTTCCACACCATCACCACCACGGTGGCCACCAGCTTGCCCACGTTCGTCCAGATGACGTACTGCGTGTGCATGGTGTACATGGAATCGTGCGGCATCCACGAGGTGCTGATCCACACGATCACCTCGTTGATGATCCAGCCGATGAACGACGAGACGAAGAAGATCGTGATCTCCATCCACCGGGCCATGTCGGGACGGTGCTTGAAGACGAACTTCATGCTCGCCAGGTAGTTGAAGATCAGGGAGATAAAGAAGGAGATGGACGTGGCGAGCACGTTGTGCATGTGGAACATCAGCAGGATGTTCATCAGACCGTAGTCGATGATGAAGGCGATGATGCCCACGATGCCAAATTTCATAAGTTGTTCGATCAGTTTTCTCACGAGTGACCTTTATACTCACGCACGCTGACCGATGGCCGGGAAGCCGCTGGATCTGCGCATAATCCGCGGATGGAGACGGCTGGGCGGGCGTCACGGGGCGCGGGCCGACCATCACGCGGAGCGGACCGACCGTCACCGGGCGCGAACCGACCGTCACCGGGCGCGAACGGCGTCACGCGGAGCGATCGCACCCGGTGACGGCTCCCGAAAACCCTTGCGGCACAACGGGTTTCGGACCGCGTCACATGGAGCGATCGCGCCGTGTGACGGGATTCGCGCCCCGTGACGCCCAACCCGCGCCCGGTGATGGACAGCCCGCGCCTCGTGATGCCTTTCCGTCATCCTGAGCGCAGCGAAGGATCCTTAATCCTGTGCGTAAATTAAGGATCCTTCGCTGCGCTCAGGATGACTTCGGTGCCGAACCGAACTGCAAGATTTGCCAGCAAGTCGTCCGTGTTTCCGGTTTTCTGGCAGATCTTGTAGCTTAGCGGGCTGCCGAGGCCTCTCAGGTGCAAGTTCTGCCAGAAAACCGGAAAGCGGAGGCAGTTGCTGGCAGATCTTGTAATTCGGCGGGGATGAAAATGAGAAGGACCGGCGCGAGGGGGTAAGAGAGGGAAGCGGCTTGTTGTCATCCTGAGAGAAGCGAAGGATCCTTAATCCTGCGTGTCAATTAAGGATCCTTCGACTTCGCGCTACGCGCTGCGCTCAGGATGACAGGTGAAGACTCCACTTCGCTCAGGATGACGGTGAAGACTCCGCTGCGCTCAGGATGGCGAAAGGGCCGCGCGGGGGCATGAGCCGAACGATCCATTGCGACGGGGCGCGGCGGGTGGCACAATGGCGGCGTACGTCGATCGACGATCAAGGAGGAATCATGCCCGTCATTCACACCCATGTGAGCGTCAAGACCACCCCGGAGCAGCGCGAGGCCCTGAAGGCCGCCTATGGCAAGGCGATCACGGCCGTCCCCGGCAAGTCCGAGGGATGGCTGATGTGCCCGTTCGAGGACGACATGCCCATCTACTTCGCCGGCGGCGACGACAAGCCGGCCGCCTACGTGGAGGTCAACGTGTTCGGCCGTTCGGTGCCGTCGGGCGCGTGGGAGAAGCTCACCGAGCAGATCATGGACGCGCTGAACGGGGAGCTGGGCATCCCGAAGGACCGCACATACATCCGCTACACCGCCACCACCGACTGGGGCTGGAACGGCGGCAACTTCTAACCGGCAGGCCACCGGCGCGCTTCACATACAGCGAGGCCCCGCGCATGGAACGGATTCCAAGCGCGGGGCCTCGCTGTGCTTAAGCTCAGGTCAGCGAACCGAGACTCACTCGGCCTCGGCGACGACCTTGACGGTGAAGTTGGCGACGATCTCCGGGTGGAGCTGGACCGTGGCGGCGAAGTCGCCGGTGGTCTTGATGCTCTCGACGGTGATGGCCTTCGGATCGACGGTGGCCTTGTCGGCCAGGGCGGCGGCGATCGCGTCGTTGGACACGCCACCGAACAGCTTGCCGGACTCGGACACCTTGACGGCGATCTCGACGGTGGAGCCTTCGATCGCGGCCTTGGTCTCGACGGCCTCCTGACGGGTGGCAACGTCCTTGGCGAGACGGGCGCGGCGCATGGCCTCGATCTGGCGGGCGGCACCCTTGCTCCACGCGAAGGCGAGGCCCTGCGGGATCAGGTAGTTGCGGGCGTAGCCCAGCTTGACCTCGACGACGTCACCGGAGTGACCCAGGTTGGCGACGGTCTTGGTGAGGATAACCTTGATTTCCTTTGCCATGTCTGTCTACCTTCCTAAATCAGCGGCCCGAGGTGGCGTACGGCAGCAGAGCCATCTCGCGGGCGTTCTTGATCGCCTTGGAGATCTCGCGCTGCTCCTGCACGGTGACACCGGTGATGCGACGGCTGCGGATCTTGCCGCGATCGGAGATGAACTTGCGCAGCAGCGCGACGTCCTTGTAATCGATCTCGGTGACCTTGGCGGCCTTCAGCGGGTTCGGCTTCTTCTTGAACGGCTTGACCGGCGGTTGCGGCCTCTTGCGTGACATAGTGATGTACTCCTTGAAAAGTGTCTGATTGATGCGTTGCGGGGAATGCGATTAGAACTCGGGCTCGTCGTTGGCGCCGCCGAAATCGTCGGAGGAGCCGAACGAGCCGAAGGATCCGCCCGCCGGGGAGCCCCACGGATCGGCACCCGTCTGGGGTGCCGCCGCCGGGGCGGACTGGGATGCGGACGCGCCGCCGGAATAGCTGGAGCCACCGGAATAGCCGGCGCCCCCGTTGTAGCCTCCGCGGTTGCCTTGGAATCCGCTGTTGCCTTGGAAACCGCCGCGATTGCCGCCCTGAAAGCCGCCGGAATAGGAACCGGAGCCGCCGGACGTGCGGGTCACCTGGGCGGTGGCGTAGCGCAGCGAGGGGCCGATCTCATCGACGATGAACTCGGTGGTGTACCGGGTCTGGCCCTGATTGTCCGTGTACTGGCGGTCGCGCAGGCGACCGGAGGCGATGACGCGCAGGCCCTTCGACAGCGAGCTGCCCAAGTTGGCCGCGAGATCGCCGTACACCACGCAGCGGAAGCTGGCGCGATCGCCATCCTCCCACTCGTTGGTGTCGCGGTTGCGGCGACGGGTCGTGGTGATCACGGTGAACGTGGCCCACGGACCGTTGTTGCCCTGGCGAACCTCAGGATCCGCGGCAAGGTTACCGACGATGGTGAACGTAGGTACTGCCATGGAAATCACCCCTTACAACGGCACCGAAATGGTGCGAAAGCTTACTTGACGTCCTTGCGAAGGATCTTCGTGCGGATCACGGACTCGTTGAGGTTCAGAACGCGGTCCAGCTCGTCGCTGGTCGCGGGATCGGCGGTGTAGTTCACCACGACGTAGTTACCCTCGGTCTTGCCGGCGATCTCGTAAGCGAGCTTGCGACGACCCCAGTAGTCGGTTCCATCCACGGAACCGCCCTCGTTGGTGACGATCTCGAGATACTGCTCGGTCAGCTTCTGCAGACCGGCCTCATCCAGCTCAGGATCAGCGATGAACATCAGTTCGTACTTATGCGCAGACATCACCCACCTCCTTCGGACTATTTGGCCGCGGACGATCCGCGACAGGAGTGTGTATGCGTGATGCGCGGACGGAAATCCGCACAACTTTTCCGATTATACACGGGGACTGGACTTGACGGGCCGCGGGCGGGCGGCGGGCAGGCCGCGGGCACACACGACCGCCCCTACGCCACCAGCGACTTGAGGTCCACCGGGCAGGACAGATGGCTGCGGAAGTTGTCCAGCGAATCGAGCGCGCCGGCGTTGGGATCCTGGCCGTTCTGGCCGTCGGTCACCAGAGTCGGTGCCGGGGTGGCCGAGTCGCCCGCCGCCGCGTCGGAGGAGCTGCCGGAACCGGGGACCGGGGCCGACGATCCGTCCTGGGTCGGAGCGGAGGTCTGGCCGTTCTGACCGGTCTGGCCGTTCTGGCCGTTCTGACCGTTCTGGCCCTGCGCGGCCTGCGAGCCGTTCGTGGAGCCGTTCGCGGCGGAACCCGCGGAACCGTTGGCCGCCAGCGTCTGATCCTGCTTGGCGTCCGGCACATCGGCGGCGCACTGATCGGTCACCACGCCATTGGTGCCGGTGTAGATGCCCTTGGCGGTGATCACCGGGGTGGTCACGATGTTGAGCGGGGCGGTGGCCTGCTCGGCCACGCGCACGGTGAACGCGATGGTGACCTCCGATTCGGGCTTGACGCCGGAGGTGAGGCGCAGATTGATGAACTGGTGGCCGCCCACGATGCCGTTGGCCACGAAATCGCCGGTCTCGTAGGCGATCGAGGTGATCTCGCCGCCGGCGGGGGCCATGAGGAACAGACGCGGCTGCATGGTGCCCGGATCGGCCTCTCCGGTCACGAACGTGGGCAGTTCCTTGGCCTGCGTCTTGGTCATGGTGTTGCGCAGCGTGACCTGCACGGTGTATTCATCGCCCAGATCCTTGGTGGCGATCGTGCGGATCAGGGACGAGCGCGGCTTGGCGTCCACCAGATCGCTCAGGCGGCTCTTCGAGGCGGCGAACGTGGCGCCGCAGGTGCGGTTCACGGTGGTGTCCACGTCGAGATACCAGTCGAGCTTGCTGGGCACGGCCTCGGTGAGGTACACGCCGGCCGTGGGGTTGAGCGGATCGTTGGGCAGGGTGCCGGCCACGTTGGCGCTGAACACCTGCGTCTGCACCAGGGCCTCGAGCTCGCTGGTCTGGTTCATCCACACCTTGAAGTGGCCGGACGCGGAGGAGGACTTGACCGCGCGCAGCACCGAGGAGGCCGTGGAGGCGTTCACGTTGGAGAACACGCTGGACATGATCCGCTTGGACGACTCGTTGGTGAAGGCGTCCTGATCCTTGTAATCCGGATGCTCGGTGTAGATGTCGGACAGGAAGAACTTCACGGCGTTGGTGCCGTCGAGCACCTTGCCGTCGGACAGGGTGACGTTGCCGGTCGCGCCGATCAGCGCCTGCATGAACACCGGGTCGAGCGCGAACACGCCGGACACCTCGGTGCCCTTGTTGTCCGGCTGGGCGGCCCACAGGTTCTTCAGCGTCACGGCCGCGCGCTGGAAATTCGGGTTCACGGTGGTGGTCTGCGGATAGCGGTACACCTGATCGCCGAACACCGCGCCCTCCGTGACGCCCTCGGCGTCGAACGGCTGGGTGCCGTACTGGTATGCGGAGGTGACCACGAAGTCGCCGATCGTCACCTTGCCGCCCTCCGCGGTGACGGGGGCCACGTTGCCCACCATGCCGCCGCCGGACCTGAGCTCCGCCGGGTTGTAGATGGCCACCAGATACGTGCGCTTGCCGTTCGCGCCCAGCAGCTGCGGGATCAGGTCGACCAGATCGTCGTACTGGGTCAGCAGCTTGTCCACCGACTCGAGGGCCGACGCGCCGGTGGACACCAGTCCGGCCACCTTGGGCACGCTGGGCGTCTGCAGCGACCGGAGCTCGGTCACCTTGGCGGAGATCGTGTTGTGCGCGCCGTGCAGGATGCCGGGGATCTCCAGCAGCGCGCTCACGTCCACGGTCTTGTCCTCCATGGAGAAGCCGCCGAACTTGTCCGAAAGGCTGGTCAGATCGGCGAACGGGCCGTCGACCAGATCGGCCACCGCGCCCAGCATGGTGCGGGCGGCCGTGATGTCGTTGCCGTAGGAGGTGTGGTCGCGCACGATCGTCCATCGGGCGCCGTCCAATTCGTTGCGCAGCTTCGTGGCGGAGGTGACCAGCTCGTGCGAGGTCTTGGACAGGTCCACGTCCTCGTCGCCGCAGCCCAGCGCCGCGTTGGCGAGCTTCTCCGCGGAGGTGATCATGCGGTCGGCCTCGTAGGCCATGGCCACCACGGACGATCCGTACACGATGAACGTGGACAGCAGCAGTCCGGCGAAGGAGGCGAGCACCACATAGAGCACGCGGGCCACCAGACGCCACCCGGTCGTGGCCGTGAGCTTTCGATGGCTGCGGCCGCGAATGTGTCGGGGAAGCGTGCGCATATTCACCTCTTACGGTTGGTTGCCATGGGAGTGTCTTTGGACAGTGTACCGCCCCCTTATGAGCAAACCCCAATTATTCCAAGCCGTGAGGGGAGGCGTTACCAGCGTTCTTTCAGACTTCTTGCAGTACTACTATAGACAGCGGCAAGAAAACACCCACGTGGCTTGCCCATAGTGAGAGCACGGGACGGACACGGGCGGTCCGCTCGGCGTACGCCCCGGCCAACGCAGAAACACAACAACCGGAGTAGCTGAAAGTATGTTCGTTCTCAAGAACGCATGGACCGCGATGGGGCACCACAAAACGCGCACCATTCTCGTGTTCCTCCTCGCAACCGCCGTATCCGCGGGATCATTGTTCGCCCTGTCCGCACGCTACTCCTACGAGTCGGCCATCGGCCCCATCTACCAATCCCTGTCCCCGGACGCCCGCATCAGCGTCGACCGCCAGAAGATCATGGCCTCCAAGGGCGAAACGGACGAGACCAAGATCGACTGGAACCAGTACAACATTTCCTGGACCACGTGGTCCAAGTACGCCGAGGCCCTGAGCGGCGCGAGCATCGACTTCACGCCGCGCTACGACGAAACGGCCGTCGTGCCCGCCGCGGACGGCCAGATCCAGCCCGTGGACGGCAAGAACTTCACGGTGACCGGCTTCTACGACGCCGATTCGTCGCAGAACGGCCCGCTGGGCGGCTACACGATCACGGACGGCGCCGATCTGACCTATGACCAGAACGAGACGGCCACCGCGATCATCCCCAAGGCCCTGGCGGACAAGAACGGCACGAAGGTGGGCGACACGATCAACCTCGCCCTGCCGTCGGACACCTCCAAGACCTTCCCGCTCAAGGTGGTGGGCTTCTACGAGAACAAGACCAGCGGGGTCACCCCGGCCACCGGCAACGATATCAACGCCGGCAATGCCATCTATGTGAGCTACTACAGCTTCAGCGCGGCGGCCCTGTCCCCCGAGGACGAGAACAGCACCGCGAACGCGCTCAACGTGACGTTCATGCTCGGCACGCTCGCGCAGTATGACCAGTTCCAGACCCTCGTCAAGCAGGCCGGACTGGGTGACGACTACGTCATCTCCTCCCCCAAGGTGGAGGCCTACACCACCGGCATCCAGCCGCTCAAGGATCTGGGCGTCAAGCTCACGCCGGCGCTGACCGTGCTGTGGAGCGTGGGCGGCGTGATCGCCGTGCTGCTGGTGGCGTGGACGCTGTCCCGCCGCTCCGAGGAGATCGGCTATGACATCGCCGTGGGCGTGGGCCGCGGGACCATCGGCTGGCAGTTCGGCCTCGAGCTGCTGCTGCCCGGCCTGCTGGGCGCGCTGGTCGGCTTCCTGGGCGCCGGATTCGGCACCGCGCCGATCATCGCCAAGCTCACCACGCAGGTCCACGGCACCCCGCTGCCGGCGCAGATCTGGCCGTGCGTGTGGGGCGCGCTGGCAACCATGGCCGTGGTGCTGGTGATCTGCTGGATCCGCACGGCCTGCTACAGGACGACGACGCTGTTCGCCGCGCGCGGCCCGGTGGCCGTGGCCGGCGTCGATGACAACACCACCGCGCAGAAGGAGGCGTGACGATGGCCGACGACAAGGATTTCAAGGATCCCAAGGATTCCAAGGACGACGAGACGATCGATGCTTCGGTCACCGAGGCTTCGGAGGCCGCGCAGGCCGCTGATGCGACCGAGCCCGCCGAGCCCGCTGAATCTTCGGCCGACGCCGAGTCCACCGAGCCCGCCGACGACAAGCCGGCCGTGCCCTTCGGCATCGTGTACGACGACGAGGACACCCTGCCCGCCGCGGATGATGCGGTCAACGCCGATCACAAGCCACAGCTCGATCAGACCGATGCACTGATCGCCGCCGCGCTGGGCCTGCCCGCGGACGCGAAGAAGGCCGAGCCGGCCTCCAAGGAGAAGCCCGCCGAAGCCGCCCCGGTGATGGTCGCCTCGAAGATCGACCGCGAGATCTCGGACGACAACTCGCTGGTCTTCTCCTCCTACCCCACCCTCGCGTTCAAGCGCGTGAGCTACGCGCCCAAGCGCGGCGAGAACCTGCTGGAGGATGTGGATCTGGCCTTCTACGATCGCCGCGTGTACGCCGTCGTGGTCAGCTCCGACGAGCAGCGCGTGGCCGTGCTGAGCCTCATGAGCGCCTTGGCGCGCCCGACCGGCGGCCATGTGATGTTCAAGAGCAAGGACATGGACGAGATCACCGGCTCCGAGTTCCGCGGCCACTTCGCCGGACTCGTGCTGCAGCGCAACAGCCTGCGCGGCGATCTGAGCGTGCTGGACAACATCGTGAACGCCATGGAGGCGTCCGGCCGCAACTTCCTCAAGCCCAAGCCGCTGATCGCCGAGGACCTGCTGGAAGAGGTCGGATTCCCGACCGAGCACAACGAGACCAAGGCGTCCAAGCTGCCGGACATCCATCTGCGCCGCGCGGCGATCGCCAAGGCGCTGAGCTGCGAGCCGGCCGTCCTGATCGCCGACGAGCCTGTGGCGGGGCTCGAGGATCCGACCCGATCGGACATCCTGAACATCCTAAAGAAGGTGGCGCGCAAGGACAACAAGACCGTGATCATCGTCACGGCCGACGCCGCGATGGCCACCGAGGTGGCGGACAAGGTCTACACGCTGTAGGCTCCGCGGGGGCCGGTCATCTCTAGTCATCCTGAGTGAGTCGAAGGATCCTTTCGTCACTGCGCGTGGTTAAGGATCCTTCGACTCCGGCTGGCGCCTTCGCTCAGGATGACGGAAAAGCACCCGTTGTCATCCTGAGCGCAGCCCGCTAGGGCGGAGTCGAAGGATCCTTAACCACGCGCCCCATTCCAACGTCCCGATTTGCCCAGTTCGAGGATTCCCCGCCGTCCCAAGCACTGAGCCGTGAAGCGGACCCTCTCCGTCATCCTGAGCGAAGCCCGCTAGGGCGGAGTCGAAGGATCCTTCGTCACTGCGCATACTTTGCGCATAATTTGCGCACAATTAAGGATCCTTCGACTTCGGCTAGCGCCTGCGCTCAGGATGACGGGGGCTGCCCTCCGCTTCACGACTCAGTGTTCAGGATGACGCGAGGGGCCCGCTCACGCCAGCGCCGATCCGCGCACGATCACGTTGTAATCGGTGATGTACGTGCGCGCGGGCGCGTCCAGCCCTTCGATGCGCTCGATCAGCATATCCACCGCGTGCCGCGCATAATCGGTCACGTCCGGATCCACCGTGGTCAGGCCGGGCGTGGAGAAATCAGACTCCGGCACATTGTCGAAGCCGGTCACGCGCACATCCTGCGGCACGCGCAGACCGCGGCGCTGCAGCTCCACGATCGCACCCAAGGCCGAGGCGTCGTTGAGGCACATGATCGCGTCCGGCATGGGCAGGCCCGAGGCGAACAGCATGCGCACGGCCTGCGATCCGCCGGCGCGGGTCCATGCCGACGGGCTGTCCAGATAGCGCCAATCGGGCTCCAGGCCGCGCTCGCGGAACGCCTGCACATACCCCTGCACGCGCTGGATCGTGGTGCCGTCGCCATTGGCCAGCAATCGGTCGCGCTCGGCCGTGGACGCCACATCCGAGCCGCCGGGCAGACGCGCGCCGAACACCGCGATCGACCGGCAGCCATCGTCCAGCAGACGGCCCGTGAGCGCCTGCATCGCCTCCCGATTGGGCATGGTCACACGATCGACCAAGCCGCCCGTCGCCTCGTCGTCCACGTCGTAATCGCCCACGGCCACCACGGGGTAAGGCTGCCTGAGCACCGTGCCGCCGCCGGCGAGCGTGCAGCCCACGAAGAAGATCCAGCCGTCGGCGCCCAGCCGATAGGTCTCCTCCACCACACCCTCAATGCCGCTGGCGGGGTACGTGTCCGTGATCACCCCGTAGCCGCGTTCGCGCGCGGCGGCGATGATGCTGTCCGCGAAGTAGGGCATGAACGGCTGGTCGAAGCAGTTGAGCCCCAAGCCGATCAGGCCGGTCCGCCCGGCCTTCATGGCGCGGGCGGACACGTTGATCCGATATCCGAGCCGCCGGATCGTCTCCTCCACACGGGCGCGCGTCTCCGGCCGCATCGAACCGCCCTTGTTGATGACGTTCGACACGGTTTTGATGGAGAGGCCGGCTTCGCGGGCGACATCGGTGATCGTGACTCGTTTGCTGCTCATAGGTCGATGGTATCGCTTGATGATGGTGCGCCGCGGCCGGATCAGCGGGCCTCGACGGCGGTCCAGGACACGGGCGGCAGGGTCACGGTAACCGTGCGACCGTCGGCATGCAGCCGCGCGGTGTCGTTGGCGTGCAGCGTGACGCGGTTCTGATCCTGCTCGGTGTTGCGCGCGTCAAGATCGTCCTCATGCAGGGTCCTGGCGAAGACCTCGGCGTAGGGCTGTGCGTCGCTGCCGGACTGGGCGTTTCTGCCGGACTTTGCGCGATCGGGCAGCGTGATCGTGAACGCCGCCGCATCCGTGAGCGATCGGTTCACGGCGAACACCGCCACACCGCCGTCGGCGTCGCGCACGGCCACCGCATCGACGGCCGGCACATCGCCGAACCGCTTGGTGGACACGGTCCCGGAGGCGAGCTTGGGCTCGAACACCGTGCCGCCCTTGGCCAGACGCGCGGTTTCGGCGAACGGGTAGAACGTGGTCTGGCGCCAAGCCGGACCGCCGGGCGCGGTCATGATCGGGGCGATCACGTTGACCAGCTGCGCGAGGCTGGCCGCGTGGACGCGATCGGCGTTCTTGAGCAGCGTGATGAGCAGATCGCCGAACACCACGGCGTCCAGTGCGGAGTAGACGTCCTCCAGCAGATGCGGGGCGACCGGCCAGTTGCCGATGCCCTCGGGGGTGCGGCTCGGCTCGGCGCCCTGGTACCACACGTTCCACTCATCGAAGCTGATGGCCACCTCGTGCTTGGACTTGAGGCGGGACTTGGTGGCGTCGATCGCGGCGGCCACGTCCTTGATGAAGCCGTCCATGTCCACGCCGGAGGCGAGGAAGCTGGCGATGTCGCCGTCATACGGCTGGTAGTAGGCGTGGCAGGACACGAAGTCGACCAGATTGTAGGCCTTCTGCAGCACGGTCTCCTCCCACTCGCCGAAGTTGGGCATGGTGTGCGAGGAGGATCCGCAGACCACGAGTTCCAGATCCGGGTCGATCTGGCGCATGCCGCGAGCCACCTCGGTGGCGAGGGTGGCGTAGTCCTGCGCGTTCTTGTGACCGAGCTGCCAGGGGCCGTCCATCTCGTTGCCCAGGCACCACATGCGGATGTTGAAGGGATCCTCGGCGCCATTGGCCCTGCGCTCGTCGGAGAGCTTGGTGCCGCCGGTGATGTTGGCGTACTCGAGCAGATCGAGGGCCTCCTGCAGGCCGCGGGTGCCCAGATTGACGGCCTCCATGAGCTCGTTGTCGCCGGTCTTCTTCAGCCAGGCGGCCATCTCGTGCAGGCCGAATGCGTTGGTCTCGGTGGAGTGCCAGGCGGTGTCGAGACGACGGGGACGCTGGTCCTTGGGGCCCACGCCATCCTCCCAGCGGTAGCCGGACACGAAGTTGCCGCCCGGGTAGCGCACGGTGGTCACGCCGAGTTCGCGTACCAGATCAATCACGTCCTGGCGGAAGCCGTCCTCGTCGGCCGTGGGATGGCCGGGCTCGTAGATGCCGCCGTACACGCAGCGGCCCAGATGCTCCACGAAGGAGCCGAAGAGCCGCGGATTGACCGGGGCGAGCTCGAAGTCGTCGTCCACGACGAGGCGGGCGGACTGGGCGGGAGGATTGGGGAGGGACTGGGAGGAGGCGGGGACGGTTGCGGGGACAGCGGTCATGTGGGAGGCCTTTCTTTAGGTGGGGCTGACGGTGGGTTGGTGGGTTAACGGATTGGTGGGTTTGCGGCGACGGTCCGGAAGCACCTCTTTCGCACGAGAAAGGTACAACCTTGTACTTATGCCGCGATGCCCAATCTATCACGCGACACACCGGAGATACAACCTTGTACTTACGGGCGGCGTTGCGGATGAGTGTGACATGGCTTGGGTGCGGCACGGGACAGGCATGGCAGGGCGTGACTGTGGCATGGGGCGTGACCGGGCGTGCGACCGGGACACGGGGCGTGACCGGGCGCGCGACCGTGACATGGGGTGTGACATGGTGTGGACACACCCGGTCACAGCCCTCCAAAAACGTTGAAAAACAGCGGTTTCCAAAGCCCTGTGACCGGGAGCGGGCACACCCGGTCACACCCATCCACGCCCAGTCACACGCCAAGTCACGCCACACACGCCGGGTCACACGCCGCACACCAAGTCACACGCCCGGTCACACACCGCACGCCGAGTCACAACCACACAACCCCGGTCACGCCACGTATCCCCGGCCACACGCCGAGTCACACGCCAAGTCACGACATCCGGCCCGATCGCGCCCACACCCAGCCCCACAGCCTTGCAACTCAACAGCCACATACATCCGGCCACCCGAGCGCGCCGCACATTCCCGGGCGCCAGCATGGGCATTGGCACGGGTACACGACAAGGCGCGGAGCATGATGACACAGAGTCGCGAGCGTGACGCGGAGTGTGACCGGGCGTGTGGCTGTGACGCGGGGTGTGACACGGGGTGGGCACACCCGGTCACAGCCCTCCAAAAACGTTGAAAAATAGCGGTTTTCAAACCCCTGTGACCGGGAGCGGGCACACCCGGTCACAGCCACCCACACCCGGTCACACGCCAAGTCACGTCACACACGCCGGGTCACACGCCCGGTCACGCACCGTACGCCAAGTCACACGCCGGGTCACGACATCCAGCCCGATCGCGCGCCCATACCCAGCCCCACAGCTCAACAGCCATATACATCCAGCCACGCCATCCAACGAGTCGTCCGACCCGCGCACGATACGCCCCGGCCACACGCCCGGTCGCGCCTCGAGCCACCGCAGTCACCTCGCGGCACATCCTGTCACACGCATCGTCACGCAATCCACACAATCGACCGCGACACGACCGCCTCCCCAACCGGCGCGAATCCCCGACATGACGCCGCCATCGCACATTCGACCACAGCCCTCGGCCATATTGCCTCCGAATCGCGCGCCCCATACGATCGCCGCATGAACACCGCAAACGCATCAAACGCAACGCCACGCGACTACCTAGCCAACTCTCTCATCCGCACGCAACGGGAAACCATCGCGCAATGCGCAGAGCACATGCGCCACGCGATCACGCATCACAACATCGTCTATACGGGACTGACGGCCCTGCGACTCGCCATGATCGAAATACCCGACTGCCCGCGACTCATCAGCGCATGGTTCCACGTGCTCTACACCGATCGCGCCCAGCGCCCCAAGCGAACGGGTACCCGCTACCTGAAGCTGCCCGAGTCACTGCGATCGCAGCCGAACATCACGTATCTGCACGGCGAAACCGTCATCACCTGCACGCATCCGCTGGTCACATGGGCGGTTCTGGCGCCATTCCTCACGCAAACGGAAGTCATCGTGCTGGCCGACGCGATGCTCAGGGCGGCCTGCAGGGCGGTCGGATCGAACGGCACGGAGCTGACCAAGGAGCGCCTGTCCGATTTTCTCAGCAACGTCGGCGACTTTCCCGGCATCGACAAATGTCGCGCCGCCCTCGCGTTCCTCACCACACCCACGGATTCCACCATGGAGTGCCGGACGCTGCTCGCCTTTCTTCGCCACGGCCTGCCGTACCCGATCGTTCATTGGCAGACGCGCATCACGAACCCGGAGGCGCTCGTCACATCCGATCTGGCCTACCCGGATCAGCTGGTGGTGGTCGAGTACGACGGCGACGCGCATCGGCAGGACAAGCGGCAATATCGCTGGGACGAGCGCAAAAGGCAGGCGCTGCGCGCGCAGGGTCATACGGTGATCGTCGCATTCGCCGATGATGTGCTCACCGAGCGCGGGCGGCTGGCCCTGGCACGAAAAGTGGCGCAGGCGCTCGGCATGGAGCTCCCCGGAAAACCGCTGCCACCGTATCGCGCGCTGATGGAGGATGATCGTCGCGCACACGACAGGAACCGTCAGCGCCGATGCCGGGCACGGAGAAGGGGAGGCAGCGGGGCGACCGGGACAACACAGGCGTGACGCGGGGCGCGGCCGTGACATGGGGTGTGACCGGGCGTGCGACCGTGACGCGGAGTGTGACATGGTGTGGACACACCCGGTCACAGCCCTCCAAAAACGTTGAAAAATAGCGGTTTCCAAACCCCCGTGACCGGGAGCGGGCACACCCGGTCACACCCACCCACGCCCGGTCACACGCCAAGTCACGCCACACACGCCGAGTCACACACCAAGTCACGACGTCCACCCCCGGTCACGCCACGTATCCCCGGCCACACACCGAGTCACACGCCCGGTCACGCTGCACACCCCGGCCACAACCCCGGTCATACCACACAGTCACGCAACCCAGCCGCTCAACCGCCCGACGTCCCCGCCATGCGGCACCCCGGCACCACAAAACGCACAGCCGTGCAAAGACCGCTGCGCAAAGACCTCTCCAAAAGCCAAAACCCGGCCTCAGATGATCCGCATGCCGTATCGCTCGGCCAGCGCGGGCACATCGGGCACGCCCCACTTGTCCACCAGATCGAGCCACTCGCGGCGATTGGCCTCCCCAAACCGGGCCGCACGCTCGGTGTAGGCGTCCACGGTGAGGAACTTCGGGGGCACCGACTTGCTATGGAACTTGTCGGCGTACATCACGATCTCCTGCTCGAGGTTCACAGGCACGTAGTCGTCGGGCGGCAGCGGGAGGTCCTGGGCGATCACCGCAGCCTTCGTAAGCCCCACGCCGGTGTGGTTGCGCGCGAATTCGGCGATCGACTCGTCCACGCCCTCGCGCAGCAGCAGCTCATAGCCGTTGAGGCCGTGCAGGATGTAGCGCTTGCGGCTGAACTTGAGGGGCTCGCCGTCGGTGCCGTCATGCTTGAGGACGGTGTAGGTGCCGATGTCGTGCAGCAGGCCGCCGATCACCACCAGATGCTCGTCGATCAGCCGCGGTGGGATCACGCCGCCGCGCACGTCACCGGAATCGAAGCCGCCGCTGCGCTCGGGGGCGTCGGACGGAAGGGTGCATCGGCGCACGAACAGAGCGTTCGCGTGGCGCGCGACCTGCCGGGCGATCGTGGCGACGATCACGCAGTGGGTGTGGATGAGGTCGTAGGCGTCGTCGCTCGGCGCGTACTTGTGATGGAGCTCGTCGATCTGCTCAATGCTTGGAATCATGCCCATATGGCCCATCCTAGTGATCCTCACGTTTCCCCGCGATCCCCCATACGCCCCATGAACATCATTCGGCCCGCAGCAAGATTCGATATCTTCCGAGCATGAATCGTCATTCCTTCGTAGAATCGGACACGGATGGTCCGATGCGTTGATCATATGCACCAAAACGCGCCAAATGCATCAAACGCACCGGACCGGAACGAATCGATCGAGCATACACGTGACAACCACGTCAACCACACCAACCACTCAAGGAGGGGATATGGCCTGGACCAACCCGCTGCGCGATCCGCGCGACCTGCGCCTGCCGCGCATCGCCGGACCGTGCAGCCTGGTGATCTTCGGCGTCACCGGAGACCTTGCCAAGAAGAAGCTGCTGCCGGCGGTCTACGACCTGGCCAACCGCGGCCTGCTGCCGCCCAGCTTCGGACTGATCGGCTTCGGCCGGCGCGAATGGGACAACGAGCAGTTCGCGAACTTCGTGGAGGAGCATGTGCGCGAACGCTGCCGCACCCCCTTCAACGAGGGCACCTTCGCGCAACTGCGCAAGGGCCTGCGCTTCGTGACCGGCACCTTCGACGACGCCGAGGCCTTCAACCGCCTGTCGGACACCGTGTCCGAACTGGATCGCGATCTGGGTACCCGCGGCAACCACGCCTTCTACATGTCCGTGCCGCCGCGCGCGTTCCCGGTGGTCTCCCGCCAGCTGGCCGCCTGCGGTCTGGCGCACTCCACCGAGGGAGCCTGGCGCCGCGTGATCATCGAGAAGCCGTTCGGCCACGATCTGGCGAGCGCCAAGGAGCTCGACCGCGTGGTCTCCGAGGTCTTCGCACCCGAGTCGGTGTTCCGCATCGACCACTATCTGGGCAAGGAGACCGTGCAGAACCTGCTGGCCCTGCGCTTCGCGAACACCATGTTCGAGCCCATCTGGAACGCCAACTACGTGAGCCACGTGCAGATCACCATGGCCGAGGACATGGGCATCGGCGGCCGCGCGGGCTACTACGACGGCATCGGCGCCGCGCGAGACGTGATCCAGAACCACCTGCTGCAGCTCATGGCCCTCACCGCCATGGAGGAGCCGGTCTCGTTCACCGCCAGCGACCTGACGTCGGAGAAGACCAAGGTGCTCTCCGCGATCCGCCTGCCGCACGATCTGGCGGCCCACACCGCGCGCGGCCAGTATTCGGCCGGCTGGCAGGGCTCGGAGCGCGTGGTCGGATACCTGGACGAAAAGGGCATCGACCCCGCGTCCATCACCGAGACCTACGCGGCCATCCGCCTGGACGTGGACACCCGCCGCTGGGCCGGCGTCCCGTTCTACCTGCGCACCGGCAAGCGCCTGGGCAAGCGCGTCACGGAGATCGCCGTGGTGTTCAAGCGCGCCCCGCATCTGCCGTTCGAGACCACCGCCACCCGCGAGCTCGGCCGCAACGCCGTGGTGATCCGCGTGCAGCCCGACGAGGGCGTGACCATGCGCTTCGGCTCGAAGGTGCCGGGCACGGCCATGGAGGTGCGCGATGTGAGCATGGACTTCAGCTACGGCCGCTCCTTCACCGAGGCCTCCCCGGAAGCTTACGAGCGCCTGATCCTGGACGTGCTGCTGGGCGACCCGCCGCTGTTCCCCACCACGCGCGAGGTGGAGCTGAGCTGGGAGATTCTCGACCCGATCGAGGAGTTCTGGTCCACGCTGGGCCAGCCGCAACCGTACCGCGCCGGCACTTGGGGCCCCGAGGAGGCCGACGCCATGCTCGCCCGCGACGGACATCACTGGAGGATGCCATGATTCTTGAACTTCCCGCAACCACGACCGGCGCGATCTCGCGCAAGATCGACGAACTGCACGAGGAGCGCGGCGAGGCGGCCCTGGGCCGTGTGCTCACGCTGCTCATCACCACCGACGCGGCGAATCTGGAGAACTCGCTGGAGGTGGCCAACGCCGCGAGCCGCGAGCATCCGTGCCGCGTGATCGCGATCGTGACCGATGGCCGCGTGGACACGGACATCACCGACCACAGCTCCACGCTGGACGGCCAGATCCGTTTCGGCGCGGACGCCGGGGCCGGCGAGATCATCGTGCTCAAGCCCACGGCCGCGCTGACCCGCCATCTGGACACGCTGGTGATCCCGCTGCTGGTGCCGGACGCGCCCGTGGTGGCCTGGTGGCCCACGCGCGCCCCGGAGAACCCGGCCACGGATCCGATCGGCCGGATGGCCCGCAGCCGCATCACCGACGCGATGCGCGCCCCGAACCCTGAGGCCGCATTCACGGCGCTGCGCGCGCACTACAGCGAGCAGGACGTGGATCTGTCCTGGACCAGGCTCACGATCTGGCGCGCCCTGCTGGCCGCCATGCTCGATCAGCCGCCGCATCTGCCGATCCGGTCCGTGCGCGTGGTGGGTCCCACGAACGACATCCCCACCGAGCTGCTGGTCTCCTGGCTGGCGCTGCGCCTCGACGTGCCGGTGCGCGTGGAGCGCAACCCGGACGCGAAGGCCGTGCAGGGCGTGTACTTCGACCGCGAGGACGGCGAGGTGGCCCTGCTGCGCCCGGCCGACGACCAGGCGACGATCCGCCAGCCCGGACAGGCCGACCAGACCATGTCCATGCCGGCCCGCCCGCTTGAGGACTGCCTGAGCGAGGAGCTGCGCCGGCTCGATCCGGACGCGATCTACGCCGAGGTGGTCACCAAGGGCTGGCCCCTGGTCGATCACGAGTAGCCGATTGGCGGGGCTTCCACTTGGGAGCCCCGCTTTTTCGTGCGTTCGCGGCAATGCGCCAACGCCAATCACACCGTTTCCATCAACCCATCGTCAACGAAGGAGTCCCTATGTCTTCGTCTTCCATCGCCCCCCGCACGGTTGTGGTCCATCCCACCCGCGATCTGCTGCACGAGGCCGTGGCGTCCCGTCTGCTGCTGGCGCTGGCCGATCGTCTGGCCGCGTCCGATCGTGCGGACATCGCCCTGACCGGCGGCCGCGACGGCAACGCGATCCTGTCCGCGCTGCCCGCTCATCCGCTCAATGCGATCGTCGACTGGTCGCGCGTCCACCTGTGGTGGGGCGACGAGCGCTTCGTGCCCGCGGACGATCCCGACCGCAACGCCCGTCAGGCGCGCGACGCATGGTTCGGCGCGCTGGTCGATTCGGGGCAGATCCCCGCATCGCATGTGCACGAGATGCCGGCGGACACGCGGTCGGCCAGCGAGATCGCATCGGCCACGGATGCCGACAACGATGCGGTTCTGGCAAAGGCGGCGGCCGATTACCAGGCCGAGATCGAGCGCGAGCTTGGACCGGACGGCGTGTTCGACGTGGCGATGTTCGGCATCGGACCGGACGGCCACTTCGCCTCCCTGTTCCCCGATCACCCCGAAGTGCTGCTGAATGACCCGGCCGTCAAGGCCGTGGGCGTGAACCACTCCCCCAAGCTCCCGCCGCTGCGCGTGAGCCTCACCGTGCCGTTCATCCACAGCTGCCGCGCGGTGTGGATGATCGCCTCCACGCCGGGCAAGGCCGATGCGGTGGCCGCGGCGCTGGCCGGGGCCAAGACCGATGGCACCGGCGATCCGCATGTGCCCAGCTCCTTCGCGGCCGGCGCGGAGCAGTCCCTGTGGCTGCTCGATCGGGACGCCCACGCGAAGGTGAACGCCTAGTCGGCACCTGATCGTTGCCGTCGAATCGTTCCAACCTGCGTGCCTTTTGCCGCAGGTTGGAACGATCGGACCATTGTGAACGCTCACAGCATACGAAAAACGGCACGATCGTTCCAATTCGCCCCGACGGGGGGTACAGATTGGAATGATCGTGCCGTTTCCCTTATGCGATTATGAGATCGCGATCAGGCGATCGGCGACGCTCAGGCCTGCTTGATCTCCTTGCGGCCCGGCTCGGCCCACAGGGTGTGGAACACGCCCGGCTCGTCGATGCGGCCGTAGGTGTGCGCGCCGAAGAAGTCGCGCTGGCCCTGGATCAGGGCGGCCGGCAGACGCTTGGAACGCAGGCCGTCGTAGTAGGCCAGGGAGCTCGAGAACACCGGGACCGGGATGCCGGCCTCGGCGGCACGGGCCACCACGCGACGCCAGGACGCCTGGGCGCCCTCGACGGCCGCCTTGAAGAACGGGTCGAAGAGCAGGGATCCGAACTGCTCGCCGGAATCGTAGGCGTCGGAGATGCGGTTGAGGAACTTCGCGCGGATGATGCAGCCGCCGCGCCAGATGCGGGCCACGGCACCCAGATCGATCTTCCAGTTGTATTCCTTGGCGCCTTCCTCGATCTCGTTGAAGCCCTGGGCGTAGGCGACGATCTTGGAGGCGTACAGGGCCTGGCGCACATCCTCGATGAACGCGGCGCGCTCCTCCGGGTCGGCGGCGATCGCGCTGAACGCACCCTCCGGCTCCGGGCCGGCCAGACCCTTGGTCTGAGCCTCGGCGCGCAGATCGGCCTCGGAGGACAGGCCACGGGCGAACACAGCCTCGCCGATGCCGGTGACCGGGGTGCCCAGGGACAGGGCGGTCTGCACGGTCCAGGTGCCGGTGCCCTTCATGCCGGCGCGGTCCACCACGATGTCCAGGAACGGCTTGCCGGTCTTGGCGTCCTTGTGGCGCAGCACCTCGGCGGTGATCTCGATCAGGTAGGAGTCGAGGTCGCCCTTGTTCCACTCGGCGAACACGTCCGCCAGCTCGTCCACGCTCAGGCCCAGACCGCGGCGCATCAGATCGTAGCTCTCGGAGATGAGCTGCATGTCCGCGTACTCGATGCCGTTGTGCACCATCTTGACGAAGTGGCCGGCGCCGTCGGAGCCGATGTGGGTGACGCACGGCTCGCCCTCCGCCTGCGCGGAGATGGTCTTGAGGATCGGGCCGAGGGTCTTCCAGGACTCCTCGGTGCCGCCGGGCATCATGGACGGGCCCTTGAGCGCGCCCTCCTCGCCGCCGGACACGCCGCAGCCCACGAAGTGCAGGCCGCGGGCGCGGATGGCCTTCTCACGGCGGATGGTGTCCTTGAAGTAGGCGTTGCCGGCGTCCACGATGATGTCGCCCGGCTCCATGAGATCGGCGAGCGCGTTGATCATCTCGTCGGTCGGCTCGCCGGCCTTGACCATGATGATCGCCGTGCGCGGCTTGGCGAGCGACGCCACGAACTCCTCGAGCGTCTTGGAGGGGATGAACTTGCCCTCGTCGCCATGCTCGTTGATCAGCGTTTCGGTGCGCGAGTAATGACGGTTGTAGACGGCCACCGTATTGCCGTGATGCGCCAGATTACGCGCCAGGGACGCACCCATGGCGGCAAGGCCCACCACACCGATGTTTGCCAGTTCTTCAGCCACAGCTCCACCTTTCGTGTCGATTGCTGTTGATTGCTCCACGTACCAGTCTAAGTGACCCGCCACATATTGGGAACGCGGTATTCCGATGGGCGGAGCGGAAGGCGCGGGAGGGGAGGCGGAGGGCGGGGCGGCAGGGCAGGCTCGATGGTGCCGAAATCGCGCAGGCCGATCTGGAGTTGCGCGGGGCCGGCGATGTGCTGGGCGACGCGCAGTCGGGCGGCAAGTCGAGTCTGAAGTTGCTGCGCGTGATCAAGGACGCGAAGCTG
>NZ_RZNZ01000008.1 GCF_008698145.1 Bifidobacterium vespertilionis
TGGAGGACATGTGTGACGTGACATGCTTGCTTATCTGGGCGTTGTGTTATGGTGTGTGGCGGTCGGTGGATGTGGTGTAGGACATATAGTAGTTGATTTGTAACGCCGCGGCGGCCGCCGAGATCTACAGCGAGGGCTTGGTCGGCAGCGTCAGGTGTGTATAAGGGACAGGGCGCGCGGGGCATACGTGGAGTGTGCGTAAGGTGTGACGTGGGATGCTGGCCGTGACGCGGTGTGTGGGGTGCAGCGGGGTGTGACGCGGGGTGCTGGCCGTGACGCGGTGTGTGTACTGTGATGCGGTGTGTGGTGCGGCGGGGTGCGACGTGGGAGTGCAAGTCCGTGACGCGGTGTGTGGGGTGCGGGGTGCGGCGGGGTGTGACGCGGGAGTGCAAGTCCATGACGCGGGGTGCGGGGGCAACGCAGTGTGACGTGGGGTGTGACGTGGTGTGTGGGCCCGTGACATGGGGTGGACACTCCGCGTCACGCTCCTCTGAAAACCGCTATTTTCCAACGTTTTTTGACAGGCGTGACTGGGTGTGTCCACGCCATGTCACACCCCATGTCACAACCCCACCCCTCGTCACACGCCGCGTCACAACCCCGCTCCGCGTCGCACGCCGCGTCACAACCCGCACCCCGTGCTCACCCCGTGTCACTCCCCATGCCGTGTGCCGGCGAACGAACGAAGGAACACCCCCCGCCTCCTCAATCGCAAATTCTGCCAGCAACTCCTCTCGCTTTCCTGTTTGCTGGCAGAACTTGTATCTGATAGCCCCCTACAGCCCGCTAAGCTGCAGGATCTGCCAGCAAACCGGAAAGACGAACGACTTACTGGCAGATTTTGCAGATCTTGCGGCTCGGTTCGATACCGGGCACCGCATTGCAACCGCATTGCAACCGGACGGAAGCCGAACCCCATCAGCCCCTATATATACGGTATAGGGAAAGGGGATGGCGTGCCATTGGCGGCGGTTATGACGGCCTGCTGGGGGCCGGCTGGCGACACGCCCGGAACGGCCTCGAAGCGGTTTGAGGGTTCGCTGGACGTCGTCGCGGCCCGCGTCACTTCGCAACCGTCGGAATTTCAAGCATTGCGCCGGTCTGTGCCAGTCGAGCCCTGCGCTGTTGTCCGCTCGGCTGGACACGATGATCGCCGGATGCGATTGGACGAATTTCATATAGGGGTTGTAGAGTGACGACTTGTGATGGTTGTGTGACGCAATCAGATGTACCCGGCGTCCCCGTCACCTTGCCAAGGAGTGATCGTTTATGAGCCATGCAGCGCACAAGGCCCCCAAGGCCGCCGGCGCCAAGCGCACGAACGTCGCATCCGCATCCTCTCTTTTCTCTCCCGCAGTGGACGTCGCACTGGCCGCGAAACTCAACGAAGTGGCCCCCATGAGCCGTCGTGCGCTGCGTCAGGCCGCCAAGGCCAATGCCCGTAAGAACCACATCATGGCAGGTTCCGCCCTTGCCGCGCTGTTCGGCACCGCCGCGGGCGCGCTCGCATTCGCCAACCCGATTCAGGGTGGCTCGGTCGTCGCCGAGTCCGCCCCGTCCTCCGAGGTTGCGACTGTGGAACCGAACGCCATCACCGCCACCACCGGCGTCGCGGCCTCCCGTTCCGAGAGCCGCAAGTCGTTGGGGGTCGCCACGGACGAGACGAACGATGCGAACGCGACCAGCCAGACCTCCGACCAGGTGGTCGACGGTGACGAGGGTCAGGACTCCGGCACCGTGCTCGACGCCTCGTGGTCGCTGGGCGATGAAAGCTCGTCGCTGGACGTGTCCAAGATGTCCAAGTCGCTGGCAAGCAACCCCGTGGTCGCGGGTCTCATGGAGGCCAACGCCGCGGATTTGCCGGAGGGCTTCAACCCGAACCACGAGACGAACGACAAGGGTTCGTCCTACCCGTTCAGCCAGTGCACGTGGTGGGTGTACAACCGCCGCCATGAGCTGGGACTGCCCGTGGGCACGCACTACGGCAACGGCCATCAGTGGGCGGATTCCGCACGCGAGCTGGGCTACTGGGTGGACAACACCCCGCGCAACGTGGGCGACATCATGGTCTTCCGTCAGGGTCAGGAGGGCGCGAGCTCCCGGTACGGCCATGTGGCGATCGTCGAGGCCATCAACCCGGACGGCTCCATCACCACCTCCGAGTGCGGCGCCTCCTACCATGGCAAGCCGTTCAGCCGCACGTTCACCAACGTGCACGACTTCCAGTACATCCACTACTGATCGTTTGTGTGGTCGTGTGATCGGTGCCGATTCCGATTGCATGGATCCGATCGCATGATCGCACGGCGTGTCGCAAATAGTTCCAGAGTTTTCCGCAAGGTCCGCTCTTCACCGAACGTTCACTCGAAAAGCTTCCTATGCTAAGGTGTGTCACGATGATGAAGATGAATCAACGTGTGAAGGCCTCGATCGCCACCGTGATCGTCGCCGGTTCCCTGTTCTCGTTCACCGTCCCCATGGCGAATGCCGCCGAGGACGCCGGAACGGTCACCTCCGCGCGATCGTTCCCCAAGCTCAACGCCACGAAGGTGGACCTGCTGGTGGAGTCCGCCTCGGTCGCGGCCGATGATTCCACCTCCTACGGCGGTGTGGAATCCCTGAACGTTCCGCAGACCAAGTCCCAGGCGGAGATCGACGCCGAGGCCAAGGCCAAGGCCGAAGCGGAGGCCAAGGCGCAGGCCGCGGCCCAAGCGGCCAGCCGAGCTTCCTCCAGGCAGTCGCTGAACTCCAATACCAATTCCAACAATGCGTCCTCGAACTCAACGTCGAGCTCGAACAACGGAACGAATTCCTCTTCCAACACCAACAAGGGCACTGCTTCCGGCACGTCCGGCACCTCCCAGTCCACCGGATCCACGTCCGTGTCCGGTAACACCGCTGCGCTCATCGCCTACGCACTGCAGTTCCAGGGCGTGCCCTACGTGATCGGCGGCACCACTCCCTCCGGCTGGGACTGCTCCGGCTTCACATCCTATGTGTACGGTCACTTCGGTATCAGCCTCTCCCGCACCACCGACGGCCAGCGCGGCGCGGGCACCCGCGTCTCCGATCCGCAGCCCGGTGATCTGATGTGGAAGCCCGGCCACGTGGGCATCTACATCGGCAACGGCAAGATGGTCCACGCCACCAAGCCGGGTGACGTGACCAAGGTCGCCAGCACCAACTGGTACTCCGGCTGGGAGTACTACCGCGTGATGTAGTTGCGCGATCGCGGTCGAGCACATATCGCGACCACGCCAGTCAAGCCGATTCCAGACGATTCATCTTCGGCAGACAATGGAAACCCCGCCATGCAACCGCATGCGCGGGGTTTTCGTTTTGCACGAAATCTCCTGCGAATGTTGATGACATCCGCAATCCTCGAGGGGTATTGTAGGAATCACAAGGACGGCGCATAGTCGCGCCGGACCAGCGTAAGGAGGTCATCATGATTGACGACAAGGCCATTCTGGTTGGCGTTGACGGATCGGATGCAAGCTACAAGGCCACTTGGTGGGCTGCCAACTACGCCAAGCACGCCGGGCTCACATTGCAGATCGTCTGCGCGTATTCGCTGCCCAGCTACGCGGCGGTTTCCTTCGATGCCACGTACACGGCCATGGGGGACGACAACGCGGCCCATTCCGACGCGCAGGAGATCCTGTCGCGCGCCAAGGCCATCGCCGACGAGCAGGGCGTTCAGGCGGCCACGCTGATCGTTACCGGCGACCCGGCTTCCGTGTTCGTGGAGCTGAGCCGCAACTACAACCTCATCGTCATCGGCAACCGCGGCAAGGGTGGCCTCGCCGAGCGCCTGCTGGGCACCACCAGCTCGTCTCTGCCGGCGTACGCGTACTGCCCGGTCGTCGTGGTGCCCTACACCGACGACGACGGCAACCTGATGCACCTCAACAACACCATCACCAAGGTGGCGGTGGGATCCGACGAGTCCAAGTGGGGTCTGAAGGCCTTGGACATCGCCGCGGCCTTCGCGGACAGCTGGGGCGCGGAGCTGGATGTGATCTCCGCCGTGCCGAAGATCGAGGGCGTCACCGGCTCCGGCAGCGACGAGGAGCATGGCGTGATGGAGTCGTACTACGACGATCTGGACGTGCGCATCAAGCCCCTGCAGGAGGAGCACCCGAACCTCACGATCAACAAGCGACTGGTGCCCGGCTCCGCCGTGAACGCGCTGACCGAAGCCAGCCACAACCACGACGTGGTGATCGTGGGCTCCCGCGGTCGCGGCGGCTTCACCGGCCTGCTGCTCGGCTCCATCAGCCAGGGCCTGCTGCAGCACTCCGTAAGCCCGGTCTACGTGGTCCCGCGCAAGTATGTGGAGGCCGCCGAGAAGCGTCTGGACGCCGCTCCCAGCTCGCCCGCGGACATCAAGCCCAAGGCGATCGAGGACATCACCGGCGTCGAGGAGGTGCCGGTGCCCGCAGCCGACGCCGAGGTGGCGCGGCACATCGAGTCCACCATCGACCCGCTGCACAAGTAGCGCGGCCAAGCGGCGCGGATCCGCTGATTTAGGCGCATATGAGCACATAAGCGAAAGGGCTCCCTGAAAGGGGAGCCCTTTTATGTGCCGCCGGATTGCCGGAACCCGACCGGCGCGGAGGATCAGTGGCGGATGGTCACGTCCATGCGCACCGGGGTGACCTGCTCGTAGGTGTGCTTCACCGTGCAGCCCTTGTTGATGTGGCGGGTGATGCGCTCCTTGAGCTTGTCCGCGTCCTCATCGGAGAGGCCGGCGTCGATCGCGTCCACGACCACCTGCTCGTTGAAGTTGATGTAGGCGTCGTTGTCCGCGTCGTAGGTGCCGTCCACCACCACGCGGGCGCCCTTGCCCTCGCCCAGCGTGTGGGAGACCGCGAACTCGCTGGACAGGGCCGCGCATCCGGCCAGCGCGATCTTCATCAGATCGCCCGGGGTGAACACACCCGTGCCCTTACCGAACTTGATGTGCGCGCCGTCCTCGGAAAACGCATCCCAGGAACCGTCCTTGTTCTTCTCGACCCACAGTCGCTTGCCCATGTGATCCTCCTTTGGGGATTGGGGATTCGGCGCGCCGATCGCGCCAATACCACCAATGTAGCGCAGGCGCATGCCGCAGGGACGGCGTCCCGAGCCGTTTTTACACTGGGCGCATGGCTTTGACACCCGAACAACTTGCGGACATCCGCACCCGCATCCCCGCCCGTCCCGTCACGGACATTCCCATGCCGTACGAGGATCTGGTGCGCAGGATCCTCACCGAGGGTACGCTCAAGTCCGACCGCACCGGCACCGGCACCATCTCCCTGTTCGGCCAGCAGATGCGCTTCAGTCTGAAGGATTCCTTCCCGCTGCTCACCACCAAGACTGTGTTCTTCAAGGGCCTCGCCTATGAGCTGCTGTGGTTCCTCAAGGGCTCGCGCAACATCCGCTGGCTGCAGGAGCACAACGTGCACATCTGGGACGAGTGGGCGGACGAGAACGGCGATCTGGGCCCGATCTACGGCGTGCAGTGGCGCAGCTGGCCCGCGCCCACGCCGGACGATCCGAACCGCACGATCGACCAGATCGCCAACGTGCTGGATCTGATCAGGAACCACCCCGATTCGCGCCGCATGGTCGTCTCCGCATGGAACCCGGCCGAGGTGGAGCACATGGCCCTGCCGCCCTGCCACGCCCTGTTCCAGTTCTATGTGGCCGACGGGCGCCTGAGCTGCCAGCTCTACCAGCGCTCCTGCGACATGTTCCTGGGCGTGCCGTTCAACATCGCCTCCTACTCGCTGCTCACCCTCATGATGGCCCAGCAGACAGGTCTGGAGCCCGGAGAATTCGTGTGGACGGGCGGCGACTGCCACGTGTACGACAACCACATCGACCAGGTGCTCGAGCAGCTGTCCCGCGAGCCCTACCCGTACCCGCGCATCGAGATCGACAAGGCCGACTCGCTGTTCGACTACCGGTATGAGGACTTCCACATCATCGACTACAAGCACCATCCCACCATCAAGGCGCCGGTGGCGGTCTGACGCGTCGGAGCGGGCACACGGCCTGATCGCGCCTGCTCGATCGCGCCCGATCGTGCGCCCGGTGTGTTCCGCCGGGTCGTGCGGTCGGGCGTTTCGCATACACTGGCGACCAGTTGGACAACCCTTCAAGGAGTGATCTGAAATGGAGCACGACAGTAGCCGCAGCGGCTATCACGAACCCGAGCCCGGTGAATCCGGGCTGCAGGAGATCGAGGATTGGGGCGATGACATGCCCAAGACGTTCTCGGTCAATTTGATCTGGGCGCAGGCCGAGGATATGGACGGCCGGGACGGCGCCATCGGGTACAAGGGCGGCATGCCTTGGCATTTGAAGGAGGATCTGCGGCACTTCCGCGATCTGACCATCTCCCATCCGGTCATCATGGGCCGTCGCACGTGGGAGTCCCTGGATGCCAAGCATCGTCCCCTGCGCAACCGCGACAACATCGTCGTCTCGCGCAACCCGCAGTTCTCCGCCCCCGGCGCCACCGTGGTCGACAGCTTCGATGACGCGCTCGATCTGGCCCGTCAGGAGGCCATTCCGGACGACGGCATCGAGCGTTCGGAGATCTGGGTGATCGGCGGGGCGCAGCTGTTCAAGGAGGCTTTGCCGGCGGCCAACAAGGCCTATGTGACGCTGATCCGCGCCCGTGTGGAGGCCGATGCCTATGCGCCGGACATGGCCGCGTTGGTGGACAGCGAGCTGTGGCGCATCGCCGACAAGAGCCCGTGGCTGGTGCCCGAGGATGCCGAGGACGGCATTTCGGCATACCGCTACGTGACCTTCGAAAAGACCGTCTGAACCGCCATTCCGCCCGACTTGCAAAAACCCGCACAGAGGAAGCCATGACCGCCAACGCCCATCCGTACACCATCATGACCGTCTGCACCGGCAATATCTGCCGCTCGCCCATGGGCGAGATCATCCTGCGCCACTACGTGAACGAGCGCGGGCTGGGGGACCGGATCAACGTCGAGTCCAGCGGCGTCTCCGATGAGGAGTGGAGCCATCCGATCGACCCCCGTGCCGTCCGTGTTCTCAAGGAGCGCGGCTACGGCCCGGAGATCCCCGCCGACCATTTCGCCCACCGCATCACGCCGGACGAGATTACCCGCACGGACCTGTTCCTGCCCATGACCGCCTCGCACATGCGCGCCCTGCTGCGCGAGCTGCCCGCCGGCAAGCGCGCCGAAGTTCACCTGTACCGGTCCTTCGACCCCGACCTGCCCAAGCCCGCCCCCGGCCGCGAAAGCGACATCGATCTGGTGGATCCGTGGTACGGCGGCCGTCACGAGTTCGAGGTGGCGATCGATCAGATCGAGCACGTCGCCCCGTACATCATCGACTGGGTGGAGGAGCGGATCGGGGCGTGAGCCTCGGCTTGGCTTGTTGCTCCGCTACTCGGCGTGTCGCCAATTTGCGTGATCAGACGCTCTTCTGTATGATCAGTTGAGTTGTCTGCCCCCATCGTCTAACGGTTAGGACATCAGACTTTCACTCTGACAACGAGAGTTCGACTCTCTCTGGGGGTACTCACCGGCTCCGGGCTCCACGAGGTATCGTGGCCCGGAGCCTTTTGTTTCCAACGGTTTCAGGCCGCCAGCTTGGCCTTCAGTTGCTCGCACAGGAAACCCGGCGGTGGCCACTGCCACCAAAGATGCACCTCCGTCACTGTTCATTCCGCGCATCATCTGCTCGTACATCGACGCATCCAGCAGGGAGAGCGGGGGGACGTTGAAGAATTCCGCCACTGCGGCGATGTCCTGGATGGTCCAGGAAGTCTTGCCGGTCATCTTCGCGGACACGGCGCCCCTCTTCAGCCCCAGTGCCGCGCAAAGTGACTGCTGGGTCATCCCGCGGCCGGTCAGCTGCATGTTGACGTTCCAGATGAATACCCTCTGCAGGTAGTCGCCGAGTCCATTGGATTCGGTCGACGGTTCGATTTTTGCCATATCAAGTCCTTTCAGATTAGAGTTGTCCAATATCGATGGACATAATCCTACAACAATGATTTGCCGCTGTGCAAGTTTCTTGCTATATTGTCTATTGTGAATGGACTGACGGCAAAAATAATGGATTCTCCGATGCGTCGTTATATGACGGCGGCGGGTCTGAGCTGCCGAGACCTCGCGAGGGAGATGGGTACGTCCAAATCCTCGGTCGCGGGAAAGGTCAACGGCTCGATACCGTGGCAGCAGTCCGACCTGATCTGGCTGGCCATTCACCGAAACCTGTCCCCTGGGTATGTGCTCGGCATCGACGCCTATCTCACGGATGGCGGGTGGAAACCCGAAACGAGAATCCCCGGACCGGCTGGAACCCGGCGCGGGGATTGAACGGCAACAACCATGGAGCCGCGGGCGCGCATATCCGCCAAGATCAGACGCCCGTCGTTCCGATTCCCCGAAGGAGGGTCATCGCCATGACCGATTCTACCAATACTGCCGGCATTCGCCGGGCATCTGTCTTCGAGCCTAATCGCCAGCGCGACGCCGTGCGGCGGACGACGCGGGGTGGCGGCAACGTCGATCTGCGCATCGCGAAGGCTCATGTGCTGTCCATGCTCGCCCACCCGTCCCGGGGCTCGCGCCGCTGAGGCGCGCGTCCGCGGACCGTTTCCCCGATACCGGCCGAACCATGTGGTGGTTGGTCGTTGCCGCCGTGTGCATGTCCGGCGGCGTTCTCTCGTATGCGTTGTGCCGCGCCGCCCGTCTGGGCGACGACATCGGCGCGAGACTGCGCGAACGCCGCGAAGCGGACCCGGCGCATGACGGCGGGAAGGTCGAGCGATGAGCAGCAGAGCCGAGAACTGGGCATGGGAGCGCGACGACGTCAAGGGCATCACCAAGTTCGTGCTGGTGTATCTGGCCCGCCGCGCCTATTACGACGATGGCGCCGCCGCGTGGCCGAGCGTGGAGACCATCGCGTTCAATTGCGGGTGCTGTGAGCGCACCGTGATCCGTTCGTTGCAGGAGCTGGAGCGCAAGGGCTACATCAGGCCCGGCGACCAGGAGATGTCGGCGCGTAACCCGCGCACCCGCAAGCCGATCGCCAAGGGGCACCGCTCGCGCGTGTGGGACGTCGTCATGGACGGCGACCATCCTGCCGAGAACATCGAGGAGAAGCCCCGGAACCTGGACGCGCTGGCGGAAGGCGACGGCAAGCCGGATCCGATGAAGGACAATTTGTCACCCGACGGATTGTCACCCGAGCCGAAGGACGTGGAGCCGAGGACAAATTGTCCCGGAATCTTGGACAGAAAGTCACCCAATAGACAAGTGATAAACAATTCTCCCCTCATCCCCTTCGGGGATGCTCCCCTCAACGCCGAACAAGCCTCCACGAAGCCGGTCGCCGACCCGAAGCCCGAACCCGTTCCAACGACCGATTGGGGCAGGGCCCTGCCTCCAAGGGGTTGCAGGAACCCGCTATGGGTGCCCGAACCCGGCAAGCTGCCTGAGCCGGTCACGGAACGCGCAGGCCAAGAGGTGCGCGTGCTCGACGGCATCCGCCGGCGCATGCTCGCCGTGGACCAGAGGTTCGATGTTCCGGCGACCATGGCCGACCGCAAGGCCGTCCACTCGCTGCTGATCGACAGGCCGTACGGCGAGATCGTCGCGACGATGGACTGGGCGTACCGCAACCGCTACTGGCTGCCCCGGCTCACCAGCGGCGCCAGGTTCGCCGCGAACTACGTGCAGCTGCGGCTGGAAATGCTCACCCATCCCGATCCGACGGGCAAGCGGGCGCCAGACGCCCCGCTGCCGGTCGTCAAGGATCCCAACCGGGCGATACCGGTCAGCTCGTCGTCCGCGAGCCGTGTGCCGATCTACGGGGCTGCGCTGCTGCGCACCTCGCTGTGCCAGGAACACATCGAAGGCGTCATCTCGCAAGAGACGTGCCCGGTATGCGCGTACGACAAACGCAACCACGCCACCCACGACGTCGCCGGACGGCGCAAGACGAAGACAGGCGCGCCGGCGGAGGCGGTGCGGCCATGAGCGGGGACGGGCAGCGTCTTGAGGCGTGGAAGAAGGCCGGCGAATGCCGCGACTTCCCGCAACCATGGTCCGACTACCTGTGGTCGCTGGAGTTCGAGCACCGTCCCGGCGACGCGAAGGCGTTCCACTCGGTCGCCAAGGCCGTGTGCGAACGATGCCCGGTACGCGCCGAATGCTTGGCCTACGCGGCCAGCGGCGGACTCGAATGGGGCGTGTACGGCGGCAAGGTGTGCACCGACCGGCGCAGGATCGCGCGCATGGCCGAAGCCGACGGCGTCCCCTGCCGGGACCGCGGCCTGCCGTGGCCGCAACGCTGGCGGCTGCTCACGGACTGGATACGCGCCCACCGGAACGTGTTCGACGAAGCCACCGACGAGGCCAGCGCCGAACGCCAACAACGACGCCTGCGCGCACGGGGCAGGACGGCCGATCGCCCCGCCCCACATGAGCCGTCAGACAATCAAACAATCAAGCAAGCAGGAATCCAAGCAATCCAGCAAGCAAACAATCAAGCGACCGACTGACCAGGTTCGCATGATCGCCGACAGTCGCAAAGGAGAAGAACGAATGCGCATCGCCATAGCCAACGCCAAGGGCGGGGTCGCGAAGACCACGTCCAGCATCTACATCGCCTCGGTCATCGTTTCCAGAGGCGGCAGGGCCGTCGTGTACGACGCCGACCCACAGTCCAGCGCGAGCCTGTGGGCCGCTGCCGCGGAACAGACCGCGGACCCGCTGACGTTCGACGTGCTGCCCGCCAACCAGGCCACGCTCCGCCAGCTCGCCGCGGGAGCCGACCCGGACGAATGGGCGATCATCGACGCGCCGCCGCAGGGGCCGACCCTGGACATGGCCATCAAGGCGGCCGACTTCGTGATCGTGCCGGCATCGGACTCGCCCATGGACCTCCAGCAGGCATGGAGCACCCTCGACATGGCCAGGATGAGCACGCCCGCCGCGCTGCTGCTGGTCAAGGCCGAACACAACACGAAGGCGTTCCGCGACACCATGGACGCCCTCAACGCCATGGACACTCCCCGGTTCGACACGATCGTGCCGAAGGCCCAGTCCTACAAGCGTTCGCTCGGCACCAACCCGCACCAGCTGGGCGAATACCGCGACCTCGTCACCGAACTTCAGCAAATCGCCGGAAAGCAGGAGTGAGACCATGCAGGGCAACTACCAGCCACTGGCACGACCTGTGCCGTTCGACGACGTGCTGCGCCAGCAGAACAAGACATCCAAGGCCACGGGCGAACCGTTGGTCATGCTCTCATTGCGCATACCCGTATCGCTCAAGACCCGGCTCAAGACCACGGCCGCCGCGCACGACCTGCCCATGCAGCAGCTCCTGCGCGACGCCATCGAACGCGAGCTCGACCGGCTCGACGGCGACGACGAGCCGTAACCCGTCAGACAATCAAACAATCAGGCAATCCGACAATCCAGCAAGCAAACAAGCCGACAGCCAAACATTCAGGCAGTCAAACATGCAGACGCGATCCGGCAAGCCGGCGCGTCTGCGGAAAGGAGACACTATGGACTATTCGATGGAGGTCTCCGTGCTCGGCGACCGGATCAGCATCGGCGAGGAGGCGCACGTCATCACCCTCGGCGTGAACACGGGATTCCCCGCGGGCTCCACGGCGGGACTGGCGTACACGCTCTCGCCATTGCAGGCCCGCGTGTTCGGCGCGCAGATGCGCGCGGCCGCGGACGCCGCGGAGGGACATCCGGGCATGCCGTCCGACGAGGAGGTGAACGCGGCGGCGAAGGTGTTCTGCGGCGGCGTGTGGAACGGGTTCGACCCCGCCAGCATGATGCCGACCGAACAGTTCGACCGGTTCTGGGGCGACGGTGAGGGCCACCAGCTCTACCTGGAGATCGCGCGCCACGCGCTCATCGCCGCCCGCATGTCCATCCTCGCCGGGCAAAACGAAAGCTGACAAGCAAACAAGCCCGCATGCAGACAATCAAACAATCAAACTTGATTGCATGCAGGCAAGCTGACATGCAAGCAATCAAGCAAACCAACAATCAGGAAAGCAAACAATCCAACAATCAGGAACGGAGCAGAACCATGAACGACAACCACAACGAAAACGAGGAGCCCTTCGACGGCACGAGCGAGGATTCCACGCTCGAAGACCAGATGAGCGCGCACATCGCGGCCATCGCCGCCAGCGGCGTCGCCGCCGAAGCCGAAGCCCTGGCCAACCGGCAAGCCGACATGGCGGCCAAGGAACGCCGCGAAACCAGACTGGCGCTCCTTGCCGCCGTCACCGTCATCGCAGGTCTTATGGCCTATGTAATTACTCGCATCGTCAAATAAAGACGATGTTTCTGTCGCTTATCATTTCAGGGACGGGTAATTCCTTGGATCCACGTCCCTGAAAGGCGCGCGTTTCCCCATTTATGCAATTAGGATGCCCCGTCAATGAGCTGAGCCATTGACTCGCCACAGCGGCGACACCCGCCATCCGTCAGGGAATCCCATATCAGACTTCGGAATCTGAGGGTGCCTATCCATAAGGGAGATGAATTTCTCCGTCCACGCGGGTCCGTCGATCTGGGATGTCAGGTAGTTCTCCATGGTGAGGAATGCAGCAGGGCCGGAGGACTTACGGAAGATATCCCAATCGTTACCCCACCAACCCTTTGCATGGGATCCGCTGCGATGCTTCGGCAGTTTCGGCGCTATGCGGGTGCTGGTTTCGTTCCAGAAGCGATCATGATGCGCGGTCATGTTCCGGGCCTGCCGGATAGTCTCAAGCCAATTGGAGAGGATTTTGGCGTCGCCGCGTACGGCGGGATTCGGGTTGGGGTTGAAGATATGCAGCTTGGTGGCCAGCTTTCTCTTGATATGGTCTGGCGCACCTTGGTAGAAGTTCTCCTTGAGTGTTCCGTAGCTCAGGCATCCGACGATCATCCAGTACGGAGGCAGCGGATCACTGTAGGTACTCCGGAAATGCCTGAGGTACGGAAGATTTGATTTGGTGAATGTCGAACGCAACGAGGAAAGGCAAGCCAGATGGTCGTCATAGCTCAACCCCGGGAGTCCTTCCCGTGTCATGTAGCCGAATTCGCCGCCGAATACCGATAGCTCATGGGCGAGGAAGCTCTTGAGATAAATCTCGATGGTGACGATGCCGTCGAATACCAGCATCCGCAGTTCCTGATCGAACAGATACCTATCCCAGATATCCTTGAATTGCACATCTTGACGGAAGGGCAATGAGCGCTTCGCCGACTGCTCCGATACCGGGGTGAGGAACGGATACCAGTATCCTTTCAGCCGAAAGTATCCCACTTGCTCGATTCGACGCTCAAGGAGCTCGCGACTTATTCCGGACAAACCGTTGTCAATGAGCTTGGCCGATAAATCATCCAATGATTTCGGCGGATGCTGCGGATAGGGGCGGAGCTGTGGAGTATCATTCTCGTCCATCGTTCCTCCGATAAGAAAAATGCCACCCTAGTGTGCTTCAGTGAGAGGCAATGGTGGCTTTTAACATCGCTAATTGTAGCGAATATATCGCCTTTCGTAAAGATACAGAACACTCCGTACATCTAGTATCCAAAGCAAAGCAATGCACTAAATGTAGTATCCGCGTCATGTTTCATCCATGAACGGGTTGCCAATCTTCGTCACATGTCCGCCGCAGCATCGCTCGATGCGGGGTGATGCTGATGGTGCGTCCGGGGTCCGGCGGCCGGCCGTCGGGCTTGCGGGCGTGCTTTTCTTCCAGGGACCCGGGAGGAGGCGGGTTCTGGAGTCCCCGTCTCCTCCCTTTCCCGGAGAGGGGCGCTTCTGTCGTATGTGGGAAAGGATTTCGTATGAGGTTCGGGAAGAAGGGCACCGGTGCGGTGGCGTCGATCACCGCCGCCGCGGCGTTGCTGGCCTGCTTGGTTCCGGTCGCGTTGGCCGATAACGGTGGCGGCGGTTCCGGTGAGGACGGTGGCGGTTCGGGCGGTGGTCCGACGCAGACGGCCGATGTGCATTGGATCTACAAGGATTCGTGGCCGGCCACTCTGGATGGCATGAAGACGGCGTTGAGTGACGCGAAGGTGCGTCTGTCGTCCGATCTGGCGAACGGGCAGAACCAGTTCGTGAACATGAACAAGACTTTGAGCGACGCGATCGATGAGTGCCAACGCTCCTATACGGGTGAGGGGAACGCGGACTGCCGTCTGGTGGCGGTGGGCTACGTGCGATTGGCGGATGGTTCGTTCAACGGCAGCTATGTGAGCTCGAACGCGAAGAACCGTTGGGAGGCGCAGTGGAAGGCCGAGGCGAAGGGCGACTACACGTATCAGGGCCAGAAGTACTCGACTTCGACCACATGGAAGGACAAGCTCGGCACGCGCAGCGTTGACTCTCTGGCGCAGGAGTCGATCAACTCCAACCCGAACGCCTCGTTCCGCGTGATCGTGCTGGCGCAGAACCAGCCGCCGGTCGATTACAAGCTGAACGTGGCCACCAGCCACAAGCAGAAGACCGACATGCAGGTCGGCTCCACCGACCCGATCGGCGACGTCATCCATGCAGACAACGGCGGTTCCGCGATCAAGGAGACGTTGAACGGCACCGCGATCATCCATTACGAGAACGGCCCCTATCTGCCCGCGAAGAGCGTGAGCAAGTCGATCAGCTTCTCCAGCAATGGGGATACCCAGCTCGACAATCTCGCCTCGCCGAAGGATTTCGGCATGAAATACTGGGCCGAGGGATCGTACTGGATCGACATCCAGGTGCCCAAGCAGGGCCGCATGCAGGCGGCCGTGGACACCGCGGACCGTGACCCGGCCGAATCCTGGAAGGTGAGCTCGGTGCCGCCCGAACCCCCGGTCAAGAAGATCGAGGACGGCGTGAGCGCCGACCGGATGACGAACCGCACCACCATCACGTACGGCACCGGCCGCGGCGGCTACGAGATGCGTTTCCGCGACGTGATCGAACCCAACGGCGTCGAATACTCCGTGGACAACTACAGGCTCATCGACAGGACCGACGGCAACCGCGACGTTTCCGGCGAGTTCGAGATCACTTGGGACAAGGCGTCGAACACGGTGTCGGCCGCGCGTTCGGCGGACAAGGGCGAGATGTCCATGGACCATGTCTACGAGTTCAGCTTCGACGTGACCGTGTCAAAGCCCTCCGACTTCCAGCAGGTCAAGGACCATGCGTGGGGCAAGTGGAACCATGAGCCCGAGGCCGACGCCGGAACGAAACAGTTCGATACGTGGCGGCCGAATCCCGACAAGAGCTGGATCCGCCTGAACGCGAAGGGCCAGTGGGAGGCGGTCATCGACCCGAAGGAGACCAACCGGACCGGCGCCGACGATATGACGCTTCTGGACGGGGACCGGGTCGCCTCGGTGGTCAACGGCACCATCGCCAAGAACCTCATCCAGGCCCCGGAGACCCTGACGCTCACGGACGACTGGTCGGCCGCCGACTACCTGTTCGACGCCGACGACAAGTCGAAGATCAAGGTGTACGAGGCCGACGCCGGCACCGATCGCGAGTCCAGCGTCACCGACATCGCCAACCACGGCAGGGACGTCACCGACCAGTGGACGATCACGATGGAAGACACCACGGTGACCGCCACCGCCGGCCGGGCCTACCGCGAGGGATTGAAGGGACTGAAGACCGCGAAGCAGGTCACGCTGCTCATCCCAGGCAAGGCGGCCTACGCCAACGGCAAGGGCGCGGGCCAGGTGCGCGACGACTTCGACAAGCAGGCGAACGACGAACTGTCATTCTGCACCGCGCCGAACGGCAAGGCGCTGACGAACAAGGGCTCCCAGACCGTCAACACGCACACCATCCCCACGAACGAACCGAAGATCTGCGGTTACATACCGCCCGTCGTCAAGGACGTGGTCGGCGAATCCTCGCAGGGCGGCGACCAGGCGTCCGTGGACGGCAGGGTCGTCTACCCGGGCCAACGCGTGGAATACCGTCTGGAGACCCAGCCCCACCTGCCCGGCAATCTCGCGTACTCGGTCAGCGAGGTGGCGGTCACCGACACCTACGACGAGCATCTTGAAGTGGACAAGCAGACCCTGGAGGTCACCGACCTGTCCACCGGCAAGTTCATCCCGAAAACCGAGTACGAGACCCAGTGGAACGACGCGCAGCACGCGGTGCGCCTCGTGTTCTCCGACGGGTACGTGAAGACCAACTGGCGCAACGGCGCGAACCCGCGCATCATCGTCCGCTTCGAGGGCACGGTCGCCAAGGACGCGCCCACGGACACCAAAATCGGCAACCAGTGGGCCCTGACCCTGAACAACATGATCACCCCGAGCAACAAGGTATGGAACGAGCCGCCCGACTTCACGCCGGTGAAGAAGGACACCCAGGCCGACCCGTCCATCAGCATCGACGGCAAGACCGCGCTGCTGGGCGACCGGATCTACTACCGCGTGACCATCGACGCCAAGCAGACCAACCAGGCCTACAAGGTCTGGAGGCTCGGCATGACCGACGACTGGGACGACGAATACCTCTCCCTCGACGTCAAGCGCATCGAGGTCACCGACACCGCGACCGGCAAGGACGTGACCGCGAAGTTCAACATCGCGGCGATCGACGGCGTCGCCTACGTGTACGCCAAGACCGCGGACACGAAGGTGCCGGCCACCGGCGAGACCATCAAGGGCGACCCCCAGCCCAAGAACCTCAAGGAATACGCCGAAAAGAAGGACCACGACCCGTTGAAGGAGCCGGCCATCGACCAGTCGATGCTGGGCACGAGCTACGAGGTGAGCCTGCCGATGACCGTCATCAAGGTCACCGACGGACATATCGTGAAGAACAAGGCCACGCAGGTCGTCAACGACACCCGCAAGGACACCAACGAGGTCGCCAACCCCCTCAAACCCGTCAACCCCTCCAAGGACGTGGTCGTGAGGGTGAACGGCGAATCCATCGACAAGCGGAGCGTGTACCTCAACAGCCTGTTCCTCTATCGCCTCGACAGCTCCGTGCTGCCCGCGCACCGCGCCTACCAGAAGGTCACCGACTGGAGCATCACCGACCCGCTCGACACCGAGCATGACCAGTACACCGGCCAATGGGCCGTATACGCCATGCGCGACCTGACCGAGCAGGGCAAGGTGATCGCCCGCAAGGGCGTGAAGATCGCCGGCAGCGGCTTCGACGCCAGTGTGTACGGCGGCGAACTGTTCACCCTCGCGCAGGACGACAAGGGCGTGGTCACCGTTACCGCGACCCAGCGCATGCTCGATCTCGTCAGCGGCAACGACGAAAGCGAGCAGGCATGGACCGCGTTCATCCAGTGCAAGCGCGTCAAGACCGGCGAACACATCGCCAACCGGTTCGACGAAACCATCAACGGCACCAAACGTCCTTCCAACCAGGTCGAGACGCACACGCCCGACATGACCCCGAGCCTGAAGATCGAGAAATGGGACGAGGCCTCCGGCTGGCCGGCCGGCGACCGCGACCAGGTCAAGGACGCGCTGGCCATGCAGGGCGACACGCGCATCGTGTTCACCATCACCAACACCAGCACCACCGACCCCGACACCAAGCAGGGCGCATGGTACCGAACCAAGGACCTGAACCTCAAGGACCAGCTGGTCGCCGGCGACGGCCGGGTGACCGATCTCGAATACCCCGCCGATTGGGACAGCCGCATCCTCAAGCCCGGCGAGAGCGTCGAGGTCAAGGGCGTCCTCAAGGGCGTGACCGGCCATCACACCGACCGCGCCACGGTCACCGGCACGCCGTTGGTTGAATGCGTCGTCTCCGACCCGGATCCGTTCGACGGCAAGGACGAGACGTCCGCGCCTGATGATGCGGTCACGATCGACGGCAGGCTCGTCTGCCCCGACACCGAAGTGGTCAGCAACACCGACGACTGGAACGGCTACCGGACCGGGCTCGCCCATACCGGCGCCGCCGTCCAGGGCGTGATCGCGGCGGCGATCACCCTGCTCGCCGTCGGCGTGGGACTGGTCGCCGCCCGCAGGTTCAGGCGCGGGAACAACGCCGCCGGCCGCCACTCCGGCACGATGCAACCCGTCGATGCCGAGGATGCCGACGCGGATGACGTCGAAACCGTGGATTCGGTTCCCGGCGGGCAATCCGTGGGCTGACCGAAGCGGCGGGGACCGTTCTCCGCCGCGATGATTCTTCCGGTCGGACGGCAATCCGGCCGGAACCCCGCCGGTTCTCTTCCTTCTTCTCTCCCCGGCGGGCATGGCAACGGCCCGACGCCAACGGTTCAAACCGTTCGCGTCGGGCCGTTCCCTTGCTACTTTTGGCTGCTTACTGTTCGTCGGTGTTCTCGGAGGCGAGTCGTTCTTCGAGCTGTTCGACGATGTGGTCGTGCATGTTCTCGTCGATCTTGACGGTCAGGAGGAAGACGACGAGGCTGGCGACGATGCCGGCGAGCGGCAGGTAGTAGGCGCAGGTCTTGAACGTGCGGATGTTCGCGGCGGTCATGTCGGCGGCGGTGGTGTTGCCGACCATGCCGGCGGCGACGGCCACGAAGCCCACGATGCCGTTGGACAGGGCGCCGGCGATCTTGTCGAGCATCGGGCGCACGGAGAGGGTGACGGCCTCGTTGCGCTTGCCGGTCTTGAGCTGGCCGTATTCGATGGAGTCGGTCATGCTCAGGATGGCGGTCATCTGGATGGTCTGCGCGGGCAGGTAGAAGAGGACGAGCGCGACGATGACGACGGGCAGGTTCATGGGCGCGATGATGAACAGCGTGTAGCCGGCGATCATGAACGCCATGCCGGCGGTGTACAGCCAGCGGCGCGGGATGCGCCGGTTGAGCACCGGGTAGAGGGGCGTGGTGACCAGTCCGGTGATGACCGGAATGACGCCGGCGATGGAGAAGCTGTCCGGGGCGCCGAGCACGTATTTGAACTGGTAGAAGAGCACGCCGGTGGTGGCGACGTTGGCCACGGAGTACAGCAGGTAGCTCAGGGCGACCCACAGGAGCTGGTCATTCTGTGCGATGGCCTTGAACGCCTCGATGGGGTTGCCGTTGGCCTCGGCCTTGGCGCGCAGCTCGCCCTGGTTCTCGCGGGTGCCGAACGCGACGCTCCACGCGGTGAGCAAACCGAGTACGGCGATGATGATGGCGAACGCGGCCCAGCCGGTGCGGCCCTGCTCCCATTGGCCGGTGAACTTCCAAGTGAACCAGCTGACGACGGGCACGACGATGACGGTGACGCCGTTGTATCCGATGGATCCGGTGAACGCGCCGAGAGCGGTGTACGTGCTGCGCTCGTGCGAGTCAGAGGAGATCGCGGGGATCATGCCCCAGTAGGAGATGTCGCGCAGCGAGTAGATCACGTCCAGCAGGATGAACACGATGACGAACAGGACCATGAACACGCCGGTGTTCACGTCCACGAGCCCGAACAGGCCGGTGAACACCATGATCAGCAGGATGCCGGGCACGAGGCCTCCGATGAACTGCCAGGGACGGAACCGGCCCCAGCGGGTGTTCGTGTTGTCCACGAGGTTGCCGAGCAGCGGGTCGAGGAAGATCTCCGCGATGCGGATGACCACCACGAGTCCGGTTATCACCGCGATGAGGCGCGCGGCCAGCGTCTTGTCCACGTCGATGAACAGCGCGGTGGTCACGAACGTGATGAAGAACGTGCTCATCGTGTTGTAGAACGCGGCCTGGCCCAGGTTGCCGAACGCGTATGCGATCTTCTGCCCCATGTTCCTGGTGGGCACGGCCTGCGGCTGTCCGGGCGTCGCCGTGCGCTGTGTGGTGGATCCGCTCATGGTGTGGTGGCCTCCTTGCGACCTGTAAAGAATCCGTGCGCGGGAACAGCTCCGATCCCGCAAGACGCGAGTATAGGACTTCCTTGAAAAAGTAAAAAACTTTACCGCGTGTCGCAAGCAATGCCAACGATTCCTGTTCGCCAATCCAACACGCCGCGCGAGCGCCGGCGATGGTCGAAGACCGGATTATCGTTGATAAGTAACGGCTTTCCGCTGTTCTTGCGGTCGCAGTCGGGACAAGCGCAAGAAGTTGCATAAATTAGTAAATATCTTTATCATCGTTGTGCAAGGAGTCACATTCGGAGGCTCCCGAACTGCGGCGGCAACGACGCGACGCAATCCGATGCGAAAGCGAGGACATCATGAACACAACCGACGATCAGCGGAAGAACGGCGATCCGATCGTCTCCCCGTCCATGCCGACGACGGCATGGCTCGCCGACCCGCGCGTGTACGCGGTCCACCGGCTCGACGCCCATTCCGACCATGCATGCTGGTCGCACGCCCCCTCCGTCGGCGAGGGCACCGATCTCAAGCAGAGCCTCGACGGCGAATGGCGGGTCCGCGTCGAGACGGCGCCGGCGAACAGCTTCCCCGACGGGACGAGCGACGGGCCGGATTGGATCAGCGACGTGTCGCCGCTGTTCGCCGCACCGGGCTTCGACGACTCGTCGTTCTCCCGGGTGCAGGTGCCCTCGCATCTGGAGACCGCGGGGCTGCTCGACCCACAGTACGTGAACGTGCAGTACCCGTGGGACGGCCACGAGGACCCGAAGGCCCCGGCCATCCCCGAGCATGGCCATGTGGCGGTCTACCGACGCGAGTTCTCCGCGGAAGGCGCGGTCGCCCAGGCCATCCGCGAGGGCCGCACGGTGACGCTCGCCTTCCAGGGCGCGGCCACCGCCATCTACGTGTGGCTCAACGGCGCGTTCGTCGGATACGCCGAGGACTCCTTCACGCCCAGCGAGTTCGACGTGACGGACGTCATCAGGAAGGACGGCAACGTGCTGGCGATCGCCTGCTACGAGTATTCGAGCGCGAGCTGGCTGGAGGACCAGGACTTCTGGCGTCTGCACGGCCTATTCCGCTCCGTCGAGCTCAACGCGAGGCCCGCCGCCCACGTCTCCGACATCCACGCCGAGGCCGATTGGGAGCCCGCCACGTCAATCGGATCGCTTTCGCTGGGCGTGCTGATCGACGGCGCCGCGAACGCCGCGACGGCCGAACTCGCACTGCGGGACAAGAACGGCGCCATCGTCTGGCGCACCGCCACGGAAGCGGCCGGAACGCTGCACGCCGAGGCCGAGATCGACGACGCGGCCTCCTGGAGCGCCGAACGCCCCGACCTGTACGAGCTGTCCGTCACCCTGCTCGACGCGGACGGCAAGGTCCTGGAGACCACACGCACCCGCATCGGCTTCCGGCATGTGGCCATCGAGGACGGCATCCTCAAGCTCAACGGCAAACGTCTCGTGTTCCGCGGCGTCAACCGCCACGAGTTCGACTGCCGGCGCGGCCGTGCCGTCACCGAAGAGGACATGCTGTGGGACATCCGCTTCATGAAGCGCCACAACATCAACGCGGTGCGCACCTCGCACTACCCGAACCAGTCACGCTGGTACGAGCTGTGCGACGAATACGGCATCTACCTGATCGACGAGACCAACCTGGAGACCCACGGCAGCTGGAACAGCCCCGGCGACATCCCCGTGGGCACCTCCGTCCCCGGCGACGACGAGGCCTGGCTGGGCGCGTGCATCGACCGGCTGGACAGCATGATCCTGCGCGACCGCAACCATCCCAGCGTGCTCGTCTGGTCACTGGGCAACGAATCCTACGCGGGCGAAGTCCTCAAGGCCATGAGCGCGCACGCGCACCGGCTCGACCCGTCCCGCCCCGTCCACTACGAAGGCGTCAACTGGAACCACGCCTACGACGGGATCAGCGACTTCGAAAGCCGCATGTACGCCAAGCCCGACGAAATCCGCGACTGGCTCGAACACGGCGACGAACGGGGCGAGGCGAACAAGCCGTTCGTCAGCTGCGAGTACATGCACGCCATGGGCAACTCGTGCGGCGGTCTGAGCGAGTTCATCGACCTCGAACAGTACGAGCGCTACTCCGGCGGGTTCATCTGGGACTACATCGACCAGGGGCTCGTCCAGCGCCTGACCGACGGGAGCGAACGCCTCAGCGTCGGCGGCGACTGGGTCGACCGGCCGACCGACTACGAATTCGTGGGCAACGGCATCGTGTTCGCCGACCGCACGCCCAGCCCCAAGGCGCAGGAGGTCAAGCAGCTGTACTCACCGGTCAAGCTCACCCCCGACGGACACGGCGTAACCATCGAGAACCGCAACCTGTTCGCCGGCACCGACGGCTACGTGTTCGCCGCACGGCTCCTCGAAGACGGGCATGAGATCTGGCACGCCGACTACCGGTTCGACGTGGCCGCCGGAGACACCCAGCGCCACGACATCGCCTTCCCGGACATCGACACGGACGGGAATACGCGCGAGGTCACCTACGAGGTCGATCTCCTGACCGCCGAAGCCACCGCATGGGCGCCGGCCGGCTACGAGCTCGCGTTCGGCCAGCTCACCGGCACGCTCAACCCCGAACGGGACATCACCGAGACCGATCATGACGACGACGGCCGCGCGACGGTCACGCTCGGCCGATGGAACGCGGGCATCCGCCGCGACGACGAGGAAATCCTCCTGTCGCGCACCCAGGGAGGCATTGTCTCCTGGAAGCGGGACGGCCGGGAAATGGTCATCCGACGCCCCGAACTCGTCACCTTCCGCCCGCTGACCGACAACGACCGGGGCAACCGTTCCGGATTCGACCGCGCCGCATGGTTCGCGGCCGGCCGCTACGCCGTCGTGACCGATACGAGCATCGCGCAATCCGACGACGGAGGGCTCACCGCCAAATACCGGTACGAGCTCGCCGACCCGGAACACACGCCCGTGACGGTCTCCTACCGCATCACCGCCGACATGCTCATGCGACTGACCGTCGAATACCCCGGCGGAGCCACCGGTGCGGCCAGCCTGCCCGCGTTCGGCGTCGAATGGGAACTGCCCGGCGAATACGAGCACCTGCGCTACTACGGCCCCGGCCCCGAGGAGACCTACCGCGACCGCAAGCAGGGCGGCAAGCTCGGCATCTGGAACGCCACCGCGAAGACGAGCATGGCACCGTATCTCATGGTGCAGGAAACCGGCAGCCACGAGGACGTCCGCTGGCTCGAAGCCACCGACATCCAAGGCCACGGATTGCGCGTCACCCAACGCGGCGACCGTCACTTCACGGCCAGCCTGCTGCCCTGGAACACCTACACGATCGAAGCCGCGCGCCGCCATGAGGACCTGCCCGAGCCGCGCCACAACTACCTGCGTCTGCTCGCGGCCCAGATGGGAGTCGGCGGAGACGACTCCTGGGGAGCCCCCGTCCACACGGCCTACCAGCTGTCCGCCGGCAGGCCGCTCACCCTCGACGTGGACCTCGAACTCATCTGACCGGCAACGGGCGGCGGCATGCACCACCATGCCGCCGCCCGTACACGTATATATACATTTCCCAAACACAATCCACAGGAAAAGAGGCAATCAATCATGGCTGAAGTGATCATCGTCAAGAACGAGGAGGAGGCCGGCGAGATCTACGGCCGCTGCGTGGCGGACCTCATCAAGGCCAAGCCGGACGCGGTGCTGGGTCTGGCCACTGGTTCCAGCCCGCTGGCCGCCTATCGCGCCCTCGCCAAGATCGTGCACGAGGAGCACATCGACGTCTCCAAGGTGCGCGGCTTCGCGCTCGACGAGTATCTGGGCCTGCCGCTGACCCACCCGGAGTCCTACCACTCCACCATCCACCGCACGGTCGTCGAACCCCTCGGCCTCGACCCGGCCAAGGTCCATGTGCCCGGTGACGTGCTCAACGGCGCACCGCTGGAGGACGGCGACAAGATCGCCGCCGCCGGTCCCGCCTATGACTCGGCCATCGAGGCCGCGGGTGGCATCGACGTGCAGATCCTCGGCATCGGCACCGACGGCCACATCGGCTTCAACGAGCCCGGCTCCTCCCTCGCGTCCGGCACGCGCGTCAAGACCCTCGCCGAGCAGACCCGCATCGACAACGCGCGATTCTTCGACAACGACATCAACCAGGTGCCCACCCACTGCATCACGCAGGGCATCAGCACGGTGCTGAAGGCCCGTCACCTCGTGCTGCTCGCGTTCGGCGCGGGCAAGGCCGAGGCCATCGAGGAGACCGTCGAGGGCGGCGTCTCCGCGTTCTGCCCGGCCTCCGCGCTGCAGCTGCACCCGCACGCGACCGTCATCATCGACGAGGAGGCCGCGAGCCGCCTGCGCCACAAGGACTACTACCGCTACGCCTACGCCCACAAGCCCGCCTGGCAGGGCATCTGATCGGCAGACGAACGATTCGGGCTCCTTCTTGCTTCGCCAAGAGGGAGCCCGAACCCATATGCAGGAAGGAAATCATGACGCAGGACAGAGATGAGATCGTCGCCCGCGTGACGGCGGCGTTGGAAGGCGAGGCCAAGCCGGTCGCGATTCGCGGGGCGCGCAAGGTGGACGCCTGCGGCGAACAATCGGGGTATTGGGTGGTTTCGGACGCACGTGGCGTGATTGTGGCCACGGGCTTCGCCGCCGCGGACGGTACCGGCGAGGAGGCGTTCGAGCACGCCTGCCGCACGGTCGGCATCGACCCGGCCGTTCCAGCTGACTCCAACGACGCGGTCATCGACGCGGCCGGCCGCATCCTCACGCCCGGCTACGTGGACATCCACGCCCACGGCGCCTGGGAGAAGAGCTTCGACGACGGCCCCGACGGCATCGACGTGGCTCGCGCCGGCCACGCGGTCCACGGCACCACCCGCCAGGTGCTCTCGCTCATCACCAACCCGATGGACGTGATCTGCCGCAACATCCGCACCGTGCACGAGAAGATGGCCACCCGCCCCGACATCCTCGGCTGCCACCTCGAAGGCCCGTTCCTCGCCCTGAAGCGCAAGGGCGCGCACGACCCGAACTGCCTCAAGGACCCGGTGCCCGAACTCGTGGACCGCATGCTCGACGCCTCGGGCGCCGACCCCGCCGCCGGCAAGCTCGGCTGCATCCGCCAGATCACCATCGCCCCCGAGCTGGAGCATGGCATCGGCGCCATCAAGCAGTTCGCGGCCGCCGGCGTGGTGCCCGCGGTCGGCCACTGCGACGCCGACTACGAGACCGCCCAGGCCGGCTTCAACGCGGGTGCCGGCATCATGACCCACATGTTCAACGCGATGAACGGCCTGCACCACCGTGAACCCGGCCCCATCCCGGCTGCCGTCGAGGACCCGCGCGTCACCATCGAGCTCATCAACGACGGCTTCCACGTGCAGAACCCGATGGTCAAGCTCGGCTTCGGCCTCGCGCCTCACCGCATCGCGTTCGTCACCGACGCCATGGCCGCCACCGACTGCCCCGACGGCGCGTACAAGCTCGGCGAACTCGACGTGAACGTCATCGATGGCCATGCACGGCTCGTGTCCAACGGTGCGATCGCCGGCTCCACCTTGACGTTGGAGGTCGCGGTTCAGCGCGCGGTCAACGAACTCGGCTTCAGCCCGGTCGCCGCCGTCGAAGCCGCCACCCTCACCCCGGCCCGCGCTTTCGGATTCGACAGGCTCAACCCCGTCACTGGTGCGCCGCTCGGCCTGATCGCCCCCCGGATACGCCGCCGACCTTAACCTCCTCGACCCCACCGACTGGACCGCCCAACACGTCTGGTGCGCCGGCCGCCAGCTGAAGTAAACTCCTTCCAGCAAAATCGACACCGGTGCCGCCCGTCTTCGAGACGACGTCTTACGCCTGAGGAACGAAGCTTGCGCGCGGCACCAGCTCGGTCGTCAGCAGGATGTGACGCCGCACCCGCCGCTCATGCTTCAACCCATCAATCAAGGTGGAGAACGCCATACGGGCCAACTCCCTTTGATCGATCGCATACGAACTCAGCGACGGAGACGTGTACCGGGCGATCGACTGGTTGTTCACACTCACCACAGCCAACTCGTCGGGAACCGCCACGCGCAGCGCATTCAACGCCTGCAAAGCCCCCACCGCGAGCACGTCGGCGGCCACGATCAGCCCATCGGGCATGCTGCCGGCCTCACGATGGTCAGCCACCAACTGCTCCGCGAGACGGTAGCCGTTCTCCACGGTGAACGTGCCGGACGAATACACCAATCCGTCCGTTTCCAATCCCAGATGCGCGGCCCACTGGCGGAACGACAGTTCACGGATGTCCTCGGGATAGTCATGCATGCCCATGATGCTGCCCACGCCGCCGAGAAACGCAATACGCCTGCGGCCCGCCGCGATCATCGCGTCCAGGGCATCCAGCATCGTCTGCGACAGATCGGGACGTACGGAGTCGAACAGGTGCGGCGCCGGATTCGTGTCGATGCACACGCCATGCGGAAGCACCGCATGCAGGGCGCGCAGGTCCGCTTCGGGAAACACCGTGGCTCCCACGGTGATGAACCCATCGAACTCCGTTGCACGTTCCGTCAACTCGTGTATGGACCTGATGAACGTGGGCTGGTCCAATTCCATCGACTCCGCACACTCCGCAAGAACCTTCCGCAGATCGGCGAAGTACGCATCCTGCAATTCCTCCCCGGACGGAGGTGCATCCAACACCGCGATCGCGGGACGGAACACGTTGCGGTATCCCATCTCCTCGCACACGCGCAGCACGCGTCGACGCGTCTCCTCCTTGATGGAGAACGACGGGTCATTCAGCAAGCGCGACACCGTGCTCTGCGACACCCCGGCCCGTTCCGCGACTTCCTTGAGCGTGGCCATGACATCCTCCCCGCAAACTTTAGTAAAGGGTTTTACTACAGCATAACCCGGGATTTGCAAGATGGCGGATTCCCCCACTCAGGAAGTGACCCACAACTGATAAACTTCAAGCGTCCCGACAAAGGGGCAATGCATAGAGGGCGGGCTTGTCATTGGAAAACATGCTCGCCCTCTAATCAAGACGTATGGCAGTCTGAACCGGAACCTTTTCCTCATGCTCACTGTCTGTTTTTGAAGAAGGCGAAGAGTTGGTTGTCGTGTATGGCGGTGATGGCGATGACGGCTCCGATTTGCGCGGTGATGAGGGCTGTGGTGAGTGCGGGTAGTTGGATGGCTGTCAGGGTGATCGCGTTGGCGTGTCCGCTGGTCCAGCGGACCGTGGTGTAGGTGATGGCGGTGGCGGCGAGGATTGCCGGCAGGGTCCATGCGAGGGTTTCGAGCGCGTTGGTGGCGAGGATGCCTTGGCGGGGTATTCCCATGTGCAGGTCGTCGGCTATTTCGATACGTCGTGCGCGTGTGGCCATGATGGCGATGGCGAATGCGGCGATGGGTGTGATGGCGAGCATGAGGCGTGTGGTTCGCTGCCGGTAGCGGGTGTCGAGGTCGGGGTTGGTGCCGAGCATGGTGTTGGCTTGTTTGGTTTGGGTGGCGGGCGCGGCTCCGGGTATGGCGGTCGCGGTGGTGTTGAGCAAGTCTTCGGCGTCGGGGTTGGCGGGGTTGATGGCGGCCCAGCATTCGTCCCATTGCTGGCCGGCGTTGATGGGTGTGGGGGTGATGATCGCGTAGGCGAGTCGTTGGTCACGGCTGTCGTCGGTCCAGGGGAAGACCGCGCTGATGTGCATGACGCCCTGGGTCGTGGGCAGGTCGTCTCCTTCTCGCGCGTGGAGGGTGGCGGCGAGTTGACTGGAGATCCATACGCCGGGTTGGGTTTGCTCTCTTGCTCCGACGCCGAGCACGTTAGCGAGTCCCGGCGTGGCCTGCCATGCGTCCAGTGGGGCCGCGGGCATGGCGGTCAGGGTGATTTCCCCGTTGCTTTTGAGCGCGCCGGCCGCTTGGATGGGGTTCGTGGTGGTGTCGCCTGTGGTGCCGGTGGTTTGGGTGAGGTTTGCGCATGTGGTGGGGTCGATTTGCTTGCTGCCGGAGATGATGTGGATGGCGGCGGCGCTGGTGGCCCATTGTCGGGATTCGTGTTGGAGGGAGGTGATGGCGGTCAGGTCGAATATGGCGGTTCCTGCTGCGATGAGGGTGAGGATGCCGGCGCAGGCGAGGGCGCGTGTGGTGCCGGTGGCGATGTTGCGCCATGCTTCGGACAGGATGGCGGTTGGTTTCATCGTGTGTCGTCCTTGGTGTCGATGTTGGGGTTCGGGTTGTGCCACGCGAGGTCGATGACGCGGGTGCACGCGGCCCGGGTGTTGGGGTCGTGGGTGGCGATGACGACGATCGCGTCGCCTTGCGCGAGTCCGGTGAGGGTGGAGTCGATGTCGTTGGCGGTGCGCTGGTCGAGTTGGGCGGTGGGTTCGTCCACGAGGAGGAGGTCGGGTTTGCTGGCGATGGCACGGGCGAGCATGAGGCGTTGGGCTTCGCCTCCGGATAGTTCACGGAACTCGCGTGCGGCGACTTTGGTCAGGTGGAACGTGCTCATGATGGCGATGGCTTCGTCTTCGGCTTGCGTGCGGTCGATGCCTTGGCCGAGGAGTGGTTGGACGACGTGGTCGATGGCGGTGCGCCGCGGCATGCCGTGGGGGTTCTGGAACACCCAGCGCACGCGGTTGACCCGGCTGCGTCGGATGGTTCCTTCGGCGGGCGGCTCGAAGCCGGCGATGATGGACAGGAGGGTGGATTTGCCGGAGCCGGACGGCCCGCACAGGCCGACGGCTTCGCCGGTCGTGAGGGTGAAGTCAAGGTCGCGGAACAGCCAGGGGCCGTCCGCGAACCGGTGGCCCACGTGTTCTCCCGTGACCGACGGTATTCCGCCGGCCGCGGGCCGCGCGGAGTTGATTGGCCGTGCCGGCACGGGGTCCGCGACCGTTTCGAGGGGCAGGATGCTGGTGCTCATGCGCGTCCTCCTTGTGTCAGTGCTGCGTTGCGGCGGGGCATTGGATGTCGTCGAGTTTGTGGCCGAGGGCGACTTTGCCGATTGTCGCGTCGGATTGTTCGGGTTGGATGAGCGTGGCGCCGAGGGCGGAGCCGATGACGGTGACGGGGATGGCCTGTTTGCCGTCGGGCGAGACGCAGGCGCGGGTGCCGTTCTGGCCGGTGATGGCGGAGGGCGGGACCTTGATCGCGTCGATGGGTTGTTCGAGCGCGAGGGTGGCGGTGGGTTTCTTGCCGCCTTGGTCGGCGAGGGTGGTCTTGTAGCCGTCGCTGGCCTGTACCTGGTCGAGGAATTTCTGGTCGCTGATCCTGCCGTCGGTCTTGTCGAGGCTGGTCTTGACGCCGAAGAGTGTGAACGTGCGTTTGCCTTCCCTCAGGTTCTCCGGCGTGGGGAAGGTGATGGCCGTCAGCTGGCCGCCGGTCTTCATGATTTCGGCACCGTCCGTCAGGCTGGCGTTCAGTCCGGCCGTGCATTGGGTTGGCGTGGCGGCGGCTTGGGGCAGCCATGCCACGTCGGCCGGTCCGATCCTGCCGTCGGGGTTGCGGTCGCCGGCCTGCGAGAGCAGCTGGTTGACGCCGTCCTTGGTGCGCCACCCGTAGGTGCCGTTGCCTTCGGCGTTGTAGCCGAGGCGGGCGAGTTCCTGTTGCAGGGCGAGCACGTCGGGCCCGGTGTCGCCGGTGCCGATCTCGCGGTAGAGGGGCGTGTCGGTGTGCAGGGCGATGACGGGTTTGCCGTCCACGGACAGCAGTCGTTTGCCGGATTCGACCGCTTGGCCGGGCGTGCACAGGGTTTCGCTGACGGTGCCGGCGGCGCGCGAGGTGATCGATTGTTCCGCGCTGGTCTCGAACGAGGCCTCGACGGTCCGTTCGTCGTCGAACTGCTGGCGGCTGGCTGTGACGGTGTCTGGGCTCGTGGCCGCGGACAGTCCGTCGGGTGTGGGCGTGGGGATGACGAGCGCGGTGACGAGCACGCCCGCGGACAGCATACCCAGCCCGGTCAGGATCAGCGGGGTCAGGATTCGTGTTTTCATGTGGTCGTTTCCTTTCGTCGGATGCTTGTTCGTCAGCCGATGTTGACGGCGAGGCCGGCTCCGGTGAAGCATGACTGGGCGGCGTCCGACGAGGCGTCGAACGGCAGTCCCTTGGACGCTCCGTCCCCGTTCAACGCGTTTTCGAGTTTGCGTCCGGTGTAGGCGTCATCGACGAGGCTGCTTTTCTTCAGGCATTCCACGGCGGTATCGTACGGGTCGGCCAGAAGACCTGGGTTGCCCTGCTGGAGCTGGTAGAGGGATTCGATGATCTTGCTGGTGCCCTCGGAGCAGGTGTTGGATGCCTCCATGTACTTGTTCACTTCGGCGTCGGTCGATGGCACCGGCGTCACACCGGTGGTCTGGTAGAGTCCGTTGGACAGTTTGCGGGTCTGTTCCTGCCACCCGTTCTCGGCCATGCACGCGGCCTGCTTGTCGTGCGCGGTCTCGTAGTCCTCGGCGCTGATCTTGCCGGTCTTCTTGGCCCGTTGGAGCACGTCGCGCTCGAACTGGCTGAGTGTGTCTTTGGCGAGGTACTGGTCGAACAGGGCGCTCATGCTCGGCGCGATTCTGGTGCCGGATGTCTGCGCGTCGTCTGCCGTGTCCCGGCTCCAGGGCGTCGAGCATGCCGTCAGCGAGACGAGTAGTCCCATGCAGGACAGCAGCGCGGCGGCCCTGCGCAGCGTTTCTTGGCGGAGGATGGATGATGTGCTGGTGGTCATGGTGGTTTTCCCTTCCATCGGCTGGTGCCGGTCTGTCTACTTGGTGTTGAAGTCGGGATCGTGGTAGTCGGGCACCTTGGCCTGGCATTCCTTGATGGCCTTGTCCCGGTCACCGTCCGTGGACCCCGAGGACACCGAGCCGGAGCCGTCGCCGGTCCATTGGAGCACGACCCAGTTGCCGTCCATGATCTGCGCGGGCACTCCCGCTGCCGTGAGACAGTCGCGGTATCGTTCGGCGGCCTGTTTCGAGGCCGGGTTCGATCCCTGCGGCGCGTCGCCGCCCTGGCTGTCGGTCTTCGGCGCCGCGTCCTGCGACGTCGTCGCGGAGGGCGCGTCGGATGATTGCGTCGGCTGCTGTTGGCCGCATGCCGACAATGGCGCGGCCAGCATGGCGGCCAGCGCCGCGGCCGCCGCCAGTCTGAATACGGATGTGGTTCGCATGTGTTCCTCCCTTGCATGGGTTCGCCGCTGCCGGGGCGATGCTTTGGCCCGGCGGCTGCCGGACGATGCCCATTACAGCCGGCTCTCCGTGTGCGATGGGTGCGTGTCGCGCTCACCTAACACACACCCACACCGGGCACAATGGAGAGCACGAAGGCAATCGCATGGAGACCATGCGAGGAATCGGAGGCAATAAGAATGGCGAGGATCCTGATCGTCGAGGACGACGCCGACCTGTCGGCAGTGCTGGACGACTGTCTCAGGCACGAGGGATACGCGACCGGACTGGCAGGCACCGGCGTCGAGGCGCTGGACCTGCTCTCACGGGGAGAATACGACGTGATGCTCCTCGACCGCGACCTGCCCGTGCTCTCCGGAGACGAGGTCATGCGCACCGTGGACAGGCTGCGCATCCCCGTGCGCACGCTCATGCTCACCGCGGCCGGCAGCATCGAGGACCGCGTGCACGGCCTCGACCTCGGGGCCGACGACTACCTGCCCAAACCGTTCGCCTACCCCGAACTCCTCGCCCGCATCCGCGCGCTCCTGCGCCGAGGCGACACGGACGACGCGCCCACCGTAATCTCACGGGGACGTCTGTCGGTGGACACCGTCAGACGGCTCGCCTACGCGGACGGCCGGCCCCTCGACCTCGCACCCCGCGAATACTCGCTCCTGGAGGAACTGCTGCGCGCCGACGGCGGGTGGATCAACACCCGCGCCCTCCTCGAATCCCTGTGGCCGTCCGAGGCGCACGACCAGCCCGACCTCGTCAAGACCGCCGTCTACTCGCTACGGCGCAGACTGCCCGACCCCTCGCTCATCGCCTCGTCGCGCGGAGAGGGATACCGTATACCATGACCGACACCGACACGACAAACCAGCCGGCCGGGCACGCCGCGCACCCGCGCAAACCCGCCAGCTTCCGCATCCGCCTCGCCGTCACCGTCGGACTGCTCCTGCTCGGCATGCTCCTCGCCGTGATCCTCGTGCAGAACATCTCGCTCGACTGGGCGTTCCAGCATCAGGTGGACACCATCGCCACCGGCAGCAATCAGAACACCATCACGACGGAACCGGCAACACCCCAGGACGGGGTTCCCGGCACGGCCGACTCATGCAACGCGGACCCCTGCGACGTGACCGGCACCATTCCGACCCCGAACGCCGGACAGGGCGGCACGGAGGGCGTGGTGCTCACCGTCAGGGACGGCGTCGTGCAATGGATGCGCTACGGATCGCTCGCCGTGTTCGCCGTATCCGCGCTCCTGGCCGTGCTCCTCGTCTGGAACCTGTCGGGCAAACTCACCGCACACCTCGACTCCATCAGCCGCCAGGCCGGCCAACTCGACCCCGACCATCCCGCCGGGCGCATCAGCCTCGATCATCCCGACGCCGAGACCGCCAGCCTCGCCGACGCGCTCAACACGATGCTCGACCGCATCGAGCAATCCAACGAACTGCAACGATCGTTCATCCGCAACGCCAGCCACGAACTGAAAACACCGATCACGACCATCGGCACCAGCCTCGAAGCGCTCATGGCCCAGGACCGGTTCCCCGAGGACGTCAGACCAGCCATCCGCCACGCCATCGAAGCGAACCGCAAAAGCGGCGAACTCATCAACAGCCTGCTCGAACTCTCCCGCATCCAGACCGTGCCCGACACCAGCACGGAAGCCGTGGACCCTGCCCGCATCGTACGCGACACGCTCGAAACCCACCGCGAACAGGCGCAGGCACGTCACCTGCGCATCGACGCCGACGGACTCGCCGCATACCACGGCCCCTTCATCGAGACGAACCCGCGCTACCTCTCGCTCGCCGTGGACAACCTGATACGCAACGCCATCATCCACAACACCGACCACGGCACCATCGCCTGCACCATCCACGACGACAAGCAGCACGTCACCATCAGCATCACCAACACCACAAGACAGCCGGACCACCCCGAAGCCACGGCCGACCTCATCCAACCATTCCATCGAGGAGACGCAACCCGCATGGCCAACCAACCCGGCCACGGCCTCGGACTATCCATCGCCAAAGCCTGCACAGACGCCATCGGCGCCAGCCTCAACATCAGCCGTCCCACAGCCGGTGTATTCCGCGCCGGAATCATGCTAAATCGACATATCGGCATGCCCATTAGATGATTTATTCACGATAAGATATCCTTACCCATACTGACTGATTAGTCAATGAATGCGAGGATATCGATGAATAGTGCGGAACGGAGACGTAGAACGCGCGAAGCCCTGCTCGAAGCCGCGGCTCTCGAATTTGAAACACAGGGATATGCGAAGACCACATTGCAGGGCGTCGCTGACCGACTTGGTTTGACGCGTGGCACAGTGCTGTTCCATTTTCACACGAAGGAAGCATTACGGGATACGCTTATCCAATGGTGCGATGAGCGCCTGTGCGCAAAAGTGTCCCAATGTAGCGGCAGAAGCGATTTCGCTCGGATTCTCGCCGCGATTGCTGACATGCACTATGAAGATGCGCGAATACGTTCCGGATTACTGCTGCATGAAGAAAAAGCCCGAGCGGAGAACGCGGGGCACATGAAGTGGGAGGAAGCACTTGAACTAGTCTTGTTTGGGCAGTCCAACGACGCCCATGACAGCATTAAGACAGGAGCCCTAATCGATATGTACATCGCCGTCATAAGGTCTGATCGATGGAAGAATAAGCAGCAGCTCCGTCAGGCCCTTGATTTCTATCTGTCCCTAACCGGTCTGAGCAAAGCGGCTGAACCCTCTGATAACAAGCTATAAGGGAATCGTATGACAAGAATCGTTGATTCTTGTTGACTGACTAGTCAGTCAATGCATATTATGGGAGCACCAACCGGAAAGGTTGGACAACCCAAGGAGGAAGGAACTCCCATGAACACCACCACCAAAAGCAAAATCGGTCTGCTGGGCAAAGTCGGAGCCGTCGCCGCAGCTGCGGCAGCCGTGATGGCTTTCACCGTTCCTGCCGCTAACGCGGCCGGAACCTACGCTCTCCATGCCGGCACGGACTATGCCTTGGCCCAGACTTGGACCAACGGAGGAACCCAAGGTCGCTCCTATGCGCAGCATGGCAGGCGCGTAGCAAGCACCGTGTGGACTCTGCAGTCCAGCCGCGCATACGCAGATGACGGGTACTCGACCAGTTACCACGCTCAGGTCTGGTTCCGCTGAATTTGACTCCATGAATCGAGGAGGCGAGCTTTTTGCTCGCCTCCTTCTTTATTCGTCCCGATCAAAACGGTCTCGCCGCACATAAAGGACAACGAGACCATTCTTGTCCGCCGCTATCCTGCCGGTTTTCCCTGACGATGGGTGTCAACGGAGGCCGCCTGTCGGGCTCCTTGATCGTCGTCAGAGGAGGCCGTCGTGGATTTGTTGAATCAGGTGCTTCAGTTGTTCGTCAGGTTCGCCACCATCGGCGGTGGCTTGTGGCTGGTGTGGGGTGCCGTCACATTCGGCGGCGGCCTGAAGGATCATAATGGACCGCAGACGCAGTCTGGACTGTGGCAGATCGTGGGTGGAGGCATGATCATCGCGGCCGCGCAGATTTTCAACGCGGTGGCTCTGGGCTGAGCTGGTTCGGGGCCTGCCGTGGAGGACTTCATCGTAGCCATGCTCAACATGATCGGCGGCGGAGGTGCCGGTTCGATCACTGCCGGGCTGTTGTCCCAGGCGCCGGAGACATGGAATCCCGCTCTTTACCAGTTGGCGGTGAACGTGCATGGAGTCGCCGTCAAGCCTCTGACGTCGGTGGTGCTCGCGGTTATGTTCACGTTGGAGCTGGCGCGCAACTCGACGCGCATCGAAGCGGATCGCGATCTGGGTGTGAAGATCGTGGCCGGCACCATGTTCAAGATCGCGCTGGTGTTCATCGCCGTGCAGAACGCCGGTTTGTTCATTCGGATGTTCAATCAGGCCACGCAGTTCCTCATGCAGGGCGTGTCCTCGCAGATGTCGTATGAGGCGACGGGCGACGGCGGTCAGCTGGGTGATCTGATGCGCGACCAGATTCGCGATGCCGGGGTGATGGGGCAGGCGGCGTTGTTCTTTCTGCTGGTGATTCCGTGGCTGTTGTCCCAGTTGGCGTCGGTGGTGTTCACGGTGGTGCTGTATGTGCGGTTCATCGAGTTGTATGCGTTGACGGCGTTTCAGTCGTTGCCGTTCGCGTTTCTGGTGCATGAGGACACCAAGGCGATCGGCGTGGGTTTCTTCAAGTCGTATGCGCGCACGTCGGTGAATGCGGTGTGCGTGTTCATCTGTCTGGTGTTCTATCAGCGAATCGTGGTCGATGCCGTGAAGATCCCGAATTCCGCGGACAAGGGCATGGTGGCGTGGGTGACGGGCAATTTCGGCAATCTCATGATGGCGGGCATCCTGCTGTTCTTCGTGATCGCGGTGAGTCAGCGTGTCAGCCGGGCCATAGCCGGCGGCGAGTAGCCGCCTATCACAAACCGGATCCAATCAGGGAAAGGATTCTTTCATGTTGCAGATGCGCGTATATAAGGAGATCGCCAATGTCGAGGCGAAGGTGATGTGGGGGTTGAGCTGGCGTCAACTGGCGGCCGCCGCGTGCATGCTCGTTCTGGGCGGAGGCGAGGCTGCGTTGTTCTGGTCGTTGGGACTGTCCGATCTAGGGTCGTATCTGCTGTTTGCGGTGTGCCTGCCGTTCGCGCTGTGGGGCTGGTGGCGTCCGAAGGGACTGAAGCCTGAACGGTATCTGGGATACATGCTGCGCCAGCGTTTCGGTCCGAAGGTCTATCTGCTTGAATCCTATGTTCCCGCGAGGTTTCCCGGCAAACCGTCGTTGAAGGAGAAGACCCGTAGACGAATCAAGGGAAGGAAGGCACGTCGTCATGTCTGACATCAGCGGCAGCAAGGCGGTCAAAGGCAACGGCAAGCGACACGGAAAGGCCGGGAACCGGCGGTCCGGGAATCGCCGCATGCCTCGTTCATCGAAGGAGCTGCTTGGCTATGATTCGATGCTGTCCAATGGCATCGCGTTCCTTGGCGGCGATCGGTGGAGCGTGTCTCTGCGAATCAGCGACATCAATTATCAGGTCGCGACCCAGGATCAGCAGCTGGACGTCGTGGACCGGTGGGGTCGTTTCCTGAATTCGGTCGGCGAGAACATGGGTGTCCAAATCACGGTCGCCACGCGCATGCTGGATCCCGAGGAGGTGACGCGTAGCATCGCCATGCCGCTCCGAGGCGATGCGTTGGATGGATTGCGCGGGGACTTCAACCGCAATGTGCGTCGGCGTCTCGCCGGCCGTTCGCAGGGCGCGGTAACGGACAAGTATCTGACGTTGACGCTGCGCGAGCGGGATGGGGAACGTGCGGTCACGCTGCTGAACCGTGCCGCGTTACGTGCCACGGCGCAACTGCGATCGGTGGGCGGATGCGTCGGCGTCCGTTTGAACCGTCAGTCGCGTCTGGCGGTGCTGCACGGGATGCTGCGGCACGGTGTCCGGTTCCCGTTCACCGAGGACGGCTTCCTGAAATCGCATGGCATGTCCACGAAGGATTACGTGGCCCCGTTCGCCGTGGACGTGTCGGACCGCCGTCGGCTCCGGTTGAGCTCGGGCACCACGGAAGTATGGCATCAGTGTCTTTTGGTGCGTGATTTCCCGGATTATCTGAGCGATCAGCTGGTGTCGTCCATCACGGACATCAAGGCGGACATCACGGTCGGCATCCATCTGTCCCCGCGGGGCAAGGCCGAGGGGTTGAAGCTCGTGAACCGGACGATCGCCGAGATGGACATGCAGGCCATCGACGAGCGGCACAAGAACCGCAAACAGCATCTGCCCGAGGACATGCTGCCTCATGATCTTCAGGAATCCATGGCCCAGGCGGGCGAACTGCGCGATGATCTGGAGCATAACGGCGACCGTCTGGTGGATTCCCTCATGATCGTGGACGTGTCGGCGGACAGTCGCGAGCAACTGGACCAGACGGTCCGTGACGTGACGGCCGCGATCGATGGACAGTCATGTGTGGCCGAGACCTTGGCCTACATGCAGGTGGAGGGACTGAACGCCGTGCTGCCATTGGGAAATCCTTTGCCGCCGATGCGTCGCACGCTGACCACGTCGAGCGCGGCGATTTTGGTACCGTTCACGTCGCAGGAGCTGTTCGAGCCGGGCGGGGTGTTCCATGGGGCGAACGCCCGCACCGGCAATCCCGTGGTCATCGACCGTACGAAAGGCATGAACGGCAACGGATTCGTTTTGGGTACGACCGGGTCAGGCAAGAGCCAGGCGGCGAAGAACGAGATCACCCAGATCTATCTGACCCGTCCGGACGATGATCTGATCGTCATCGACCCGGAACGTGAGTTCACGCCGTTGTGCACCGGTCTTGGCGGCGAGCGAGTCGAGATCGGGGAATCGTCGCGCGCGCATATCAACGCTTTGGATATCGAGTATGAGGATGATTCCGAAGGCGATCCGATCCGGTCGAAATGCGCGAGCGTGCTGAACATGCTCGGCGTGCTAATCGGCGGACAGGACGGAATCGACCGCATGCAGCGCAGTCTGATCGACCGTACGGTCATCGGCATGTATCGCGAGGTGCGGGAACATCCGGAACTGGGCATGCCCACGCTCGTCACCCTGCATAATCGTCTCGCGGCTTTGAACGAGCCGGGTGCCCGTGATGCCGCGCGAGCATTGGAAATCTACGCGACCGGCAGTCTGAACGCCTTCGCTCATGCCACCGATGTGAACACGTCCAGCCGGTTCCTGGTCTATGACGTTTCCAATCTGGGAACGGGGTTGCGCACGTTCGGCATGCTCGTCGTTCTGGATCAGATATGGAACCGGGTCGTCAGAAATCGCCGTCTCGGCCGACGCACCTGGCTGTGGGTGGACGAGTTCCATCTGCTGTTCTCGAACCGGTATGCGGCCGAATACTTCCTGCGCCTGTACAAGCGCGCCCGTAAATGGGGCTTGTGCCCCACCGGCATCACGCAGAACATCGAGGAGCTGCTGGCCAACCAGGATGCGCGTCTGATGCTCGCGAACAGCGACTTCCTGTTGCTGCTGAACCAGACCGCCACGGATGCCGATGCCTTGTGCGAACTGCTGAGGCTGTCCGATGAGCAGCGGGCGTTCTTCACCGGGGTGCAACCCGGTCAGGGCATGGCCAAGAGTGGCACCGCGTTCATACCGTTCGACGGGCGCATCGATGCCGATAGTCTGCTTTACCGGCTGTATACCACGAAATTCGAGGATCGGAAGCCCGAATGAGACCCGTCACCTCCGACTCATTCCACGCCACACGCAATCTCGTTCGGCCGAACGGCACGATTCATGGCTTGAAAGTCCGTCATGTCAATGGACTCTCCCATGGCCCAATGCTGACCGGGCTAAAATGGCCACGAACCACCATCAGGAATAGTCAATCCGAAGCATCGCGCCCAATCGGCACAACAACCGTCAGCGCTTTGAACCGTGGTGTGAAGGCGACACGGTCCGTGCTTGAATCGCAATCGACACAGACGGAGACCAGCGAGGACGACGATCTGTTGTTGCCAATGGTCCCTGCAGACCGGGTACGCGACGGCGTGACCGGCATTATTCGCACAAGACATGCCGCAAGAGGTTCAACGGCACGTGCCATGGCAGGAAGAACGGCTTCGGTTCGTGCCAAACGTACGAGGCGTTTCGGCAAGACCGTACGATCGGGTGTCCACGGGACCAAATCCGCTGCCAGAGCTTCGACGCAGATTGCACGACAAGTCACGCAGACGGTTTCTCGGACTATGACGGCGGTGAAGGCCGGTGTTGCGGCATCGGCATCAACTGCGGTCAGCATTCCATTTCTATTGGGCGCGGCGGCGGTACTGATGGTCTTCAGTCTGCTGCTGTGGTTCATCCCCACCGTTGCCGTCGGAGATGACGGAGGCTGCGAGGCCCGTGTGATCGAAGTCCCGGACGAGGCGAAGCCATGGGTTAGTGAGGCGGCTCGATCGAGCGGATTAAGCGCTGATTTCATCGCGGCGATCATGAAGCAGGAATCCGGTTTCCGACCGGATGCGTATGCCGACGACAGTAACGGCGGAACATGGGGATTGTTGCAGATGAACAGGAGCGTATGGCGCGGCGTACATCCCGAAGGCGCCGACCAGACGCCGCCTGAAGGCATTACCGCCCCCATGGTCCATGCTCATTACGGCGGCATATACCTGAAAAACCGTCTGGAAGGCGTCAAACAACTCAAAGTCGAGCATCCGGGCATGCCGTTCGCCGAGCTTGACGATCTGACGGCTTTGGTCATCGCCCATAACGCAGGCGAAGGCAATCTCATGAGATACCCGGATATTCCCAACACCACCAAACGGTATCTCGACAACGTGAAGCTGGCCATCGACGCGGGAGGCGGCTGCTCGGCCACGGCAGGCCGAACCATCGGCAAGCTCACGCCGCCATTGGTCATGCAGCCCGGAACGCTAAACGTGGACGTGGCGGCGACCGGCACGCCCGTAGGCAAGATCACCACCTATGAAATCGGCCAATGCACATGGTGGGCGGCCGCCCGCCGATTGCAGATCGGCAAACCTGTGGACGGTTACATGGGCGACGGCTGGATGTGGGCGTCAAGCGCCAGAAAATTCGGATACCCGACGGGCGGCGGCATACAGCTCGGCGACGTGGCGAGCTTCGCCAAAGGCTATCTCGGCGCAAGCGCCGATTACGGACACGTCGCCATCGTCGAGGAAATCAAGGACGACGGCAGCATCGTCGTCAGCGAATCCGGCGGCGGCCTCCCATACGCATGGCTCAGAACCCTTACCAAAAAGCAGGCCAACAATCCCAGCATCACTTACATCCACTAATCCCGAGGGAAAGAAGGAAGCATGCGCCGCATCAATCCCAAACTTGATCCTTGCGAGCTTTCCGATCTTATGAGCGATTCCGGCAACTGGGATCTCCTTGCGCAAATCTGCGATCATCCCGGTACATGGCCGGAACTCGACCAGTGGGCTGCGCATGCCATTGCAGATCCTGAAACCGCTGGGGCTCCACCGGAACCGTTGCCCGACAGGAAACCCGAGCATCGGCTGCTGCCCATCACACCCATCATCGACGATGAGCCGCCTTGCGATACGAGGAGCAATAACACTCTCGCCTCCAAGCCCGGCAAGCGGACGGGAACGACGGTAGGCATGCCGATGGAGGACGGAGAACATGTCGAGGATGATGCGCCCTTGGCGGAATTATCTGCTGACAATGCGGATGAGGTGGCCGTCCATCGGCATATCCCTTTTACCCGCATCGCCGGCATCATGCTCGCTTCGGTCATCGCAACGGGATTAACCACAGGCCTTGTCATGGCGAAGAAGAACTATGACCATCAGGAGGCGCTCACGTCATGCAATCATGCAATCAAGCAAGCTGACATAGTGCGGATTGCATGGGACAAGGCATTGAAACAGGCGGAACCATATGTGAAGCTCCAGGATAAAGACGTGCAGGATCCCAAGTCTTTGGAACTGCTCGCCAAAATCATGCAATATCAGCCATCAATCTCAACAGAAAATTGCAATCCGAGTCTGACGGCCGACCGTCTCGATCGCAATCGTGCAGAAATAGGGAGAGAGAACAACCAGCTCAGAACCCAGATCAGGAACCTGCATGACACAGTTGACACGGTCAAGGCATCACACGAACAACAACAGATCGACAACGCACAGAACGTACTGAGTCAAACCATTGAAGACGCCGATAGGCTCTACAAAGAATCCGAGAACAAGGTCAGAGACGACAACACCCGCACACGACTCAATGAGCAGATCACCCATGCACGACTCATGACGCGCGACCACCAGAGTCTTGATGTCTATGACAGAACCATCCAAGACCTCAACGAAGTCATGCAAATCGTCCGGGATTCCATGACGACTGTAGAGAACGAGGATACATCTGATGCGGACCATTCGGATGGTTTCACACAGTCAGGATCGGATCCCCAATCATCGAACCGACAGTCCGCACCATCATCGGAAGGTTTATCCTCGCCAGTCACGCAAGGCAATCCCACTTGGGAGGTGCCTGAGCAATCAGCAATCCCCTCATTTCCCGACCAGCTGGGTTAACATCACTTTGCAAGAATGGCTAGGAGACGGCGCTGCGGTATTCGTCGAGTTTCCGGGCCAGTCGGTCTCGACGATGTCGAACATATCAGGGAGCCTGCGGTTGAATTCGACCAATCTGTCGTTGGCAGTCACGGCCGGGCTGGTCAACTTGACCAGATTAAAGAGACTCTAAAGAATAAAAAGACGAGGGCTATCCCACAGAATTCATGGAATAGCCCTTATCTCATCAATTGCGACGATTGTATTCATTAAGAACACTGTTCGCGTATTCAAGATGAGATTCCGTCTGTTGCTTCATGAGCTCATCGCTCGCTATGATATCGTTCTTCTCCTTCAGCAATTTCCATGCGAATATACTGTATTTATGAGACGGATCTGCATATTCTGGAAGTTCAGGTCTTTCAAATTCAGTTAATCCAAATTTTTGCGCATTCGCCTTTTCGGTCTCTGCTGAGACTAAAGTCGCTAAATTCCAGAAAACTTGGTCTTCTTCCCACTGAGAATATGCCGCGGACACCTGAAACATCAGTACGCCCGTCATGCAGACATATATCAGGGCAATGACTGATATAATCTGAAAATACCTTTTACTCTTCATGACAGCCAGAGTCCATTTTCTCAGTCATAACGATATTGAAGCCCATACCAGGTCATATTATTTTTTCCTTGTTCATGGGCATGCTGCAACGACTCCGTCAACGTGATTTGATGACGATTCTCCGTCTTCTGATCTATGACTGGATTGGCTTTGCCGTTTTTTTACGACGACACCCACAACGAACATAGCGTGATCGATTTCATTATTTGAGGTCCAATCGACATACAATATGCTGCCTTGCCATGCTTTCCAAACATTATCCAAACTGTCATAACTATGCGAATAATGCTTCATGTACGAATAATTGCTATCCGCATTCATCCAAGCGCGTGTTGTCAGCTTATCCGGCATTACAGTAGAGTAATTCCATAGCCGCGTCAGCGTCATTCCGCCTTGATGAAGAGCCTGCGAGACAAAATTTGTACAGTTAGAGCCAAAAGACGGATACGCAGGATTCATTTTATCTTTATTTTCAGGACTCGTCCATTTATCGGCATAATTCATCGCCTTAATATAATTTACTCCGACGGAGTTGTCCCCGAAGGCATATGTCTGAGCCTTATTGAGTGCCTCACTTTCTAATGCGCCATTTTCATCCAAAGAAGCAGGTGTTTTGTCTTCGGTCGGCAATTCATCCGATGCGTCGGCATATTCCGGTGAATCTTGTTCATCAATCACTTTGTCGCTAATAATTGAATACCCTCGCTGCCTTCCCACATGGGCAAGCTCCATGACATGCGTAGAAGTCCAACTCTGGTCAAGATGGTCCGTTCGCTTACCATTAACATAAATAACAGTATCCGAGTCTGCGTCCAGACTCACGTTCACGGTCATATCTGCATCAATCAGATACTCTCCGTCATTTGATGATTGAATGCTTCTAATTGTCGGTACGACTTCAACATTCTTGCTGATAAGACCCTCTTTGGCTTGTTCCTCCGCGGTAAGTGGGATGTTCAGTTTGGACCTCGTACGCGGCGAATGATATTCGGCTAATAGTTCTTGCGAATACTGATGAAGCGTCTGCTGGATCTCTTGCATCTCCACATTGTCGCTTCCATACGCATATGCATTCGCAGGAAGCGTCAAGCTCGTCACTGCGAGAACCGTCAATATCGGGATAATCTTTTTTTGTTTGCATTTAATGCATGATTTCATGCATATTCAAGAGACTGACCGATACATACAAGTTGTGTCATCTATAGATGACACAACTTCTCGCTGAGGAACGGTGGTATGCCTCTGAGTAGGTAGATGCACTGGCTAGTGGGGATGCGCCCGAGTTCGTCCGGGGTGAGGAGTTTTCTCGCGTTCTTGCGGGTGCTGCGTGTCCAGCTGCCGTTGAGGCCTTTGGTTTCGCTGGTTTCGATGACGTCGATGGTTTGGTCTCCGAGCCGGTCGCTGATGTATTTGGTGGTGCTGGGTTCGTTGCCGCCGAGGAAGAGCTGGCTGTCGCAGTTGCCGGCGATGGTCTCCCAGTCATCCCGATAGAGGCTTTTGCCTTGGCTGACGGTCTGAAGGATGATGCTGCAGCTGATGCGTCGGCTTCGTATGGTGGCGATGAGCCTTACGAAGTTGGGGATCTTGCCGATGTTGGCGAATTCGTCGAGCATGCAGTGCACGTCGCGGTCAAGCACGCCGTCGGGTTGGGCGTCGGCTTTGCGTACAAGCGTTTCGAAGAGGCATTGGTAGAAGACGCTGGCGATGAAGGAGAACGTGGCATTGGTGTCGGGCAGTTCGAGGTAGATGATGCGTTTGCCTCGGTCGAGGGTTTCGAGCCGGATGTCGTCGCCGTCGAGAATCCGGCGTACCTCGCGCACTTGGAGGGGTGCGAGGTGGACGCCGGTGGTGATGATGATGCTTTTCTTGGTTTCGCCGGCGCCTTTGAGGAACGTGTTGTATTGGGCGCATGCGAACGCGAGCCCGTCGAGCATTCTCCGGGTTTCCGCGTCGTAGTCGTCGGGATGTTCGCGCATGCGGTGGATTTCGGTTTGGGTTTCGGCGAAGAGCGCGTCGATGATGTATTCCTTGTCTTCGTCTTGTTCGCTGGCTCCCATGCGGTCGAGGGTGTCGGTGACTTGGTTGAGGGTGGGGTTGCTTTCGGTGTAGTAGGTCCATGCGATGAGGGCGCATAGGAGTGCTTTTTCGGCGTCCTGCCAGAAGCTGTCTCCGGTTTTGCGGTCTCCGGTGGCGTTGGTGACGAGGTTGTCGGTCAGGCGCAGGATCGCGGATTGGGGTTCCTTGGAGTCGATGTAGCGCATGGGGTTGAACCGGTCGGATCGGTCGAGGTGGATGAGGTCGAGCGTGTTGACCTGATAGCCGCGGTCGCGCATGGCGTGTTCCGTATCGCGTTTGAGTTCGCCTTTGGGGTCGGTGACGGCCCAGTTCATGTCCACGGACAATAGGTTGGGTTTGACGTAGTAGCGGGTTTTGCCGGAGCCTGATGAGCCAAGCAGGAGCGCGTTGAGGTTGCGCAGGGTGCGTCGTGTGTCTATGGAGAGCCGTTCGGTCGCGGTGAATCGGATGTTGTGGGATTCCACGGGGTCGATGAACGGTTTGATGTCCTTCGGGGTGCCCCAGTGTGCGGAGCCGTGTTCCTCGCCGCTGCGCAGGTTCAGGCGTGCCGTGTACTTGTATGCCCAGATCAGCAGGCCGACGCCCGTTGCGGCGAGTCCGCACAGCAGGTCGGTATGGTTCGTGGACAGGTGGAATGGATGGTACAGGTCGAGCCAGAACCTGTTCATCAGGTCAATCACGCTCATGCCTTCATCCAGGTCGGCGCGTATCTGGTAGCCGATCTTGTCGCCCAGCCAGAACAGCGTGAACAGTCCCATGGCCGCGGGCAGTATGGCTTGCAGACGTTTCATTGGTTTCCCCTGTCTCTTTCCAAGCCGCCGCGGTGCTGTGTCATGGCTCGTCGCATGTCATCGCCTGCGGGGGCATCGGCCGGCTGCGCAATCCGGCTGTTGACGCGGTGTTCGGCGCGGACGCGGATGTTCGTGAGCGTTTGTTCCCTGGTCCATGGCGGATCGTCGGCCGCAGGCTGCATGACGGCGGTGTCCGCCGGCAAAAGTTCATCGTGCCCGGGCGTCGGCTGTCTGTTTCCCGCGTCGGCGGCGATGGTGATGCGCGTGAGGCCTTGGCGGTTCTCGATGGTGTCGCCTCCGTCGCACATCGCGGCAAGGATGCGTCCCACAGGTGTTCCCGTATCGTAGGTGGCGGGGATTTCGTGTGTGATTGGAGCGCCGTTGGTTTTCTCATCTGCGCCGATGATGGTGATCGTTCGCGCCGTGTTCACGGGAGCGTGTCCTTGACGCTGGTGTGCAGGGCCATTTCGTCGGCCAGGATGTATGCTTCGTCGGCGGTTTCCTCCTCATGGATGATGCCGTGGACGATGAGCCGTCGCCCCTGCAGCGCACCCTGTTCGCGTAGGTATGCCGCATGGTCTCCGGCTGCGTGCACGCGGATGATGAGCGGCGCGTCCATGGTGCCGGCGTTTACGGTCAGGGTTGCCGTCGTCCTACCGTTGCCGTCGGTGTGGAATCTGGCGTCATCGGTGAGGATGCCGCGCGCATAGGCCTGCGGGTATCGGGCGTCGCTCATCGGCTTGGCCTGCGTTTTCTGGTGGGTTTGTCGATGTTCGGGGCTTTGCCTTGGACGGCGTTGATGGCGTCGCGTCCGATGGTGCGGGCGTCACGGCCGCCTCCGGTGAGCGCGTCGGATTCGGCGCGGGCTCTGGCCACCCGAACGTGTTTGGAGGCGAGCGTGTCGAGGGCCTGTTCCCGTGCGGCCATGACCCGTATGCTCCACGGGTCCCGGTAGTCATCAATCGGCTGGCTGATGCGAGTGCGGTCGGGCAGTTCGTTGCGTCGGGTCTTGCGGTCCACCGGGTAGGATCGGCATGCGGGGTTCGCGGATTGGATGTAGTGGATTGCGGTGGCGAGGTCGGCGATGCGTTCCTCCGCCGTTTTGTCCATGTCGATGAGCACGCGGCCCTGCACGTGTTGTTCGTCGCATACGGTGCGCGTCCATGTTTCGTAGTCGCGCACGTCAACGGTGTCCCGTTGGTCGCGGTCGTGCTGGTATCGCGTGGCATCGAACCGGTAGGTGATGTCGTGCGGGTGCACGTCGGCCGACCATTCGGGCAACGGTTCGATGGGGATCTCGCGCAGGGTGACGAGCCGGTACGGTGGTTCGATGTCCCCGTAGGAGCCTTGGGGCTGGAGGATGCCGAAGCCTTCCATGCGCAGCTCGTAGCCGAGGCGTTTGAGTTCGTCCTGCAGTTGCCGGTAGGCGGTGTCCATGGTGGTCATGCTGGTCTCCTCGGCGGCTTATCGGTTGCGGGTCTTCGTCCGGTCCGGTGCGGATGGATGGGCTGTGGGGTCGTCGGCGCGCTGGCTGGCCCGTTGGCGTATGCCGTCGAGCACCGTGTCCTTGCCTTTCGACGTGTTTGGCTCTTCCTCTTTCGCCGGTTTGGGGTTGAAGGAGGTGAGGGGTGCGGGCAGCGCGTATCCCTGGTCGATCGGGGTGATGCCGTCGGCGGGGTCGAGTTCGCCGGCGGGCTTGGCGCCCATGGTTTCGGCGAGTATCGCGGCGGCGTCGCCGTGTCCGGTCCGGTCGGCGATGATGCGTTGGAGGGTGTCCTCCAATCCTGCGCTGATGTCGGTGGAATCGGTGGGCATGATGCACTGGTAGACGGGTGCCCCCCAGTTCGTCGCCGTGCCGGAGAGCGTGTATTCCATGATGCGTTCGCCGGGTTCGAGCAGTGATTCGAGCTGGAACGGTTCCCGTGCCGGCATCTGGTCGGGATTGGCGCGTTCTGCTGCGTGTTCGGCGATGAGTCTGGCGAACGTGGCAGAGCCTGAGGGCATGTCGCCGTCCAGCTGGTCGGCCACCGGTTTGATGAGGCCTTGGACCTGTCGGCGCAGGGTTTCGTCATCGGTGTCGTTGGCCCGCATGATGCGTTCGGTGATGCGTGTGGCGTCGTCCGATCGCATCACGTTGTCGTGCGTGTCTCCCCAGCGTTCAACCATCTGCAATGCATCGGAGACCGTCGGCATCGTGGCGTCGAGGCCGGGCTCGCTGTCGGTGTAGGCGTCGATGATCTGCTTGAGCTCCGTACCGGAATACCGTTTGGTGTCGGGGATGGTGGCGTCGAGCAGGAACCCCTGGTCGGCGAGGGTGACGTTGTCGTTGATGGTGGCGTCGCGCCCGTATTTCGCCACGTCGAAGTACATGCCGTATGGTCCGTCAAGGAGTTTCGCGAGTTCGGCGTTTTGGTTGACGCAATGCCAGCCGTACATCTCGTCCAGGTCGGGCGTGTTCTCCTGCGTGATGCCTTGCGGCGGGTCGTAGGTCATGTATTCGATGTCCTCGGATTGGACGAGCAGGTTCGCCAGTCCGATCGGGTCGTGCACGCTGTTCATGTCGGCCGCCAGCCGTACCGCCTCCAATGCTTCGGGCTGGTCTTGCGTGAAGATCCGGGCGGCTTGTGCGAGCGTGTTCAGGGCGTGGATGTCTTCGTATTCGCCGGGCCGGTAGTCGAGTGCGGCGAGCAGTCCCGTGTATTCGTGGTCGAAGATGCCGTATTCCTCGTAGACGACGCCTCCTTGGCGTCCGATCTCATAGGCTTGCTGCGCGTCGAGCGTCAGTCCGACCTGTTCGGTGAGGAACCGGTCGATCCGCTGCTCGTCCGTGGGCAGGCGCAGCCATCCGCCGATGAGCGTGCCCTCGTTGTATCGGCCGAGGTTGCCTACCCATACGTTGATCGTCAGATCGTCTTCCGCCATCATCGGCTCCTTGTCTGTGTTTGCGCCTGCGTTCTTGCCGGCGTGGTGGATGGTGTCTGTGCACGGCGTTTGGCCCTGTCCTTGATGGCGTCGAGCGTCCGGCTCTTGCCGGCCGTCTGGGATTGCGCGGCCGCCTGTTCGGGGTTCTCCGGGCCGGGTGCTGCTGCTGGCGGTTCCTCGCCGGTTCGGGTGCCGGTGGCGGTGACCGGTTTGTTTTCGGCGTGTTGCCTCGCGTAGGCCATGCGTTGCGCTTTGACGGCGCGGCACAGCTGCCATGCGTCGTCGATGCGCATGGTCTCGCGTTGTTCGCCTTTGCCGCGCCACAGTTCCACCGGTTCGCCGGGTTTGAAGCTGACGGTCACGTCGCGCCCGTTCAGTTTGGCGTCCCGTGCATGGTCGGTCAGGAAGCGGTCGAGCTGCCATCCGGTCAGGTCCACGCCGCGGATGCTGGTGCCTTGCGGTATCGCCACGCGCATCTTGTCGAACGTGCGCCCGTCCTTGGAGGTCATCCGGTACAGGTGCACGTAGCTGTTGGGGAAGTTCACGCGCGGCCAGATCTCCTTTGTTCTTCCGCCGGCCGCGGGTTGCGTCGGCTGCTCGCCGCCGGGACGGCCGACGGCCGTCCCGTCCTGCTTTGGCTCCGGGGCCGGGGTATGCGTGTTCCCGGGATGTTCGGGCTGCCATTGCGTCGGCGTCTGCATGGCGTCGGGCGTGTTCCATGATCGTGCGGCCTGCGTGCGGATGCGTTGGGCGATCTCGTCGGAGGCCTGGTCGAGGTCCGGCGCGGGGAAGCCGATCGCGGCGTCGGGCCATGCCTGGTTGTGGCGTCGGATGGCGTCATCGACGACCATGCGGGCGACCTGGTCCAGCCGGTTGTCCTGCGGCATGCCGGCGGCCGCGTATTGCTCGCCGCGTCGTGCGATGTCCGCCAGGGCCTGCCGGTCGTTGTCGATGAGGTTGTCCATGAGCCAACGCGCGTTGGCTGAAAGCTCGGGCATGGCGATGCTCCTTTCCGGTCATGGTCGTCGCGCATCCGTTCACCGGGTGCGGGTGCGTTGTTTCGAGGGCGCGGTGCGGCGTTGGCCTTCGATGCGTTTGCCGGCCCGCTTGCGGATGTCGTTCAGGGTCTGTTGTTTGGTTTTGGGGCGTCGCACGCCGCCGTCCGGGGCGGGGATGTCCATGCGGCTCCAGTCCAGGCCCCGCGAGCGTGCGGTCAGGGATTCGATCGCGTCGGCGATACGTCTGGCCTGGCCGGCCGGGTAGGTGAAGCGCACCGTGTCGTCGGCGACCCGTTGCGTGTGGTGGGGTATGTGGAGCCGGTCGAGCTGGTCGGTGATGATCGCGGCGTCACGGTCCCAGGGCACCGTGCGGAAGTCGAACCGGCCGTTCGATGGCGATTCGGCGTCGAAGGCGAGGCGCAGCGCGTCGTCGGATGGTTCGAGGAACGGGTTCGGCTCCTCCCGTTCCGGCATCGGCGTCGTCTCCATGGACGGCTGCGCGTGGTCGGCGCCACCGGGTTCGGGAATCGTGGCGGTCTCCTGTTGGGCGAGTTCCCGGTTGAGGCGCTCGACGATGCGCGAGACGACGTGGTTGACCTCGTCGGCGTCCCTGCCTTGGAAGTGGAGGAAGGTGCGGCCGGTGTCGCGGTCGTGCTCGATGTGGAAGGTGATGCCGGCCTTTTTCAGGTCGTGTTCGAGCTGCCGGGCGTATCGTCCGGTGACTTCCTGCACGTTGATCGGCTCGCCGGTGCGATGCAGGGTTTTGCCGTCCACCTTGCCGGTGGTCCTGATGCGCCGCAGTGTCTCGCCGGTGGCGTGCACGCCGATGCCAAGCAGGTGCAGCGCCTTGTCGAGCCCGTATTTGGTCACGTCGATGATGACGCGTGTGCCTTGCTCGCTGACGCGCATCATGAGTTCCTGTGCCTGGTCCTCGGCCGCCATGGGATTCTCCCGTCATCCGTCGTGGTTCGTTGCGTTCCAGCTTCCGCCGGCTCACCGGTTCCTGCGGCGGACACGATGCCCGTCATCGCGGCGTTGCGCGCGCCGTGCGCCGTCGGAGCGTTCGGAGGCTGGCGCGGTGCGGGCGATGAGCCGGCGCAGGGCGAGGGCGTCGGAAGCCAGGTTGCGGGTCTCCTGCTCCTCGATGGCGAGCTGGGCTTCCAGTCCCGTGGCGTCGGCTCCCTGATCGTGGTTGTCGGCGATGAGCGCGATCAGGGCGCGCATGTGCTTCGCGTTGCGTTCGACGGAGTCGGTGAGTCGGCCGAGCGTCGCCAATCGGCCGTCGCCCTCATCAATGACTTGGGCGAGCACATTGAGCTCGCGCAGGCTGTCGGCGAGCCGGTCGCAGGCGATCACCTGACGCAGCGCGCGCCCGTTCACGCCGGTCATGTCCCGGCCGTCGAACCGTTGCCGACAGTAGTCCTCAAGTCGCAGCGCGGGCCGTGCGAACCATGCGTACAGGCTCTCGCAGTCCGTTGACCGCACATAGCCGCCGTTCCCGTCGGTGAGCACCTGTCTGACGTCGTCGGACAGGTAGGCGTGCCAGATCCTTCCGTCGCGCACGAGCCGGTCGCACGGTATTGCCAGGTGCAGGCGTCCGTGCGTGCCGGGCACCCGCACGGTCACCGCCGTATCCGTCCGACGGGTGATCATGGCCTCATGGAAGATGATCTCGCTGAGCGTGCGCCGGTGGATCTTGCCCATGACGGCGAGCATGTTGTACGCCACGCCCAGTCGCCGGTCTCGGATTCCGCGGGTCTGCCCGCATGACGTGTAGGTGATGCGTCCGCCGCGAACGGTCGCGTTGACGCCGAGCGTCGCGAGTTCGCGGCGGAATCCCGCGAAGTCATGGGCGTTCATGCAGGCCGTGTCGATGCTGGTGCGCAGCCGGTCCTTGAGGTTGCCGCCTCTGGCGCTCAGGTGGAGTTCCCCGATCGACGGGGCCACGCGCCCGGACTGTTCCGGCATGAGGATGTGCAGCCCGTATTCGCGGCACAGCCGGTCGCTGATCTTCCGCCATTCGCCCAAAGTCCCTTTCCGCAGACGCAGGGCCTTGCCCGTAATCCGGTCTGCCGGGCAGATGAGGATGTGGTTGTGCATGTGGGACCTGTCGGTGTGGGTGGCGATCACGTAGTCGTGCGTGCCTCCGGTGATCTCCCGGACGAACCGTTCCCCGATCAGATGCGCCAATCGGGGCGTGACCTGGTCGGTGGGATCGAACGATTGGATCACGTGCAGCGCCAACACGGCGCCCCGTCGGCGTGAGCCGCCTTTCGTGGCGTCCAACGCACGTTCGAAGCCGCGGGCGATGGACTCGGCGTCCGTGATGTCATCGCCGACGGTGGTCGAGGCCCACCGGTAGCCGTCGGTCTTGGCCGGGTTCGTCACGTAGGCGATGCTGCGGGCGAGCGTGCTTTTGATCTTGCCGATCTTGACTACAGCCATTCGGGCACCCCTTTGGGGTCGACGTCGGTCTCCACCCGGATGCTCAGGCCCGCGACCAGTCGTTCCGCCTGGCGCAGCTCGTCGAACACGCGCGAGAGCATGGCCAGGTCCGTCTCCCGCGTGGTGTTCGCGTGACGGGCGATCTGGTTGACGTTGTTGCCGATCCTCGCCAGTTGGGCGCTCACGTCATGCAGGTTCGCGGGCACGGTGATGTTGACGCGGTGGGCGCATCTGATCCGGTTGCGGGCGAACGCCATCCATCCCACGGGCCTGAGCCCGGCTTGGATACGCTGACGGTTCTCCACTTTGAGCGAGTCCGCCACCCACCGCCATTCCTCCTCGCTGAACGTGACCGTCTTGCGGATCGTCCTGGAACGGTTGCCTTTCCAGCCCATCGGCGCCTCCTCATATCGGGTTCCACGGGTGTCCCGCGATCGGCCCCGAGCTTCGCGGGGCCGCGCCGGTGTACGTACACCGGCGATGCTTGCTGCACACCAACCGCCCCTCCGGGGAGGGATGGTTGCGGCACCGGTCAGTTTCACCTTCGTGCCACGCCATGCGCGGCGGACTCCATGTCACGTTTCGCATGCCGGTGCCGGTTCCGTTTTCGTGTCCGCCGGCATCATGGCCGGCGTCGTTCTACGATGCGGGGCAACGAAGAACAATCACCGTGAGGAGACCGTCATGGCGAAGCCGAGGGAACGCAACCGGGCGATGCGCGCCATCGCCGACAACGCATTGGATGCCGAGTTGGAGGCGCTTCGGCGCAAACGCGGCGAACTGTCGCGTTTGGGCATCCTGCTGGACGACATGCGCTGGGCCGCGGAACGATTCCGCGACGCCGCCCAGTCGTTCTGCGACGACCATCACATGCCGCGCGCCCAGCTTGTGCGCACGCTCAGGATGGAGCCGAGGGAGACGGGCATGGCGTTCCATGCCGTCACGCCCGACTACGGACATGCCAATCCCGCCGATAGCCATGGCGAAATCCATGATGGCGCGGATTCGGCCGTCGAATCCGGCGGCCGACCGGCATCCGCCGCCGATGCGCCGGAGACTGCCCTGACGAAGGACAACGCCGCAACGGAGAATGCGGCTGATGCCATGGATGCTGACACGTCCGGTTCGATTGGATTGGACCCGGAGGGGTTGCGATTCGGTTTCCCGCGTCCTGGCGGCTACGCTGGATGACATTGGCGACATACGGGAGGTGACGGCGATGCCGATGCTGCTGGTGATGCTTGGCCTGTCGCTGGCGACGGGCGTGATACGCACGCTGATGCGGGGCGTGGCCTCGTGCCTTGCCCTGCTCGCGCACCCGTTGCGGCTCGTGGTGTTCCTCGCGAATTCCGTGTTCACGGCGTTCGCCATGCTGTCGGGATTGCTCATGCTGGCGTTCCTGCTCATGCATTTCCTCGCCGGCTCGGACGCTCCGGCATTGGACGGCTCTTTCACGTTAATCGTCGCCGCGTTCCTCACGGCCGTGCTTGCGAGCATGCTCATGGATTGGTGCGACGCGCGGCTCCGACGACGCTCCGCCCGCCACGGCTGAGCGTCACCCGCCGCCGCTTGGCTCCGGCAGGTGCGGGCGCGCATGCGCCGTCACGTTTCGCCGTCCGCGCCCGGACTGGGCGGAACCCGTATTCCGGTTCCGCCCAGTCCGTCGTCTATTCGGCGTCTTCCGGTTCGCCGGATGCGTCGTCGGTCTGCGACGTCCCGTCGTCGTCCGGTTCGCCGTCCTGCCCTATGCCGGCATCCCCGCCATTGTCGTCGTCATCGATTGGCGCGAGGGAGCCGTTGAGGGCTTCGGTCTCCGTGTCCGAGGTGCGGTAGCCGAGCGTTTCCAAAGCCTCGTACAGTGGCGCGGCGTGTTCCGCGATGGTCGCCGCGCCGCGCCACGTTTCCCAGCTGACGCGTTCCTCGGCCAACGCGTAGAGCAGTCCGAACGCGGCCCGTTGCGGGTCGCCGGCAATCATCGCGGTGACGGACGCGCGTAACGGGTCTTCGGCCTCGCTCTCCGGCTCCTCGGCATCGGCGCCGTCGCCCGTCGTGTCGATGCCGGTGATTTGCCCCCAGACGTCTTCGGCGTGACTGTCCCATTGGTCGAATCCCTCGGTGAGCGCATCGAGCGCGAATCTCGCGGACAGCAGGGCGACGGCCCTGCCGATGCCTTTCGGCTGGGATTTCAGTTCCATGAGATGCGTCACGAACGCGATGCGCAAATCACGGCTTGCCCGCGCGAACTCCTTGGCCGGTGCCGTCTCGCGTTCCTCGCGTTCCCGTTCCTCTCGCCAACGCGCCTCCCGCGCCTCGCGGGCCGCGGTCTCCGCCTCCTCGTCCACGGTCTCGTACAGGACGATGCCGCGCGCCCATGACGCGCCTTCGGCCCGCACCCCCACGACGGGCGTGGCACCGTCATGGGAGTCGCGCCATGCGTCGATGGCCTTGGCGATGTCGCCCGTGGTCAGCATCGTGGTGCGTCGCAATCCCTTCGGCGAGTCATACCAGCCGTCCGTGTTCGGTTGTTCGTCGGCCGCGTCGATGCCCATGCGTTCCAATTCGGCTCTCGCCGTGTCGAGCCATTCGCGCCATGTCCGCTCCTGCCGGGCGTGCTTGACGGCCATGTTCCAGTTCTTGCCGCCCGCCGCCTCGGCGAGCCGTTCCTGAAGGTCCGGATACCGGTCGAAGTCGGCGATGGTTTCCCAGTCGTCGATGCTCAGCTGGGCGGTTCCGGCCTTGCTTCGCGCGTTCTCGCCGATGGCGGCTATCTTCAGGCGTCGGCGCACCAATGACACGGAACGGCCGGTACGTTGCGCCGCCTCGTCCACGCCCACGCCCAAATCGAGAAGCCCCTGATAGCCGTCGGCCTCCTCGATGACGGTCAGGTCGGCGCGCTGGCTGTTCTCCACGAGCATGAGCTCGCGTTGCTCCCGTTCCGACAAATCGGCCACCACGGCGGGCACCCGGCTCAATCCGGCGAGTTTGGCGGCGGCGAGGCGACGATGCCCGATGACGAGCAGGTAGCGTCCCCGCGGCGTGGGAGTGACGAGCAGGTTCTGCCGGATGCCCTGCGCGCGTATCGAATCCGCGAGTTCCGACACGTCGCCCACGTCACGGCGCGGGTTCGCGGGGTTCGGGTCGATGAGACCCACGTCCAGCATGACGATGTTCGATTCGTCCATGCTCTCGTCGGTCATTACGGGACGTTCGATGATTGCGGTTTCCATGATTGTCTCCTTGAAAAAATCGGATGATTGGGATTGGTCGGGGCTTCCGGCGTCGGAAGCCCCGACCGGATTGAATCCGCGGCCGACGTTCAGTGGCGGCGGCGTTCCGTCCATGCGGGGCGTATGCCGTGTTCGCTGGCCGCGAGCACGAGGGACGCCAGCGAACAGTCGTCATCCAAGGCCAAGGCCTTGAGCGCGCGCACCGCGGCGGCGGTCGAACGGTCGGCCATCCACAGCAGGTACGCGCACGACGCCATCGGCTGCGCCTCGTATCCGTCCGGCGCGTCGGCCGTCACCGATTCCAGCAACGCCGTCGCGCGTTCCCCGCGTCGCGTGTCCGGCTGGTAGTCGGCGTCCTTGAACGCCCGTGACAGTTCGCGCATGACCACGGCCGCCGATTCCATCGAATGCGGCTGGGCGTACAGCATGTGCAGTTCGCCGCCGCCCATTTCGCGCAGCGATGCGAGTATCAGCGCGTCCCGCATGCTCAGGCACTCGGTCATCAGCACCGCCAGCGTGACGCGCTCCTCATGGGAGAAGCCGCCCTCGTCGCGCGACAGCAGGCCGTTCCACCTGTCCATCAGGGGCGCGAACCACTTGTCGGCCGCTTGCGCCGGTCCAAGTTCACGCCGGTCCTGAAGAAACCCGTCGCGTACGCGTTTCGCCAGTCCGGTTCCCGCCATGCGGGTGTCCACCATGTCGTTCATGTCCATCGGTCCTTTCCGTGTGGTTTCCATTTCGGACACCACCCGCCTGCCATGCGCGTAGGCGGAGAGACCGGAGGCGTGGACCGCGACGATCCGGGCCGTAGCGAAGACGGCATGCTGGTCCGCCGTCGCAGCGCAGGCACGGGAGCGGCGCGGGACACGGCGCAGGGAACACAGACGGAGCGCATGGCATGCTGGTGGTGGCCGCAAACCCCTCGTCAGATTCCGCGCGGCCCACCGCCGCGAGCATGCGAGCGGCCAAGCAACACGGTCATGCGCGTAGCGCATGGCCCGGGGCCGCGTTCCCGCGCCGATTGCGGAGAGTATGTCGAACAGCCCCGCCTGGAGCATTCTCTCCGCAAGCGGAGCGGGAAGTCCGCGATAAGTTACTGTCATCCGTAGATGTCAAACAGGAGCCAGGTCATGGACATGCGAGCCTCGAATCGTAGATAATGGGAGAGCTGTATTCTCGGACAACGAAGAAGGCGTAAGGTGCAGGTTGCGAGGAACCGCCTCATTATGGGCTCACGCCGGGGTAAGTCATCAGATGGGGGACAAACGCTGGCCGTCACCCCGCGGGATCGATTGATCCTATGGCTTCGTCAGCTCAAAGGGGAACGCCTGCTTCGTTTCACGACGACTCTGATCTGCATCGTTGGCACGATGGGCGTGCTGATCCGCGATTATGTGAAAGAGCGGATGGCAATCGGCACAGGATATTCGTTTATCCGGTTCCTCAACGAGGGAGCGGGGATATGGTACTTCCTCATACTGCTGGTTTTAGGAGCCATAAACGTGACGTTAAGGTCCAGAAGCCCCGTGGCGTTGCTGGCCTTGGAATTCATAGAACTCTCCCTGGGCGTCCTGTTCGGCGTTGGCCTGCACTCATACACGCAGGTCGCGCTTATCCTGGTGCTCTATCTGTGCATTCGGCTTCCCCTGTATGCCCAGGCCATGTGCGATCTGGCCATGATCTGCATGATCGCAATGCAATGCATCTATCCCTCCTATCTACAGCCTCAGTATTTGGCGTTACTGTATTCCGTCGCTTTGGCCGGCATCGCATCCTCACTGTTGTCCATAGTGCGGGAACGGCGAACGGCGAATAGGCTGCTGTCCGAGGCACGGCGAAAGGCCGCAATACTGGCGGAGGAGAAGAATCGTACGGAACGGCGCCTTCGCATGGCCAACGAACTGCATGACAGCGTCGGTCATGGATTGACCTCGATCATCGCGTTATCGCAGGGAGGCGAGGACTGCATAAGGAACGGCGGCTATTCCGACCCGCAACTGGCCGATGTCTTAGCGGAGATCACATCGATTGCGAAGGACAGTCTGGGTGATACGCGCCGCATCTTAAAGGTCTTCAATGAAGAGGAATCGCAGCCGTCTTTGGAACAGGTCGGTCTTGAACCAGTGAATCAGGATGACATCCTTCGTTTACGGGATTGGGACGATATCAGACCCGTACTGGAACACATACGCTCAACCGGAATCATCGTCGTGTTCACCGAAACGGGAAGACGCGTCGAGGATCCCCGCCGTTCGGATTTATGCTTCGCCGTCACTCGCGAGGCACTGACCAATGCCCTTCGGCACGGCGCGGGACTGACCCGCATTGCCGTCTCCTGGAATCATTACCGTGATGGCGGAACAGCAATCACGATCCGCAACGATGGACACGTCTCCGGACACGACACCACCGGCGAGGCATCCGGTCAAAGCGGGAAGCCGACAGGTGGAACCGGACTGCAACGACTCTCCCAACGCCTTGCGAAAATGGGCGGCACCCTGTCCTATGGGCCATACGGCAATGGCTGGGCGGTCAAGGCACTAATCCCCTGAAAGAAACGGAAGAACCATGAAGGATGCAAGAGACGACATCATCAAGGTCATGCTGGTCGATGACATGCGAGGGGCGCGCACCGGCTTCATGATGATGCTGAACAACGATCCGAACATCATCGTCAGCTCACAGGCCGCGGACGGCGCCCAAGCAATCGAGTTCCTACGGCAATCACCGCAGCAACTGCCTGACGTGATTCTGATGGACGTGCGCATGCCCGTCATGGACGGCATAGAGGCGACGGGCATCATCAAGGAGCAATTCCCCCAAATCCAGATACTGATCCTGACCACATACGATGAGGACGATTACGCCTTCGACGGATTGGCGCGCGGGGCATCCGGATTCCTGCTCAAGGATGCGACCCCCAAACAGCTACGTGACGCCGTACACGCCGTGCATAACGGAGATGCGGTATTGACACCGAGAATCACCGGTGAAGTGCTCAATCGCGGGGTTCGGCCCATATCGGACAACACCCGCATCAAGCTGCTACGAAGCCTATTCGACGGACTTTCCAAGCGGGAACGTGAAGTCGCGGAACTCGTGGCGGCAGGCTTGTCCAATCAGGAAATCGCGGAGCGCCTATTCATCGAAACGACATCGGTACGGCGCACGGTAAGCCGCATATTGGCCAGAATGCACATGCGGGACCGGGTTCAAATCGCCATAGCCTGGTATCAATCGGGGCTGGACCAAATAACAGGCGGCAAACCAGCATAAAAATCACGATATTCATCTCAAGGATTGTGGTGTTTGTCATCTTCAGATGACAAACACCACAATCCTTTTATTGGAGAATAGAGCGAACTGGTTAACTGTCTATGTCCATCGCTCAAGCGAACGGAACAAACCTAGCATATATATCACGTCACTTCTGCCATCCCCTAAGATAGGGCAGTATCCAAAAACCGTTAGGGGGGGGGGGGACTTCGATTATTGCGGCTCGGGTCAATCGAAGAAAGGAAAACGATGTGCCAGCTGCCCGATTCGGCTTCACCCATCATCGCGTTTGAGAACGTCTCATTCAATCATGCCGGTCGCGAATTGCATGGGATCTCATTTGCCGCCTATGCAGGTCGAGTCACCGTTCTGATGGGACCGCATGACGCCGGCAAAACAACTGTTCTCCGGATGCTGTTGGGACTGGATATCCCGGATTCCGGATGCATATCCACCTGTGGCAAACCCTATGGCACATCCCGTATACCAAAAAACGTTGTGAGTGCAATGCCCGAAGCCATTTCACTGTCCCCGTATTACTCGGCCGGAACCTATCTTCGTTGGAAGGCGCTCTGGGCCGGGACGTCTGATTCGCTTCTTGACGGGATCATTCACATGACCGAACTGCAGAATCTTCTCACCGTCAAGCTCCACGATCTCGCTCCGATCGGTGTCCTCAAAATGCGATTCGCTATAGCTCTGCTTCCCAACCCCAAAGCTCTGATCGTAGACGAACCGCTCCAGGCACTTGATCAATCGGGCACGAATTGGATCTGCGAGCAGATACGGAAGCAGGCGAATCGTGGCGTTGCGGTGCTCATCGCATCCGAACCGGACGGCAGACTGAAGCCGATTACCGATGATGTTGTGGTACTGGATAAAGGCACCGTGGTAAAAGAGGGTTCCCGCGGCCAGCTCTGGAAGGAAGACTGAAAAACGCCGGCGGATCACCCGCTCCCATAGGTCCATGTGTTTGGTGTTTGTCATCCGAAGATGACAAACACCAAACACATTCTTGGATGTACCATCCAAATCAGGTTAACTGGAATGGCATGCACCGGCATGCAATCCGGTTCCATATACAGAACATGAGGAGAACGAAGATGAAGGATTATGTGCCTCCTGTCGTTGAGGTCATCGCATCATTCAAGGAAGCAACCAATGGCGTATGGTTCGGCAACTATGTCGATGTTGGCGGAGCCAAGGCCCCGTTCTCTTGGGGATCGAACTGACCGAAACCCTGCATATATTGATGATCCCTAGCTGTATCAGGATAGGGAAACGTGATGCCGTTTACGCATAAGAACCCAAACCGTACCGTGATTGTCCGCGGCGGGAAGCCGACGGACCGTTCGAAGCTTCCCGCCTCCATCAGCATCAATGACGAGGGAACATGCGTCCAGGTTCCTCTGTTGAGTGGCGATCGCATGTTCTGGACCGTCTCCGAAGATGAAGTGCTCCTGTCGGACAGCGCCTTCCGGCTTGCAAGCATCACGAACGCCGATCTTGACATGGAACGCATCATCATGGATCTGCTGCCTTCGCTCCCTGACAGCCTGCGAGGGGACAAATCCCCATGGAGGAACATACATTCCGTACCCGCCGCAACCACACTGCACCTCGACAAATCCAATAGGCCGCGATATACGAGAGCGGAACCTTCACCCATAAAACATGTTTCAAACGACGTAATTCTGGCATCGCTAAGGAGCCGTTTCCTGACGATCGCGGATGAGTGGCGCAATGAGGCACCACTATCCGCCGATGTGTCCGGAGGAGTGGATTCCGCCGCCATCGCATACATCTTCGCCAGTGAGGGGGTTCGTATGCCCCTGTATCATGAAACACCCGACGATCCAATGAATCAGGATTCCCGATGGGCCGAGCGAATCTCCGAGGACGTTCGGATGCCACTCATCAAAATCGGCCGAGTCGTGGATGGAAACAGATCATTCGAATCCACAGCCGAATATCCCAACAGAGAGATACCTGAAGAACCGGTCTTCTGGAGCGATATCGAAGGCTATCTCAGCCGAATCTCCGAAATGGAAGCAGACACAAGCCGTATCCATGTCACGGGTTTCGGAGGAGACGAGCTGTTCGCATCCATGCCATCCTCATCATGGAGTTGTCTGCGGGAACACCCGCTGCGGCTACGGGACATTCGAAGACAATACAGCGCCGATTACCGGGTCCCACCCTATCAGGCAATTCTCGATCTGACCGACAGCACCGATCTGCATGAGGAATTACGGTCATCGCTCCTGGACGCGGAACAAGATCATGGCCATCGCTCCTCGCCTTGTGGATGGCACGATGCCATACGCATTCCCGAATTCCTGACCGCGAAAGCCAGGGATACCCTATATGGCGCCATTGAATCACAATTGAAACACGCCGACATTCGGCCATTAAGCCCCGACCGAAGCCGTCATCAGGCGCTCTACTCTCTGTCAATGCAGGCACGAATGCTCAATCAGGTTAATCGGACGTTCGCCTCCGACGACATAACGTTCCGCTCCCCCTACCTGGACCGTGGAATCGTGGGCTATGCGCTATGCGCCCCAATCAGTGCACGCACCGAGGGAAATCTACACAAAGCCGTATTGTACCGGGCGCTCAAGGGTATAGTCCCCGAAACGATATTCCGGCGTCCCGTCAAAGGCGATCACTCATATTCACTGTATCTGGCATGGCAACGCTCGAAAGACACGCTGCTCGACTCAATCGCCGGCGGAGTGCTGGACGAAGAAGGACTGATCGATATACCAGCCGTACGGCGTCGAGCTTCCATGCCGATGCCTGACATCACGTTTCTGTTTGAAATGCAACGAGTCGCGGCAGTGGAAAGGTGGCTAAGACATGCAAACCGATAACACGATGGCGAACACCAGCCTGAAAGACCAGATATCCCTATATCCCAAAGAGGGAGGGGCAATCGTATTCGTCAACGACACCGGCGAATACCTGCAGGTCAACGAAATAGGCCGAATCATCCTCGACGGTCTGATGCACGGCAAAACCGTCGAGGATTGCATGAACGCAATCGCCGAAGAATATCAGACCGACAGACAAATCATCGTCCGGGATACGGAACGATTCCTCGCCGATATAGGGAAGCACGTGCGCCTATGAGTATCCCTCTACAGCCGGAAGCAACCACACGCGTCAACTTTCACGACCGCCTGGTGGCGCTGATTGCCATCATTATCGGAAGACGGATGGAACGACAACGAATCGGAAAGTTCTGCCGCCGGCTTGAAACGTGGTCCGAACGGTATCCGCCAGCCGATGCCGACATGGCGAAGCGTTACCGCAACGCCGTATGTTCGGTAAGCCGCAGATGCCGCAGCCAGCAGGGTTGTCTGCTTCGGTCGCTCTCCACGGCGGCGGCATGCCGCATATCTCGCCGATCCGTCACATGGTGCACCGGGTTCACCGATCGTCCCTTTCGCGCACACGCCTGGGTCGAAGCCAACGGCATACCCATCGGCGAACCTGATGCCGTCAGACGGTACACCATCACCAGAACCAGTTCCGAACGGAAAGATACGCAATGACCGCCAACGACCCGGACGACACCATGCACATGAAACATGCCTCCATGTACAATCTGATTTCTCCTCTCCGAAAATACCGAGGACGGCTGGCACTCATCCTATGTCTTGGAGCCATAGGAGCCGTTATGACGCTGCTCGTGCCTAAGTACATGACCAACTTCTTCCAGAATGGTGTATTCCAGGTTCCCCAGTGGCCCGTCATTGCCGGAATGCTGTTACTCGTCACCGCTTCAGGAGCTATATCAGCCCTACAGAACTACCAATTGCAGAGCACAGGGGAGGATATCGTAAGGGATGCTCGTCTCGCACTAAGCAAACACCTGCTACGTCTGCCCATACGCGAATACGATCAACGTGACTCCGGCGACCTGCTCAGCCGTGTCGGCAACGACACCTCACAACTGCGTAATGCATTCATGCAGTGCACATCAGCCCTTGCATCAGGTTTCATCACCGTCATCGGTTCCGCTGCGTTTATGGCAATGCTTGACCCGATCCTATTCGGCACAGCGATCACCTTGCTCCTTACGGTATTCACGCTCATGCTGCTGTCCGCTAAATTCATCGAACGAGCAAGCTATGACAGCCAATACACGCTCGGCGACCTTACCTCCACGCTCAATCGTGATCTCGCCGGCATCCGCACCATACGCGCTTCAAACGGCTTCGAGAACGAGAATAAGGTTATTGCCGCCTTGATCAACCGCGTCCGCCTGTCCGGACTCAAGATTGCCAAAATCCAGTCGATCGTCAATCCACTGGCCACGATAGCCCTGCAACTCGCAGCTATCATTGTGTTCGGTCTGGGATTATGGCGCGTAACCACAGGGCTGCTATCCGTAGAGAAACTTACTCAGTTCATCATGTTGCTGTTCATCAGCATCTCACCGCTCAGCCAGATCATTTACGCAGGCTCACAAATCGGCAATTCAATGGCCGCAATGAACCGTATACGGGAAATATTGGATATTCCCGAAGAAAAGGACTCTGACACCGTCGTCGCAACAATCAATGAACATATGCCGCTGGCACACAGCGGGCCCCGTCCGCCAGCGGTGGAATTCCAACACGTCTACTTCTCCTATGGATCCAAACCAATTCTGCGTGACCTGAATCTCTCCATATCCCAAGGAAGTGTCACGGCACTTGTCGGGCCCTCAGGGGCAGGGAAAAGCACGATCCTGCAACTTATCGAACGTTTCTATGATCCTTCCAGCGGAAATATCAATGTACTCGGTAAGGACATAACAACCTGTGATCGAGACGATTTACGCAGCCACATCGCATACGTGGAACAGGATTCACCGGCACTGTCCGGTAGCATACGAGAGAACCTACTTCTCGGATCAAACGATTGTAGCGATGATGAATGCCGACGGGTATTGGAATCCGTGAATCTCTCCCATCTGCTAGATCGATCCGACAAAGGTCTTGATATGCAGATAGGGGAAAACGGAATCATGCTATCAGGCGGAGAACGCCAAAGACTCGCCATAGCCCGCGCCCTTCTTTCCACGGCAAAAATCATCCTGCTCGACGAAGCCACCGCAAACCTGGACGCCGATAACGAACGCCTTATCACTCAGCTATTGACTCAGGTAGAAGGCCGCACTTTTATTATCGTTGCGCATCGACTCGCCACGATAATTGACTCCGATCTTATATATGTACTTAATCAAGGGCGGATTATCGGATCGGGAACCCATAAACAACTTTTTAAAACGGCACCATTTTATCGCAATCTCGCAACGGAACAATATATCTCATAGCTAAAAGAAATTTGGCGATTTATTACAATAATTCCTCATCTAACTATAAAATATAGTTATTTTATATATGCTGCATATATATCACTTTTCACCGATTACAACCGATTGGACATCTACACAAAATACACTATGTTCCGCTAGGTCAAATAAGCAACACTCTGACTAACTCTATAACAAATACAGACATAAACTATACAAAAAATGTATATATCATCATATGATGACAAGGCCGACGACTGGACGGAAATCTATATCGACTCTTATCTCTTGTCATCTGGAGATGACAGATAACCCATAACGGGTCGCGCGGCACGCGAATAGGTGATGTAATAAAAATGTCATAAGCCATTAATAAGGAAAGAGACAGAATCGTGCCCATCGACCTAAAATATATCCCATTCTGTCAGTCCAACAGTTCCTTCTATGAGCCACCAGATCGTCAATCTTCGCCAAGACTTGATGATGAAATTCACTTTCCAAATAATTGGAAGATATATAAAGGTACCCCATGGACAAATTGTCGTCCTAGTAATGTTAAAATTCCGGAACAGGGATGGAAGATTCACATCTCGGCAACTCTTTGGAATTATGAAAAGATATTAAGAGAAGTATCAAATTATTGTTTTTCAAAAAAAGTCGCATTTAAATATCTATCAACAAAAGCTGATTTTTTTGATTAAAACAGTAAATATACCGATAGGGCTGCTGCCGGAAAATATATTACAATATATCCAGTAAACGAATTGGAGTTTCATTCTACTCTCAATGGGTTAGACGACATTATTGGGAATGAGTCAGGACCCTATATCCTTTCGGATAGACGTTGGAGGAACGGGCCTATATTCTATCGCTTCGGCGCTTTTATCCCGCCTAAGGATAAGACAAAATATATAAGTGTATTGAAAAGGCCCGACGGAGTCGAGGAGGAAGATGTACGTCGTCCTACCTTTATCGTGCCGGATTGGGTGAAAATACCGGAATTTCTACACGAATCCATAGAATCTCAATCTATACCATTCCCATTCGAGATGAAATCAGCTATGCATTTTTCATGCGGTGGAGGTGTGTATACCGCAGAGGCGTTGACGGATGAATACGTTTCAAAAGGAACTATCGTTGTACTAAAGGAGGCGCGACCATATACGGCGCTTGATTCCGACGGCCATGATGCTGTATATCGTTTGAAGCACGAAGAACATGTCTTATCCGAATTACAAGATACGGGCTTTGTGCCTCAGGTATTCGGAATGTTGAGAGCATGGGAAAACCTTTATCTCGTGATGGAGAAAATACCAGGGAACAACCTTAAGCATGAATGCATGCTTAGAACTCCCATACTAAAGCCAGCTCCTTGGAAACTAGATAATGCTGCCTTTGGGCAATGGGTTGATCATACCGTTTCACAGCTTGATAAAGCAATGTCGCTCTTTCATCGACACGGATGGCTTCTTGGTGATATTCACCCTAAAAATATCATTATGGAAAACGGAGTTAATCCTAAATTTATTGATTTTGAATTCGCGCACAAAATGGATAAAGGATGGCGAATTAAACAAATAGCACCAGGATATGGTCCTCTGACAGGGTTTACCGGCACCGACGCAGATTTTTGTTCATTAGGGTTGCTGGAGTTAGATATGCTTCTTCCTCAAGCCACCATTACAGATCAGGGCAATGAAGGAAGCATTATACGAATCGCTAGACACGCGCAGAGTCATCTCGATATTAACGAAGACTCCATCGAATCTATAATTCAAAAGACATCTAAAAATACTCAGCTATCCTTGGATCAGCGAGCTGTCAATCTCGCTTCTATTGAAGATTTAATACATGGACTAGCTCGGGGAATAAAGGCACACCTTCATTTTGATGAAGGCGCTACAGTTGCTCTACCCGGTGATATAGAACTATTTGGCCCTAATGCTGTACAAGCCTCGGTGGGATACCCTTATGGCGTTGCGGGTGCTTTGTCGACGTTAGCTTTGGCAGGTGATCCAATAGATTCCGCATCGGTTCAAAAAGCATCTCAATGGATTTTAAATCATCTTTCGGGCGTTAAAAACCGAGGATTCGCCGGCAAAGATGGTTTGGAGTATGGCTTACGCATGGCGGGATTTGATGAACTCGCTCGAGAAGCACATTCTTTGCCCGTGGCAAACCCCATTAATCCTACTTATTGGTCCGGATGGGCTGGCGTCGGCCTAAATGACCTAAGTATCGGGTCGAATAAATCATATGATGAACTATTTTTAGCCTCATCAAAGTTGCAGAACATGCTTACCAACGATGTCGAATGTGAATCCGCTGGATTATTATATGGCTGGTCTGGCGCGGCCTTATTGTGGGCCGAAATCTATAGAACGGTTGATCGAGATGAAAAATATGTGGATTATGCACTACATGCAATACAAAACGATATTAAAAAATGTGTTTTGACCCAAAATATGACCATGGAATACGATGAAAAGTGGAGAACTCTGCCATATCTGGGAACCGGGTCATGCGGTATTGCAATCGCTTTATATGCCTTGCGAAAAGCGACCGGAGAATGTCTCTTGGACAAAGAGTATGAGTCCCTAGTTCGCGCATGCACCTACTATCAGTGTGCACAGGGAACATACGCATATGGTATGTCAGGCTTTTTGACTTTTCTGAATGCAAAGGACGATAAAAGCAAGCTGGAATATCAGGTAATTAACTCATATTGCGATTCTCTTCGACTATTTATCATTCCAAGTAAAGGCGGTTTTTATGTCCGAGGAAATCAAGGACTAAAACTGTCGTGTGATTTTCTGACCGGATCCGCCGGAGTCCTCGGATCTCTTGCCGCACTCCAGGGGAAATGGTCAGGCATACCGTTCCTGTCATGGAACGATTCCTTAGATATTAGAAAGGAGGTGCACAATGGGAAACAACGTTCTTGATTTTCAAATCTTGACTGCTGACGGCGAAACGGATGATGCAGCACGTATCAGCACGTTTAGCTTCAATGGCCCCTGCCCGGGCCTGCCGAGTACCTTGACCTACAGCAACTGCTGACAAGACAAGTGTCTGGCACCAATTCGCAAAATTGATGCCAGACACTTTTGCAATGGAGTAACTATGAAGTGTACAACACTCAATCAACCCATCAAATTGTATGAAGAATTCTCTGACAAGTATCGCAGCAAGGCGCAACAACTTTGTGAACATTTAATAGAGGATACAAATAATTTTCATTATTCCAGTAATCAATCGCTCGAATTAATGCAAATTAATAATGAACTAGTAATTCATTTCAAGGATGATCCGTCGCAATATATTCATTTATGTCAAAAACCGATTGGAAGAATATCTGGTTTTTACATTAATTCAGAGAAGACAATAGCGGCATTATTAACGCAGATGCCAAAAACTGATTTTTACACTATTTCATTATATGAATTGAAAAAGCAATCCGCCAATATTCTTCTAAGGTGCAACAATGTTGTACCTCAGATAAGAACGACATACCATTCTATCTATTGGATTAATAAAAGCAAATCAAATCGCCCGTATAAACTAATGATGGCAAACAAGTGTGGCATCATTGAAGTATACGGCACAAATAGTGAATATGATATATTATCTTTCGTTTGCAGTAATGATGCGGTTATTGTTATAAGAATGACGCACGGAGACAATTCTCGTATGCTGTTTTTCGATGATTTCGGCGAAAGAGACACACGCTTTAGGGAAATTACTGCATCACTCCCCATTGATTCGATGGAGATTACAAATACTCTTCTATATGCTATCGTCAATAACCAACTTCTAATTATTAACTTTTTTAACGATATACATGATAGGCAAATGATTCAGTCTCCCCATGGATTTATTCCTAAATCATTGCAAAAGCGTAATGGGATTGTTTATGTGATAGGACGCCTATCGGGCGACTCCGCCATCTGGATTCCATCTCTCGGACAAAATGGGATATGGAAAGCTCCTCCTTGTGGAGTTATTAGTTTTCTTGGATTTCAGGATAGGTTCCCTGTTTTCTGCATATCATCTCCAATCCATCAAACGCAAATTGTAACAGGAAATAGGAAAGGATTCTTAGAGGCTGTATCGTCCACACCTAATATTCACTGTCGCAAAAGTATTATCCGGAGTAGAGATCAAACAAATATTCCCATTACACTTTTTTATAGACTTGATAGTATTCTCGAGCAGTCTCCTATTCTATTGATGGCATACGGATGTTATGGAATCGCACTTGAGGGAGCCTATGACCGTTTGATTTCATATGTCATACAGTCCGGCATAACTGTTGCCTTCTGCCATATTCGAGGTGGGGGCGAGTATGGGGAGGAATGGCATAGGCAAGCGATAAAAAACAATAAGTTCATATCTATCAATGATTTTCTCGATTGCACTAAAGGATTGATTGCAAATAACTTATGTGACGCCAAACGCATTGGAGCAGTGGGTTCAAGCGCCGGCGCTTTGGTTGTTCTTTCTGCCGCATTGCGCCGCCCGGATTATTTCAAAATTGTTCAATTATCGCACCCTTTTTTAACACCGGAATTGATTCTCACAAACCCCGACAATCCACTTACAATTAGCGATTGGGATGAATTCGGATATCCATCATCATCTTCTTGCTATGACTCGTTTTCACCTTTGGCGCAATTGCGGCGTCTTCCAGCTGATTTTTCTAATCAAGCTCCTGACATTTGGATTACTGCCGGCAAGAATGATATAAAGGCGCCTCTCTTATATACGGAACAATGGCTGAATTCATATTCGGCTATTGTTCCGTCCGCACATAATTCGGTGTTTTTGCAACTTTTAGATGAAGGACATCACAATTCTGATGATTCTTTGACCGGTGGCTGTTTATCAACTATATGGTTACTCGACTCTCTCTTCGACACAGATTGACATCTTTTGATGTCAATCGTCTCTCCGGCATAGACGATTGACTCGTCTTTATGGATACTGTCGGCAGTAGCACTCTCGTAGGAAGGATTCTCGTCCATGAAAAAACAACCAAATGACTTCATTGGGGTAAATACATATTTATCGATTCAGGCGCGTGGGCTGGTCAAGCGTGTGGCTTCCGCTGATGGTTCCAGTCCGAGTGTGATTCTCAATGATGTCTCGTTGGATATTCCCGGTGCCGGGTTGACGGCGATCGTCGGGCCTTCGGGAGCGGGCAAGACCTCTCTGTTGTACGTGTTGTCCGGTTTGGACAGGCCCGACTCGGGCCGGGTCGTCATCGGCGGCACCGACATCTACGCGTTGGACGAGGAGCGTCGTTCGCGGTTCATCCGCGGGCATATCGGTTTCGTGTTCCAGCAGTACAACCTCGTGCCGTATCTGACGGTCGAGGAGAACGTGACGCTGCCGCTCTCGCTCGCCCATCGCAAGGCCGACTACGTGCATGTCACGCAGCTGCTGTCCCGGTTCGGCCTGCGCCAGAGGGCGAGGACCGTGGTGAGCGCCCTGTCCGGTGGAGAGCAGCAGCGCGTGGCCCTGTGCCGGGCCCTGCTCTTGCGTCCGGCGGTGGTGTTCGCCGACGAGCCCACCGGCGCGCTCGACACCGCGAACAGCGAGCTCGTGCTGCAGGTGCTGCGCGAGCTGGCGGATTCGGGTTCCAGCGTGGTCATGGTCACGCATGACACGGATGCCGCCGCACTGGCCGACCGCGTAGTCTTCCTGCGTGACGGCGGGATCACCCACGTCGCGGGCAGGCTGACCGCCGGGCAGATCGTCGAGGGCATGCGCCGCACGTTCGAGCCGCCCATGTCGCAGCACGGTCAGGAGGTTCGCCGTGGGTAGGTATGTGCTTCGCGTGTTCCGCGACAATCTCGCGGGTTGGGTGCCCACGATCATGGTGGTCGCGGTGGTGACCACGCTGGTGGGCGTGTGCATGAACCAGTTCGTGTGGACCTCGTCGCCGTCGTTCGCGTCGGCCGCCCGGCTGGCGGGTTTGGATCCGGCCGAGTTCGCCATGGTGTCGGTCACGATCTATGTCGTGGTGGCGTTGCTTGCGTTCTTCTCGCTCACGGTGGTCGGTTCGGCCACGGTTGACCGCATCCGCGGCACGTTCGCGCAATGGCGTCTCATGGGCGCCAGCCCGAGCCAGGTGCGTGCGGGCATGTGGATGCTCGTGGGCGTGGCGAGCCTCATTGGCTCGCTGCTCGGTTCACTGATCGCGATGCCGGCCAGCCTGCTCGCGGTTCCCGAGTTCGACGCGATGGCCGCGGAGAGCTTCGCCGGCGGGCTCGGCTCGTTCGTCCCTCCCGCGTTCGCGCCGTCCGTGGCGGCATGGCTCGGCTCGCTGCTGTTGGGCGTGGTCACGTGCATGCTGGGCGCGTTTGTGCCCTCGATGCGTGCGGCGAAGGTCCGTCCCATCGAGGCGATCCGCGGCAAGGACGCGCCGATTGGACGGCGTGGATGGCGGTATTGGGTGCGCTGGGCGCTGGGACTGGTTGTCATGGCGGCGGCGCTGGTATTGGCGTTCTCCGGCATGGGCATGCCGCGCGCCCGCGCGTTCGGACAGGAGGCCGGCCAGACGTTCAACGGCGCATTATGGGCCGGGATCATCGCGTCGTTCGGCATGTATGTCCTCGCCGGCGTGCTGGTCCCGATCCTGTTGGACGCGGGACGCGTCATGTGCCGCCTGTGCGGGTCGGCGACCGGCGTGCTCGCGGCCCGTGCCGCTAGGGCGAAGGCCGTGTCCAGTATGAACACCATCGCCCCGCTCGCACTGGCTCTGGGATTGTCCGCGACCCTGCTGACCTGCGCGCGGTCCTACGGGCGGATACTGGCCCTGGGTGGCCATCCGACGAGCCTGAACTACGCGGACTCGCTGCTGATGATCGCGATGCTGTGCATCGTGTCCCTGGCCACGAGCCTGGCCGTCATCGCGTTGTCGAACCGCGGCATGGTCGCCGACCAGGCGCTTCTGCGCAGCATCGGCATGTCGCCGCGCCGGGTGACGCGCATGATCCTGTGGCAGAGCCTGCAATTGGCCGCCGGCGCGGTCGTCCTCGCGCTCATCCCGGTCGCCGTCAGCTCGCTCGTGCTCGCCACACGCTCCATCACGCTCGTCGGTGTTCCGGTGGCCGAGATCCCGTGGACCGGTGTGATCGGCGCGGCAGCGGCCTGCTGGCTGGCGTTGTTCCTCATCCAGTACATGCAGATCCGCCCCGCGTTGCGCCGCAGCGTGGCCGACGCGATCAGAAGCCGTTGACGGCACCGGATTCGGAAAAGGAGGATGAGATCATGCCTGTCCGATACACGGCCATGCCGAGGCGAGCCCCGGTGTCCATGCTGCTCGCGTTCCTGCTAATCCTGACGGCCTTGTTCGGGCTGGCGGCGTGCGGCTCCGTCCAAGGCTCCTGGCCGGACGGCCAGTATGCCGGCCGGGTGCCCGAACCCGATCGGGTGACGACCCGTATCAGGGACGAGACCGACAACGGCTATCTGATCGACGTGTCATGGACCATCGCCGAGGCGAAGGACTACGCGCGAAAGATCAAGGACGCGGGCTTCACCCGCAACGCCACCGAGGAGGAACAGGCCGGCGTATACGACTACACGGCCGACGACGGCATCGTCAAGGTCTCCATCAGTGCATTGCCTGGTGACAACGGCACCATCAACATCAACAAGCTCCAATGACACTCAAAAGGATCGGCGCTCATGGACATTCCCGCACATCACGAACCGTCACCCGGCAAGCCCCTGTCGGCGTCACCGCCCGTCCCGGAGCCCGGCCGGCCGAACCCGCCCCAACCGTTGCAAGCCGCGCCGAACGATTCGATCGTCGGATTCCTGCTGCTCGGACTGTTCCTGTCCCTGCCCGGCGTGCTGATCGCGTGGATCACCGGCCGCGACGGGCACGGATGGGAGCATGGCGGCCGCGTCGCCGCATGGATCGGGGCGCTGCTCTCGCCGTTCGTATGGCTGGCCATCATCATCGTATTCACTTTGTTGTTCACCGGTTCGGTCACGATGCTCGGCTGCCTGATGCCCGGCGCGGACTGTCTCGCCCAGTAAGCACGCCGATGACCCGGCGAGACGGCACAGTGGATCGTATGGAACGGCAAACGGTGAACGTCGGCAGGGTCACGGCCACAGCCATGCCATTATGCGTGCTCGCGGTCGAGGTCATGATGCTCATGTGGGAGCGCATAATCGGCACCCCATTGGACCCGATGTACACGCTCGCCAAGCAGACCGGCGGATTCGTGCTGCTGTTGCTGGCCCTGTGCCTGTCATGCTCGGTCTTGATGTTCCGTTACCGGGTCCCGTCCGTCACATTGATGTCGCAGCTCGTCCTGACCCTAATGCTGTCCTTCTGGCATGCGGACTCGATTCTGCTGGTCCAGCTGGTCGCGGCGTTTTACGCGTTCATGCGCACGACCGGGGAACGCCGCATGTACATCGGATCCCTCGCGACGACGTTGGCCGTGACCTTGGCGACGTTCATGTCATGGCCCGCCAGCCAGTTCCTCGGCGAATGGCCTGGCCGCATCCTCCTACTCGCCCTCGCCGGCGCGATCGCCCTGGCGCACCGCGGCATGGTTCAAGCCAGGAGAGCCACGGCCGCCGCCGGCCTGGAACACCGGCGCGCGCAGACCGCCGTCAAGCAGCGTGACGCCGCGGTGCGTCGTTCGCGCATCGCCGGACAGCTGCACGACAGCGTGGGTCACGGGTTGACCACGATCATCGCTTTATCCGAGGGATTGAGCGGTAAGACCGGCGACCCGCGCGTGGACGAGGCCCTGAAAGGCATCAACGAGATCGCACGGGAAAGCCTGGCGGACACGCGCAAGGCCGTGCGCGCACTGACTGAAACCGACACGACCGACGAAGACCCTGCTGAACCGGGATCCCGGAGCATGCGTTCATGGGATGACATCCGTCCGATCCTCGCACATGCCCGCACGCTCGGCATCATCACCATATTCACCGAAACCGGCATCCGCGCCGACGACGAACCCCAGGCGGACCTCTGCTTCGACGTGACCCGAGAGGCCATAACCAACGCCATCCGCCACGGCAGACACGTCACGCATCTCAACGTATCATGGAACCACCAGCCCAACGGAGTCACCGTCATCGTCCGCAACGACGGAGCCACCGGTGCGGCGCAAGCCGTCGCACCCGATGACGGCACCGGATTGGCCGGACTGTCACGGCGCGTGCAAGACGCCGGCGGCACGTTCGCCTATGGGCCGGTCGATGGCACCGAATGGCATGTCAAAGCGGTCATTCCCCCAACCGGGAACATGACCGGGAAGCAACCGGCCGAAAGGAAGATTCAACCATGATCCGTGTGATGCTCGTAGACGACCAGAGACTGGCACGCCTCGGTTTCCAGCTCATGCTCGACGACGTGACCGACATCACCGTCATCACCTCAGCGGAAAACGGGCAATCCGCCATCGACACACTCAACCAGTTGGATGCCAATCACCGGCCATTGCCCGACGTGATCCTCATGGACGTGCGCATGCCCGGCATGGACGGCATCGAAGCAACCCGACACATCGCCAGACACTGGCCCACCATCAGAACCCTCATCCTCACCACCTACGACGAAGACGACTACGCCTTCGGCGGGCTCGACGCTGGAGCCAGCGGATTCCTACTGAAAGACATAAGTAAATCACAATTAATGGAATCGATAAAAGCTGTTTTTGAAAATGGTAAAATTCTTACTCCACGAATAACAAAGAAACTAGTAGAATATCAACAAAGCAAATTCATTTTTCAAGACCAACAAAATATATTTATTGAATCATTCAAGAGTCTTACTACTAGAGAGCGTGACATATGTGCCTTAATCGCACAAGGACTCAGTAATGAAGACATAGCAAAAAAACTATTTCTGGAAACCAAATCAGTCAAACGCTATGTTAGTCGAATTCTATCGAAACTTCATCTTTCAAACCGCACCCAAATTGCAATCAATTGGATTAAATCGGGTGTTTTTACACAACTGAAATAGTGACTTCAATTCAAACATAGGCCCATGTCAATATTTCACACATTTATGAAATGTGCTTAACATGAAGTATCCATCTAATTACGAGTATAATTTATATACTCCTTTATAATACTATATGAACCATAGCTAATTTCTTACAGGAGTCATCTTTGTAATCTATTCATCTTGAAACGATGCAAATCCTTGGTCAGCGGCATAATTTCTTAGCGCTATCTGCCATTTGCCAGCAGCAGTCCTGAAATCGGTCTTGCCGGAGAAGAACGATCCCATATTGTCGTTGTAGATGGAGCGGGCGTAGGGTTCGAAGGGCAGAAACTCCCATTTGCCGGTGACGTTCTTGGCGGCCTGGGAGAAGACCTCGTTGTATTTCTGTCCGCCGAAGAACTCGTTGTCGCTGCCGTCGGCGTTCCTGAGCGTGGTCTTGGCGAGGAAGTCCTTCTGGTCGAGGGTCTTGGTGGTGGCGGGGAAGCTGCCGTTGGATACGCGGGCGTCGATGCCTTCGTCGTTGGTGGTGACGTATTCGACGAACTTCTTGGCGGCGTCGAGTTTGCCGTCGGGGATCTTCTTGGTGATGGCCAGTCCGCTGCCGCCGTATTCGCCGTTGATGGGCGTTCCGTCGATGGTGGGTAGGAGGGCTACGCGGAATTTGCCGGTGGCTTGGGGCACGCCCTGCAGGAGGTTGTTGGCCATCCATGCGCCGCTGATGAGGCTGGCGATGGAGCCGTCGCCCAGTGACTTCATCCAGTCGTCGGTCCAGGTCTTCGTGTGGACGTCGATGAGGTCTTCGTCGCGCATCTTCTGCCAGAGGTTCATGAACCGCTGGGCGCCCTTGTCCTTGGTGATATTGATGGTCAGTTTGTCGTCGTTGAGTTTGTAGGCGTGGCCGCCCATGGCCCACATCATCGCGTTGAACAGGCCGGCGTCGCCGGAGTCGGAGGTGATGTAGGAGCCGGTGGCGCGGATCTTCTTCGCGTCTTCGTAGAACTCGTCCCAGGTGGTCGGTGGTTGGCCGATACCGGCCTTGTCGAACACGTCCTTGTTGTAGAAGTAGGCCATGGGGCCCGAGTCGGCAGGCATCGCGTACAGGCCGCCGTTGATGTTCACGGAGTTCCATGTGCCGGGAGTGAACGTGTCCTTGAACTTGACGGTGTCGTAGACCTTGCTCAGATCCATGAGCGTGTCCGAGTGCACGAACTGCGGGATGGCGAGGTATTCGATCAGGGTGACGTCGGGCAGGCCATTGCCGGCCTGGGCCGCGTTGTTGAGCGCGGTGTAGGTCTCCTCGGTGCTGCCGACGTTGCTCACCTTCACCGTGATGTCGGGGTTGGCCTTCATGAAGTTTTTGGCGGCGCGATCGATGCTGGCGTCCCACGACCATACCGTCAGTTCGGTCTTGCCCGAGCTTGTTGTCGTGTTGCCGCATCCCGCGAGAGGGATGAGCAGCGCTCCGATGGCGGCCGTGGCGATGGCTGCGCGTGTGGTGTTGTTCATGTTGGTCTTCTTTCCGTGCTCGACCATCTTTGGCCGTATGTCGCAACTATTTTGTTTGGATGTCGAACATGATTATGTACAAAGATGGGAAACTTGTCAAAGTGCCGGGGTTTTCATATTGTCAGTCCCCTGATGGGTGTTATCCTGAAAGCCGTTCGAGGATGACGCCGGGATGTCCGTCCCGATAATGTGATTCCGCATTTTCCGCAATCGTCTCACCCGAGGAGGGCTCCCATGTACGCTAAATCCAATCCCAGCGATGCAAGGGCCAACAACCGCAGACTGCTGTTCCGGCTACTGTTTCCCGACCGGCAGCTGTCGCGCGCCGACCTGTGTAAGGAGACGGGGCTTTCCCGCGCCACCGCTACGGATGTGACCGGCGAGATGATCGACGACGGCCTGCTGAGGGAACTGGGGTCGGGCAGGCGCGACGGCCGGGGCAAGCCGGGCACCCTGCTGGCCATCGACGCGGACGTGCTTCGTCTGGTATGCGTCGATCTGTCCCGCCCGTATGTGATGACCGGCGCCGTGATGGACCTGCGGGCCAGAATCGTGGAGCGCCGCGAACGCGTGCTCGATGATGGCGACCGGGTCGATCTCGACGATGTGCTCTCGCTTGTGGGCCAGATGATCCGGCTTGCCGGTTCGGGGCTCGTCGGCATCGGCGTGGCCGTCCCCGGCGTGGTTTCCGGCGCGGGGAGGGTGATCTCCAGTTCCAATCTCGGCTGGGATGACGTGGAGCTTCGCGACATGCTCGAAGGCGAGTTCTCGTTGCCGGTCCGAGTGGACAACGACGCGAACGCGGCTCTGCTCGCCGACCGCTTCCTCGGGCACGGCAATCCCAACTGTCTGCTCGTGCAGATCACTCGGGGCATCGGCGCGTCGGTGCTGCTGAACGACGAGTTCGTGGAGGGCGATGACCATGCGGCCGGCGAAATCGGCCATGTCGTGATCGATCCCGCCGGCCCTGCGTGCACCTGCGGCAAGCGCGGCTGTCTGGAGACCTATGTATCGGCCATCGCGTTGCGCGACCGCATCCGCCGGAATCCCGAGCGGCGCGCGGACATCCTGGCCGAGGCCGGCGCAAGGCTCGGCAGCGCGCTGGCCATGCCGGCGAGCCTGCTGAACCTTCACGACATCGCCGTCTACGGGCCTCCCGACATCGTCGGCGAGACGCTGCTCGGCGCATGCGGCGAAACCGTCAACTCCTTGTCGCGGAACGACTACCAGAGCAACATACGGGTGCGCCGGTGCGAGCTCGGCGACGACGCCACCCTGCGGGGGCAGGCGGTCTCGGTTCTGCGCGAGATCGTGGGCAGGCGCGGGCTGTCCGCGGCGGCGGCCTCGTCCTGATGGATGCGGCCGCCGTCGCAGGGCGCGCATGTCGTGGTGTATCATCGCTTCCCGAATCCAATATGTAAGGATTTCGAACATAATGATCGGCGGACGAAAGAGAAGTCCGTCCAACGGGAACGGAGATTGCCATGATGATGAACGGCGGCGGCGCGACGGAAATAGAGAACCTGCGCGTCGGAGTGGATGTCGGGGGAACGAAGATCGAGGCGGTGCTGACCGACGCGGCCGGCGCCATCCTCGCGTCCGGACGCAGGACGGCCCGAAAGGGCGGCAATGAGGTCGTGGAGGACGTGGCCGCCATCGTGCGGCAGGTGGCCGGCATGAGGTTCGGTGATGTGAGATCGGTGGGCATCGGCATCCCGGGGTTGGTCCACCGAGACACCGGGCAGGTGGAGAACGTGGTCAATCTCGGAATCGAGAAACTGGAGCTCGGGGGCCGCGCGTCCGGCGTGCTCGGTCTGCCCGTGTGGGTGGACAACGACGTGAACGCCGCCGCGCTGGGAGCCTATGGGACGCTTCCCGAACGGCTCCGTCAGGGAAGGATGGCGTTCGTCAACCTGGGGACGGGGCTGGCGGCCGGATTCGTCCGCGCCGGTCTCGTCGAACGCGGCGACACGGGCGCCCTCGGGGAGATCGGCCACCTTCCGGTGGATTCCAACCGCGTGGCATGCAAATGCGGCCAACGCGGATGTCTGGAGACCGCATGCTCGGGAGGGGCTCTGCGACGCATGTGGCCCATGGCGGATCCTCCGCTGCCCGACATCCTCGCGAAGGCCGCAGGAGGCGATGCCGAAGCCGGGCGGGTTCTCGGCATCCTGCTGCATGCCCTCGCCGACGTCGTGCAGATCGTCGCCCAGGGCGAGGACCCTTCGGTCATCGTCATCGGGGGCGGCGTCTCGCGCGTCGGCTCCCCGTTGCTTGACGCATTGCGCGGGGAACTGCGCAGGCGGGAATCCTCCAGCGGTTTCATCGCGGGTCTGCGCCTGACGGAACGTCTGCGGCTCGCCGACCCGTCGATTCCGATCGGCGCGCTCGGTGCATCCCTCATCGCCTGCTGACCGCACTTCCCGATGCAACGCCCCCCTTCGGCGCGTCGGGCCGAATGCCGCGCGTTCCGTCAGGTTTCGCCAAGCAAGGCCGTAGCATGCCCCTTATTTTGTTCGACTGACTTGCAAAAAAGATAAAGGCGTCATATCCTTGGCTATCAAGGAGGTTGAAACCAACTAAGGGAATTAAGCAAGGATGACTAACAAAATTCTGGTCATTCATGCCGTGATGTCATGTCGAGGAACGATGTGACATCACGTTCCCAGGCGCTGTTTCGGGCGCCGGCGACGGCGTCCGAAACAGCATCGTCCACGCATGGCAGCGCGGGCGGATACGGACCCGGGACCGTCGTGCGCAGCGGCACGTCGCGCCATTCCTCCGAACGGCGGCGTCGGGCAGGCATTCCAGGAAAAGGAAACCACCATGAGAACGAAGAGGATTTCCGCGGCCATCGCCTTGGCGGCCGCGTCAGCGCTCACCCTGTCGGGATGCTCGATGGGAGCCCCGTCCGGCGGATCGCAGCAGGATGCGTCCGCGGGCGGCAAGCTGACGGTGTGGATCATGCAGGGCGACCAGAGCGAGGACACCATCAAGGCGATCAACGAGCGGTTCACCAAGGAGACGGGCGTCAAGGTCGATGTGCAGACCCAGGTGTGGGCCGACATCAACACGAAGGTGACGACCGCGCTGTCCACGGACACGCCGCCGGACGTTATCGATCTGGGCAACACGCAGGTCGCCGGGTTCGCCGTGAGCGGCGGCCTGCTGGATCTGACGGACAAGGCCGACGATATGAGGCAGGGGCACACCTGGCTGTCCGGTCTTGAGGAGCCCGCCACCATCGACGGCAGACTGTACGGCATCCCCGCGCTGGGGGCCGCCGGCGCCGTGATCTACAACAAGAAGATGTGGTCCGCGGCCGGAATCGACAATCCGCCGAGCACGTACGAGGAGCTTGAAGCCGACCTGCAGAAGCTCCGGGACGCGAACACCGACAAGGACTTCTCCCCGTTCTACATGCCCGGCCGCGATTGGAAGTCGGCGGCACGGTGGATCTGGGATGCCGGCGGCGACTTCGCCGAGCAGCAGTCGGACGGAACCTGGAAGAGCACCCTGTCGAGCGACAATTCGCTCAAGGGCATCGACCAATGGCTGGAATTCCAGCACAAGTGGTCCTCCGAGGCGTCCCGTTCGCTGGATACCGGCAACCCCGACTTCAGCCAGCTGCTGGCCGAAGGCAAGACCGGCGCGATCCTGAACAACAGCGCCGGCATCCGCACCATCCAGCAGTACAACCCCGACCTCACGACCGACGATCTGGGATCGTTCCCCATGCCCGGCGCCAGCGGCAAGCTCCAGCCGGCGATGATGGCCGGCTCGGTATGGGGCGTCGCCCAGAAGAGCAAGCGTCAGGAGCTGGCGCTCAAGTGGATCAAGATCGCCGCGAGCCCCGAGATCCAGAAGGACTACGTGTTCGCCAAGGACGGGTGGATGCCCAACTACGTCGAAGGCCTCGACGAGGTCATGAAGTCCGCGGACTTCCCGTCCTACCTGACCGGCTTCTTCGAGTCGGCGAAGAACACCAAGGCCACGCCGGCGTCACCGCAATGGCTGACCATCGAGAACGACAGCTCCCTGAACTGCTTCGGCGACATCGCCACCGGCGCCACCACGGCCAAGGCCGCGGCCAAGTCGTTCGACGAGCATGCGGACTCCCTGTACGCGAAGAAGTAGGGGAAGCGTGATGAGCAATGCGCAATCGACGGCTGCCGCCGTCCCCGTGGTGAAGCGGCGTCGCAATCTGACGCCCCTGTGGCTCCTGACACCCGCCGGCGTGATCATCATCGCGCTGGTCGTGGTGCCGTTGATCTTCCTGGTCTTCACGTCGTTCACGGACTTCAACCAGAAGACCCTGTTCACGGGCTCGTTCAACATCGTCGGGTTCGACCAGTACGAGAACGTGCTGACCGACCCGGAGTTCTACAAGTCGCTGGCCCGCACGTTCGGGTTCGCTGCCGCCCTCGTGGCCGGCAGCGTGCTGATCGGCATGGGCGTGGCCCAGCTGATGACCAAGCTGGGGCCGGTGATGCGCTGGCTGGTCACGTTCGTGCTGATCTTCGCGTGGGCCATGCCGAACGTCGCCTCGTCGGTGGTATGGAAGTGGCTGTTCCAGCCGGGGTACGGCGTGGTCAACTGGCTACTGACCCAGACCCATTTGTTCGGGGACGTGACGAACCTGTCGTGGACCGACAACACGTGGCTCGCGTTCCTGGAGATCTGGCTGCTGGTCGTCTGGCAGGCCGTCCCGTACATCGCGATCAACCTGTACGCGGCGACCACGCAGGTGGACAAGTCCTGCCTTGAGGCGGCCCAGCTGGACGGCTGCTCGAAGCTGCGCTGCTACTGGCAGATCACCGTGCCGCTGATCAAGCCGAGCCTGATGGTCATCACGATGCTGTCGGTGATCTGGGACTTCAACGTGTTCAACCAGATCTGGCTCGTCTCCCAGGGAGGCCCCCGCGAGACGACCGCGACGATCGGCATCTTCACCTACAAGAAGGCGTTCGTGTCGTTCGACATCGGCACCGGCGCCGCCGCGAGCGTGCTGGTCACGCTCATCCTGCTCGCCCTGACGAGCGTGTACATCCGATACCTGCTCAAATCCGGGGAGGACCTGTGATGACCACCGCAACCATAACCTCTGCCGCGCCGCGAGCCAAGCGCAGCCTTTCCTCACGGCTGCGCCGCATCGGCACGATCGTGTTGGCCGTCGCGTTCTGCATCGTGTGGATCTTCCCGGTCTACTGGATGTTCGTCACGTCGATCAAGCCGCGCAACCAGATCATGACCGCCACGCCCGTGTTCTGGCCCGCGAAGCTGTCGATCGACAACTTCATGGTGGCCGTCACCCAGACGTCTTTCCTGACGAACCTGAAGAACAGCGTGATCGTGACCGCCGTGTCGATCGTCCTGTCGATCGTCCTCGCGTTCTTCGCGTGCGCGGCCCTGACCCTCTACCGGTTCCGCGGCCGCAAGGCGATCATGGTGTTCGTGCTGGCCATCCAGATGACCTCGGGCGGCATCATCCCGCAGTTCATCATCTTCAACCAGTTCGGCCTGCTGAACAAGTACAGCGGCCTGATCCTCGCGTACATCGCCATGGTCCTGCCGTTTGCGATCTGGAACATGCGCGGCTTCTTCCTCAACATCCCGAAGGACATCTTCGAGTCCGCGGCCGTTGAGGGGGCCAACGACTGGCAGATCCTGTGGAAGATCACCTTCCCGCTGGCCGCGCCCGGCATCGTGTCCACGTCCGTGTTCGCGTTCATCAACGCGTGGAACGACTATATGACCGCTTACACGTTTATGAAGGATCAGGCGAAGTATACGTTGCCCGTGTGGCTCTCCTCGTTCTCCACGCCCACCATGGGCACCGACTTCGGCGGGCAGATGGCCGCATCCGTTATCTTCTCCCTGCCCGTCGTGATCTTCTTCATGATCATTCAAAGGAACATCATGAAGGGCGTCACCACGGGAGCCGTCAAATAACCCAACCGAATCGATCGGCAGCATGTGCGGTGTCGGGACCATATCCGCGAAATGGCCTCGACACCGCACTGCCATCTCAGGGCCAAACGAACCTCACAACAATCCTTAGCGATATGCCAAGAAAGGAACTTCCCATGAACGGCCAAATACTCCTGCAAGGATGGACCATCATCCCCACGCCGCAAACCATGCAGCATAAAGCAGGCATCGCATTGCTGCCAATGTGCGGACGAATCAACGAAGCGCGCACGGTCGGTGACGATCGGCATATACTCGCCGCACAACTCATCGACGACATCCGCGCAGCCACCGGATTGGAATGGGACATCGCGACGGGCGACCGCTGGCCGGGATTCATCACCCTGACCATACTTGACAATCCCCATGCACACCCGTCCGGCTCGTATACGCTCGATGTCACCCCGGATGGCGTGACCGTCGCGGGCGTGGACTTCGAGGGCGTGCGCAACGGCGTGCAGACCCTGCGCCAGCTCATCCGCCAATGCGGCGCCGCCCTGCCCCTCCTGCACATCGAGGACCGGCCCGCCTTCGAAACGCGCGGCTACTACCTCGACGTCACCCGCGGGCGCGTCCCCACCCTCGACTGGCTCAAACACTGGGCCGACAAACTCTGCCTCTACAAGTACAACCAGCTCCAGCTCTACGTCGAACACACCTTCCGCTTCGACGGCATGAGCGAGACATGGCGCGGCTCCAGCCCGCTCGCCCCGCGCGACATCCTCGACCTCGACGACTACTGCGCCGAACGGGGCATCGAGCTGGTGCCGTCGGTCTCCACGTTCGGTCACCTCTACATGGCCCTGCGCACCCGGAGCCTGCGCGATCTCGGCGAGTTCCCCGAGACCGCCGACGAACCGTTCGGATTCATCGACCGCATGCGCCACCACACATTGAACATCAGCGACGAACGCGCCTTCACTCTGTCATGCCGGCTCATCGACGACTACCTGCAATTGTTCCGCTCCGACAAGTTCAACATCTGCGCCGACGAGACCTTCGACCTCGGCAGGGGTCGTTCCAAGACCTTCGCCGAGGAGATCGGCGTCGCCGCCATGTACGTCGACTACGTCACCCGCCTGTGCCGCCACCTCGAAGCCCAAGGCAAACAGCCGATGATGTGGGGCGACATCGCCCTCGAACACCCCGAGATCCTGGAGCGCCTCCCCGAAGCCGTCACCCTGCTCAACTGGCAGTACGACCCGCAGGTCACCGACGAGAAGGTCCGCACCGTCGCCCAATCCGGCGCCACACAGATCGTGTGCCCGGCCGTATGGTGCTGGAACGCGCTCCTGCCGCGCATCGACGACGCCGGGAACAACATCACCCGCATGGCCCGCTACGGCACGCAATACCAAGCGGCAGGCATGCTCGTCACCGACTGGGGCGACCTCGGCCACGTCAACGACCCGCGCATGGCCATCCCCGGCATGATCATCGGCGCACAGGAATCCTGGAACCCCGGGCGCATCCCCGACGAGACCGACATGCTCCGACGCATCTCCCGACTCGAATACCACGACGCCAGCGGAGAACTGCTTGATATCCTTGCTCGCGCAAGCCATGCGGCCTGCTTCCAATGGAACCACCTGATCACTTGGCTGGAACTTGATGACGGACGGGGCGGCGTCAACACCGGTGTCCTGCAAACCATCCCAGGACTGCTGCCGGAAAACGAACGACCAGACGATGTGATCCGCGCCCTTCAGGACGGAAGCCGGGCACCGTCACTTGTGGAATCCCGACGGATGCTGCTCCGCTATCTGAAGCACCACATCTCGCTCGGTGAAACCGCAGATCACCTTCTGCAGACCAGCGCCCGTCGAATCTCCGCGATCACCGCGACCGCAGGACCGCGAATCGCAGGAAACGCCGCTGCATTCCGCGTAGCCATCGAGGGGCAACGACTGTTGAACCGAGTTGGTCTCCAGCTTGCGTCCGATGTCGGGGTCATCGACTCTTTGCAGTCAAGTGCCGCATCTCAGCATGATGATACGGCGCGTCTTGCCGAAGCGCTGGAAATCTGGATGGAGGCGTATGCGGCGCAATGGAGTACTCTCAGCCGAGACTCCGAACTTCGTCGGCTGCAAGATACGGTGTGGGAGTTAACGGACTATCTGCGCTTCCAATCCGTCTGATGCTGCGATTGTGAGACTTCGACCAGTCAGAGACCGAAATGCCGTGAGGGACCAGATTCAGATCCCTCACGGCATTTCCTATATGAAGGTGAGTCACGTATCGCGATGGTGCATCACTTTGGTCTAGGACTCACGCCGCTGAATGTCGCTCATAAATGATTCGGCAAGCTCGTCAACCACTTGACTCTGATGTGAGGCGACGGTGAGCTGGTAGTACCGGATAGCCACCTTCTCACTGACGTGTCCCAATTGATTCATGACTTCCCGCAACGTTCCACCCTGAATCATGAGTAATGTTGCATGGCTGGCTCGTAATGCCTGGAATGTCAGATCAGGGCGTCCTGCTTTCAGCCGGGCCTTGGCGAACTGGCCGTCCAGCGTTGTCTGGGACATGATTCTTGCACGTTTGGGCACGAACACCGGCGAATCCGGTCGTGTCAGATCGCAGTAATCAGAAAGGTGCTGTCGAATAAGAGGAATCAGGGTATCCGGGATGTGTACGTTCCTGATGCTGGATTCCGTTTTCGTCTTACCGAATTGGAGATCCCCTCTGTCAGCGTCACCGCGATTCACGGAGTGCCGGACATGAAGTATCTGCCTGTTCAGATCGATGTCTTGCACCTGAAGCCCACATAGTTCACCACATCGCAGACCACCCACTAAAGTCGAGAGGAATACGGACAGTCTGGTGTAATCGGGCATGGCGTCAGCCAGCAGGATCAGTTCGGAAGGAGTCACCGGCGGTACATTGATGCGGGCGGGCTGTGGCGCTGGCGGAATATGGAATATGAAGGGATTGAAGGACAGCAATGGCTCCGAACCGTCCAATCCGCCACGGGTGGCTGACTCCAGTACCGCCTTCAGTCGCATGCATGAGCGTCGGAACGCCCACCGTCCTTCCGGGTGAGGCGCATCATACCAAGCCTTGATAATGGACGGAGTGATCTCGTTAAGCGGCAGGTCCCCAAGACTTGGCAAAAAATGGCCAATGTCCAGATAAAGATTGCGACGCGTGCCACCGGCGATACCATTGCCGTCGGGCAGCCGGTATTCCTCGGCCCATCGCATCACATAGTCGCGGAACAGCATATTGCGTTGTGTCCGGCTCTTTTCCGCGACGGCTTTTCGTCGGCTTCGTTCCGTTGGATGAACCCATTCGGCGATGCCGTTACGATGGAGACTGACAAGATACTTTTCGGCTTCCAACCACCTACGGGCTTCGAGCTCCTGATCCGGCTTGAACTGGCGTTGGACGCGTTTGCCAGGTTCTAATGGATTCGGATATCGAACCTGCCATGCGATTAGCATGCCGGTTCCGTCATAACGGGCCAGCACGGTTCCCCACTTGCTTCGCGGAGGCTTCTGCGGATGGTTTCCATGGGAATGCCTGATTTTCGGCATATTGATCTCCCTCGATCGCGAAAAGGCGCACCCTGCGTGCGCCTTGTGGGGAGATTGAAACCAAAAACCAGTGTAGGCAGATATGCTGAAAGAACCGTTGTTTGTTTTTGTCATCCAGAGATGACAAAAACAAACATAATCGGCCTTAAGCGGGTTATAGAAGCAGCTAGTTGTATCTCTCCCTTCCCGCGATTGACGTATTGCAAGTCATCTCTAGATGTCAATAACTCCTTTTCTGATTGCTTCTCTCTCGCTTGGGCAGAAGACTGAATCTTGCAAGATGAAGTCATAGGGCTTCGACACCTAGCAGAAAGGAAAGTAATTACCATCTAGTTTTTACGTATGCCTTTACACATTCCAAATTTCCCAACAAAAACAAAGGAGTAATCATGATTGTGCGAAAGAAATTTACGGCAATTGTCCTTGCGACAATTCTGGGTATAACTGGCATCGCATTGCCCTCTACCGCTTTTGCCGGCGGTCCGAATTATGGTCGCACATGGGAAAGCAGCATTGGCGGCATCAAGGTGAATGGCTATGTACAGATTCAGGCCTCCTATAATGATGGCGGGCGTCACGCGCGTCGCGGATATCAGCGCTTCACCCGACAGGCCGGCCCCAGTCTGGATACCGGACGCCTGTATACATCAGCTGCTTCCTATTCAGGAGACACTCAGGTTCGAAGCAGGACGGACTCCGTCTGGGATTCCGTATTGTGGGGCGATAAGTACGTCACGCACTATTACTGGGGCGTTGAATACTTCTGACGCATTTCTTATTGCACCCATCTAGAAATACCGTGATTGGAAAGATACGGAATGCTAAAAATTACCCATCATCTAAAGATTTTTTCTACATCCATTTGCGCAATATCGTTGCTGTTGGGTGTGTTGTCTTCGTTTCTTGCGTGGGCTGTGTACTGGATTGTTCTTGATTGGCGTGGCTCGCAGTGGGGCATGTCCGATGCGCGGACGCAACTGGTGCTGACCGCTTCGGCGGATGCCGAGCACGACGACGGGAAGAATCTTGAGGCGACGCGTGATCTGGCCAGGTATCTTTCCGGTCACGGTATTTCCCTGTTGGAGGGTTCCGTGGGGGACGGTTGGCCGGCGATCGTGTTCCAGTCGTCGGGGTCCTCCATCGGATGGGCCGATGCGCTTCCGCGCGGATGCCGGGACATGGACAGTCGCATGGCTTGTGTGATCGAGTCGTCGTTCTCGGCCGGCCAATGGCGCGAGCATGGGGATGCCCCGCTGCTGCCCCAGGGGTTTTCCGTCGGCGGCGTCGCCAGGGTTCCGGGGGTGAACGTGGGCGGCAATCTGCAGTATGTGCTCCCGTTGGGGGCGGTTCCCTTGTTTCCCGGCAGCGTGTACGTGAACACGAGCGACCCGCAGCGGCTCCGGGAGATTTCGGATCTGTTCGCGCGCTGTGGCATGGACGTGACCCGGCCTCAGGCGCAGTCGTTGTGGTCGTCCCTTGCCGGGGATTCCTTCGTGGGCGTCACCTTGTTGTTCCTCGTACTGGCGTTGGTCTGCGCCTGCGTGTGCGTGACGACGATGGAGACGGCGAGGAAGGCCGACCTGCATGTCAGGCGATTGTTCGGTGCCACTGGCAGGCAGGTGTGGGCGGGCCGGGTGCGCGGGGCCGTTGCCTCGATTGTGACGGGCGTGCTGGCGGGAACCATGTTGAGTGCCGTGCTCATCACCGTGGTGTCGGGCAGGACCGGCATCGGCCCGGCTGTCGCGTTCGCCGCGGCCTTCATCGGCGGGACGGCCCTGACGGTGCTGGTGACGGGTCTGGCCGAATGGTTTGGCATACGATCGAATGACGAGGTGGAACGATGATCCATGAACTGATGACCGGCGTCCGTATGGGATTGAGGCGATGGGGATCGATCCTCGGCATCACGCTGCTCGTAGTCTTCGCAGGCAGCGTGTTCACGATGACGCTCAGCGACGTGCTGACCGAGTCCAGCGTGATCGGCGGCGAGGCCCGCCTGCGGGCCGCCGACGCGGTCACGTTCTCCCCGCAATACCTCCTGCAGTCCCCGAGCAAGACGGACCCCAAGGTGGCGGATGGCCTGCAGGACATGCTGGAACAGGGCAGGGCGTACTCCGCGATCATCAACAACATCGAGATCGACGATCCCGGGTTCGCCAACGGCATACCGACCATCATCCTGATGGGCAACGTCGACGACGTGTTCCCCCGATTGGGCTTGTGCTCCCACGCGCCCTGCGCGTCCATCGGCTACCGGGTGGACCGGGCGCAGGCGCCCGACAGCGTGCATATCGCCGGCACCGACGTCAAGGTAACCGGCACGCTACCGGCCTCGGCGGCCATATTCGACCCGAACACCGCCGGCATCAACCTGGACCGGTATCTCGTCATCCGGCTCGACCCGAGTTCGTTGAACCGGCTCAACGACATCGAACTCGAAGAGGCGGTGACCAAAACGGTCATGTTCAACCCGTCCCGGACCCGGCTCGACGAGTTCATCACGGGAAGCCGCGACGCCGGCCTGATACTCGTGCCACACCGATTGAACACGGAACAACCCCAACGGGACAAGGACCTCATCGTACGCGCACTGATGTACCTGCTCGGACTGTCCGCCTTCCTCACGCTCACCGTCATCGTGATCATCCAAACACTGTCCGTGACCCTCGCACGGGAACGGCCGTCGATGCTCGTCCGCCGGCTCTACGGCGCCACCGCCGTGGACGAGGCGATCCGCGTCGCCGGACTCATCCTCAGCATGCTGCTGCCCGCCACCGTGGTACTGGCATGCTTCCAGCTGATAGGGGAACCGGTGGCCACCGCATCCCGGACGATGATCGCCGTCATCCTCGTCATGGCGATCCCGATCTGGACGACCGCCGCGCGACGCGCAACCACACACATCCAATGAAAGAAGCACCGACCATGCCACAGACGACCATAGACGCCAGAAACCTGACCAAACGATACACGGACGGGCAGGCGCAGCTCCTCGCCGTGCACGACGTATCCCTGCACGCCTCGGCCGGGGAGTCGATCGCCATCATGGGACCGTCCGGATGCGGCAAATCCACCCTGCTGCGCATGATCGGACTGTCCATGAAACCCACCTCCGGCTCCCTGCTCCTGCAGGGGCGCCCGGCACCGGAAAACGACACGGACCGTTCCGCATGGCGCAACCGCATGTTCGGCTTCATCCCGCAGGACTACGCGATCCTCGAAGACGAACCGGCATGGGCCAACGTCGCCATCCCCATGGAATACGCGAACCCCCGGATCGGACGCGCCGAACGCCGGCAACGCGCCACGGCCGCACTGGAACAAGTCGGACTCGCCAGCAAGGCACGACGCATGCCCAGACAACTGTCCGGCGGCGAAAGACAACGCATCGCCATCGCCCGGGCGACCGTGATGCACCCGGCCATCATCATCGCCGACGAACCCACGGCCGCACTCGACACGCACACCGCCGACGTCATCATGACCATGCTCCTCGCGCAATGCAGGCAAGGCGCCACGCTCATCCTCGCCACGCACGACCCACGCGTCGCGGCCCAATGCGAAACCACCCTCACCATGCGAGACGGCACGTTTCTCTAGAGGTTGTCGCCAAACATCGGCCGAAGCTACAGGAAATGATTTACCATGTGGCGAGTGTTTCGATGGCATCCAGTCCGTCCTGACGGTGTGGTTCGTCGAGGTTGTCCCAGTAGGGGGAATCCTCGGTGAGCTGGTCGCGCAGGAGTTTGATGCGTTTGCGGTCGGTACCACTGTGCAGGCGCATGAGTTCAGCGTCAGGGTCCGGGATGAGTGATGCCAGCAGGGCGGCGTCGTAGAGGTGGCGTTCACCGTAGCCGGCGTGGTCGGCACTGTAGGCCGCGCTTTTGAGTATCAGGGCGCCGAGCAGGTCCGGGATACGGATTGTGACTTCAGTTCCGCTCTGGTCGTCGATAAGTCCGACCTGCATGCTGCGTTCCACGGCCTGAGCGCCGCCCGGCATGGACAGTACCGGCGTGCCGGCGATGGTCGCGTCGTTGCCGAGGAACTTGGGCAGGTGGTCGGCGACCAGCAGATCCACGACGTCGCCGTTCGGCGCGCTCATGCGGGTCGTGTATCCGGTCAGCGTGCCCGGCTGCGTCTCGAACCCGCGGGCGGCGAGGATACTGCGCAGTCTGGCGATGCCGCGTCGGTCCGTCATGAGATCGGCGAGCAGGTCGGCGTCGGTGGTGGGACGCGCGGTCAATCCGCCCATGATGGCGTGCAGCTGGACCATGAGCCCGCCCGTAAGCAGCCATGATTCCGGGATGTCCGCCGCGGCGACCGCGTACACGGTGCTCCACGGATGGCCCGTGCTGGGAATGTGGATTGTCGGAATCATGCCTGATGCTCCTTGCGATGATATTCATCGATCAGCCGTTGGAGGGTTTCCAGACCGGCGCGGCGTTCCCTCGGGTCGTTGGATTCGGCCAGGTCGGCCGCACATACGCCGAGAGGCATAGGGCCCTCACCGGCGGGAAGACCGTCGGTGACATGGAGTCGCACCCGAACCGGCGTCGTCCCCTGCTTCAGCCGGCATTGCCGAATGACGTCATCTAGAGCATCGGCGGTGACGTAGCCTTCCACCACGTTCGTGGCGGTCAATTGGAACGAGGCGGCCAATGCTCCGGTGGCGGCGGAGGGACGAATGAGGGCTTCGACCTTGGCGAGGTTGGAATCTCTGCACCAGTATTCGACCATCATTGCGCGCCGTCGGGTGAGACGAGTCAGATTCTCGGCATCCATCTGTCTCAGGTAGCCTTTGAGCCGGTACCGTTGCTGCCGGCCCAGCCATGGCGCGTCGAGCCCGCTAAGCATGTATAGTGCCCCGAACGCCATGTCCGGTGAATACGGGCGCCCGTCCGCCCCCTGCCACTGTGCTTGGCGGCGTACGGAATCCTCCGTGACCAGCGAGCCGCCTCCCACGGGAAACGATTCAAGCCGGCCGGCAGCGCGAAGCGCGCTGACCCGTCGTTCGCTCACTCCGAGTCGGCGGGCGGCTTCCCGCCGTGTGAGCAGCGTCCGATTCGTTCTGATAGCCATACCTCTATTGTATACAGAACTATTCCATATTGGGAATAGTTCTGTATACATCGGACGGCAGGACATCTCAATCCGTATTCGTCCATATGTGGTCATTGCGCTGCTTTGATGAAGTCTTCGGCGAGTTGGTTGACGATCTGGTTGCGGTGTCGGGCGACGATGCGCTGGTAGTGCTTGATGGCGACCTTCTCGCTGACGTGGCCGAGTTCGTCCATGACCTCCCTCAAGGTGCCGCCCTTGAGCATGAGCAGGGTCGCGTGACTCGCCCTCAGGGACTGGAAGGTCAGGTCGGGTCGGCCGGCTTTCTCCCTGGCTTTGCGGAACTGGGCCTCCAGGGTGGTCTGACTCATCACCGAGGCTCGTCTGGGGCGGAAGACCATGGCTTCCGGGTCCGTCCATTCGCAGTGCCTGAGCAGATGGTCGTGAATCAGGGGAACGAGACCGTCGGGGATGGGCACGGTGCGCCGGCTGGAGTCGGTCTTGGTCCTGGCGATGCGTGTCGAACCGCGATCCGCATAGCCCCTGTTGACGGAATGGCGCACGGTCAGGCGTTTGGCCTTCAGATCGATGTCCTTGACCTGCAGGCCGCACAGCTCGCCGCAACGGAGACCTCCGACGAGCGTGGCGAGTATCACCGCCAGTCTCGTGTAGTCGGGCATGTTCTCCGCGATCAGCTTGAGTTCCAGCGGCGTGACCGGCGGAACGTCCTCCCTGGCGGATCGTGGCGCTGGCGGTATGGGCAGGATGAACGGGTTGTCGCGGATCAGCGGCGGGGAGCCGTCCATGCTCATCTTCGTGGCGCTGGCGAACGCCGCCTTCAGGCGCATGCATGAGCGACGGAACGCCCATTGCCCCTCGGGGTGCGGTGCGTCGTACCAGCGTTTGATGTCCTTCGGCGTGATCTCGGTCAGGAGCTTGCCCTTGAAGCCCGGCATGAAGTGCGCGATGTCGAGATACAGGTTCCGGCGCGTGCCGCCGGCTATCCTCTCGCCGTTCGGCAGCCGGTATCCCTCCGCCCATCGGGTCACGTAATCCTCGAACGAGATAAGGCTCGCGCGCTTCCTGCGGCGGCGTTCGGACGGATGGACCCATTCCTGGATGTTCTTGCGGTCCAGTTCCACCAGATGCCGCTCCTTTTCGAGCCACTGGTGCGCCTCGTGCTCCATGTCCGGCTTGAACTGGCGCTGGACCTTCTTGCCCGGTCGTTTCGGGTCCGGGTAGCGCACCTGCCAGGCGATGAGATTGCCCGCGGCGTCGTAGCGCGGCGTCACGGTGCCGAATCTGCTCCGCCGCTCCGGCGACGGCCCCATTCTGTCCTTCTTCGTCCTTGCGGACATGATGATGCTCCTTGTGCTGAATCCAGGATCGATGGCACGCATAACGGCCTCGGAAAAATGCCACCAAAAATGCCACCAAGTGGCCGAATGGGCTCTCGGCGAGCCATTGCACCTAAAAATGCACCTACGGCACCTTAGGCCTTGCAATCATTGGGGTTTAGGATGATTCGATCACTCGTCACAGGTCGTTTCGACCATCAGCCGCATGAAGATGACGCTAAGGAGCAACACTGCTTGCGTGTCTATTGGAAGAAAGCGGGAACCGTTGCTATGATTGGTTTTGTAAGAAATGAAAGTGAATTTATTTGCCCCCGGAGTGGTGGATGTGGACTTGTACGACGCTGGGCCGTATCCCCCTCTCTGGGGGTACCAAACACAAAGGCCTTGGAACCGCAATGATTCCAAGGCCTCTCGCATGTTCCAAGGCGAATGCCTACCATTCCCGGAGCAGTTTTGACAAACTTTTGACAAGCCGTCAGTCGGTTTTCTGCGCTTCCGTGTCAAGGGCAGTTCCCGCTGCGCCCAGATCCTCGTTATACAGGTCCGTGTATACGCGCATGGTCACCGAGAAATCGCGGTGGCCGGCGAACCGGGCGACCACCAGCGGGATTCACATGCGCGTGGATGCGGGGGATACGACCGTATTATGGTCCTTTTTACGGTGTTACGGAAGGCGAATAGAAGCATGCCTCCACAGCGCCATGGGGTATTCAGCGGGACATACCACCGGTGCCGATTTCTTGTTCATTGCCGGTTTTTGAAATAGATGAAGAGATACCGTTCTTTGATGGTGAGGACAGCGAGAGCGGTGCCGATAACAGTTCCGGTAATCGCGGCGGTTGCCGTTCTCGCGAATGTGTCGGTGAGCACTACGGGCAGATCAGTTATCGGTATGAGATGAGTTGCCATTATGCAGATAGGTGCCGCTGCTATGAGCATGGCTGATAACGTCCACACGAGTGTCTCGATAAGGTGTTGCGTAGCCAGGGAGATTTTGGGCATCCCGTCGTGCAGGGCGCTGGCGATCTCAAGTCGTCGAGTCCGTGTGACGATCAGCGCGAGAACGAAGCATATCGTCAACATGACTGGTGATACTGCCGCGGTAAGACGTTGCTGATAGAGGGAGCCAGTGTCGAGACTGCTGCCCTGGTTGATGTTGAGGCTAATCGTTTTGGGTGTGTTGCCCGATGAGTTGTCGGTGGTGGTGTCGGCGATGCTGGTGCGAAGCAGATTATTTGTGTTCACGGGTGTGGGCCAGGTCTTGATCCAGCATTGGTCGAATGCTTGTGCGGCATAGGTGGGGATGAGGACAGCATATCCGTAGGTGCTCAGTCGTCCGTCATCTGGCCACTGGTAGACGTCGAGTATGCGCGCGGTCATGTTGTCGGTGGTTTTGAGTTGGCTGCCGGGTTTGACGGCGAGAGGTTCCGCGGCGTCCTGGGACAGGAGTATGCCTCCGCTTTGTGCCGCTTCGGCATTTCCGTTGCGTGCGGTGTCGGCGGATTGGAAGAGGTGCTCCGCTCCGGGGGTGATTTCGTAGGAAGGTATTGTGCTGGAGGGAGTGGCTGCAGGGGTGAGTTTGCCGTTGGTGGTTTTGATTGCTCCGGAGGCGAGAACTCCTTGGATCCGGGAAAGGCGATCGCAGGCTTGACCGTCAATGTGCCCGGGGTAGTCGAGAATGGTTGTAGTGCCGCCGGAGTCGACGTAGTAGCGTGCCTGTTGCTCGATGCGTGCAATCGAGATGATGTCCGAACCCGTGGCGGCGGTGGTCAGAAGTGCAAGAAGTATTGTCAGAGCGAGGGCATGCGTAGTGCCACTGGCAATGTCGCGAAGGGCTTCGCCGATGATGGGGGCGAGTCTTGTGCTTCGTTTCATTGGTAATCCTTGAGGTCGATGACGTCGGTGCATGCGTCGCGGGTGCCGGAGTCGTGGGTGGCGACCACGACGATTGCGCCGGATAAAGATACGTTATCGAGATATGTGTTGACGGTTTGGGAGGTGTTCAGGTCGAGTTGGGCGGTGGGCTCGTCCACGAGGAGCAGCTCGGCACGGCTGGCTACGCCGCGTGCAAGCATGAGGCGTTGGGCCTCGCCGCCCGACAGGTCGCGGAATAGGCTCCGCCCCCGTTGGCTTAAGCCGAATGCCTTCAGGAGGTCACGCGCCTGCTCGTCGGCTTGGCTCCGTGTGTTCCCCTGGGCGATAAATGGTAGGGCGATGTGGTCGAGAACGGTCCGGCATGCGGTCCCATGCGGGTTCTGGAACACCCATCCGACGCGGTGGATGCCGTGACGTTCGACATGGCCTTCGGTGGGGGTCTGCCAGCCGGCGATGATCGATAGTAGCGTGGATTTGCCGGAGCCGGAAGGACCGGTGAGCGCGTATACATGGCAGGGCAGGAGAGCCAGGCTGATGTGTCGGTAGAGCATGTCGTCTGCTTGGAAGCCGTGGCCGACATCGTCGAGCGTGACTCGCCTGTCGTCTCCGCCGGTGGTCTTGCAACCGGTATCCGTGCGTGCTGTGCTGTTTATTGGCATGGTTCGGGCTCCTCGGGGACGATGGTGATTTGCCCGAGCTTGTCCTCAGTGGTCACAAGGGTGCGGCCGAGCCTGGAGGCTATTACATCGACCTTGCTTGGCTTGCCATCTGAGATAACGCATGCGGACATGGCCTGCTGATCATAGATTGCAGAAGGTGGGATGGCGAATGCCTCAACTGGGGACTTGAGCTTCCATGTGTAAGACACGCTGAGAGTTGCTGCGACGGTACCCGTGCTTCCGGAATCGTTGGACTGCCTGTCGGCGGCGAGATATTCACCACTGGTCTGAATCGCGGAGAGTAATTCCGCCGAGTCGAAGCCGGTGCCATCCGGATTCACGTCGAGCTGCTTGTCCCCAATCTGTATGGATCGCGAACCTTGGGCGAGGTCTGGGGGCAAGCTGGCCGGCACAGCCGATGCCACGTTGGCGGCGGTGGTGAACAGCGTGTCTCCTTGGGTCACCTGTTGGCCGGTGGTCGCGTTGCACTGGCTGGCTTTGGCCGTGGTGGAGGGCAGCCAGATGAACATATCGCGCGTGACGCTTCCCCTGGCGGCGGCTGCGTTGTTCTTGATTCCCGCTTCATGGGCAATCCGATCGAACGCGACGAGTGTCCGCCAAGTGACGGTGTCAGTGTCCGGAGCGCCTCCGCCTAGCCGTCGCAGCTCCGTGTTCAGCGCTGCCGCGTCATCTCCACGCGTGCCGGAGGACAGATCGCGCCATGGCGGTGTGCTGGTGTGCAGCATGAGTTGGGGCTTCGAATCGATCGACAGTGCTGATTTGCCCGATTCCAGCAAGCCATCCGATGAGCATGAATTGGCGGTGACCGTTCCGGTGACAGCGGACGCAATCTTGGTCTGTACGCCTTTGGACACATTCAACGTAACGGTGCGTGAATCGTCGAATACGGTCTTCTGTGCCTTGGTGACTCCCTCTTTGATCGTGGACACGAGCGCCGGTGGCGTGGACTGCCCCCGTGGCAGCATGAATCCGGCCAGTAGGGCCACGCATGCCAATACAGTGCATAGCAGGATATGTGTGCTCGTCCCCGCATGGTTTCGCGTGCGCTTGTCGGTGGAGGATTCCCTCATGGCGTTGCCTTCCTATTACGGCGTGTGTTCCGTATGCCGTTGGGTCATGCGATGCCGGACGAACACTGCTGGAACTTCTGTGCCTTGTCGGCGCTGTATCCGGAATGCTCGGGGTTGACGAACGAGTCGACCCAATCCATGAACTTATCCCCGTCAGCCTGCAATGACTTGTATTCGTTAACGGTGAATCCCTTGTCCACCAGCCCGTTCTTGGCCAGACATTCCACGATGATCTGGGCAACGTCCTTGTTCTGCGGGTTTGCGTGCATCGAGTTGTACAGAGAGAACACGCTGTCCACGCCCTGCCAGTCTCCCGTGCACTTCTTGACGATGCCGTCTTCCTGATCCTTGCTGATCGACGGTGGCACGTTGTATGAGCCCGCGCCCGTCGTGTCGATGGACACATCTGTGAAACCGGCGTCAGTGAGGCATTGCGTTTGCTGATCGATCAACGCGTTCATGTTTTTCTCGCTGATTGTTCCCGTTTTCAGTGCCTCCTCGAGAATCTGCTTCGATAATTCGTCAGGTGCTTTACGCAATGAGGCCTGAATGCGTGACGCATACGCGGACGAGACGGACGATGAATCGGAGTCTCCCGTTTTCGAATGGTCTGGAGACGAACAGGCGGTCACCAGGGAAAGAAGGCACATTACGGTCAGCACGGGGCCGACCAGACGCATCAAGCGATGAATTGTGTTGTGCGGGCCGGACATGATTGACGGACTCCAATCTCATGTAGAAACACAGGTATGGGATTGTCTCTGCCTTGGGGCAGTTTTATTGTTGGCTCTTACTGAGGGGATTTGTCCTCCCCTGAGGGACGGTCGCCCCTCGATTCATATTGTTTTCCGTTGATTCTTGGGATTCCAGTCCCTGCCGGTCCCAGTCCGGCAGGGATTTCTGAACGAAGGAGATGCGATGTCCGAGGAAAAGCCGAATCATTCCGGACATGTGCTGCGTGTAGGCGTGTTGGACAATGACGCGTTGGTGCTGTTGATGATCAGAAGGCTGTTCGCCCAACAACAAGGCGTGAAATTGATTTGGCTGACGAAGGATCCGGTGGGGGCAATCCAGCTGTGTCTCGACCCGCGGAGCAGGCCGGATGTCATCCTTGTCGACATGGCGCTGGACGGTATGACTGGGTTGGATGTATGCCGCCAGCTTTCCGGTTTCCGCATCAGAATAAGGTGCATCGGCATGACCTCATATTCGGTGGATGCATACGCGCGTGCGGCAAAGGAGGCGGGAATGGCCTACGTAGTGCAGAAGGAGGATTTCCCCCATCTGATTCGAATCGTTCTTGAATCACCTCACACGAGAGAAGAGTCTGACGTAAAAGCCGCCAATGCCATCAATGGCACTCTCGGCACTGTATCCCGCCCTCAGACATTATCCGGCAGGGAACGCGAAGTGCTGAAGTTGTATTCCCAAGGCCGTGAAACCAAGGAAATCATGGAAGAGATGAATGTTTCCAAGAGTACGCTCTGGTCCTACGAACAGCGTGCTCTGGAGAAGCTGCGTGCTAAGAACAGGGCGGAAGGCATCGCAATCTGCGTACGGCTCCATCTATTTGACTGAAGGATGCGCACCATGAAGCGAATTCATATCAGCATGTCCGGAATGAGAAGCACCATGGCGGGCATGAAGTCCATAGTCGGCAAGGCCTTCTCCCGTCCAGTGAGCCGGCCTCCGATTGGATGGCCTTGGCGCGTGCTGACTGCCGCGTCATTCATTCCGGTATTGGTCGATTCGCTGTATTCTCTCCCGATGCTTAATCGGGACGGGGCTGCGGTGCTGCTGCTGGTGGCATTCGTCGCTGCGTGCATGCTCGCGTTGTGGAGGCCGGGAATCTCCTCCGTGATGTTGGCGGCTTTGTACACGGCATCATGCATGACGCCGTCCAATGTATCGGTGCTTGTCCTCGCTCCTACCGCCATGGGTGTGGTCTGTCTTGCTCGCGAATGGGGTGTCGCCGGATTTGCCTCCGCCACGGTTTGTTCGGGAGCCGCCCTCATCAAGGCGTTATCCGTGCATGGTGACGTCATATATGGGTATGGATCGAACAACGGTCGGATGACGGGTTTCCCGAACATGTCCATCACGGCGGGCTCGGGGGGCCTGTACTGGGAATCGACCATCGGCACATGCGCGATATTGCTGATGTGCGCGTTCGCCGGAGTGACGTGGGCGTGCAAAATCGACATGGATGCCGTCGAAAGAGACCGGGAAGCGCTACGGCGGCGTCTGGTAAACATCGGCTTGGCCGACCAGCTTCACAACTCACTGTGCAATGATCTGGTCTACATCGTGTACTCCGCGTCCCATGCTCTGGAACGGGAGAAGGAGGGGAGGGGCGCGCAATACGATCTGTGCCAGATTAAGGAGACGGCCCGGTCCGCGCTAGGGAAAACCAGAACAGTGATATCCAAGTTGGAAAGCGACGAGACGGCAAAGACCAGAGATACCCAAACCTCGGCCATAAACATCTCCGCTAGCCAATCGAAGTCATTGGACATCACCCCGCTGATTGAGGAATATGACCAACGACTCCGTCGGCTCGGTTTCCAAGGCGGTACCGTGGCACCTCCGAACCTGCGATTTCCGGTTGATCCTGAGCTGGGGTGCGTCCTTCATGAGACGATCACCGAGATATACACCAACATCCTCAAATACGCCGACCCGCAAGGCGGCTATGTGGTGTCCGTGCAGGTCGATAACGACAGCCTAAGGATATCGGCTGCGAACACAATACGAGACGATCCAGACCCGCAACTGTCGCAGGGTACGGGAATGCAACGCTGCAAAATGGCTGTGGAATCTCTTGGCGGACAATTCCTGTCATCACGGCAATACGGTCATTGGAACTGCGCGGTGACCATCCCATGCGGAACTCCATCACCTGCCTAGTCCTTATTATGAGAATCCGGCTCATTCCGGGTGCAAGCGCACTTCGACAACGAAGCAAAATTGCGATCGAATGCCTTGTGTGGTGGGTTGGTATTTCAATATGCCAACCCACCACACAAGGCATTGTTGTTTGCGGCAGACCCTTTTACTTCTGGTCGGTTTCCTTGTTGGCGAGTCGTTCTTCGAGCTGTTCGACGATCCTCTCGTGCATCCTCTCGTCGATCTTGACGGTCAGCAGATACACCACAAGGCTCAGGACGATGCCGGCCAGGGGCAGGTAGTAGGCGCAGGTCTTGAAGGTGCGGATGTTCGCGGCGGTCATGTCGGCGGCGGTGGTGTTGCCGACCATGCCGGCGGCGACGGCCACGAAGCCCACGATGCCGTTGGACAGGGCGCCGGCGATCTTGTCGAGCATGGGGCGCACGGAAAGCGTCACGGCCTCGTTGCGCTTGCCGGTCTTGAGCTGGCCGTATTCGATGGAGTCGGTCATGCCCAGGATCGCGGTCATCTGGATGGTCTGGCCGGGCAGGTAGAAGAGGATCAGGGCGGCGATCACCGTGGGCAGGCTCATGGGGTTGATGATGAACAGGGTGTAGCCCGCGATCATGATGACCATGCCGGCCACATACAGCCAGCGGCGGGGGATGAACCGGTTGAGGACCGGGTAGAGGAGCGTGGTGATCAGGCCGGTGATGATGGGGATGATGCCGGCGATGGAGAAGCTGTCCGGCATGCCCAGCACGTACTTGAACTGGTAGAACAGCACGCCGGTGGTGGCCACGTTCGCCACCGAGTACAGCAGGTAGCTCAGGGCCACCCACAGGAGCTGGTCGTTGCGGGCGATGGCCTTGAACGCCTCGATGGGGTTGCCGCCCTTCTGTGCCTTGGCGCGCAGTTGGTCCTGGTTCTCGCGGGTGCCGAACGCCACGCTCCACGCGGTGATGAGGCCGAGCACGGCGATGATGACGGCGAAGGCGGCCCAGCCGGACTGGCCCTGCACCCACTGGCCGGTGAACTTCCAAGTGAACCAGCTGACGATGGGCACGACGATCACGGTGACGCCGTTGTAGCCGATCGAACCGGTGAAGGTGCCCAGTGCGGTGTAGACGCCGCGCTCATGCGAGTCGGAGGAGATCGCGGGGATCATGCCCCAGTAGGAAATGTCGCGCAACGAGTAGATCACGTCCAGCAGGATGAACACGATGACGAACAGGACCATGAACACGGTGGTGTTCACGTTGACGAGTCCGAACAGGCCGGTGAACACCATGACCAGCAGGATGCCGGGCACGATGCCGCCGATGAACTGCCATGGGCGGAAGCGTCCCCACTTGGTGTTCGTGTTGTCCACGAGGTTGCCGAGCAGCGGGTCGAGGAAGATCTCCGCGATGCGGATCACCACCACAAGTCCGGTGATGATCGCGATCATGCGCGCGGCCAGCGCAGGATCGACGTTGATGAACAGGGCCGTGGTCACGTACGTGATGAAGAACGTGCTCATGGTGTTGTAGAACGCGGCCTGGCCCAGGTTGCCGATCGCGTATGCGATGCGGCGGCCGGTGTTGCGGGCGGGGGGATTGGGTTGCTGTGGTGTGGATTCGTTCATGGTGTGGCGGCCTCCTTGCGACCGGTAAGAATGTCTGGCGGGAACGGCTCCGATCTCCTCAGAGGTGAGTATAAGACTTTCTGGAAAAAGTAAAAAACTTTACCGCGTGTCGTAAAGCGTCGGTGCTTCCCATTGTCATCCTGAGCGGAGTTTCTTTTCTGTCGTCCTGAGCGGTGTTTTTTCTGTCATCCTGAGCGGAGCGCAGCGGAGTCGAAGGATCCTTAACTGTATGCGATAGATTAAGGATCCTTCGACTCCGCCCTGCGGGCTACGCTCAGGATGACGGGAGCCATCGCTCCGCCCGGTGGTGGCGTGGGGTGCATCGCTCCGCTCAGGATGACGGAGAGTGTCATCGCTCCGCTCGGGATGACATGGAGCGCGCTTAGGCAAGAATTTGCGTAAATCAGTAAAACAATGTATGCTCCTTACGCAAGGAATTGAGTCATTGATTCAGCTCAACGATGAGAAAGCGAGACCATCATGGAATCCAACGACAGCATCCCAGTCATGCCCACCACGGCCATCCCCACCACGGCGTGGCTCACCGATCCGCGCACGTACGCCGTCGGTCGGCTCCGGGCGCACTCCGACCACACGTGCTGGCTGTATGCGACAGGCCCGGACGGCGTCCCCGAGCGACGAAACCCCGTGCAGAGTCTGGACGGCGGATGGCGGGTGCGCGTGGAGGTCGCGCCGGCCGGGCGCTTCCCGGACGGCGCGGGCGAATCGCCCCTAAGCGGTCTGTCATTGGACGAGTCCGCCCCGGAAAAACCATCGTTCCGGCATGTCGAGGTGCCGTCGTGCCTGGAGACGGAAGGCCTGCTGCCCCCGAAGTACGTGAACATCCAGTACCCGTGGGATGGGCACGAGAATCCCGAAGCCCCGGACATCCCGCATACCAATCATGTGGCGGTCTACCGGCGGGCTTTCGAGCCGGCCGGCGAGGTGGCCCGTGCCATCGGGCGGGGGCGGAACGTCACGCTCACGTTCCACGGTGCCGCAACCGCCATCTACGTTTGGCTCAATGGCGTGTTCGTGGGCTATGCGGAGGATTCCTTCACGCCCAGCGAATTCGACGTGACCGGGGCCATCAGGCCCGGCGGCAATGTGCTGACGGTGGCATGCTATGAGTTCTCAAGCGCCAGCTGGCTTGAGGATCAGGACTTCTGGCGGCTGCACGGCCTGTTCCGATCGGTGGAGTTGAACGCCCGTTCGGCCGCGCATGTTCGGGACGTCAACGTGGCGGCCGATTGGGATCACGAGGCCGGCCGCGCGTTGCTCGCCGTGGATGCGAGGTTGGACGGATCGTCCCATGCGGATGCGGCCGATCTCACGCTGACCGATGCCCGCGGAACCGTGGTTTGGCGTCGCACGCAATCGGTCGACGCCTCGCTGCGTCTGGCGGACTCGATCGACGGCATCGAACCGTGGAGCGCGGAGAATCCGGCACTGTACACCTTGGAAATCACACTGAGGGACGCGGCCGGCGATGCGATCGAAACCTCGTCCACCCGCATCGGCTTCCGCCGCGTGACCATTGAGAACGGCGTGCTCAAGCTCAACGGCAAACGACTGGTGTTCCGCGGCGTGAACCGGCATGAATTCGACTGCCATCGCGGGCGCGCGGTCACCGAGGACGACATGTTGCAGGACATCCGCTTCATGAAGCGCCACAACATCAACGCCGTGCGCACCAGCCATTACCCGAACCAGTCGCGCTGGTACGACCTGTGCGACGAATACGGCATCTATCTGGTCGACGAGGCGAATCTGGAGACGCACGGCAGCTGGGACAGCCCGGGCGATATCCCCGTCGGCACGTCCATCCCCGGCGACGATCCCGCATGGGAGCCCGCCTGTATGGACCGGCTGGACAGCATGATCCTGCGCGACCGCAACCATCCCAGCGTGCTCGTCTGGTCCCTGGGCAACGAGTCGTTCGCGGGCGAGGTGCTCAAATCCATGAGCGAGCGGGCGCATACGATTGACCCGACCCGTCCTGTCCATTACGAGGGCGTCACATGGAACCGCGCATACGATGCGATCAGCGATTTCGAAAGCCGCATGTACGCCAAGCCCGCGGACATCCGCGAATGGCTGGAGCATGAGGAGCATCACGGTTCGGGCCATGGCAAGGTCCCCAAGCCGTTCGTCGTGTGCGAGTACATGCATGCGATGGGCAACTCCTGCGGCGGGTTCAGCGAGTACACGGACCTTGAGGCATACAGCCGCTACGCCGGCGGGTTCATCTGGGACTACATCGACCAAGGGCTGGTCCAGCGATTGGCCGACGGCACGGAACGCGTCTCGATCGGCGGCGATTGGGGCGACCGGCCCACCGACTACGAGTTCGCCTGCAACGGCATCGTGTTCGCCGATCGCACGCCCAGTCCCAAGGCGCAGGAGGTCAAGCATCTGTACGCCCCGGTCCGGCTCACCCCGGACGGCCACGGCGTGACCATCGAGAACCGCAACCTGTTCACCGGCACCGACGGCTACCTGTTCGTTGCCAGACTGCTGGTGGACGGGCATGAGACGTGGCATGCCGACTGCAGGTTCGACGTGCCCGCGGGGGAGACCGTCCGTCACAACATCGATTTCCCGTCCCCGGAAGGCCTGTCGCCATGCCGGTCCGCCGGCGCGGCGCACGAGGTGGTCTATGAGGTCTCCATGCGTCTGGCCGAGTCCACCGCATGGGCGCCCGCGGGCTATGAGATGGCGTTCGGCCAGCTCGTCGGCACGTTCGGCGGCGATGGCGATGACGACGCCATCGAGACTTCGTCAATGGACCTGCGATGCGTGCCCACGGTCACCCTTGGTCGTTGGAATGCGGGCATCCGGCGCGACGGCGAGGAGATCCTGCTCTCCCGCACACAGGGCGGCATCGTCTCATGGCGGCGCGATGGCCGGGAAATGGTGCTGCGCCGGCCCGATCTGGTCACCTTCCGTCCCCTGACCGACAACGATCGGGGCAACCATTCCGGGTTCGACCGAGCCGTGTGGTTCGCCGCCGGCCGGTATGCCACCGTCTCGGGCACGCTGATCCACGCGACCGACGACGGCGGGCTGACGGCCGTATACCAGTACGAGCTCGCCGATCAGCGCCGCACGCCGGTGGCCGTCACCTACCGCATCGCGCCCAAGATGCGCGCGCGGCTCACCGTCTCCTATCCGGGCGTCGTCTCGGCGCAGGACGTGGCCGATCTGCCCGCATTCGGCATCGAATGGGAGCTGCCTAGCCAGTACGATCGCCTGCGCTACTACGGGCTTGGCCCCGAGGAGACCTATGCCGATCGCAGGCGTGGCGGACGACTTGGCATCTGGGATACCCGCGCGGCGGCGGAGTTCGCGCCGTATCCCATGGTTCAGGAAACCGGCAACCATGAGGACGTGCGATGGCTTGAGGTTGCGGACGATCAGGGCCACGGCCTGCGCGTCCAGCGGCATGGCGACCGCCATTTCGCCGCCAGCCTGCTGCCGTGGGACACCTACACCATTGAAGCCGCCCGCCGACCGGAGGATCTGCCCCGGCCGCGCCACACCTACCTGCGGCTGTTGGCTGCCCAAATGGGCGTGGGCGGCGACGACTCGTGGGGTGCGCCCGTCCATGCCGCCTACCGGCTTCCCGCCGCCCGTCCGCTCACTCTGGATGTGGATGTGCGGCTTGTCTAGCGGGACGCGGGTGTGAAGCTGGCCCGCGGCACGAGCTCGGTGGTGAGCAGCACATGGCGGCGGATCCCGCGCTCGTGCTTGAGTCCGTCGATCAGCGTGCTCAGGGCCGTGCGCGCGAGTTCGTGCTGATCGATCGCGTACGAGCTCAGGGACGGTGACGTGTACCGGGCGATGGACTGGTTGTTGACGCTGATCACGGCCAGCTCGTCCGGCACACGCACATGCAGCGCGTTCAACGCCTGCAGGACGCCCACCGCGAGCACGTCCGCCGCCACGATCAGGCCGTCCGGCATGGCGCTGCCGGCGTTGACGTTGGCGGCGCGGTGATCGGCCACCAGCCGCTCGGCCTGCCTGTACCCGTTCTCCACGCTGAACGTGCCGGTGGCGTACACCAGACCATCCACGTCGAGCCCCAGATGCGCGGCCCACTGGCGGAACGACGCCTCGCGGATGTCCTCCGGGTAGTCGTGCAGGCCCATGAGGCTGCCCACGCCGCCGATGAACGCGATCCTGCGCCGTCCGGCGGCGATCATCGCATCCAGGGCGTCCAGCATGGTCTGCGACAGATCCGGGCGCACCGAATCGAACAGATGCGGCGCCGGATTCGTGTCGATGCACACGCCGTGCGGCAGCGCGGCATGCAGCGCTCGCAGGCTGTCCGCCGGAAAGACGGTCGCGCCGATCGATACAAACCCGTCAAACTCGGAGGCGCGTTCGATCAGCTCGTCGATGGAGTGGATGAACGTCAGCCGATCCAGCTCCATCGACTTGGCGCATTCGATCAGAATGTCGCGCAGCTCGGCGAAGTAGGCGTCCTGCAGCTCCTCGCCGCTCGGCGGCGCGTCCAGCACCGCGATCGCCGGCCGGAACACATTGCGGTAGCCCAGTTCCTCGCATACGCGCAGCACGCGGCGCCGGGTCTCCTCCTTGATGGAGAAGGATGGATCGTTCAACAGGCGGGATACCGTGCTCTGCGACACCCCGGCGCGTTCGGCGACCTCTTTGAGCGTGGCCATGGCAACCTCCTGCGATATTTAGTAAAGTGCTTTACCTTCTGGGTCTCAGGATAGCCCGTGGCCGGGCCGAGCTCTGGATTGGCTACGCCCTGCGGTAGGTGAAGTCGTGGATCACTCGGCCGGCCGCGAGCCCCTTCTTCTCGAAGTTGGTGAGCACTCGGCCCTCGAAGCGCTCCGATTCCGTGAAATCGGCGTGGGGGAGCGCGGCGGCGTCCTCGGCGTTGCCCTTGCCCACGTGCTCGGTGGGCAGACTCACGGTGATCGTGCCGGCATTCTCGAATCCGGCGTCCCCGTCCATCACCTCGTGCACGTGCAGCGCATAGTCCTCGATGTCCGTGGCGATGCGCCAGACGCCGCCTTCGGCAAGCGCGTGGCGGACCTGCGCGGCGAAGCCGGACTGCACGATGCGGCGCTTGTGGTGGCGCATCTTGGGCCACGGGTCGGGGAAGAAGGTCCAGATCTCGCGCGCCACGCCGGCGCCCAGATGACCGAAGAACTCCTGCGCGTCCACCTGTGCGATGCGCAGATTCTCCAGGCCGTCGCGTCCGGCGAAGAGCAGCGCGTGGGCCACGCCGGGATCGTACACCTCCAGGGCCAGAAAGTTGAGCTCGGGATGCGCGGCCGCGGCCGCCGCCACGTTCTCGCCCTGTCCGCTGCCCACCTCGATGATCAGATCGTGATCGTTGCCCCATGCCTTGCGCACGAAGTCGCGGTCGAAGGTGAATCCGGCGGCCACTTCAAGATCGCGATCGCCCTGAGGCAGGCTGAGCAGGAAATGATCGGCGTACCTGTCCCATGCGCGCTGCAGTCGGTCGTCCAAGCGGGCCGATCGGCGCACGAAGGATTTGACCGGGTGCAGCTTGCGCATCAGCTCGCCGAAATCCTCGCGTTCGGCCGATCCGACGCGCTCGGTCCCCGCCTCTTCGTTCAACGCCATGCTACGCTCCTTATATATGGTCTGACGGTGTGGTCCGTGTTCGCTTGTTCGATGGAAAATCTTTCTTAAACATCCTGTAACCACCCGACAAACCGCGGTTTGCGCGCCCATTGCATGCTATACTCAAAACTGTCAAAAGATAACAAATCGGAGCAAAATCGAACATTTGGTTGCGCTCCCTACGAAAGGCTTAGACATGACTGTTCTTGTCACGGGCGGTTGCGGCTACATCGGCGCCCATGTGGTCCACGCTCTCCATCAGGCCGGTGAAAACGTCGTCGTCGTCGACGATCTGAGCTACGGCAAGCCCACCCGCATTGAAGGCGCCCGCCTGTATGGCATGGACATCGCCGCCCCCGGCGCCGGCGACCGCCTCGCCGAGATCCTCGACGCCGAGAACGTGGATTCCGTCATCCACTTCGCCGCCCGCAAACAGGTGGGCGAGTCCGTGGAGAAGCCGCTGTGGTACTACCAGCAGAACCTCAACGGCATGCTCAACGTGCTGGTCGGCATGACCCAGTCCGAGCACGCCCGCAAACTCGTCTTCTCCTCCTCCGCCGCCACCTACGGCGTCCCGCCGGTCGACGTGGTGCCCGAAGACGTGGTCCCCATGCTCCCCATCAACCCCTACGGCCAGACCAAGCTGTTCGGCGAGTGGATGGCCCGCGCCTGCGAGGGCCGCTACGGCATCCGCTTCTGCGCGCTGCGCTACTTCAATGTGGCTGGTTGCGGCCCGGTGGAGCTTGAGGATCCGGCCATCCTCAACCTCATCCCCATGCTGCTCGACCGTCTGAAGAAGGGCAAGGCCCCGCTGATCTTCGGCGACGACTACCCGACCCCGGACGGCACCTGCGTGCGCGACTACATCCACGTCTCCGATCTGGCCGACGCGCATCTGGCCGCCCTGAACTACCTCGACCGCGACGAGCGCAAGTACGACGCCTTCAACGTGGGCACCGGCGAGGGCACCTCCGTGCGCCAGATCGTCGACGAGCTCAAGAAGGTCACCGGCATCCCGTTCCAGGAGCATGTGCAGGGCCGCCGCGCCGGCGATCCGCCGCACCTGATCGGCTCCCCGAAGCGCATCAACGAGGAGATGGGCTGGCACGCCAAGTACAACGTCGAGGACATCGTGAAGTCCGCGTGGGACGCCTGGCAGGCGAACCCGCAGCATCACATCGATGTGGAGAACTGGAAGCAGACCGACTGATCCGGTGTGCTGAGCCGGTGTGTTGAACCGATTTGCCGGCTTGATGAGACCGAGGGCGCGATGGGGTGATGTCCCCGTTGCGCCCTCAGCCGTTTCCCAGCCCAGTCCCAGCGACGTCTGCCACACTGGGGGCATGAGCGAAAACAATGCCAATCACAATGATGGAACGCCGCAGCAGCCGTTCCAGTCCTCTTCCGAGTCCCAGGCCCAATCCCAGACCGGCGGCCAGCCGGCCCAGCCGCAGCAGGCGAATCAGCCGGCCCAATACGCGCAGTCGCAGCAGACTGCCCAGTCTCAGCAAACGGCCCAGCCTCAGCAGCCAGCCTATGGTGCGTATGGGTCCGCGCCTCAGGGGGCAATTCCGTCTCAGGGGGCCGGCTCGGTTCCTCCGCAGGGTGCTGTTCCTCCGCAGGGTGCTCCCATGTACGGAGCTTATGCGCCGCAGCCGGGGCAGCCTGGCTATCAGCCCGGCCCCCAGCCCGTCTATCCCGGTTATGCCGGCTATTATCCGCCCATGCAGCGTTGGAACGTCATGTCGATCGTGGGTTTCATTCTCTCCTTCGTGATCCCACCGGCAGGTCTGGTCGTGTCGATCATCGCGCTGCTTCAGATCAACAAGTCCGGCGAGAAGAGCAAGGGCCTTGCGATCGCCGGCATTGCGGTGGGCGCGGTCTGCACGGTGCTCATCGTGCTGTTCATCGCCCTGTTCGTGTATGCGCTGGGCTATGCGATGCAGAACGGGTACTACTACGACGGTCCCCGCGGTTACGGCTATGGCGACATCATGGATTCGGGCGCTCTGCAGGGTTTGACGACCCAATACGTGAGCTCCGCGGTTGCTCTGGTGGCCTGAGCTGTTGCGGGAAAGTGGCGGAATTCCAACGAGACACGCCGTATGTTGACTCGACTTGCGCGATGACTCATTTCCTGTAATATATTCATTCGTTGCCTCGCACAAGCGAAGTTAACACGGCCCCGTAGCTCAGTTGGTTAGAGCGCCGCCCTGTCACGGCGGAGGTCACCGGTTCAAGTCCGGCCGGGGTCGCTGGAATGGTCAATAGCTATTCTCTGGCTCTGTAGCTCAGTTGGTAGAGCGAGCGACTGAAAATCGCTAGGTCAGCGGATCGATGCCGCTCGGAGCCACCACGGGAAACCCCGCAAGCCTTGCAATACTTGGCTTTCGGGGTTTTCGCATATTCGGGGCCGGCCCAGCATAAACCCGGTAGCCCAGCATAAACCCAGCACATTTAATGGCAAAAGGAGCCGAAAAGGTATCGCGACACGCCCATATGGCCGGTGGGGCGCGTATGCAAGATCTGCCAGCAAGTTTCCCGTGTTGCCGTCTTTCTGGCGGAATTTGCATCTGAGCGGGCTTCTGGAGCCGCTGTGCTGCAAGATCCGCCAGTAAGTCCGCAAATGTGGCGACTTTCTGGCAGATCTTGCAGACGCGGTCTCGCGTGCTGTGGTTTCGTATGCGGTTTCGCGTGTCCTGCCACATCGGATCTGCTCATTCTGCCGGCGGTTGAGGGCAGAATGAGCAGATCCGATGCGTGACGGGCCAAAATCGGCTGCAGGACAATGGATTTGCTCATTCTGCGCGCGCGGGGGCGCACAGTGAGCAGATCGGATGGCGGGGAGGGGACGGAGTGCGGGGGCGTGAATCGCAGAGCCCCCTGCAATCCCAACATCTGGGATTCTTGTTCAAATTTTCCCGCGCTGGTTCAGGGAACGCTCAGGCGCCGGACTAGTATGGAAAACGTTGGCAATCACCATGTGGTGAACGCCCACGATGGACAGTGAAACGGTAAACAGCTTAAAGGAGAGCATTATGGTTTACAGGATGATTTTGCATCCCATATACTGAATCGTTGAAAAATAGCCATTTCTTCTTCCTGACGTTGCGCAAAAGCGCAACTTTTTGTGTCATTGATTGTGTCATTGTGGTACACTCAAACCATGCGAAAAAAGGACGGCCTCGCGGGGCACGACTGTGTCGTAGAGACAATGAACAATCACCGACCCGTGTACAAGGCAGTGCGGTACTACTACGACGCTGAAGGGCGGCGTCGATTCATCACAGGGTTTGCCCCTCGTCCATCGGATGACGCCCCGCAGATAGAGAAGGACGCCGCGCGGCAGGCCGCGATCCTTGCCCTACAGAGGAACGTCCAGCGCAGGCTCGAAACCCCCCGACCAGTACGTAGCCGAAAGCATAGGTTGTCTGAGGCTATTGATGGATGGTGGGAAGAGAAGGATCTGAAGAACATCGCGGACTCCAGCCGCGACATCTACCGGCGCGAGATCGACAATCACCTACGACCCAACGGTGCCGAACGTCCAGACAAACCCATTGCGGAGTACACGACGGAGGAGCTACAGGCCATCGTGGACGGCCACCCCAGCATCGCAAGGTTCATTCAGGGCATCTGGGGCTATGCCGAGCGTATGGGATGGTTGCCAAGGGGAAAGAACCCCGCGCAGTACCTCAGGACGGAAAGCAAGCCGAAGGTGCGCGAGTCCCAAGAGCGATACGTGGAGGACTGGATCCGTCATGCGGGACACCTGCTCTGGTGGCTCAGCGACCCGAACAATGCCTATCACCGACGTTGGTACGCGTTCTTTCTCATCGAGCTTGTATGCGGCTTGAGACGTGGTGAGGTATGCGGTCTGAGGTGGGGTTGCGTGGATCTGCGGGCCACGCACGAGTCGATACGTGTCGAGGGTACCGTCATCGAGGTAGGTGGGAAACGCCGGGAGCAACCCTATGGCAAGACCGACTCGTCACAGCGAACTATACATATGCCCCGACGTGTGGAGGATGCACTACGGGCCATACGCCCGGCGCATCCAGACCCAAACGATCTCGTTTTCCATACCCAACGAGGAACCCCGCTCAAGCCCAGCTACACGGGGGAGCAATGGAACATCATCCAGCGAGCCTTCTACAACAGCGAATTGAATCCCGCTGACCCGCTCGACAAGACCCAATGGAGCAAAGGAGGCTATACCTCATACCGCTGGAGACAGCACGACAACCGGCATATTTTCGCATCGATTTTGGAGATGGAGGGCATCGACTTTGCCGTGCGTCAAGACCTACTGGGACATGCCCGGCCAAGCGTGACCGATCGCTATACCCAGACGACGAAAGCGAAACGACGCGAAGCCATCGAGCTTGTCGATGACGCACTGCTCTACCACGGCGAACCGAACAAGGACATGACAGCCGCGCAATGGATAGACCAACGCAAGCGAAAGCCCCAGCCGATCCGCATCACCGGACAGGCCCAGCCCAAAGACACAGTGGAGGAGCTACGCAGACTCGCAGATGGTCTCAAACCAAGGCAAAGCACGAGCCGGATACGGAGGAAGACCACCCGAGCCTGAGAGCCGATTTCAGCCCATGTCTGTACAGGGTATCGAAAAAGGCCGGAATCGCTTTCCAGCGTTCCGACCCTTCACCAGCAACAAGCACACACTTTGCCTTGGTTGATGGTTCGATTTCAGCGTTCCTCAACCCCGCTCGTCTGCGGCCCCCACACACCAGCACCCCGGCCCCTGCCACACCCGGATCAGCCGAGGCCACGGACGCACCCGAAACGGGTCGACGGAACGAACGGACAAACAAGGACTCCGGCAAAGGCCACCTCATTTGTCCGTTCGTTCCTTTCCTCGACCCGAGGGCGCATCCCGCACCTCGACACCCGGCGAGGCAGAAACCGAGAACATCAGCACATCGGAGCCGCTACGAACGGGAATCACACTTCATCCCAATCTCCATCAGCCTGTGCCTTCGCTTGTTTCGCTTGCAGATCCGCTACCTGACCATCCCTCTTCGCTACCTGCCCGGCCAGCCGCTTTTCGGAATAGCCCAGCTCCTGCATCATGGACAGGATGCTTTCCGACTGTGGTAGGTCAGGCCAGACCGGCCCCGACACCTGCGTGAACCTCACCGTATCGAAATCATCATCCAGCGTCACTTCCACCGTTGAAACACGACGGGCCAGCGCACCATCACCGTCATGGGCCAGATCCTCTTCCGAATACCAACTCGGCATAGCCGCGTTGGACGTGACGATCAACAGCGTGAATAGCGCGTACTTGTCGTGATACCTAGCACTGAGCTTTGTTCCCGGAGCGCCGTTGTACCAACGGGTGATGTCTCCCAGTGGCGGTACCCAGCCACGACCGAACTCATCCCATACGACCGTCTCCTGACCGGAGTAGTCATCGAACGGGTTTGCCCCCTGCGCTTCAAAATATGACCGCCCCCGGCGCTTTGCGAGACAACGCGCATACAGCGACTTTCCCGCACCCGGCTTCCCAACGAAACATAGAATGTCCACATCCCTCATGCCGCTATTCCATGCCCGATGCTTCATGCCAGCGGCATACGCTCTATCCAAGTCCCTTGCGTAGGTAGTCAGCGACAGATCCTGAGCTATCAACTCATCCGGATCCGTGCCTTCGAAAGCCTTTTCTCGTGCCTCATCACGAGCCACGAGATCTTCCCTTTGACCTTGCTTGCCTCCCATCACAAACCCGTCCGACATATACGGGCCAGCGACTCGCGTGTCTTCCTTGCGGCAATACAGATCAGCCGCTTCTTTTTTCGTTGTCCTCCGACAGTAGATGTCATACGGAAAGAACTTCAAGAACTTCGAGCCGTCTATACGCGGCGTGTACACAACCATCTGGGCATGAGCATACGGAGCCTTGCCCGTCGTACTGGAATTCGACCCCAGCTCAATCTGAAATTCCCACTCCCAATTCTTGCCCCTATCGAGAATGGCCTTCAGCCTTGAAACGGCCTTCATATACCGACGTTCATCTCCTACGGGATACGTCAAATCCTCCCCACCCAGCGACCAGACCGGCACGGTCAAAAAGAACGACTGACATTGACTGCCCAAGTACCGGGGATTTTCCTTGCCATCCAGATCCTTCTGCATTGCGATTGCGGCCTGAGATGCAGATGGACGGAACATAGCCTTGTCGCAAACACTACGGCATCCCTCGGCATATAGCCAGCGCCAGCCCAAGGACTCCGCATCATCGAAATCATCTTCCGGATTGTCCCACGGCACCGGGAATGCCGAATTGCCCCTACCACGGCCTTCCACGCGCTTCACAACGATGGATCCATCGTCCTGCCGGATATACTTCTTCATGTCGAAACCTTTCTGTTTCAGTGCCCTGCGGAGAACCCATCTCCAAGGGGCTTTTTCTATTTCTTCCCAGCCCTATATCGGCCTCTTTTCTGTATGAAGTTCAGCCGATTTGTATGAAGTTCAGGCAAAATCTGTATGAAGTTCCAATGCCCCGCGAGGCCTACTCCCACAAGGGTTTTCAGCATATTTGTATGAAGTTGCCACGTAGCAAGGCCTTTCAGGCCAGCCGCCGCACGGCGGCGGCTCCGTGGCAACTTCACCACCCGGATCCATGTGATCATTTCCCGTGGTTCCGTGCAAAGGCCTGCGCTTCATCCAGCCGGTACAGCCAGCGTCCGCCGTGCCTGATGCACCATCCATCGAAGCGCCCCGCGATCCGCAGTTGTTTCACACGTGCCGGGTCTCTGCCAAGGAGCCTCGCGAAACTCGCCGCTGACAAATACAACACCCCGTCAATCTCATACATCCGTCGTTCTCCTTTCCAAGGACGAGGGCCGGGCGTCGGCCCGACACCAGCCCAGTCCCGAAAGACCACGCATAGCCCCGGTCTCGATGACCCGGCCCCTTCCAGCTCATTCCCCCAATACGCGCGAACCGACACAGCGGGTCGCTCCACCTACGCGCGGGGATACGTACAGCACCACCAACAGTGCCGTAGCCTCGTAGGTGTCCAGCCGACTCAAAGCCCGAAGGGTTTCTCCCGCCCCTCAGCCTCAAGCCGCTCGCGATCGGCCCAGTACCGCTCGTTCTCCTTCTCCTTGCGTTTCGCTTGATCCGATTCGGCCTTGCAAGCCCAAAGAACAACGGCCAGAACAAGAAGCGCTATCAGGCCCAACACCCAGCCCGGAACAGGCACCGTGACCCACATCGTCCACCACGACGCATCGGACCAACGCGGGTGCGTCAGCCACTCACCGATACTCATTGCCGTTCTCCTCTCCGAAGCTCATGCGACGCCGGGGCCTGCGTCCTTGCCCGATAGGCCTTTCTCCAATCCTCGAACCCGGCTCTGGTGAATCGAGCATCACCGAGGCCAGACCGTTCGGGTTCCCTTGAGGCATCCGTTCCCGGCGCTGGGGGGCTTGCTCCTCCTGGCCGTTCACGTACTCCTCGACCAGCCAGATCATCAGCTCGGTCAGCGTCTCGAACCGACGCCCCCGGCCTACGTCCCGATACAACTCGTCCTTCAGGGATGGATCCACCCAGAACTTCACGGCTTCCTTTCCGTCCTGCCTCGGCTTTCCCATGACATTTCCTTTCCACAACGACACCGACCAATGCGGCTACCGCACCGCACACGAACCCGACCAGAAACAGCGTCATTCCTCGATCTCCACATCTTCCAGTCGCGCTCCGCGCTCCTCCTTCAATCGCTCCACGGCGTTCAATACCCCCACCGGTTCGAACAGCCCCTGAAACGCATCCTCGGAAACGGTTCTTTCGATGTACGAACCATCGGCCTGATAGGAGTGAGAAGGAATGCCCTTCCGATCAGCCCATTCAACGAACTCAGCCACCGAGACGCCGGTGCCTTTGAGGCAGACGGCCAGCGGATAGATGCGGTTCACGTCGAACGGCAAAGCAACATACTCAACCATTTCATAGCCTTCCCCTACGAGGAGGGGGCCAGTCTCAGCCAGCCCCCTTCCCTTGCTTCATCACTTGGCCTGCGGCCTCTGAACCGGAACAAGATTGTCGACAAGCACCGAGCAATTCAAGGTGCCGTTGAAGGCCGAGAACGTGACCGTCACGTTCCCCTCAGGCACGAAGGCGGTCCAGCGGGGGATAGATACGGGCTGACGCACCCGCACCTTGACACCCTTCACCTGAAGCTCATGCTCACCGGTGGTCGGATCCAACGCGGCCGCCTCCAGCCCGCGAGCCTCATACGCAGGCTTTCCGTCGAACAACTTCTTCTTGTCCGTGGGCTTTTTGTCCTCCCATTCAACGATGGGGCTAGTGGCCTCCACACGTGTATTGGCCGAGAACTGCCATCCGAAGATCTGCTCGAACTGCTGAGCAGTGAGGTTCAGCTTGCCGGGGTACACCACGGCGGAAACAACATCAGACATGTCAAAACCTTTCTGTCTATTCGCGCGGGCCTTTCCCGTGCGTCACTATCCCTATATCGAGGAGAGCAAAACCCGGAAAACCCCGGTACAACGAGGAAAACGCAAAAACCCGGCCCCCGACGAACGGATTTGAAAAGTGTGAGATACATCACACCCCAAAAATGTGAGCTACATCACACAATGGCAAATACCGGGATAGGTACGCGCACGGCGCTATACTGGAACCGACAACAAGAAAAATGTGTCATTGCTTGTGTCATTTGGAATGGGCCAAGTGATGCAAAACCCAGCAATGACAAAGCAAAGGAGCATATTCATGGTCTATCGTATGATCTTCAACCAGACGGCGTACTTCGGCCGCGGTGCGATCAAGGAGATCCCCGAGGTCGCCAGGAAGCACGGCTTCAAGAAGGCGTTCATCGTCACCGACCCGGTCCTGCTCGAGACCGGCACCGTGAAGAAGGTCACCGACGTGCTCGACGCCGCCGGTCTGCCCTACGACGTCTTCGACAACGTCAAGCCGAACCCGCCGGTTGAGTGCATCCAGGACGGCGTGCTGCGCTTCAAGGCCTCCGGCGCTGACTTCCTGATCGGTCTGGGTGGCGGCTCCCCGCAGGACACCTGCAAGGGCATCGGCATCATCACCGCCAACCCGGAGTTCGGTGACGTGCTGAGCCTTGAGGGCGTGGCGGACACCAAGAACCCGTCCGTCCCGATCTTCGGCGTGCCCACCACCGCCGGCACCGCGTCCGAGACCACCATCAACTACGTGATCACGGACACCAAGAACAAGCGCAAGTTCGTGGCCGTCGACCCGCACGACATCCCGATCGTCGCCTTCGTGGACCCGGATCTGACCGACTCCATGCCGCGCGGCCTGAAGGTCGCCACCGGCCTTGACGCCCTGACCCACGCCATCGAGGGCTTCATCACCCCGGGCGCCTGGGCGCTGTCCGATTGCCTGTCCATGCAGACCATCCGCATGATCGCCAAGAACCTGGCCAAGTCCGCCGACGGCGACGTGCCGGCCGGCGAGCAGATGGCCTACGCCTCCTACATCACCGGCATGGCCTACTCCAACGTCGGCCTCGGCCTGGTGCACGGCATGGCCCACCCGCTGGGCGGCCGTCTGGGCGTGGCCCACGGCGTTGCCAACGGCATCCTGCTGGCCCCGGTCATGGAGTACAACAAGGACTACACCGGTGAGAAGTTCCGCGACATCGCCGACGCGTTCGGTGTGGCCGACGCCTTCACCGGCGACCTTGAGACCGTCCGCGAGGAGGCCGTGCAGGCCGTCCACAAGCTGACCGTGGACCTCAAGAACCCGACCAAGATCTCCGAGGTCGGCGCCACCGAGGCCGATCTGGTCCCGCTTGCCCACGACGCCTTCAACGACGTGTGCACCCCGGGCAACCCGCGCAAGGCCACCGAGGAGGACATTCTGGCTATCTACAAGAGCCTGATGTGATCCGTGGGACGGTCGGATCCGATCGCATGAGTCGATCGGCCGATCCGATTGTCCATTGAACATAGTGGAAGGGCTCCCCGCCGCCATGGTGGGGAGCCCTTCCTGCGTTTGCGCGCCCGGCGTACCCGGCGTGCCTGGCTCAGCGTGCCTGGCTCAGCGCGTCTAGTGCGTGAGCTTGCTCGCGCCGGCGCGGATGCGACGCTGTTCGTCGCGCCACACCGCGGCCGCGCAGTCGATGTGCTCGCGTTCCATCTGCCGTTGGTAGATGGGGTAGAGGAAGTGGATGAACGGCCACATCACGCGCAGCAGATACTCCGGCTTGAACACGCGCGTGTGGCGCGGATGCGCGGCGAACGTGTTGCGGAACCGGTCCGTGTAGTGCTTGAACGAGACGAATCCGGAGGTCATGCGGCGGGCGCTCATGCCCACGATCATGCGCGGGGAGTAAACGGTTTTGAACCCCTTGCCGAGCAGGTGCAGGGAGATATCCACATCCTCGTGCATCACGTCCTCGTAGTCGCGGCACACCTCGTTCGCGATCGCCTTCCATGCGGTGGCGCGCAGGGCCATGTTCGAGCCGAACAGCATGGTCTTGTTGCCGTCGGCGCGGTAGATCAGGCGGCGGGTGCGGTTGTCTCCCCGCAGTCCCGTCTTCTTGAGCGGCATGTCGTAGTAGACCACCGGGCCGGCGGCGCCCATCGCCTTCGGATCCTCGGTGAAGATGCCGGTGACCACCTCCACCCAGTCGGGCTTGAGCATGCAGTCGGCGTCCACGCGGCCCAGCACGTCGCCGGTGGCCGCGTTGAGACCGGCGTTGCGCGTGGGGATGAGTCCCTGTTCGGCGTCCTGATGGATGAGTTTGACCGGCGTGCCGGGATGGTCGGCGATGAACTTCTCCACGATCTGCACGGTGCGGTCGGTGGACTTGTTGTCCACCACGATGACCTCGTAGGGCATGAGGGTCTGCAGGGTGGCGCACGTCAGGCAGTCCTTGATGCGTTCCTCCTCGTTCCATGCGGGAATGATGATCGAAACCTTGAGCATGGTTCAACTGTATCGGTCGGCCCGCCCAGCGCATTGTCAGCGAACCTCACAATAATGGAGCCCATGAGCGAACAGAACAACCGCGGGCAGGACAGGCAGTTCGATCTGGCGTCGGTGTTTCCGGCGAAGGGGGATCCTCGCAGACCACCGGAATGGTTCACGAGGGGCCTGCTGTACACGGTGATCACCGTCTTCGCGGCGATCATCGTCTGGCGTTCGGCGGGCAAGCTCGAATATCTGGTCGTCGATCTCGTCATCTCCATGTTCATCGCGCTCGCGGTCGAGCCGGTGGTGCTCATGCTCGTCAAGCATGGTTGGAAGCGCGGTGCGGCGTCCGGCGTCACGCTTGTGGGGCTGGTGGTGATCATCATCGGACTGCTGGGCATGTTCGGCAACATGTTCATCTCCCAGATGGCCAACCTGATCAAAAGCCTGCCTGCGGCGTATGAACAGATCGCCGCGTTCGTGGCGGCGAACACCACGTTCCGCATGCCTGCCATGCAGAATCTCGGCATGGAGATCATCAACAACATCCAGACCTCGTGGGTGACCAACTTCGCCTCGCAGGCCGCCACCACGCTCGGCAGCGTGATGTCCCTGCTGCTGGACGTGATGACCGTGGCCCTGGTCACCTACTACATCTCCGCGGGCAGCCCGGCCATGCGCCGCAGCCTGTGCCAGTGGCTCAGTCCGGACAGCCAGCGCCGATTTGTGCTCATCTGGCAGGTGCTGCAGGACCAGATCTCGAACTTCCTGTTCTCCCGCGGCATCCTGGCCATCATCAACGCGGTGTGCACGGCCATCTTCCTTGAAATACTCAACGTGCCGTACTGGCTGCCGCTGGCTCTGTTCTGCGGCATCACCGCGCAGTTCGTGCCCACGGTCGGCACGTACATCGGCGGCGCGCTGCCCGTGCTGTTCGCCTGGATCAACGGCGGCCTGTGGTATGCGGTGGGCGTGCTCGTGTACATCATCATCTACCAGCAGATCGAGAACATGATCCTCAGCCCCATGATCTCCCAGCGGACCATGGATCTGAACGCGGCCGTCTCCTTCCTTGTGGTGCTGGCCCTGGGCTCGCTGTTCGGCGCGCTCGGCGCGTTCCTGGCGCTGCCCGTGGCCGCGAGTTTCCAGGCGATCTTCACCGTGTACACCAAGCGGTACGAGCTCATCGACTCGCCGCTGCTGAACGATCCGAAGCCCACCAAGAAATCCAAGCTCGTGGAAGGCGCGGAGACGATCATCCACCACATGCCCCGCGCCGCGCAGGGTTCCAGCAAGCGCGTGATGGTGGAGGAGGAGCTTGACGATCTCAAGCGCAAGGTCTACAACATGCCCACCGCAGAGGATCTGGATGCCTCCGAAACCGTGGCGATTCCGCTGCGCGCGGCCGACGCCGGTTCGGGCAAGGGCAAAGCGATCGGTCTGAAGGGCGTTGCGGACGGGGACGGGGAATCGTCCGATGATCCCGCCGGCGCCCCGGATTCCGCGGATCCGCACGCAACCGCCTCCACGGACAACCCGCGCGGGGGCTGGCGCTGATGGCGATCCTCAACGTGCTCGACTGGCTGATCACGCTGCTCGGCTTCTGCGTGGTCGCCTATCAGGCCGCATACGTGCTGGTCTCCTTCTTCGCCAAGCCCGAGGCATTCCCGGACGCGCCGATGGACAAGCGGTACGCGGTGCTGATCTCCGCCCGCAACGAGTCGGCGGTGATCGGGAATCTGATCGGCGATCTGCAGTCGCAGAGCTATCCGCGCGATCTCATCGACATCTGGATCGTGGCGGACAACTGCACGGACAACACTGCGGACATCGCCCGATCGATGGGCTGCAATGTGGTGGAGCGGTTCAACCAAGAGCAGATCGGCAAGGGCTATGCGTTGAGCTACCTGCTGGACAACATGGCCGATCAAGGCAGGGCCTCGCAGTACGACGCCTTCTTTGTGTTCGACGCGGACAACCGGCTCGACCACCACTACGTGGAGGAGATGAACAAGGCCTTCCAGTCGGGCTTCAAGGTCCTCACCAGCTACCGCAACTCGGTGAACCTCAACGAGAACTGGGTGTCCTCCGGCACCGCGCTGTGGTTCCTGAGGGAGTCCCGGTTCGTCAACTCCTCGCGCATGGTGATCGGCTCGAGCTGCCATGTGGCCGGCACCGGCTTCATGTTCTCGCGCGAGATCATGGAGCGCAACAACGGCTGGAAGTTCCACCTGCTCACCGAGGATATGGAATTCACCATGGACTGCGTGCTGCACGGCGATCGAATCGGCTACTGCGGCAGCGCGATCCTGTACGACGAGCAGCCCACGTCGTTCCGCCAGAGCTGGCGGCAGCGCGTTCGGTGGAGCAAGGGCTACCTGCAGGTGTTCCGCTACTATGGCGCGGCGATGATCCGCCACGGCATTCAGGAGCGCGACTTCTCCGCGCTCGATCTGACGCTGCTGGTCTGCCCGTTCATGGTGCTGACGGCCCTGAGGCTTGCATTGGGCGCGCTGTTCGCCGCCCTGGGGTTCGTTTCGTGGTCCAGCCAGCTGGGAGCCGTGAACGGATGGGGCATGGGTGTGGTGGTCTCGATGCTCACGATGATGCTGCTCGCCGCCATGACCGTGATCGCCGAGCGCGACAAGATCCGCGCGAGCAACAAGGAGTTGTTCGCCTACTGCCTGAGCTTCCCGATCTTCGCGCTGAGCTACGTGGTCATCTCCTTCCAAGCCATCTTCGCCAAGCCCGAATGGAAGCCGATTGTGCATAAGGGCTGACGCGTTAAGCGCGGAGCCCGGTGGGCTCCGCGTAGCGTCAGCCTGAGCGTGTCGGCAAAGCCGACCTTCGCAACCTTAGCGGTTGCTCACTTCGCCTACCGGCAACCCACAGGGTTGCCGTCTTGACGGCTCAGCAAGGCGGCGAAGGTCGTATTGAGCCTCGCCCGTAGGGCGAGTCCCTAATTGCAGGGCCGAAGGCGAGGCATAAGAACAGCCGGGGCCGATGGCGTGTATCCTTGGAATCGCAGCCGTTTTCCGATCATCCAATGCAGGATGATCGGGCGGTCGGACGCAAGGAGGCGTTGATGAGCAGGCTTGACGTTGAATTCCACGTGGCTTTGATACTGACCGTATCCAGCATGACGGTTGCGGTGGCGGCGGCGATTTTCCTGCCCCTGCTGCAGATCGTGGGTCTGGCGATGCTCATGACCGCATGCGCGACCTGCTGGTTCGTGGGCGTGGCCATGCGCATGGGCATCCGGTGGTGATTTCGGACACAGGAAGGCCGGAATGTGTCCGGAATTGCATCCAATTTCGGATTTGGGTGCGAAATCGGACGTGGGAAGGCCGGAATGTGTCTTGAATCGCATCCGATTCTGAGACTGGGTGCGAAATCGGACACGGGGAGACAGACGCGGGGAGACGGGCTGTGTCCGAAATCGCACCCAGTCTCGAAAATGGGTGCGGAATCGGACACGAGGGGGTCGGAATGTGTCCGGATTCGCATCCCAAGTGGGAAGTGGCGGTGACTTCGGACGCGGGAGGGCCGGAATGTGTCCGAAATCGCATCCAATTTCGGACTTGGGGGTGGAATCGGACAGGGTGGAATCGGACAGGTGGAATCGGACCGCGCATGAATTCCGCATGAACTTGCCGGCGATCCAGCCGGTCGTGCATTAGGCTTGAGACATGACATACGACATTTCGGCCGCATCTGTTGGCCAACCCGTCCCCGGTCCATTCATGCCTGCGCCCGTCCCGCCGAATCCGGCCGCAGCCGTCTCGATCCGCGGACTGGTCAAGGCTTTCGATCGCAAGGTGGCGGTCAACGGTCTGGCGCTGGACATCCCGGTCGGATCGTTCTACGGGCTTGTGGGGCCCAACGGCGCCGGCAAGACCACCACGCTCAACATGGCCACCGGTCTGCTCAGGCCGGACGCGGGATCGGTGATGATTCTGGGCCACGATGTGTGGAGCGATGTGAACCGGGCCAAGCGGGAGATTGGCGTAATGCCGCAGGGCGAGCAGATCTTCGACCGGCTCACCGGCCTGCAGCTGTTGGTCTACGCCGGCATGCTGCGCGGCATGAAGCGGGACGAGGTGGTCCGCCGCGCGCACGATCTGCTCGCCGCCTTCGACCTCAAGGACGCCGCCGGAAAGATGGTGGTCGACTATTCGGCTGGCATGACCAAGAAGATCTGTCTGGCCACCGCCATGATCCACAGCCCGCGCATTCTGGTCCTCGACGAGCCCTTCGAGGCCGTGGATCCGGTCTCCAGCGCTAACCTGCGCGACATTCTGGTGGAGTACGCGCGCACCGGTGGCACGGTGATCATCTCCTCGCACGTGATGGCCCTGGTGGAGAAGATGTGCACGCATGTGGCGATCGTCAACCGCGGACAGGTGTGCGCGGCCGGCACGGTGGATGAGGTCGCGGCCGGCGGCGAGCTGGAGGACCGGTTCATGGCGCTGGTCGGCGGGCGTCATGCGGCGGCAAAGCTCGATTGGCTCGACGGCGGCGCGGGATCCGGACCCGCGGCGCCCGACCAACCGACTGCGCCCGGTCAGCCCGCGGTACCCGGTCAGCCGGCGGCATCCGGTCAGCCCGCGGTTCCAAGTCAGCCGGCCCAGACCCCGGAGGCCCTCCGATGACCGAATCCATCGCCACCATCGTCCGCCTGCGCTGGGCCCTCACCTTCGCGGCGATGCGCAAATCGGTCGCGCAGACCGTGGGATACGTGATCACCGCCGTCATAGCCGTGTCCGTGGTGATCGGCGCGGCCATCGCCGGCTGGATGGCGGGCCTGCTGCCCATCGGCGACGATGCGGCCTTCCTCGGCTCCCTCAACGCGGCCGTGGTGTTCGTCGGCAGCGTTCTTGTGCTCATGATCATCCTGTTCCAGCTGCTGTATCTGGGTCAGGGATCCACGCTGACCCCCGGTAAATTCGCGCTGTACGGCATCCCCGATCGCACGCTGAGTCTGGGGCTGCTTCTGGCCGGCTTGTCCGGCATGCCGGCCATCGTGGGCGTTCTTGGCATGATGCTGTGGGCGCTCGCATACCGCGGGCTTGGATCGGCCGCGGTGATCGGGCAGATCATCGCCGCCCCGCTGTTCGTGGTCGTCGCGATGAGCCTGTCCAAGCTGGTCGTCGCCGCGGTCAGTTCGCTGGTGCGCTCCGCTCGGGGCAAGAATCTGTTCTACGCCATCGTGGTGCTCGCCGTCATCCTCTTCAGTCAGGTCGGCGGCGCGTTGACCGCCCGCACGGCCATCGACGGCTCCGTGCAGACGGTCAGCGTGCGCGTCGAGTCCCTGCTGGTGGTCTCCGATGTCGTCTCGTGGACCCCATTCGGCGCCGCCTTCCAGCTGCCCTTCGACGCCTTCCGGGGCGATTGGGGACCGTTCGCCGCGCGCGTGCTGATCCTTGTCGCCACGGTGATCCTGTGCTTCATGGGCTCCACGGCCTGCCTGCGCCACGATCGTCTGACCGCGGGCATGTCTGCGGGCCAATCCGCTCGGGCGTCCACAACGGCCTCCGCCAAGGGCCTTGGCGCCTTCGCGCGCATGGCCGACTCCCCGTCCGGCGCGATCGCCGCCAGGCTGTTCACCTACCTCAAACGTGACGCCCGCCAGACCATGCTGTTCATCATGCCGCTCCTCTTTGTGGTGCTCATGGGATTCCAGTCGCACGGGGTCACCCCGGTGATCTGGATGGGACTGGCGATGGGCAGCTGGTTCATGTTCCTGGGAGAGGGCAACGGATTGGCCTATGACGGGCGCGGCTACACCATGGAGGTGATCGCCGGTGTGAGCGGATTCACCGATCGCAAGGGTCGCGTCCATCTGCTGGCGTCGCTGGCCACGGCGTACATCCTCACGCTGGCCTTGGGCATCTTCGTGTTCACCGGCGATTGGAGGGACGGTGATCTGGCCTCCCTCGACATGGCGCTCGTCGGCATGGCACTGGGCCTGTCCTATGCGAGCCTCGGTTTGGCCGAGGTGCTTTCCGTGGTGCTCATGTACCCGGTGCCTCCCATCGACAAGCCGTTCTCCACACCGCAGGGGCGCGCGGTGGCCCAGGGATTCTTCCCGTTCGTGCAGATGCTCGGCACGCCGCTGACCTTCCTGCCCACCGGCGTCCTGGCAATCGTCATGGGTATTTCGGGCATGTTCGAGTCCTCGCCCATATGGTCGGTCCGGCTGCTCGGCCTGATTGCGCTGGCCAACGGGGTGGGCATTCTCGCGCTCGGGACGTGGCTAGGCGGTAAGCTGTTGGATATGCGCTCGCTGAGCGTACTCAAGACGCTGAATGGATTCGCGAGCCTGTAGCACAAGCCGGGCCGCGACGAACTGTGGAGGTGGTGGCCGGTGGCAAGACGGCGCGCCAGGAAGGACCGTAGGCCGCTCGTCGTAGGCGCAAGCGTGGTGGCGACACTCGCCCTGTGCGCCGGTGCGATCGCGGCCGATCTGGACGATCGGATCCCCGGGGCGCTGACGATCCATCCGGTCCCCGTCCGCACCTTCTCCACCCCGCGAACCGCGTACGCGGCCTCAGGACTCGTGCAGTCGCTGGAGCAGGGGACGCCGATCGACGCCGGCGCCGCCAATGCGCTCGCCGACACCTTCTCCGCCGCGGGAGGCGTGGGAGCCGACTTCTCCCTGCTGGTGGCCGACGCCGACGGCAATGTGGTGGTGGATCGCAATTCGGATGCGTTGCGCGAACCGGCCTCCACCATGAAAACCCTCACGGCCTTCGCCGCATCGCAGGCGCTGGACATGGACGCCACGTTGGACACCGAAACCCGGCTCGTCTACGACGCCGGCACCAAAACCGCCACGCTCACGCTCACCGGGCACGGCAACATGCTACTGGGCTCCGGTGCCAGCGACCCCAACCACGTCAACGGCCGCGCCGGGTTGGGTACGCTGGCCCAAAGCACCGCCAACGCTTTGCGCGCCCGGGGCATCACCGCCGTGAAGCTGGTATACGACGATTCGATGTTCGGGGACAACCGGACGCCGCCGAACATCATCGAGAACAATGGCGGGCACCAATACGCCACCGACGTCTCCTCCATGGCCGTGGACGGAGGACGCGACTGGACCGGGCGCACCAGGCCGTCCAACCCGGACGAGGAGCATTCGTACCCGACACTGTCCACCACCACCGCGCTGGATGCGGCTAGGATCTTCGCGGCAAGGCTTGCGGAACAGGGCATGACGGTGGACGGCGATCCCGTATCCGGTGAAACACCCGCGGACCTTTCGCCCATCGCCACCGTGCATTCGGCCACGCTGGGCGAGGTCATGGCGTATATGCTGCGCAATTCGGACAACACCGAGGCCGAGCTGTTCGGCCGGCTTCTGGCGCTCAAGACCGGTGCGGAGAACTCTCCCGCCGGAGCCGCCCAAGCCGTGCGCGCGCAGCTCGAACAGGCCGGGATCAACCTCGACGGCCTGACGATGGCCGATTGCTCCGGCCTCGCCCCAGGCTCCCGGCTCAAGGTGACCACGTTGGTGCAGGTGCAGCGCGCGATGATCACGTCCGGTGCCTCCGCGGCCGCCGCCAACGAGGGTCTGCCGGTGAGCGGGCTGACGGGCACCGCCGCGCTGCGATCGTTCAGCGACGAGGCCGAGGGTCTGGTGCGCCTCAAGACCGGCAGTCTCACGGGCGTGCGCTCTATGGCCGGCAATGTGTCCCGACTGGGCGGCGGGCTGCTGTACTTCGCGGTGGTGGTGAACAATTCGCAGGATCCGTACGAGGCCAACGCCTCCATCGACGCGCTGGTCTCCGGTCTGGTGAGGCTCTGATGCCGTATTCGCCCTCGCTGCGCCGCGCGGTCGGCGAGTTGCGCGCGTGCCTGGAGCGGCATGGGCTTGGCCGTCAGTCGTCGCGGTTCGCCGAGCACGGCGAGCACAGGCCGGACCCCGACGCCCCGCTGGTGCTGGTCGCCTGTTCGGGCGGACGCGATTCGATGGCGCTCGCGGCCGTGGGGCACATCGTGTGCGGCATGCTGGGGCTGCGCTTCGGCGCGGTGATCGTGGACCATGGCATGCAGGACGGGTCGGCCACCGTGGCGCGCGAGGCCGCCGAACGATGCGATGCGATCGGGCTTGATCCGGTGATGGTCCGGCGTGTGGAGGTGGATCGCCGCCTGATCGCATCCGACGGGTCGGAGGCCGCCGCGCGCGACGCCCGGTACGCCGCGCTGGTCGACGCGGCCCGCGAAACCGGGGCGGCGATGGTGCTGCTCGCCCATACGCTGAACGATCAGGCCGAAACCGTGATGATCGGACTTGCGCGCAGCGGGGGACTGGATGCGATCGTGGGCATGCCCGAGGTCACGGAACGCGGCGAATCCGGTGGCAAGGACGGGCATGGCGGGCATGACGATCCCGTCCGGTTCGTCCGCCCATGGCTGAACGTGACGCGCGCGCAGACCACGGCGATCTGCCGGGAGCTGAACATCGCATGGTGGGACGATCCGACCAACGGCGACGCGGTCCTCGCCAGCAGGCCGCTGGACGTCTCCTACCCGTTGCGATCGCGCATCCGGCACGATCTGATGCCCGCCATGGTCCGATGCTACGGGCGCGATCCGGCCGCATCCCTCGCCGCCGGCGCCGCAAGCGCGCGGATTGATGCCGATTACCTCGATCAAGCCGCCGATCGCCTTGCCGCACAGGCCCTGAGCTGCGATGACGGCCGCGTGCGGATCGACGCGCGGCGTCTGCTCGATGAGCATCCGGCACTGCGGCGCAGGGTGATCGTCCGCGCGCTGCGAACGCTGGGCATCCCGGTGGCCGCCGTGCACGTGGAGGCCATCGACCGTCTCATCACCGACTGGCATGGCCAGCGGCCGCTCGTTCTTCCCAGTCAATGTTCAGCAATCCGCAAGGGTCACGTCATTGAAGTGTGCGAAGATAGACGGCATGCGAATCGCTGATATACAAGACGATATTGACCATGAGCTGGTCTCCAAGGAACAGATCGAAGCCAAGATCCAGGAAGTCGCCGCCCGCGTGAGTGTGGACTACAAGGACAAGGACCCGCTGGTCATCGCCGTGCTCAAGGGCGCGGTGAACACCGTGGTCGCCTTCACCCAGGCGCTGAGCATCCCCGTGCAGATGGACTTCATGAGCCTGTCCAGCTACGGATCGGGTACCCAGTCCAGCGGCGTCATCACCGTGAGGCAGGACCTGTCCACGGACGTTCGCGGACGGCACATCCTCATCGCGGAGGATATTGTGGACTCCGGCCGCACGCTGGCATGGCTGGTCGAGGAACTCAAGCGCCGCGGCGCGGCCTCCGTGGAGATCTTCGCCCTGCTGGAGAAGCCGGCCCGCCGCGAGGTCGACGTGGATGTGAAGTACAAGGGATTCGAGATCCCGGACGAATTCGTGGTCGGCTACGGCTTGGACTACGACGAGCGCTACCGCAACCTCGATTCCATCGCGGTTTTGAAGCCGAGTGTCTACCAAGGAGATGAGGCATGAGTTTCCCCGGACCCCAGGGGCCCAACAACCCCAATAACGGCAACCCGTTCACCAACCCCAACCGCGGGGGCGGCAACGGCCAGCAGAATGGCAAGAAGCCGTTTTGGCAGTCCCCGTGGCTGTGGGTCGTGGTCGTGGTGCTGCTCGCCATGAGCGCGTTCTCCATGTTCCAGATGGGCGGCACGCAGACCATCGACACCAAGGACGGCCTGACCCTGATCCAGAACGGCCAGGCCACGTACGCGCAGATCACGGACAACACGCAGAAGGTGCGCCTTGAGCTCAAGAGCGACTTCACGAAGACCGATCCGAACACCGGCCGCGTGAAGAACTACGGCAAGGACGTGCAGTTCTACTACACCTTCGCGCAGGGCCAGCAGATCTCGCAGACCATCCAGCAGGCCAACCTGTCCAAGGGCTGGACATCCAACATGCAGCAGACCAGCGTGCTGAGCTATCTGCTCACATCCATCCTGCCGTTCATCATCTTCTTCGGCCTGTTCTGGTTCCTCATGAGCCGCATGCAGGGTGCCTCCGGCATGTTCGGCATCGGCGGCAAGAAGAACAACGGCAAGCTGCTCGAAGGCCAGACCCCCAAGACCAAGTTCGCGGACGTGGCCGGCGAGGACGAGGCCCTGCAGGAAGTGGAGGAGATCAAGGACTTCCTCAAGGACCCGGCCAAGTACAAGGCCCTGGGCGCCCGCATCCCGCGCGGCGTGTTGCTGTACGGTCCCCCCGGAACCGGCAAGACGCTGCTCGCCCGAGCCATCGCGGGCGAGGCCGGCGTGCCGTTCTACGCCATGGCCGGTTCCGACTTCGTGGAGATGTTCGTCGGCTTGGGCGCCTCCCGCGTGCGCGATCTGTTCGACGAGGCCAAGAAGAACGCCCCGGCCATCATCTTCATCGATGAGATCGATGCCGTGGGCCGCAAGCGCGGCTCCGGCATGGGCGGCGGCCACGACGAGCGCGAGCAGACCCTGAACCAGCTGCTCGTGGAGATGGACGGCTTCGACAATGACACCAACCTGATCATCATCGCCGCCACCAACCGTCCCGACGTGCTCGACCCGGCCCTGCTGCGCCCCGGCCGTTTCGACCGTCAGGTGGGCGTTGCGGCCCCGGATCTGGAAGGCCGCGAGGCGATCCTCAAGGTGCACGCCAAGGGCAAGCCGTTTGTGCCGGATGTGGATCTGCACACCGTGGCCGTGCGCACGCCGGGCTTCACCGGCGCCGATCTGGCCAACGTGCTCAACGAGGCCGCCCTGCTGTGCGCCCGCGCCGGCGCTCAGCTGATCGACAACCGCGCCATCGACGAGGCCATCGACCGCGTGATGTCCGGCCCGCGCCGCAAGTCCAAGGGCATGGCCCTGGAGGAGCTGCGCAACACCGCGTACCACGAGGGCGGCCACGCGCTGGTCGCCGCCGCGCTGCACAACACGGATCCGGTCACCAAGGTCACCATCCTGCCGCGTGGCCGCGCGCTCGGCTACACGGCCGTGATGCCCACCTCCGACCGCTACTCGCAGTCGCGCAACGAGCTGCTGGATCAGATGGCCTACGCGATGGGCGGCCGCACCGCGGAGGAGATCGTGTTCCACGACCCCACCACCGGCGCATCCAACGACATCGAGAAGGCCACCAAGATCGCGCGCACCATGGTGGTGGAGTACGGTTTCTCCTCGAAGCTGGGCGCCATCAAGTGGGCGGACGACGACGACCAGAGCGCCGGTCTGGACGGACTGGCGCCGCGCAAGTACTCCGACCGCACCGCCGAGATCATCGACGAGGAGGTGCTCAAGCTGGTGGAGACCGCGCACACCGAGGCGTGGAACATCATCAACGAGAACCGCGATGTGCTGGACGAGCTCGTGCGCCAGCTGCTTGTCAAGGAGACCCTGAACGAGAAGGAGCTGGAGGTCATCTTCTCCAAGCTCAAGAAGGCGCCGGTGCGTGAGACCTGGCTGTCCAACGACCGCCGCCCGGACTCCGACCAGCCGCCGGTGCCGATCCCGGACGATCTCAAGCGCTCGGCCGGTGTGGGCGCGGGTGAGTGAGCCGCGCGATGGCGAACGCAACGAATGACGCGCATGACGGCCGCGACGGCCTCGGTGGGTTTGGCGGCCTCGGTGGGCTGCGGGCACAGGTCACGCTGACCGTGCCTGCAGCCCTTGCGGCCCGGCTCGCATCCGGCGCGCATGTGGACGTGATCGTGCATGGGGAGGACGGATTCGCCGCGCTGCTGACCGGGGTCGATGCCGATGTGACGATCGTGAACGAGGACGGGACCGCGGTGAACCCGTCCGATTCCGCCGTCCCGGCCGCCCCGGCCGTGCCGCGCAAGGCGATCATCTCCATGGAAAGCACCGAGCCGGACGCCGAACGCATGTTCCGCGAGGCCGTGGTGACCCTTGACGGCCTCCCCGGCGTGGAGATCACCGGCATCTCGCCGCTGTACAGCGTCACGAACTTCGATGGGCCCGACGCCTTCACCGCGGTGGTCACCGTGAGCTCCAAGCTCGATCCGAAGGCGTTGCTGGGCATGCTGGAGACCATCGAATCGGCGCATGACGACAGGCTCGACTTGGACATCGTGGACTATGAGGGCGTCACCAGCGACGATCCGGGGCTCATGATCCCCTGGCCTTCCGCCACCCAGCGCGCGGCCATACTTTCGCCGTTGCTGGACATGGATGAGGATGCTCACATCGGCAAGGAGCCGGTGTCCTTCCTGCTCGCCATGGCGAACGATGCGCCGCGCGTGGGCATGATCTCCTCCAACTGGATACTTGGGGGAAGCGTATGAGCGCGCGCCGCACGCCGTGGTGGCATTATGCGGTCGGAATCGTGATGGGCCTGATCTGCGGCGCCGCGCTGGTGAAGATCGGCGAGTCCAGCGAATTCAGCCTGATCGGCGCGCCCTGGATCGTGCCGATCGTGCTGGCCATTCTGGGCGTCGTGGTGTTCGCGATGGCGTATCAGGTCCATCAGGTGGTCAAGGGCAAGCGCAAGTACATCAACCCGGCGGTGTCCGTGTATGCGCTGGTGCTGTCCAAGGCGCTGGGGCTGGCCGCCGCGGCCCTGCTCGGATGGTATATGGGCCAGCTGTTGATGAGCCTCGGCCATGCCGACGCCCCCTTCTACACCCAGGCCATGGTGGAGTGCGGCGTGAGCGCCGTGGTCTGCCTCGCGGACATGATCGTGGGCATTGTGGGGGAGTGGTTCTGCCAGCTGCCTCCGAACGAGGGGCCGGAGCATCCCAAGGCCAAGGCGGCCGAACGGCAGCGCAAGTTGGCTGCCGCGTCGCCGGCCTCGGCTTCCGCTTCCGCCGAGTCGGTGCGGGAATAGCCCCCTGCCGTCATCCTTGATTGCGAAAGCCGTGTTGCCAGCATCCTGCGCGCGGCGGAAGTTCACGTCATCCCGAGCGAGCGCAAAGCCTTTCCCGCGTCATCCTGAGCGCAGCGCGCAGCGCGAAGTCGAAGGATCCTTCATTTGTGCGTCAAGTTAAGGATCCTTCGCTTCGCTCAGGATGACGGTGTGGGAGTCCCGCTCGGGGATGACGGTGTGGGAGTCCCGCTCAGGAATGACGAGGAACGGGCTTCTGTCATCCTGAGCGAAGCGATAGTTTCCCCCTATCTCACTCCTTCGGCGGGTTGGGCACGCGGATCATGGCCTCCTGGGCCATGGCCGCGACCAGCTCGCCGTTCTGCGAGTAGACCTTCGCGGTGGCCAGTCCGCGGCCGTGGGCGGCGGTGGGCGTGTCCTGCACGTAGAGGTGCCATTCGCTCACATCGATGTCGCGGTACCACCACATGGAGTGGTCGATCGTGGCGTAGGAGATGCCCGGCGTCATGAAGCTCAGGCCGGATCGGCGCACGATTGGCTCCATCATGATCTGATCGCATCCCAGCGCCAGAATCGCGCGGTTCATGGTTTGCGAGACGTCAACCGTGCCGTCCGTGCGCATCCACACCATCTGCTTGCCGGAACGATGCTGAGGGTCCGCGGAGGATGTCTTGTCGGAGCCCAGCATCACCGTGGACGTGACGTGGCGGATGTCGAACGGCGACTGCTTGGCGTAGTAGTTGGCGAACGGGGACTTGTCCGCGAAGGGGGTCATGAGCTCCTTCGCGCTGGTCAGGCTCTCCGGATCCGGCACGTCTTCGGGCATCGGATCGGCGAACTCCACACCCTGCTGGCCCTTGGTCTGGAAGCTGGCGATGGCGGTGAGGATCGCCCCTTCCGCCTGCGTGGCGTTCACGCGGCGTGCGGAGAAGGAACGGCCGTCGCGCAGGGTCTCCACATCGAACAGCACGTCCTGGTGGATGTCCCCCGCGGAGATGAAGTAGCCGTGGATGGAATGGGGCAGTCGGCCGGACGGCACGGTTTTCGCGGCCGCGATGACGCTCTGGGCGATCACCTGACCGCCATACACGCGCCCTGTGGGGAAGTAGAGGCTCTCGCCGTTGATGTACGTGTGGTTGCGGTATTGCGACGGCTCGCCGAGCTCCAGCACGCTCACCAGATGCTCCAGCGGTGTGATGGTTTTCGTCTGCGCCATGTGCGGACCTCGTTTTCTGTGTATGCGATTCAATTGTGTTGTTTTTTACCCGGATGCCACTTTTGTGAAGTGACGATCGCGTATCTGAAAAGAAGTCTACCGACCGGTCGTAAAAAACCGCTAAGCGCTATGTAACGAGTTCATGAGCAAGGTGAACGGCAGGTTTCCTCACATGCCGGTTGCAATCGCAGCCGGCACGCGGGCCGGTCAGCGTTCGGCGCTGCCGCGGGGGACGATCGCATATCCCACGGTGTGGGTGCGTGGGGGCATGGCTGCGGGGGCTTCGGAGGTCCTCGCTCCGGTCCGTGCGCCGGTCCTTCTGTTGGGCGTGGCCTCGATGCGCTCGATGAGCAGATCGAGGCACGTGCTCGCCACCTCGCGCGCGTCGATGCGCACGCTGGTGAGCCCTGGCGTGGTGTAGAGGCCGTCGCGCACGCCGTCGAAGCCGATCACGGCCACATCCTGCGGCACGCGCACGCCATGGTCGGTCAGGGCCTTGAGCGCGCCGATCGCGATCGGATCGTTGAGGCAGAACACGCCGTCGAAATCGGGGCGGCCGCCTTGGGGAACGCCATCCAGCAACCGGGACATCAGCGCGTGCCCGGTCTCGCGTCCCCAACCACAGGGCACGACGGTCGACTCATCGTATGGCAGGCCCAGATCGGCCAGGGCCCGGGCCGCGCCCAGCAGACGGCGTGTGGCGGACGAATTGGCCTCCGAAGTTCCCCCCGCGCGGCCCAACAGAGCGTCCATTGGGCGGAATGGTGCGCCCAGGATGATGATTCGCCTGCACCCGTGCGCCGCCAGATGGCGGATGGCCGCCTCCCCGCCCGCCTCGCACGGCGTGAAGACGCCGTCGATGCGCCCCTCCACATCGAACCCGTCGTACGCCACCACCGGACGGACACGAGCGATCGACTCCATCTCGGCTGGCTCGATGCGCGGCCAGCACACGATCATGCCGTCGCACACCTGCGCGCTGGCGCTCGCCAGCATGGTCCGCTCGTGTTCGCTGGAGAAACGGGTCTGCTGGACCAGCGTCTGGTATCCGCGCTCATAGGCCAGATCGGACACCTGCGCGGCCAGATCGGCGGGGAAGATCAGATCGATGTCCGCCAAGGTCAGGCCGATCACATGCGTGCGGCCGCGGCTCAACTGCCGGGCCGCAAGATTCGGCTGGTATCCGAGTTCCTTGGCGGCGGCGAGCACGCGGGCGGCGGTGGCCGGTCGCACGACGCTTTTGCCGTGCAGGGCGTTCGACGCGGTCATGCGCGAGACGCCGGCGCGTTGCGCCACATCGTCCAAGGTGATCATGCGGCCTCCAATATATAGGTGTGTCGTCTTGATCGTAATGCATGGCGAACCATTCGGGGCCGATCGTCATGCGGTCGGTCGGCCCCGGATGGCTCTTTGCCGGTACTTGCGGTCTGTCCCAGATCGTCAGATCAGGCCGGCCAGTCCGTGATCGCGGCCATCGCGGGCGAAGACCGGAACCACATCGATCGGCGCGTTCACGTTGACGGTCTGGCCACCCTTGTAAGCGATTCCATCGTGCAGATTCGTCCACGTCACCGATTCATTTCCGGGCAAATACACGGAACGGGAACGTGCGCCCGCCTCGACCACCGGAGCGACCAGCAGATCGGGACCGAACAGGTATTCGTCGGCCACGTTCGCCGCCGCCTCGTCGTCCGGGAATTCGTAGAACAGGCCGCGCACCAGCGGCTGGCCGTCCTCATGAGCCTGGTCGAACAGGGAACGGGTGTACGGGCGCATCGTCTCGCGCAGACGGATGTACTTGACCATCGCGCGCTCCACGTCCTTGCCGAAGCTCCATGGCTCGTTGCTGTCGCCGGTATGCACATGGGTGTACTCGTTGCCGCGCCGGTCCTTGATCTGCTGCGGGTTTGGGCCTCGGTCGCCGTGGTTGCGCATCACCGGGCAGAAGCAGGCGAACTGGCACCAGCGCACGAACAGCTCCTTGAACTCCGGGGTGGTGATGTTGCCGCCCGCGAAGCCGCCCATGTCCGTGGTGAACCAGGGGATGCCGGCCGCGCCCATGTGGATCGCGCAGGTGATCTGCGCCTTGAGGTCGTTGAAGGTGGAGTGCACGTCGCCGCTCCACACCAGCGTGCCGTAGCGCTGGGAGCCGGCCCATGCGGCGCGCGAAAGGTTGACGGTGTTGTCCTTGCGGCCGATCGACAGCTGGCCGTCGTAGAACGTCTTGTTGTACAGGGACGGGTACACGTTGCCCACCTTGCCCACCGGGCCGATGTGGAACAGGTAGTGCGCGTAGTCGTAGTCGCCGCCCCACTCTGGTTCGGCCTCGTCCAGCCAGAAGGCGTCCACGCCCTGGTCGGTGTAGTTGCGCTTGATCTTCCCCCACACCCATGCGCGGGCCTCGGGGTTGGTGGCGTCGAAGAACTGGCTGTCGCGTGGCCACCACATGCCCACGTCCTTGCCGGTGCGGGTCTTGGCGAGGAAGTTGCGGCGCTTCATCTCGTCGTAGTTCTCCGACTTGAGATCGATCTGCGGCCATACGGAGACCATGAGCCTGATGCCCATCTCGTGCAGTTCGGCCGTCATGGCCTTCACGTCGGGCCAGAACTCCTTGTCGAAGCGGAAGTCGCCCATGAGCGGCCAATGGAAGAAGTCGATCACGATCACGTCGATCGGGATGTTGCGCTCCTTGAAGCCGCGCGCCACTTCGAGCAGCTGCTCCTGGTTCCAATAGCGCAGCTTGCACTGCCAGAAGCCCAGGCCCCATTCGGGCATGACGGGCGCGTGGCCGGTCGCGTCCGCGTACTGGCGTTCGATCTGCGCGGGGGTGCTGCCGGCGGTGATCCAATAATCGATCTGGTCGCTGAAATCGGCCTGCCATTCGGTGCGGTTCGCGGCGAACGTGGCATGGCCCACGGACGGGTTGTGCCACAGGAAGCCGTAGCCGGCCGAGGAGATGACGAAGGGGACGGAGACCTGCGAGTTGCGGTGGGCGAGCTCGAGCGTGGAGCCCTTGAGGTCCAGCACCTGCTGCTGGTATTCGCCCATGCCGTACAGGTGTTCGCCGGCCGGGGGCTCGAAGCTGGCGATCGGGGCTTCGCCGCCGGAGGGCAGGGGCCTGTGGTTGCGCGCTCGCAGACGCAGTGCGCCGCCGCCGGGCGCTTCGCGTAGCAGGACCTTGCCGTCCTTGTTGAGGAAGGTGATGCGCATGTGGTCCTTGTTCCATCCGAAAACCTCAAGACGCGCGGTGATGTCCCCGTTGGTGAGGGTGGCGGTCATGGCATTGGGATCGACGGCGATGCTGGGCCGGGGCGGCTCGGCGGTGCGGACGGTGCTGTTAGCGGTGTTGGTGCCGTTGGCGGCGTTCGCGGCGATTTCGGCGGGAGGCAGCAGTGCCCAGTCGGTGTCCAGCGGGCGCTGCATCAAGCGGGAGCGCACGCGCACGCTGTTGGGGCCCCATGCCTCGACGCGCACGTATTCGCCGTCGCCGGTCCATTCGATGGCCGTGCCGTTCGGATCAACGTGGAAGATCTGGGCGGCGATGGCTTCGTTGGTGGCGGGTGCCGGCCCGTTGGCGGCGCCGGCGTTCTCGACGCTCACGTCGGCGAGGGCGGGTTTAGCGGCGTGCTCTGAGGCGGGCTTGACGGTGGGCGCGGCGGTTTCGGACTGCCCCGGGTGGTTGTTCTGTGAGGGTTGGGTGGATTGCTTGGTCATTGGGGCTCCTTGGGGTGCTCTGGTTGGTGCGGGTGTCTTGTGCAGGCGGTGTGGTTGGTGCCAAGCTTGCAGATTTCGCCGCAATTGTAGCGCTATAATTATAGCGCTACAAATCGGGTGTGGTCATCTTGCGAGTCACGAAACGCGCAATCGAGTTGTCGGCGGTGGCTGGCTGTTGCCGGCATTTGTCTCCGCTGGATGTGAAACAATTCACATTCTGCATCCGTGGAGCCCAAGTTGTGACGTTTTCGTCCGCGTCGAACTTGGCGCAGTGCTAATCTTCCCCGTTGGGTTAACGTTAACCAAGGAGGAAGAGCAATGAGCACTCAAACCATGCCCGCAGCTGCGGATGCGCGGTCCGCTTCGAAGTCCGCGGAACCGGTTTCCCCGCAGACGGAACCGTCGTCCAGCGTGACCAACGAACAGCAGCCGAAGCTGCCCTACGTTCTGTGCGCCGGCTTGTTTCTGGGCCCGTTGACGTGGATGGGTCCGGTGGGTGCCGGCCGCAACGTCCTGACGCCGCAGATCTTCAGCAACATCGACCCGGCGGGCAAGGTCGCCGCGGTCGCGCTGCTGTCGTCGTTCGTCTCGCTCGCGGGCCTGATTGCCAACTTCGTGTTCGGTGCGCTGTCCGACGTGACGCGCACCCGTTGGGGCAAGCGCAAGCCGTACATCGTCGGCGGACTGGTCATCCAGGCGCTGCTGTTCGTCTTCATCGCCAATGCCGCCACGATCCCCATGATCATCGCCGGCTGGGTGTGCGTCGCGGTGGCGGAGAACGCCGTCGCGGCCTCCATGGTGGCCCAGCAGTCCGACCGCATCGCGCCCCGCTGGCGCGGCACCGCCTCCATGTGCTGGGGCGTGGGCTGGACCTGCTGCCAGGTCATCACGATCATCGCCTCCCAGTTCCTGGGCAATCCCCAGGCCGGCATGTACCTGCTCGCCGGAATCTCGCTGGTGCTTGGCCTGGCGCATGTGATCCTGATGAACGAGAAGTCCAACCTCGATGAACCGCGCATGCAGATCGATCCGAATTCGCTGCTGAGTCACTTCTTCCTGCCCATGCACGGCGCCCGCGACTACTATCTGGCGCTCGCCGGCAAGCTGCTCATGGTGGTGGGCGGCACCTGCGTGGGCCTGTACCAGCTGTACATCTTCACCGACTACATCCACCTCGACCTCAACTCCACCAAGCTCGCCGTGTCCACCATGACCTCCATCTCGCTGGTCACGGGCATCGTGTTCGGTGTGATCGCCGGCCCACTCGCGGACAAGTTCGGCCGGCTTAAGGCGCCTGTGGCCATCTCCGTGATCTTCATCGGCGTCGCCGCGGTCTTCCCGTACTTCTTCCCGTATGCCTGGGCCATGTATGTGTTCGGCATCATCTCCGGCATCGCCAATGGCGTGTACAACTCGATCGACGGCGCGCTGAATCTGGCCGTGCTGCCGAACAAGGACACCGCCGGCAAGGATCTGGGCATCATCAACTTCGCGAACACGCTGTCCCAGATCATTGGCACGGCCATCGCCGGCGGCATCATCACGCTGTTCGGCACGTACCGCGCGGTGTTCCCGGCGTCCTTCCTGATCTCGCTCATGGGCGCGTGCCTGTTCTTCATGATCAAGAAGGTCAAGTAGCGGATTTCATAGCCGCACGCACGGGTGCGGCAGGGACGCGGCCGGATATTTTCGATTCGTGTGGTGGTTTTTCGTGGCGATGCCGGATATCGGCGCGTCATTCTGCCGAAATGACGGTGGCTTATATGGGTGGCTTATATGGGTGGAACGTGGAAAACCGCCACACGAATCGAAAGTATGCCGAAAATATGACGGAATGCGGTACGTTTGGGAGGCGCTTCGGCGTCATGCGGGATGCTGGGGTTGGTCTGCGCCGGTTTTTCTACGTACTGCATGGCCCGTGGTGGCTCGGATTACGTGCCGGATTGTGTGTGAGGGGTCCGATGGCGCCAATCCCGATTGACATTTCCGAGTTATGCATGCCGGAACGGCCGCATCCGCGACGTCCATGGCGTTATTCCGCCGAAAATCCGCGGGTTGTATACGGCCACGGCGTCCTTGGTCATGCACAACTCGTCAAGTACATGACGTTGGTCATCGCGCGGCCGGCGTGTCTTGGAAAGTACAACGTTAAACTAAAGAGCGTTGATAGTTGTAACGATTCAACCATTGGATGTCGCCATTCAGTGCAATAGGCTTTAATTCAGGATCAGGCTGGTGTTCGGCTTGATCTTCGTTCACGGAGGAACGCAATGACCACTTCCGCCAATACCGCAGCCCCCAAGGCATGGCGCCCGCCCATGGGCTGGAACAGCTGGGATTCCTACGGCACCACCGTCACCGAGGACGAGGTCCTCGCCAATGCGCGCACCATGGCCGCCGAGCTCAAGCCGGCCGGCTGGGACACGCTTGTGGTGGATATCGCCTGGTACGATCCAACCGCCCGCGCCCACGGCTACAACGCGAACGCCCCGCTGGTGCTCGACGAGTACGGCCGCCAGCTGCCCGACCCGGTCCGGTTTCCCTCCGCGGCCGGAGGCAAGGGCTTCGGCCCCCTCGCCGAGAAGGTCCACGAGCTTGGCCTCAAGTTCGGCATCCACGTGATGCGCGGCATCCCGCGCATCGCCGTCGACAAGGATCTGCCGGTGTACGGCACCGAGTACACCGCCAAGCAGGTGGCCGATCTGGATCACGTGTGCCGCTGGAACCCGGACAATTACGGTCTCAACCAGTCCCACCCGGGCGCGCAGGCTTGGTACGACGCCCAGCTCGACCAGTTCGCGCAGTGGGGCGTCGACTACCTCAAGGTGGACGACATGCAGACGCCGTTCTACTCCGAGGAGATCCATGCCTACCATCTGGCCATCGAGAAGGCCGAGCGCAAGTACGGCCATCCCATGGTCCTGTCCCTGTCTCCCGGCGGATGGGTTGCCACTACGCACGTGGACTTCCTGCGCAACAATGCCGAGCTGTGGCGCATCTCCGACGATCTGTGGGACAAGTGGCTGGACATCTACGCCCAGTTCGCCCGCCTCGCCCGCTGGGCCCCGTTGCAGACCAACGGCCACTGGGCCGACGCCGACATGCTTCCGCTGGGGCACATTGGCCTGCGGGCCGAGCGCGGCGACGACCGCCAGAGCAAGCTCACCGCCGACGAGCAGCGCACGATCCTCGCACTGTGGGCCATGGGCCGCTCCCCGCTCATGGTTGGCGGCGATCTGCCGACCAGTACGCCCGAGACCCTGAAGCTCCTCGCCAATCCCGCCCTGCGCGAGGTCACCGCGGGCAGCGCGAACAACGGGGAGATCGTGCGCGAGCGGATCAACCGCCACTGGTCGGACGATGCCAGCTATCTGGGCGATTACATCGTGTGGAAGGCCGATGCCGCCGACTGGGCCGATGGCACCGCATCCGCGCATGCCGGCGGCCATTACGCGGCCCTGTTCTGGACCGGCGACGAGCCGCGCGAGTGCGAGCTGGCGCTGCAAAGCGTGGTCGGGATCGACGCGCGCAACGAGCCGTGGACGCTCACTGATCTGTGGGGCGATGGCGGCGTGGCGGAGGCTGGCTCCGACGTGCGCATCGAGGGCGAGGGCTCCGATCGCGTGGTCAAGGCCACCGTGCCCGGCCATGGCGTGGTCTGGATCGCCTTGGATCGGCGCTGACGAACCGCGCTGACAATCCGCGCTGACGATCCACACGGATCGAACGTAACAAAACATGTCGAGTAGGGAGTCGCTGTGACCGGTCTGATCGTCGTCCATGAGGCGGAATCGCCCGCCAACCCTCAATTCCATCTGCGCAACGGCAAGGTGAGCATGATCCTTGGCGTGGCCGCGGGCAAGCTCGTCAATCTGTACACCGGCGCGCCGCTGCCCGATCGGAGCGACTTCGGATACCTGCTCGAGGACCGCTTCCGCGTGCTGGCCACCGTGCGCCGGGATGACGATTCGCGCTACGTGGAGTTCCTGCGTCAGGAGTTTCCCGAATACGGTCGCGGCGACTTCCGCCTGCCCGCCATTTCGGTTGCGCAGCCTAACGGGTCGCGCATCACCGATCTGGCGTATGCAGGGTACCGCGTGGTCGATGGCAAGCCGGAGCTGGATGGTCTGCCGTCCACGTATGCGAATGAGGGGGCTGCCGGACGGAGCGACGAGGGTCTTGCCGACGCGCAGACCCTTCTCGTGGACCTTGCGGATGATCCGACCGGTCTCACGGTCACACTCGCCTACACCATCTTCCGCGACGAGCCGGTGATCGCCCGCAGCGCCGTGATCCGCAACGGGGGCCGCGAGCCGCTCGATCTTGAGCGGGTCATGAGCCTGAATCTCGATCTGCCGGATCGCAACTGGACCATGACCGAATTCATGGGCGCCTGGGCCCGGGAACGCCGGCCGTACAGCCAGCCGCTGCACCCCGGCGTGCAGGGCGTCGGCTCACTGCGTGGCGCGAGCAGCCCGTTCGCCAACCCCTCGGCCATCTTCGCGCGTCCCAACACCGATGAGGACCAAGGCGAGGCGTTCGGCGTCGCGTTCGTCTACTCCGGCAACTTCGACCTGCACGCGGAGGTGGACACCTTCGATGCCACCCGCATCCAGCTGGGCATCAACGATTTCGGCTTCACGTGGCGGCTCGAACCGGGCGAATCGTTCCAAGCGCCGGAAGCGTTGCTGGCCTATTCGAGCAACGGCCTGAACGCCCTGAGCCACGCCTTCCACAACATCGTGCGCGGCAATCTGGCGCGCGGTCCGTGGAAGGGCCGTGAGCGCCCGGTGCTTATCAACAACTGGGAGGCCACGTACTTCGACTTCACCGAGGACAAGCTCCTCGCCCTCGCGCGCACGGCCTGGAAGGCCGGCATCGAACTGTTCGTGCTGGACGACGGCTGGTTCGGCAAGGGGCCGCATGCCCGCGTGACCGACAACGCCGGCCTTGGCGACTGGACGCCCAACCCGGACAGGCTGCCGGACGGCATAGCCGGCATAGCGCGGAAGGTCAACGAACTGGGCATGCGGTTCGGCCTGTGGTTCGAGCCGGAAATGGTCAACAAGGCGTCCGATCTGTACACCGAGCATCCAGACTGGGTGCTGGCCACCCCCGGCCGCGGCATGTCCGTATACCGGCACCAGTACGTGCTCAACTTCGCGAATCCTGCCGTGGTGAACAACATCTACAGCCAACTGCACACGCTGCTGTCCGGCGCGAACATCGCCTACATCAAGTGGGACATGAACCGCTTCATCACCGAGGCCTTCGACGCCACGCGCGGTGCCGAACGGCAGGGCGAGGTTCTGCACCGCTACATTCTGGGCGTGTACGAGCTCTACCGCCGACTGCTCGCCGCGTTCCCCGAACTCATCATCGAGGGATGCTCGTCCGGCGGCGCGCGGTTCGATCTGGGCATTCTGGCGTACTCCCCGCAAATCTGGACCAGCGACGACACCGACGCCGTGGAGCGTTTGGGCGTGCAGTGGGGGACCAGCTACATCTACCCGGTCGAGGCGATGGGCGCGCACGTGTCGATCACCCCGAACCACCAGACCGGTCGGTCTGAGCCGATCGACACCCGTGCGAATGTGGCCATGTTCGGCACATTCGGTTACGAGATGGATCTGAATCGGACATCCGCCGAGGATCTGGAGGCGATCCGCTCGCAGGTCGCGTTCTTCAAGCGCTTCGGCCCGCTGATCCATTGGGGTGATTTCTACCGTCTGCGCTCGCCGTTCGCGCCCGATCGCCGTTCCGCCGCCTGGATGACGGTGGCGCGCGACGGTTCCGAGGCGCTGGTGGCCGATTTCACGATCCTCATGCAGCCGAACCGCCCCAACACGCGGTTGGCTCTGCGCGGACTCGACCCGGCGGCCCTGTACGAGGTGCGCACGGTGGATGCCGGCGCATGGGATTGGGCGGGCGCTTCTGGGACTTCCGGGCCGTCGGGGGTCGATGGCGGTGCGTCCGATGTCGATTCCGGCGATGGCGGTGCGGAGTCTGGCGAGGGGGCGGTGGTCCGCTCCGGCGCCGAGCTCATGCGCATCGGCCTGAACGACACCGATCTGGGCGGCCGCGACTTCGCCTCGAGGCTGTACCTGATCACACGGCTGTAGTTCGCGGCTGGCGGGGCAATATATCCCGGCATTCCGGCGCTGAGCTGTGGCGTGGTCTCTCTCATCCTGAGCGAGTGAGGAGGGCCATCTACGTCATCCTGAGCGAAGCCCGTTAGGACGGAGTCGAAGGATCCTTAATTTCCCGCACTAATCGGAACCACGACTAAGTGCGTAATGGCCAAGGATCCTTCGGCTCCACTTCGTTCCGCTCAGGATGACGTTGGTGGTCTCTCGCTGTGCTCGCTCCGCACCATCCCGCCCCGCAAACTGGGCAAATGTGGACGCTTGATTTGCAGACTGGGCAGATCCGGTCTTCTGCGGCCGGTTTTCGGCCTCAAGATGGCAGGATCTGCCCAGTTTGTGCGGCGGGAGGCCTGATCTGCCCAGTTTGCGGCGCAATCGGGCGCGAACTGGGCATGGACTGGGCAGATTGGGCGCGAGACGGGCATGAACTGGGCATGAACTGGGCAGATCGTGCCGATTTTGAGGATTCGGCGTGACATGGTGTGTGACCGGGGCGTGACCCGGAGTGCGGTGTGACCGGGTGTGTGACATGGTGTGGGCGCGCCCGGTCACGGGGTGTTGGAATCGTTGGAATAAAGCCATTTTGAAATCCCTGTGACCGGCAATGGGCACACCATGTCACACGCCGTGTCACAGCGCACGCCTCGTCACAGCGCACACCCGGTCACAACGCACCCAGGTGCTCGACATGATGGCCATCAACGTCATCCTGAGCGAGTGGTGGAGAGTCGTCTACGTCATCCTGAGCACTGAGCCGTTAAGCGGACAGCCCGGTGGGCTGTCCGTAGGCAAGCCGAGCCGTGGGGCGAACGCCGGCGGCGTTCGTAGGCGAGGGCGAACGACAGTGAGCAAATAATGCTGCGGCCGTAGGCCGTCCGTGATTGCGGTCGAGCAGCCGCCGCCAAGGCGGTGACGGTGCGGCGTAGCCGGACACCGACAGGGCGCAGTCGAAGGATCCTTAACTTCCCGCACTAATTGGAGCTACGACTAAGTGCGTAATGGCCAAGGATCCTTCGGCTCCACTTCGTTCCGCTCAGGATGACGAGGGTCTGTCCGCTTTATGGTTCAGTGCTCAGGATGACGAGGGGCTGTCCGCTTTACGGCTCAGCGCTCAGATGACGGCACCCGTTCCTCGCAGGATGGCGGAGCGCTACGCATGGAGGACGCGATTTGGATATGAGCAGCCTACAAAAGGCAGCGCTTTCGCCGACGATTTTACTGTTCCGTGAATTACCCTGAATGCAAGGTTATCGTTAACTCACATGATGATGTCAGTCGGTGAATGGCGATATCCAACTCATCTGCAACGCAGCTTCCTCAGCGAAGAGAACAGGAGCATCATGCACAGATTCGGCACAACGAGAAAGGCAAAGGGCATTCCTCGCGTCGTCGCCGCCCTTGCCACATCAGTCGCCATGCTGGCCTCAATGGGTCTTTCCGGATCGGCTGCACTCGCCGCCAGTCCGACCATTCAGGACGATCAAAGCGCCCAAGCCGTCGCGACCGGCACCGATGTGACCGCCCACATCGCCACCTACTATGGCCAGTCGCCCAAGTTGCCGGCCGAAATCGACGGTCAGAAGGTCACGTGGGATGATTCCTTCACGCAGGGCGACACCTACAACGATCTGTGGAGCACGGTCACTGCGACCGGAACCACCGCGGACGGTGGCAAGGCCACCGCAACCGTGGATGTGGTTACCGAAGGCGTCACGTACTTCATTGACGCCGGCACCGGCAAGGACTGGGAGAGCAACGCCTCCCAGGCGCGCAAGAACATCGTCTCCGGGACATGGCAGGCCATTAAGGCGCTCGCCGGAGATCAGCTGCTCAACGCCGACTCCGACCAGTTCTACGTCGCCGCGGATAACGATACCTGGGGTCATGAGCAGGGCACCCGCGCCAGCGACAAGCGCCCGAGCCCGGACCAGATCCCCTTCGGCGTGACCGTGGAGAATGGCGATACCGTGTCCGGAAAGTACGACATGGGCATGACCTCGCTGGACCGAAACAACTTCACCTACTACTTCACGCTCGACGCCGGCACCTACACGCTGACCACCGGCATCCGCGAGCTGTACGACGGCAACCACGGCCGTACGATCTCCCAGAAGGTCACCGATGCCAAGACCGGCGCCGAGCTGCTCACGCTGGATGATGTGCGCCTGTCTCCGCGCGGCGGCAATGCTAAGGCCAAGGATGCGGCCCCGGTGGTCTCCTCCGGCAGCTTCACGCTCAAGGAAAAGACGCTGGTCAAGGTCGCATTCCCGCGTGGCCCCGACGTGGGCGGCCAATCCAACGAGAACGGTGTGATCAGCTGGCTGGCGGTCGCCAAGGGCGAAAACCCCGATCCGATCCTCAACAAGGCCGAGCTGCGCACCGCGGTCAAGGAGGCCAAGGCGATCCAGTCCGACGGCAAAACCTATGCCGCGCACAGCACCGCGATCCTCGATGCCGCCGTGAGTGAAGCGGACAAGATCCTCAACGACAACGAAGGCAAGTACAACCAGGACCAGATCAACTGGCAGGTGCGCATGGTCAACGCGGGCATCGAAACGATGACCGTTCAGGATCTCAACACCTCCCGCTACAGCACCGTGCAGGTGGGCGATACCTGGCTGGATACCGAAGGCGCTGCAATTCAGGCGCACGGCGGCGGCTTCCTGCAGCAGACCGACGCCGACGGCAAGCCCATCTACTACTGGGTGGGCGAGGACAAGACGCACAACTCCGCCAACTACAACGGCATCGCGCTCTACTCCTCCAAGGATCTGGTCAACTGGACCTTCCGCAACCTGATCCTCAAGTACAACAACGACATTCCCGGTCTGAACCAGAACAAGATCGAGCGCCCGAAGCTCATCTACAACGCCAATACCAAGACCTATGTGCTCTGGGGACACTGGGAGGGCTACGACAGCTATGCCTCCTCGCAGATCGCCGTGGCCACCAGCAAGACCGTCGACGGCGACTACGAGTTCCTGGGCCATTGGCGCCCGGGCGCGGACGCCGATCACCGCAACTGGCGTCAGGAACGCGGTGAGTACTTCTTCGAGGACGACCACAGGACCATCAACCCCGATGATCTGGCCGACACCGCCACATGGGGCACCGGTTCGCGCGACATGACCCTGTTCGTGGACGACGACGGCACCGCCTACATGATTTCCGCGCAGGACGGCTCCCGCATGCGCATCTACGAGCTTAACGCGGATTACACCGATGTGGCGTTCAACGCCGACGGCACCCCGAAGATGACCTACCTGATGTTCGATGGCGGCCGCCGCGAGGCTCCGGCCCTTTCGAAGATCGATGGCAAGTACTACATCATCACCTCCGGCCAGTCCGGCTGGCTGCCGAATGAGGCCCGCTACTCGTACACCACGAACCTCAAGGACCCCAACGGTTGGAAGCTCACAGAGGATGGCAGGAGCCCGTTCGCCGCGATCGGCAACAACTCCACGTTCTACAGCCAGCCCACCAACATCATGCAGGTCAACGGCTCCAAGGGCACCACGCTGGTCTATATGGGCGATCGCTGGAATCCGTCCGCGCTGCGCGACTCCACCTATGTGTGGCTGCCGCTGACGGAGACCGGCAATGCGGACAACCCGCTGGCCATGGACTACCAGACCGATTGGTCGCTCAACACCGAAACCGGCGAGGTGGTCACTTCCGGTTCCCAGCTGCTCTCGCAGGGCGAAGGCGTGACGACTTCCTCCTCCGCCGCTGTCACCGACAAGGACGGATTCAAGCTCGAATACGCGAACGATGGCGATTGGACCACGTACTTCCGCGGCTTCGACGAGGATGGCTCCACCGTCACCATGCCATTCACCTACACGGTCGATCTGGGCAAGGTCGCGGACATCAGCCGCATCGATCTGTCCACCAGGCTCGTCAACGGCTCTGAGACCTACTACCAGTACACGATCGAAACCAGCCTCAACAATACCAACTGGACGAAGGTCGTGGATGAAAGCGACAACACCACGGTCGGTTTCATGAGCCACAAGTTGACTGGCCAGGCGCGCTATGTGCGTCTCAACGTGACCAAGGTGGCCAAGCAGAAGGACAACCAGGGTGCCGGATGGGCGTCCGGCATTCAGGAGTTCCAGGTGTGGGGCAAGCCGTCCGAGGGTGGTGCGGTCACCCCGACCGCGGGCAAGGATCTGACCGCGCAGACATACAAGGTGGCAGGTTTCGATCCGGTCAACCGCGTGCAGCTGCACTGGGCCACCGATCCGGCCGCCACCTCCTACAAGGTGTTCCGCTCCGAATCCGCGGACATGCGCGATCCGGTGGAGGCCAAGTCCTTCGACGGTGCCGCCTCCAGCTGGGATGACAACCTGCCGGCGCAGGACAAGACCTACTACTATCAGGTCAAGGGCTATCTTGATGGCAAGGTCGTTTCCGAAAGCGTGATCGCCAAGGCCGTCACGTGGGCCAAGCTGCCCGAAGGCGCCAAGGCGTTCGACAACAACACCGGCACCGGTGCGGTCGATTCGAACGACGGGGGCATCGTCGTGGACGGCGTCAGGTACCAGTACCTGATCAGCGGCAACAACGATGACGCGGCCAAGAATGGCTACGTGGTCAAGGAACAGAAGTCCACCGACGGTGGCAAGACATGGTCCGACTCCGGCGTGGTCGTCACCCAGTCCGACGCGACGGACGGCGCGCTTGATGACTACAAGTTCGAAGCCGTGAGCACCGTGTACAACAAGGCGAAGAACAAGGTGGTCATCTGGGCGCACTACGAGAAGCGCTCCGGCTACGCCACCGGCGCCCTGTTCGAGGCCGATGTCACCCCGGGCAAGGCGGCAGACACCAAGCATTACGGTGGGCTGGTCTTCCCGAACGGGTATCAGGCGCGCGACAAGTCCGTCTTCGTGGACGACGACAACACCGCGTATCTCGTCACCGCCAGCAACCTGCCCGGCGAGCCGTCGAACCGGCACATCGTGATCAGCAAGCTCAACGCCGACTGGACCGCCGTGGAACCGGTGGGCGACAACGGCTATGTGGCCAAGCTCACCGCCAGCGGATCACGAGAGGCCCCGGCCCTCATCAAGGCTGACGGCTGGTACTACCTGTTCACCTCCGCGAACGCCGGATGGCTGCCCTCCGCGGGCGGCTACAACTCCGCCAAGACCCTTGACGGCGAGTGGAGTGAGCTGCGCCAGGTGGGTGAGGGATCGTCCTTCTCCACCCAGCAGAACGGTGCCGCCTTCTGGCAGGGTTCAGCCGCCACGGGGGCGACCGTCTCCGGCAACCGCTGGTGGCGTTCCGACGGCACTGCCGGCTGGCGCATCACACCGCTCGCGCTGAGCAATGGTTATGCGGCTTCCGAATACTACCGAACCATCTACACCGACGCGACCACCGGTCAGGTGATCCCCGAGCGCGATGGCGTGGTGCTCTCGGAAGGCCGGGCTGCCACGCTCAACGGCGCGGACGCCTCCGCCACCACCGACGGTGACTATCAGACCGTTACCGCCAATACGGATGCGGATCTCGCCAAGCGCTGGCCCGCAACCTGGCAGGTCGATCTGGGTGAGTCGCGCAACCTCACCGGCATCGAGATCTCGTCGTACATCATGAACGGCTCCGAAGGCTGGTACCCCTACACGGTGTACGGCAGCAACGACGGCGCCAAGTTCGACGTGATCCTGGACAAGACCGGCAAGCCCGCGGCCAACAACAAGGCCGATTACGGCTTCACCGCCGAAACGATTGCCGGCAACTACCGGTACGTGAAGGTGGTGTTCGGCGCCCCCTACACCCAGAACAACTGGGACAAGGGTCAGCAGACCTGGTACCGCGCCCAGTTCGCGGAAATCAAGGTGCTCGGCACCGATGGCCTGACCCCGCCCAAGCCGGACAAGACCGCGCTGAAGGCCGAAGTCGAGGCTGATGCCGATCTGCGTGCGACTGACTACACCGCCGCTACGTGGACGCCGTTCGAATCCGCTCTCAAGGCCGCCGAGGCCGTGCTCGCCGACGACAATGCCACCGCCGAGCAGGTGCGATCCGCGCTTGATGCGCTGGTTGCCGCCCGCAAGGCATTGGTGAGGGTGGGCGACGCCGAAACGCAGGAGAAGCTGCAGCAGCAGGTCGATGAGGCCAGCAAGCTGGCCGAGTCCGATTACACGCCCGACTCTTGGAAGGCCTTTGCGGAGGCTCTCAAGGCAGCCAAGGACATGTTGGCCCGCGGCGATGCCTCCGCTCAGGAGATCCAGGATGCGTCAGCCGCGCTCGCGGATGCCCAGAGCAAGCTGGTGGAGCGCGCGGACAAGGCCGATCTGCAGGCTGCGGTGGATGATGCCAATGAACTGGCGGAATCGGCCGAGGATTACACCTCCGAGTCGTGGGCCGCTGCGGCCACCGCGCTTGACGAGGCGAACAAGGTGCTCGACGATCCGAATACCACTCAGGACGCCGTGGATGCGGCGCTGAACAAGCTCAATGCCGCGATCAAGGCGCTGGTGAGGCGCCCGACCGGTGGCTCCGGTTCGGACTCCGGCTCCACCGGCCCGTCCGTCTCCTACCTGCGCGTGCAGTTCGACTCGCGCGGCGGCTCGGCCGTGACCACGCGCATCGTGGAACCCGGCACCGCCGTGGACGCGCCCGCCGAACCCACCCGCGACGGGTATGCGTTCTACCGGTGGACCACGGACGAGGCCGGCGCGAAACCGTACGACTTCACGCAGCCGGTCACGTCCTCGTTCACGCTGTACGCCCAGTGGCGCGTGCCGGTGTATCGCCTGTACAACCCGTACATGACCGCCGGATCGTCCCACCTGTACACCACCAACCCTGTGGAGTACGAGTTCCTCAAGACCCAGGGATGGAATCAGGAGGGCGTGTCCTTCCTGAGCGTGGGCAAGGATGCGACGGGTGCCAAGCCGGTCTGGCGTCTGTACAACCAGTACGATGGTTCGCATCACTACACCATGAACGAGCAAGAGTACGACTATCTGAAGACCCGGGGTTGGACCCAGGAAGGAATCGGTTGGTACGCGATCGATCCCGAATCCGAGTTTGCGCCGCTGGCATCCAAGGATGTCTACCGTCTGTACAACCAGTACACCGGAGAGCACCTGTTCACGCTGAATGAGCAGGAGCGCGACTACCTGCCCACTCAGGGTTGGACCTATGAGGGCGTCGCCTTCAAGGCCGATGCGGTGAAGTAGGTCGCATTCCGTCATCCTGAGCGAAGCGTAGTCTCATTCCGTCATCCTGAGCGAAGCGGAGCGCAGTCGAAGGATCCTTCGGCTCCACTTCGTTCCGCTCAGGATGACGTTTAAAGAGTCTTCGCACGCGCTCCGCACCATTCCGCCCGCAAACTGGGCAAATGCGGACGCTGGATTTGCGGACTGGGCAGAGCTGGGCAGATCGTGCCGGTTCCGGAATTCAACGTGACATGGTGTGTGACCGAGTGTGTGACCCGGCGTGCGTTGTGACCGGGGGTGTGACATGGTGTGGGCGCGCCCGGTCACGGGGTGTCGGAATCGTTGGAATAAAGCCATTTTGAAATCCCTGTGACCGGGAATGGGCACGCCATGTCACACGCCGTGTCACAGCGCACACCTCGTCACACCCACCCAAGCGCTCGACATGATGGCCATCAACGTCATCCTGAGCGAAGCCCGTCAGGGCGCAGTCGAAGGATCCTTAATTCCCGCACTAACTGGAGCCACGGTTAAGTGCGTAATGGCCAAGGATCCTTCGACTCCACTTCGTTCCGCTCAGGATGACGAGGGTCTGCCCGATTCACGGCTCGGCGCTCAGGATGACGAGGGGCTGTCCGCTTTACGGCTTGGTGCTCAGGATGACGGGATAGAGACGCCGCTCCGAAGGGACGACGCGCTATCCTTGCCCGCCGGTCGACTCGCGCTCGATGACCGTGAAATCGGCGGTGAGCGTGCGCGGGGGCAACCCGGGGTCATCCGCTTCGCCGGATGCGATGGCGTCGATGCGGGAAGTGATCAGATCCAGGGCCTTGCGGGCTAGGTCCTGGAAATCCACGGCGACGGTGGACAGGGATGGCACGGTGTAGGCGGTTTCGTGGATGCCGTCCACGCCGATCACCTTCACATCGTCCGGCACGCTCAGCCCGCAGTCGGTGAGTCCACGCACGGCGCCCATGGAGACCAGATCGGTCATGCACAGCAGCGCATCGAATCGCGCTCCGCCCCGCACGGCGTCAATGATGGTCGTTCGCGCGGCCTCGGAGCTCCATGTGCAGGGGAGGAATCCGGCGGCTTCGGCGGTTTCATCCGTGGGGGAGCTGGATCCGCTCGCCAGCGCCTCGAAGAATCCGGTCAGTCGGCGTGCGGTCACCGTGTGCAGTCCGCGTGCCTGTTCCGGGCTCATACGATCGGCGCCCAGTACGGCAATGCGTCTGGCGCCTTGTCGCATCAGCAGCTCGGTTGCTTCCCGGACGCCTTCCGCACCCACACTGAGCACGGTGTCGAAGGCGCGCTCGGAAGGCGGAGTGCGATCGTCCAGCAGCACAATGGGCTTGCCTTGGGAAAGCGTGAGCAGATCGTCGTTGCTCAGGTGGCTGGCGGCGAAGATTGTGCCGTCGCAGAACTGGTTGGTCACATTGCGGAAGACCGCGCTTTCGCCTTCGCGCGTATAGCCCGTCTGCTGGGCGAGCACCTGTAGTCCGCGTCGGTCCGCCTCGTTGGTGATCGCCGAGACAAGGCTGGCGGTGTAGGGCAGATTGAGCTCGTACAGGGCCAGCCCGATGATGCCGGTGCGCCCGGTACGCAGGTTCTTGGCCGTGAGGTTGACCGTGTAGTGCAGTTTGCGGGCCGCTTTGAGCACCTGTTCGGCGGTTTCGGGGCGGATGCGCGGGTCGCCCCTGAGTGCGTAGGAGACGGTGGCGGGGGAGACCCCGGCCTCTTGCGCCACATCGCGTATGGTGACCATGAGACGACCTCTTCGTATGTAAACGATTCAAATCTATGGTTCCACCATAGCGTCGCCCCCGGTCGAATGCGCGTGGCCGTCGTCGTTGTCAGCGTGCGGCGGGCTCCGCGCCGGTGCTGGCGTATGACCGTTGGTTCTTTCTTGCGGTGGGTGGCTTGAACAGCTCCACCACCAGATCGTCCGGCTCGGTGAACTGCTCGCGGAATTCGCGCGGGCTCATGCCCATGATGCGCTTGAAGCTCTTGGAGAACGCGAACGGCGAGGAATAGCCGTACCGTTCGGCCAGCTGCGCGATCGAAGCCGCGCTGTGCCGCAGGTCCTCCGCGGCCTGGAACATCTTCGCCTTCATGATGAACACCTTTGGCGTGATCTTCAGATGGTCTTGGAACACCGTGCACAGGTAGGAGCGGCTGATGTACAGCGCGTCGGCCACGTCGTTCACCTGCAGCGGCTCGTTGATGTGCTCGTGGATGTAATTGACGGCGGCGTCCAGATACTTGTTGTCCTTGGGGTCGATGTCCTCCGCCACGGAGGTGACGGAGGCGACGAGGGTGGAGAGGAACGCCAGCATGAGTCCCTGCAGCATCATCGCGTTGGAATATGTACGATCCGCATAGGCGAGCATATGGCTTACGATCTCTTCGAACGGTTCGGTGTCCTCGACGTTGACCACGGGTCTGGCCACGGTGAATCTGCAGTGCTGGAGCACTTGGTTCGCGTCCTCGCCGTCGAAGATCACCCAGCACAGGCTCCATGCCTCAGGCGCATGGAAGTCGGTGTGGTAGAAAGCCGGAACGCCTTTGGGCACGGCCATGGCCTGACCGGCGTGGACCTTGTGGTTGACGCCGTCGAGCATGAATTCCCCTTGTCCGCGGAGCACCACCAGCACGCAGGTGCGGTCAAGCACATTCGGGCCCCACGAGGAGCGGGTGATGTCCCGTTCGATGGCGACGCTGCGGAAGTTGATGCGCAACGGCTTGACTTCGTGATTGATGGTGGTCTTCAGTGGCGTTGGCATATGTCCCTCGACGGCGAAGCTTGAATGCGACGATTATCAAGCCATTTTACTAGATGATGCCGCTACTTGGTCGATTCGCGTTCCACCAGCGTAAAGCCCACGATCGTGCGGGTGGGCGGCACCGGGTCTCCGGTGCGCTGGATCTGCTGCATGAGCGTCATCACCGCAAGCTGTGCGAGCTGGTCGATGTCCACGCGGATGGTGGTGAGGGAGGGGACGGTGAATTCGCCGCCGCGCACGCCGTCGAATCCGATCACTTTCACGTCGTCCGGCACGCGCACGCCCCGGTCCCTGAGCCCGCGTATCACGCCGAAGGCGGAGGAATCGTTGAGACACATGAGTCCGTCGAACGCCAGGCCATCCTCGGCGAGCCGGTGGCCCGCCTCCCGCCCGTATTCCTCCGTGAGGCCGGTTAGCGGGATCACGGTCGATTCGTCGTAGGTCAATCCAAGTTCCTGCAGGGCCGATTTGGCGCCGCGCAGACGCAGCTTTCTGGGTGAGGGATCCGTGAGAAACTCCGTTTTGGACATGAAAGGCGGGCCTACGATGCCGATGCGCTTGCAGCCGCGTTCGGCCAGATGACGGATGGCCGCGCGGGCTCCGTCCTCGTTGGGGAAGGTGATGGATGAGACCAGAGGTTGTTCATCGCATGAGTCGATGAGCACGGCGGGCTTGCCCTTGTTGATGCTGCTGACCAGCGCGCCGTTGAGGCTGGAGGCGTGGATGATCGCGCCATCGGAGAGTGCTCCGGCGATCCGGGTGTTGGCCAGTACCGATTCGGCCTCCTTGGAGGAATAGCCGGTCTGCTGCAGGAAGGGGAGCATGCCCTGATTGGTGATTGCGGTGGACAGCGCCTCGATCAGAGCCGAGTAAAAGGGAATATTGTATTCGTTGACGATCACCTGCACGATCCCGCTGCGCCCGGACTTGAGGATGGAGGCCGACGTGTTCGCCTCGTACCCGAGCCGGTTGGCCACGTCGATGATCATGCCACGGGTGGCTTCGCTCACGCCGGGCTTGCTGCGCAGCGCCTTGGAGACGGTCATCATGGAGACCCCCGCTTCGGCGGCGACGTCCTTGAGCGTTACCGAATTGCGTTTCATTGCGTTCCTTATGTAGGTGGTTGGCCAGTCCGCGGAGTTACGGTTAACCACGGCATTAACCTTCACAGCACAGATTATCGTTAACTTGACATTTGGTCCAAGTGACGGTGTGTTGAGGGCTTTGGGTTTGATCAAATTATCATCAGTATGTGGCAAAAGTATTGGAATATAAGCATTTTCGAAGTGTGATATCGGTTTCAAAGCGTACTCTACATTTGGATATGTTTTGTTGACGGAAGGATGTGAAATGCCAGTGCAAACGCTATAAACCGCCTTTATGATGATTAGCGTTAACCTTGAACAGCAAGGGGAGCACGGAGGCACAAGCCCCCGGGCGGGATGCCGAAACGGACAGGACGTTGTAGTCGGTCGAGGCATCGAAAGCATGAAGGAACATGCGAGAAAGGAACCAAGATGACCGTGAAGGGCACCAAGAAGAAGGCCGTCGCCGCAATCGCCGCGGTGAGCGCCCTGTCGATGATGCTGTCCGCCTGTGGCGGCAGCGGTGACGAGGCCGCGCAGCAGCTTGACAAAGATGGCAAGCCGCTGGTGAAGGTGATGTTCCAGAGCGCGTCCAACCAGACGATCGCCACCATGGGCACCTGGATCAACGGCCTGCAGGAGGCCTGCGGCTGCACGATCGAGTGGTCCGAGGTGCAGGACTCCCAGTGGACCCAGCAGAAGGCCGCCACGCTGGCGGGCGGCAACCCGGCCGATGTGTCCATCCGCGCCTACCACCCGTCCGACGCCCAGAAGTACCCGTTCTTCGAGGATCTGTCCCAGCACCTCGATCAGATGCCCAACGTGCAGGCGTTCTTCAAGGAGCAGCCGATCGCCAAGGGCATGGTCACCACCCCGGACGGCAAGATGTACACGCTGCCGCGTTACAGCGGCAAGCTGCAGCGCGCTTCCGGCCAGCATCTGTACATCAACAAGACCTGGCTGGACAAGCTGGGGCTGCAGGTCCCGCAGACCTGGGACGAGCTCTTCAAGGTCATGGAGGCCTTCAAGACCCAGGATCCGAACGGCAACGGTCAGGCGGACGAGATCCCCTACGCCATGCGCAACATCGGCACCAGCGAGATCGGCTGGTGGAGCCCGTTCCTGTTCCTGAACTCCACCGGCATCTCCACCCAGTTCAACAACAGCCCCTCCCGCTTCGGCGCCTACATCAAGGACGGCAAGGTCCAGAACTACTTGGTGTCCGACGAGTACCGCGATGTGATCGAGTTCCTGCACACCATGATCGAGAAGGGGTACAGCCCCAAGGACTCCCTGACCCAGCAGTCCTCCAAGTACTACGCCTCCCTGCAGGGCGCCGATGACAACAAGACCGCCACCGTGGGTCTTGCCATCACCAACATCGCCAGCGCCTTCGGCACCGGTCTGCAGGACCAGTACGAGGCCATCCCGTGGCCCGCCTCCAAGGCTGGCGTGACCGCCGTGGCCGACCACTCCCAGGATGAGGGTGCGTTCGAGGATTATGCCGTGGCCGTGCGCGAGGGCGCCCCGAACATGGACGCCATCCTCAAGCTCATCAACGCCATGTACGGCGAGGACCTGTCCGTCCAGCAGCGCTACGGCACCTTCGGCGATTGGGTGACCAAGGACGGTGACCACACCTACACCGTGAACGAGAAGCTCTTCAAGCTGACCGCCAATGAGAAGAGCCCGGCGTTCGCCGACCGCTTCGCCGGCTGGATCTCCGACGAATGGACCATCAAGGGCGACACCTCCAACGAGGATCTGCAGAAGGCCGATGCGATCTATGCCGACCAGCTCAAGGCCGTGGGCGACGACTACTTCCCGATCTCCCTTGTCCCGAGCGACGAGGACTCCACCACCCTGTCCAACAACTCCGCCACCTACCTGAGCGCGGCCCTGCCGAAGGTCGCCGACTGGATGCAGAACGGCGGTCTGGACGACGCCTCCTGGAAGGCCTACGTCGACAGCCTGCAGCCGCTGGGTCTGGACCAGAACAACCAGATCTGGCAGAAGTGGCTGGATGAAGCCAAGAAGAAGTGATCGTCTGATCCCTCCCATCGCGTGGGCTCCCTCTGGTGGGGAGCCCACCCTCTAACCGCTTGACTGTGAACGGTCCCGCCTGTTCGGGACCGGGCAATTCGCAAATCATCTACAAGGAAGAAGACATGGAATCCGTAAAGGAGAAGGGTGCGGGCGCCCCCGTTGTGGTGGACAATCTCGAAGCCCAGCGCAAAGCCCCACTGCCGGTGAAGATCGTCCGGCACTTCAAGAAATTCTGGCAGCTGTGGACCTTCGTACTGCCTGCGATGGTCTTCGTGATCATCTTCGCCTACGTGCCGATGTACGGTTTGGGTCTGGCCTTCAAGGACTACAACCCGAAGAAGGGTCTCGCCGGCGGCAAGTTCGTAGGACTCAAATACTTCAACCAATTCTTCCAGAATCCGCAGTTCTGGCCCATCATGCGCAACACGATCAACATCGCCGTGCAGACTGTGGCCTTCGGCTTCATCTTCCCCATCATTCTGGCCCTGCTTATCAACCAGATCCACTCCATGAAGGTGAAGAGCTTCGTGCAGACCATCACCTACATGCCCCACTTCATCTCCGTGGTGGTCATGGTCTCCATGATCAACATCTTCCTCACCCCCGACTCCGGCATCCTGGGCCGTTTCTTCGGCGAGCAGAGCTTATTGGCCTACCCGAACTGGTTCGCACCCATCTACTGGATCTCCGAGGTCTGGCAGCACTGCGGATGGAACTGCATCATCTACTTGGCTGCGTTGAGCTCCGTGGACGTCTCCCTGTATGAAGCCGCCAAGATCGACGGCGCAGGTCGTCTGCGCCTCATCTGGTCCGTCGATCTACCCACCATCATGCCCACCTGCGTGATCATGCTGATCCTGAACCTCGGCGGCATCCTGAGCGTCGGCTTCGACAAGACCTTCCTGCTCCAGAACGCGCTGAACGCGCCCGGATCCGAGGTGCTTTCCACCTTCGTGTACAAGATGGGTATCATGAACGGCCAGATTTCGCTGTCTACGGCGGTCGGCCTCTTCAACACCCTCATCAACTTCTGCTTCCTGGTGGCGGCCAACTTCATTTCGAAGAAGGTCTCCGACACCAGCATCTTCTAAGGACGGGTGAATCGAAAAATGTCACAGGCAATCAACGCTTCGGCCTCTCCCGCACCCCGCGTGGACTCCAGCGAAATCCCCTGGAACCCCAAGGTGCACCAGCGCCGCACCTTCTCCGACTGGGTCGTCGACATCGCCATCTGGGTGATTCTGACCCTGGTGGTCTTCGTGGTGCTCTATCCGCTGTGGTTCATCGTCATCGCCTCCTTCTCTGACCAGACGTACGTGGCTCAGGGACAGGTGCTGCTGTGGCCTAAGGGCTTCAATCTCAACGGCTATGAGATGGTGTTCGCGGACGGCCGCATCTGGCAGGGCTACTGGAACACGATCGTGTACTCGGTGGTGGGCACGGCCCTGAACATCGCTGTCACCATCCCGGCCGCATTCGCGCTGTCCCGTCGCGAATTCAAGCCCCGCCGCATCCTGATGTTCCTGTTCACGTTCACCATGTTCTTCGCCGGCGGCATGATCCCGAACTACCTGCTGTACAAGGAGCTGAACCTGCTCAACTCCATGTGGGTGTTCATCCTGCCCACAGCAGTCAACGTGTTCAACCTGATCGTGGCCCGTTCCTTCTTCGAGTCCTCGATCCCGAACGAGCTGTTCGAGGCCGCCCAGCTGGACGGCGAGAGCTACTACGGCTTCTTCTTCAAGATCGTCATCCCGCTGTCCGCCGCCATCATGGCTGTGATCATGCTGTACTACTTCGTGCAGCACTGGAACGACTTCGCCACCGGTCTTATCTATGTGAACAAGGCCGACAAGCAGCCGTTGCAGAACGTGCTGCGCGACATCCTGCTCGCCAACACGTCCCAGACCGGTAGTGCCATGATGAACGCCGCCCAGCAGCAGCTGTTCGCCGACCAGATCAAGTACGGCATCATCCTGGTCTCCACCCTGCCCCTGCTGATCCTCTACCCCTTCCTCCAGAAGTACTTCAACAAGGGCGTCATGATCGGAGCCGTGAAGGGCTGATAGCCCTTCAGGGAAGCGCAGTGCGCTTCCCGACGGCGCCGAGCGCAGGGCCTCGCCAATACGGGGCGAGGCCCGGAGCCAACGTTGAGCCTTCGCGAAGCGAAGTCCTTAATTGCAAGACCTGGAGGGGGCGCGGTCAAGGGCTGACGCGTTAAGCGCGGAGCCCGGTGGGCTCCGCGTAGCGTCAGCCTGAGCCGCCGCCAAGGCGGCGAAGGTCGGATTGAGTCTCGCCCGTAGGGCGAGTCCTTAATTGCAGGGCCGAAGGCGAGCCGTTTAGCGATGGCCATAGGGCCTTACCCGTCATCCTGAGCGAGCGGAGCGAGTCGAAGGATCCTTAACACGGTCCTCAGACCCGCACCCCACCCCATCTACATCCATCCATGGCGGATCGTGCCAAATCGATCGGCCGAACCAACACAGCGCGCGGCTGGGTGGTCTTCACCCTTCCATCCAGCCGGCCGCGCACTCCATAAATTAAGACTTACCCTTCCTTCCTTTCCATCCCGCCGCCCGTGCCGTTTTTTCTTCTTCCTGCGGCGCGGGCGGTTTTCTCTTTCCGGCTGCGGATCGGCGGCGCGCCGGCTATGTTGTATCGATTCACCGTTATGATCGGAACAACGTTGTACTTATCTGCCGTGCAAAGTGCGCGCAGAACGAGCGATCGTCATTGCGCGCTTCAGAGAAGGAGTCCCGCTAGCCATGTCCCAATCACCAACCGATCAGACGATCGTCCCCCAGCCGCAGGCACCGGCCGACCCGTACGGCTATCTGCTCGTCCACTTCATCGAGGATCCCGAGCACTATGCCGAGCGCATCTACCTCGACCGTTCCGACGGCGACGACGTGGAGCGCTGGATTCCGCTCAACGGCGGCAAGCCCGTGCTCACCTCCCCGCTCGGCACCAAGGGCGTGCGCGATCCGTACCTGACGCGCAACCCGGAAACCGGTCGCGTGTACATCATCGCCACCGATCTGCAGGTGTTCGCCGGCGGCCACGGGTCCGACTCCCATTCCGACTGGTGGGGCTTCTCGCATCACGGCAGCACGGATCTGATCATTTGGGAGAGCGACGATCTGGTCCATTGGAGCGAGCCGCGCGCGCTCGACGTTTCCGCCCTGCCCGATGGCGGTCACGCATCGCTTGGCATGGCTTGGGCCCCGGAGGCCTTGTGGGTGGCCGATTATTACCCCGAAGGCACGCCCGGTGGCCGTGGCGCTTTTGTGCTGTACTGGTCCAGCAAGGTCTTCGAGGCGGATGATCCCGATCACACCGCCGAGTCCTACGATCGCGTGCTGTGGGGCGCGACCCGCGACTTCACCAATAGCACGTTTGAATTCGGCGGCACGTTCATCGACCGCGGCCATCCCACGATCGACACCACCATGCTCCAGCGCCGCGCGGCCGACGGCCACATCCGCACGTATCGCGCCACCAAGGACAATGGTCCCGTTCCCGGTCAGGGCATCTGGCTGGATGCCACCGACGCTCCGCGCTGGTGGGAGCCAGACGCCAAGTGGGAGGTCATCCAGGAGGGTGTGGGCGCCGAATGGGCCCCGGACGGTCGCGCCGGCGGCCTTGAGGGACCGGCCCTGTTCTCCTCGCATACCGATGACCGCACGTTCATGTTCGTGGATGTGATTCCGTCGATCGGCTACCGTCCGATGGTCACCAGCGATCCCGACCATGGTTTCGACTATCTGCGCGACGACCACTTCTACATGGCCCCGCACACCAAGCACGGCGGCGTGATGAGCCTGTCCCGCGCCGAGTACGATCGGATCGTCGCCGCGGACGCCGCAGGCGAATTCGCCGAGCGCTGAGCCTGTCCGCTCCTCGGGGTGCCCTTCTTCGTCATCCTGAGCGCAGCGAAGGATCCTTCGTCATCTCGCACAAGGTCATAGTGCGCAAAGTTAAGGATCCTTCACTCCGTTCAGGATGACGGATATCTTTTCTGTCATCCTGAGCGTAGCGAAGGATCCTTCGGCTTCTCCCAGAATGACATTCCGACTACGATGTCGGGTATGAGCGAAGTACCAAACACCACTGCCAACGATCATCCCGAACGCCTTCAGCCGGGCCAGTCGGCTCCCGATTTCACCCTGCCCGCCGTGATGTCGGATAGGGAGGATGCGACGATCACCCTGTCCGATCTGCTGCGTGAAGGGCGCCGCGTGGTGTTGTATTTCTACCCGGCCGCCATGACGCCGGGCTGCACGACCGAGGCATGCGATTTTCGCGACAACCTCGCACGATTGGAAGGTCTTGGCGTCCGCGTGATCGGCGTCTCCAAGGATCCGGCGGACAAACTGCGCCGTTTCATCGAGCGCGATCACCTGACCTTCCCTCTGCTGAGCGATGTGGACCTTGCCGTGCACAAACTGTACGGCGCGTACGGGGAAAAGAAGCTGTACGGCAAGGTCCACGTGGGCGTGATCCGCTCCACCTTGGTCATTGAGCCCAACGGCTCCATCGCGATCGCCCGATACAACGTGCGTGCCAAGGGGCACGTCGAGTCGCTGATGAAGGCGATCGGAACGCTGGAGCCGTTGGGCTGAGTGCCATCAGGCCTCCGCGGCCGCCTTCATCGCCACCGCGCCCACGTAGTAGACCGGCTTGTCGAAGTTCGGCTGGAACAGGAAGTCCACGTTGGCCAGATCATCAATGGTGAAGTGGGCCTGAATCGCCATGGAGATCACGTTGGCCGCGCCGGAGACGTCCGCCTTGGCCAGGAACTGACCGCCCTTGACCTCGCGCGTGGCCGGGTCCCACGTGAGCAGGCTAGTCACCGGCGTGGTGGTGAGCATGAAGTCGGGACGGTAGTCGTCCACGAGCTCGGTCAGATGGACATTGACGCCTCGGCGGTCCGCGCCGCCCTTGGTCAGGCCGGATGCGGCGAGGGACAGATCGTACAGCTGGACAGCGGAGGTGGCCTGCGTGCCCATGTAGGCGCGCGTGGGCTTGTCGATGTTGCGTCCCACAAGCAGGCCCTGTCGAACCGCATTGGTGGCCAGCGGGATGTAGTCGTGCTTGCCGGTCGGGTTGTAGAACACGGTGGCGGAGTCACCGGCTGCATACACGTCCGGCACGCTGGCGCGCATGTATTTGTCCACGATGATCGCGCCGTTCGGCAGCATATCCACCTGCCCCTTGAGCAATTCGGTGGCTGGCAGGAATCCGACCGCAAGGATCGCGAAGTCTGCGGTGTACTCGCCCTTCTCGGTCACCACGGTGACGCCGTTGCCCGTGTCCTCGAACTTCGTCACTTTCTGTCCGAGCGCAAGCTCCACGCCGTGCGCCTCGAACTCATGCTCCACCTGCGTGGTGATCGGCTCGTCGAAGTTGTTGGCCAGTACGCGATCCATGGCGTCGACCAGCGTGGTTTTCACGCCGGCCAGGCTGAACTGCTCGGCCAGCTCGGCGCCGATGTAGCCGGAGCCCACCACCACGGCGGACTTGGCGGTCTTCGCGCGCTCCTTGATGGCCATGGCGTGATCCCAGTTCTTGCACAGCATCACGTGCTCGGAATCGATGCCGGGGATGGGCGGAATGACGGGCTTGGAGCCGGTGGTCACCACCAGCTTGTCGAACGCATAATCCTTCTCCTCGCCGGTTTCGAGATCCTTGGCATGAAGGGTCTTGCCGGCCGCGTCCACGGAAAGCACGTCGGTGCGCATGTGCATGGTGGCTCCGGCTGCGGCAAGGGCCTGCGGCGATGAGTAGAACATCTTCTTGGGATCGGACACGTGGTCGCCCACCCACAGTGCGATGCCGCACGAGAGGAACGAGAGCGTGCTGTTGCGCTCGAACACATGGACTTCCCAATCGGGATGCTCCTGGAGAATGGACTGCGCGGCGAACGTGCCGGCGTGCGTGCATCCGATGACGGCGACGGTGGTCATGGTTGAAGGCTCCTTTGTCTTGGATATCCCGCGCACCCTGTCCGTGCGCGGTGTCAGAACCAGACTAGCAAGTGGTTGGCGGTTTCGCGGGAAGCTTGCCGTTCTTGGCGTTGCGGCGCTGGGTTGCTGGGCATGGCGTGTGGCGGAGTCCCTCAGTCATCCTGAGCGGAGCCCGGAGGGCGGAGTCGAAGGATCCTTAGATCTTGTGCATTGGTTTACCGCGCCGGTCCGGCGTGGCCGGGCACCGTGGCGGGTTCCTTCCGTCATCCTGAGCGGAGCGGAGCGGAGTCGAAGGATCCTTAACCGTCGTGCGTTGGCTGGCCGCGCCGGTGGTGCCGGTCGGGGTGTTTGGGTGAATTTTGGGTGTCGTGTGTCTGACGGTTGTCCCGGCCGCGGGCGTGGCCGCTTCGCTGTGGTGTAGCGTTGGTGTCAGGACGCGGGTGTCGCCCGCGGGCGGGCCGGGTTTGGGTTCGGGCTGGCCTGTTGCGACACGCCGTGGGATCGTTGTGGTTCCAACGTTTCGCGCCCCGCTTGCGCATGCCGTTTTTGCGTGTTGGGCTTGGGTGGTGTATTGTTTCATCTGTTGCCGCCCGGCGCGGCCGATTCCCCCTTCAGTTTTGTTTGGTGGTGTTGGCGTGTCGTGGTGTGGTGGTTTGAGAACTCAAGAGTGTGTTTGTACTACTTTATGCTTGTATTTTTCTGGTTTGCCAGTCCGGTTCCCGCCTGACATCATTGCTGGTGTCGGGTCCCTTGAATGGGTTGAAGCGGGG
>NZ_RZNZ01000009.1 GCF_008698145.1 Bifidobacterium vespertilionis
CGACTCCGCTGTGTCCGGCTGCGCCGGACCGTCGCCACCTTGGCGGCGGCTCGACCGCAACTGCGGACGGCCTGCGGCCGCGGTTGTATTTGCTCACTGTCGTTCGCCCTCGCCTGCGAACGCCGCCGGCGTTCGCTTCACGGCTCGGCCTACCTACGGACAGCCCACCGGGCTGTCCGCTTAACGGCTCAGTGCTCAGGATGACATCGCTTCGCTAATACCGCATGTTGATGCCGCGCTTGCGGCCGTAGCGCATGATGAGCCGGAACGTGAGGTATCCGATCGCCACGAACAACGCCGCCTGTGCCGCAAGCCACGTCCAATCGCCCGCGGTGAGGGTCTGGCCCAATATGGCCTTGCGGGACATGGCGATGCCCTGCGTGATGGGCATGAACCGGCTCAGCGCTGCCAGGAGTGCGGGCATGGCGTCGATCGGCACGACCACGCCGCCTAGGAACATCATCACGTAGCCCACGACGTCGCACAGCGAGGCGGTTTTGGTGTACAACACGGTGAGCGACGCCATGATCATCGTGAAGCCGAACAGGCCCGCGAACACCACGAGCATGATCGGCACGACCTGCCATGAAAAGCCGATCGGGCTGCCGATGAGCATGAACAGTGCGACGATGTAGACCACGTCGATGCTGACGTTCACCAGCACCCACGCGCAGGTCTTGGCCGTGATCTGCACGACCATGGACGCGGGCCTGAGCATGAGCTGCGTGAACGTGCCGGACTGCTTGTCCGCGGAGATGCTCACGCACGCTTCGCCGATCAGCGTGGCCGAGGCGTTCCACAGGAAGAATCCGACCCACGCGGTGGGGTCCGACCCGTTGCCAAGCGAGAGTACGAAGGACGCGACGATGATGCCGGTGACGATGAGCGAGGAGATGTAGCTGGCGACGTACATCCGGGTCTCCTTGCAGTAGCGGACGATCTCCGCGCGCCACAGCAGGAGGAAGGAACGGATCGTGGATTGGATAGCGTGCATCGTTGGTCCCCTCAGTCCGCTTCGGTCGTTTCGTTCGCGTCGTGTTCCGTCTGGCGGAATAGCCTCAGCAAGGTGTCCTCCAGCGCTTCGCCGGGCCGCTGGAATTGTCGCATGAAGTCGGCGGACCCACCCTTCCACCGCACCCGGCCGGATTCGAGCAACAGCATGTCGTCCGCCATGCCGTCGATGACCTCGGACTGGTGAGATGTGATGATGACCGACATGCCCTCGTCCGCGCACTGCCGCACCACGGCCATGAAGTCACGCTTGGAGACCACGTCCAGTCCCAGCGTCGGCTCGTCCAGCAGCATGAGTTGCGGGCGCGCGAGCAGGCCCACCACCAGCGCCAGCTTCTGCTGCGTGCCGCGCGACCAGTCGCCCACACGCTTGCCCATATGCCGGCGCAGGTCGAGCGCGTCCAGCAGCAGTGCCGCACGCTCCTCGGTCTGCCGGCGGTTGAGCCCGTACAGGGCGCCTTGGTAGTACAGGTTGTCCCAGCCCTTGAGGAACGTGTACGCCAGTGAGCTGTCCTCGAGCACGGCGGACAGATGGCGGTACAGGTCGGGCCCGAAGTCTTCCAACGGTCGCCCCTCGAACAGGATCCGTCCCGAATCGGGCGTGATGAGTCCGCAGACCTGCCTCAGAAGCGTGGACTTGCCCGCGCCATTCGGACCGACGATCGCCAGGATGCGCCCCCGGTCTACGGCGAACGAGACGTCGTCGGACACCGCCGTTCCCCCGAACGCCTTGGTGATGTGCCGCACGTCAAGCATTCTTCCCCCCTCTTCCCCTCTCTGCAATTGATTCTATTAAGTACTAGGCATTTACGACAATCCCGCTAGAATCGACTCCCATGATGAAGGACGATGCGAACGCACAGGCTAGGGGCGATGGGTTCGATGGCCTCCTGGAGCGGTTCCTGGGGCACATCGACGTGGAGCGGGGGCTCGCGCGGGCGACCGTCAAGGCATACGAGGCCGATCTGAGAAAGTACGTTGAATGGCTGCGATCGCGCGGGATCACCGGTTTGGGTGCGGTGACGCGGCGCGACGTGGAGGACTATGTGGCCGCCCTGTCCGCCGAGGGGGCGTCGGCACGGTCCAAGGCCCGCAGGCTGGCCTCGGTCCATGAGTTCCATAAGTACGCGGTGCGTGAGGGGGCGATCGCGGAGGACGTTGCCGCCTCGGTCAAGGCGCCCAAGGCCCCGGGTGTGCTGCCCGATGTGCTCACGATCGACGAGGTGTCCGCCCTGCTCAACGCCACGGCTCCGGACGGCCCCGGCGGCCAGCCGTGCATGGATCCGGTCCAGTTGCGCGACCGGGCACTGCTCGAGTTCATGTACGCCACCGGATCGCGCGTCTCCGAAGCGGTGGGCGCGAATCTGGACGACGTTGATCTGGATGCCAAGGTGGCCCGGCTCATGGGCAAGGGCTCCAAGCAGCGGCTCGTCCCGCTCGGCTCCTACGCCTGCGAGTCCATGCGGCGGTATCTCAACGCCGGCCGCCCGGAGTTGGAACGCCGCAGCACGGCCAAAACCCCCGAGCGCCGGGCCGTGTTCCTCAACAAGCGGGGCCGGCGGCTGTCCCGTCAGTCGGTGTGGGAGATCATCAAGGAGGCCGGCAGACGCGCGCACATCATGAAGCCGCTGCACCCGCACACGCTGCGGCACTCCTTCGCCACGCACCTGATACAGGGCGGCGCCGATGTGCGGTCCGTGCAGGAGCTGCTGGGCCATGCGAGCGTGACCACCACGCAGATCTACACGCATGTGAGTCCGGAGAACCTGATCGAGACGTATCTGACCAGCCATCCCAGGGCGCGGTGAGGCGATTCTCCGGGGACTTTGCCAACGTCATCCTGAGCGCCGCAACGCGATGCCCCCGCGTCATCCTGAGCGAAGCGAAGGATCCTTCGTCATTTCGCACAGAGTCATAATGCAGGTAGTTAAGGATCCTTCGCTTCGCTCAGGATGACGCGGGTGGCCCGCTCAGGGTGACGCTGGCCTTCACTCCGCTGCGCTCAGGATGACGCGGGTGGCCCGCTCAGGGTGACGCTGGCCTTCACTCCGCTGCGCTCAGGATGACGTTGACGGCGATCGGCTCGCGTCGCACCGGCCATCATGCACGGATATTGGTATGGTGGGCTGTATGCCTACGGATTTGCTTGGACGCGATTATGAGACCTTCGCCGCACCCCCCGCACTGAACCAGCACGGACCGGCCCGTGTGATCGCCATGTGCAACCAGAAGGGCGGCGTGGGCAAGACCACCAGTTCGATCAACATCGGCGGTGCGTTGAGCCTGTACGGCCGTCGCGTGCTCATCGTCGACTTCGACCCGCAGGGCGCGGCCACCGTGGGCCTTGGCATCAACGCCAACAGCGTGGACAACACCATCTACACCGCGCTGTTCAACCCCCACATGGATGTGCACGACGTGGTCCAGCACACCCGCTTCCCCGATCTGGACATCATCCCGGCGAACATCGACCTGTCCGCCGCCGAGATCCAGCTGGTCACCGAAGTGGGCCGCGAGCAGGTGCTGGCCGGCACGCTGCGCGCCCTCAAGGACGAATACGACGTCATCATCATCGACTGCCAGCCTTCGCTGGGCCTGCTCACCGTGAACGCCCTGACCGCGGCGGATGGCGTGATCATCCCCGTGGCGGCCGAGTTCTTCGCCCTGCGCGGCGTGGCCCTGCTCATGCAGTCCATCGAGAAGGTGCAGGCGCGCATCAACCCGTCGCTGGAGATCTACGGCGTGCTGGTGACCATGTACACGCGCACGCTGCACTCCGAGGAGGTGCTGCAGCGCATCTACGAGGCGTTCAAGGACAAGGTGTTCCACAGCGTCATCACCCGCTCCATCAAGCTGCCGGACGCCACCGTGGCCGCCGCGCCCATCACCATGTACGCGCCGGAGCACAAGACCGCCAAGGAATACCGCGAGATCGCGCGGGAATTGATCGCACGTGGCATCATCGCCTGATCCGCTGGCGGGACGTTCGCCGGCTGATCGTTCGCTGGCGTTCGGTGAGGTCGATGCGGCCGTCGAATCCGCTGTGGACTCCGGCTTCCTGGTGGACCTCGAGGTCTATTCGGGGCCGTTCGACGCGCTGCTCGGCCTGCTCGCCAACAGGCGTCTGGAACTGACGGAGGTCTCCCTCGCGCAGATCACCGAGGAGTTCGCGGCCTATGTGAAGACCCTAGATTTCGAACGGTCGATGGACGAGGCGAGCGCGTTCCTGGATGTGGCCTCGGTGCTCGTGGAGGCCAAAAGCGCGGCCCTGCTGCCATCCGATGAGGAGGGCAACCGCGACGAGCAGAGCATGGAGGCCCTGCGCGAACGGGACCTGCTGTTCGCGCGGCTGCTGCAGTACAAGGCGTTCAAGCAGGCGGGTGCCGATTTCCGCGCGCGCATGGCGAACAACGCCGGCCGTTTTCCCCACCCTGCCACCGTGGACGATGCGGTGGCGGCCATGCTGCCCGAACTCGCATGGACGGTGGAACCGCTTGATCTGGCCCGTCTGGCGGCCCGTGTGATCGCCAACGCCCCGGCCGATGAGGTGAGCGTGCATCAGCTGCATGTGCCGTTGGTGGATCTGAAGCTGCAGGCGGCGATCGTGCGCGACCGGCTCAGGGCCGCGGCCGGCGGGGCGGTGTCCTTCGCCGATCTGACGGCCGATGCGTCGTCGCGCATCGAGGTGGTGGGACGGTTCCTGTCCCTGCTCGTGTTCTTCAAGCAGGACGTGGTGCAATTCAAGCAGGACGGGCCATACGAGCCGCTGTGGCTGCGGTGGGTCGCGGCAGGGGAGGAAACGGCCGGGGCGGATCGGGCCGGGGGCCCCGCGCACGATGCGGCCGGGGAGATCGATGAGGAGGATTTCGCATGACGGATGCCGCGCAGTCGGGAGTTATTGTCAACGTCGATGATTATCCGGGCGGCCTGAACGCCTGCCTTGAGGCGGTGCTGATGGTGGCCGACCGTCCGCAGACCGCGGACGATTTGGCCCGTGTGTTCGGCGTGGGGGAGTCCGACGTGGAGTCCGCGCTGGCGTCGATGGCCGCGCGGTACGACGAGGAACTGCGCGGGTTCGAGCTGCGCCGGACCGCCCGCGGCTGGCAGTTCGCCAATCGCGCCGAATTCGAGCCGGTGGTGGCCGCGTTCGTGACCGACGGCCAGACCGCGCGGCTGAGCCAGGCGGCTTTGGAGGCGCTCGCGATCATCGCGTACAAGCAGCCGGTGACGCGCGCCCAGGTTGCGGCGATCCGCGGCGTCAACTCCGACGGCGTGATCCGCTCGCTCGCCGTGCGCGGTCTGGTGCGCGAGGAGGGCGTGGATCCCGATTCTCGCGCCGCGCTGCTGGTCACCTCCGGCCTGTTTCTGGAGAAGATGGGGATCGATTCGCTCGATCAGTTGCCCTCGTTGGCGCCGTTCCTGCCGCCGTCCGTGGCCGCCGCCGAAGCGTGACCCGGCGTGTGACGCGGGGCGTGACACGGCGTGCATTGCGACATGGGGTGTGACCCGGTGTGTGCATGCCGGGTCACGGGGTGCTGAAATCGTTGGAATAAAGCCATTCTGTAACTCCTGTGACCGGGAGTGGGCACACCATGTCACACGCCGCGTCACAATGCACGCCACGTCACACGCCTGGTCACGCCCCGCGTCACGCCGGAGCCGCAAACTGGGCAGATCAGGCCACCGGCTCAACAAACTGGGCGGATCCGGTTATCTGGAGCCCAAAATCGGCCTTCAGATGGCAGGATCTGCCCAGTTTGCAAATGCGATGTTCGGATCTGCCCAGTTTGGAGGAGTGATGGTCGGCGTGCGACGACTGCATGCGACACACATGACTATTAGTCGATTTGACCATTAGTAGTACGCTCGGCCCCGGCATACACGAAGGGTCTGCATGGGAGGATCGGCGATGGGCTACGGCAACGTCAGCGAACGATTGAAGCAGCCGCCTCAGGTGGGCGTTTCGGTGGTGATTCTGGCGCTGGATCCGGACAGCGAGCACGGCCGTCTGTGGCTGCCGCTGGTCCGCCGCGTCCGTCAGCCGTTCCTGGGTTGCTGGGCCCTGCCCGGTGGCGACATCCGCGCCGATCGGACATTGGCCCAATCGGCGTACGAAGCCCTGGAATCGACCACCGATCTGCATCCGAGCTACCTTGAGCAGCTCCACGCCTTCGGCGGGCCCGACCGGTCGCACGGCGGACTGCCCATGGTCTCCATCGTCTACTGGGCGCTGGTGGGTCAGGCGGAGGCCGGTGATTTCGCGGAGGCGGACAACGTGCGGTGGTTCCCGGAGGACGAGCTCGCCTCGCTGGACATCGCCTTCGATCATCGTGAGATCATCGCCTACGCGCTCGACCGCCTGCGCACGCGCATCGAATACCCGGACATCGCCGCCAAACTCGTGGGTCCCACCTTCACGCTGCGCCAACTGCACGGCGTGTACGAGGCGATCACCGGGACCGTGCTCGATCTGCCGAACTTCCGGCGCAAGATGCTGGGCTCCGGCGAGCTTGAGGAGACCGGCGATGTGCTGCGTGAGGGCCGTCATCGTCCGGCCGCCGTCTACCGGTACGTGCCGCGCAAGGACGCCCCCGCCCACCCGTACGCCTACGCGATCTCCGGCAGCCGGCTCGCCGAGCTGGACGCCCGCGTAAGGGCCATCGCGCAGCGGGATACGGCCGACGCCGAACGCGGCGCCGACGATCTGTCCGCGCTGACCACCGAGTGAATGAACCACCGAGTGAACGGACCGCCGGGCGAATGCCCGCGCAGACTCCCGCTATCACATACGGATTTCCGTACATCAACAGAGAGAAGGAATCATGACAACAACGCAATCCGCGACGGGAACTGCCGCGGCCGCAGCGCAGCCGGCGCAGCTCACGCGCAATGAGCGCCTTGACCGGCTGCCCTTCAACAAGGCCCACCGCAAGCTGCTCGTCGCCTCGGGCATCGGCTGGGCGTTCGACGCCATGGACGTGGGTCTGGTGTCCTTCGTGGTCGCCGCCATCGCCGCCGACCCGCACTTCAACCTCACGGCCACGGAGAAGTCCTGGGTGCTGTCCATCGGCTTCATCGGCATGGCGATCGGCGCCGCGCTCGGCGGTTACGTGGCCGATCATGTGGGCCGCAAGACCGTGTTCACCGCCACGCTGGTCATCTTCGGTCTGGCCAACGGCGGCATGGCCCTCGCCTGGTCGCTCGCTGCGCTGCTCGTGGCCCGCTTTGTGATCGGCCTGGGCCTGGGCGCCGAACTGCCGGTCGCCTCCACGCTGGTCTCCGAGTTCTCGCCCACCAAGCATCGCGGCCGCATGACCGTACTGCTCGAGTCCTTCTGGGCCGTGGGCTGGATCATCGCCGCGTGCATCGGCACCTTCGTCATCCCGAACACCGGCGACTGGGGCTGGCGCTGGGCGTTGGTGATCGGCGCGCTGCCGCTGCTCTACGCCATCGTCACCCGCATCCACATCCCCGAATCCGTGCGCTTCCTGGAGGCCCAGGGCCGGGAGGACGAGGCCGAGCGGGCCGTGCGCTACTTCGAGCAGGCCGGTGGCGTGGCCGCCGTCCCCTCGCCCAAGGGCAAGCCGCTGCCCAGGATCAAGACCCATGAGCTGTTCGGTTCCAAGTACATCGCGCGCACCGTGGCGATCTGGGCCACCTGGTTCTTCGTCAACTTCTCCTACTACGGCGCCTTCACCTGGATGCCGTCCCTGCTCGCCGACCAGTTCGGCTCCCTGACCAAGTCGTTCGGCTATACGCTGATCATCTCCCTCGCCCAGCTGCCCGGCTACTTCCTGGCCGCCTGGCTGGTGGAGATCTGGGGCCGCCGCTGGACGCTGAGCGTCTTCCTGGCCGTGTCCGCCGTGGCCGCGTTCGCCTTCTCCCAGGCCGGATCGGTGGCCGCAGTGCTGTGCATCGGCATGCTGCTGTCCGCCTCCAACTTGGGCGCGTGGGGCGTGCTGTACGCGGTCACCCCGGAGATCTACCCGACCCGTCTGCGCGGTGCGGCCTCCGGTGCCGCGGCGGCGTGCGGCCGTGTGGCGGCGATCATCGCCCCGCTGCTCATGCCCTGGTTCCTGGGCCTGGCGGGAGGCAACAAGTCGATCGCCTTCGTGGTGTTCGCCGTCGCCTTCGTGCTCGCCTGCGTGGCCGCCTTCTGCCTGCCCGAGCGCAAGGGCCTCGAACTGGAAGACTAGCGCCCCGGGCGGCGGGCCCGGATGAACGAGCCGGATGATCGGGCCGGTTGGCCGGCATGGATGGTCAAAGCGTATCGCTAGGATTGGCTCGGTTTGTGTGTAAGTAACAACAGGTAGAACCAGCAACAGTCCATAAAGAGAGGTTTCGATGGCGGTTCGTGGTGATATTCGTAATGTGGCTATTGTGGCGCACGTCGATCACGGCAAGACCACGCTCGTGAACGCGATGCTCCAGCAGTCGCACGTGTTCAACGAGCGCGAGGAAGTGCCGGATCGCGTGATGGACTCCAACGATCTGGAGCGCGAGAAGGGCATCACCATCCTCGCCAAGAACACGGCCGTTGAGTACACCGGTCCGCTGGCCGCCAAGTACGGCCACCCGGAGGGCATCACGCTCAACATCATCGACACCCCCGGCCACGCCGACTTCGGCGGCGAGGTGGAGCGCGGCATCTCCATGGTCGACGGCGTCGTGCTGCTCGTGGACGCCTCCGAGGGCCCGCTGCCGCAGACCCGCTTCGTGCTGCGCAAGGCCCTTGAGGCCAAGCTGCCGGTGATCCTGTGCGTCAACAAGGTCGATCGTCCGGACGCCCGCATCTCCGAGGTCGTCTCCGAGTCCACCGATCTGCTGCTGGGCCTCGCCCAGGACGTGATGGAGGAGGGCGTCGACATCGACCTCGACCACCTGCTCGAGCTTCCGGTGGTCTACTGCGCCGCCAAGGTGGGCTACGCCTCCGCCAACCAGCCGGCCGACGGCGCCCTGCCGGACAACGACAACCTCGAGCCGCTGTTCGAGGACATCATCAAGTACATCCCCGCCCCGGAGTACGAGGAGGGCGCCCCGCTGCAGGCCCACGTCGCCAACATCGACTCGTCCGACTTCCTCGGCCGTCTGGGTCTGGTGCGCATTTACAACGGCACTCTGGAGAAGGGCAAGACCTACGGCCTGTCCCGCGTGGACGGCTCCATCGAGAACTTCCGCGTGGCCGAGCTGCTGCGCACCCAGGGCCTCGAGCGCACCCCGGTGGCGTCCGCGGGTCCCGGCGACATCGTGGCCGTCGCCGGCGTGAACGACATCATGATCGGCGAGACCATCGTCGATCCCAACGATCCCAAGCCCCTGCCGCTGATCCACGTGGACGACCCGGCCATCTCCATGACTTTCGGCGTCAACGACTCCCCGCTGGCCGGTACCGAGGGCAAGGACCACAAGCTCACCGCCCGCATGATCAAGGACCGTCTGGACCGCGAGCTGATCGGCAACGTGTCCATCAAGGTCCTGCCCACCGAGCGTCCGGATGCTTGGGAGGTCCAGGGCCGTGGCGAGCTCGCGCTGGCCGTGCTGGCCGAGCAGATGCGCCGTGAGGGCTACGAGCTGACCGTCGGCCGCCCGCAGGTGGTCACCAAGAAGATCGACGGCGTGATCAACGAGCCGATGGAGAACACCACCATCGACGTGCCGGAGGAGTACATGGGCGCCGTCACGCAGCTGCTCGCCGACCGCAAGGGTCGCATGGACAACATGTCCAACCACGGCTCCGGTTGGGTGCGCCTGCAGTTCACCGTGCCGTCCCGCGGCCTGATCGGCTTCCGCACCGCCCTGCTGTCCGCCACCCGCGGCACCGGCATCGCGTCCTCCATCTCCGCCGGATACGCCCCGTGGACCGGCCAGATCGTCACCCGCCAGAACGGCTCGATGGTCTCCGACCGTCAGGGTGTGGCCACCCCGTACGCCATGCAGCGTCTGCAGGCGCGCGGCAACTTCTTCGTTGAGCCGCAGTCCCCGGTGTACGAGGGCCAGGTCGTGGGCGTGAACAACAAGCCCGACGAGCTCGATGTGAACATCACGCTCGCCAAGCACATGACCAACATGCGCTCCTCCACCGCCGACGTGCTGGAGACCCTGACTCCGCCGATCAAGATGAGCCTCGAGGAGTCCCTGGACTTCGCCAACGAGGACGAGTGCGTGGAGGTCACCCCGGAGTCCATCCGCGTGCGCAAGATCATCCTCGGCCGTGAGGATTGGTACAAGTGGCGCGCCAAGCAGCGCCGTCAGAACAATCAGGCGAACGCCTGATTGTTCAGACGGCCGTCGCCGCCTTGGCGGCGGCTCCCCTCGCCTACGGGCAGTCCACTGGACTGCCCGCTTGACGGCTCGGCAGAACAATCAGGCGAACGCCTGAGTGTAAATGACACGATCGTTCGCATTCTGCGACCTTGGAATTCGCAGACCGGAACGATCGTGTCGTTTTTGGGGCGTTTTGAGGGCTGAAAACGGACCGATCGTTCCGCTTTGTATTCCAACGTTCGCAGAGCGGAACGATCGGGCCGTTTGCGCACCGGCCAGTGAATCGGCGGGCGCTACACTAAGGGACTATGACAGTCCGGCACATTCCCAGAACAGATCCGATTCCTCTGCCCGCGCGCGTGGCCCTGTGCGCGCTGCTCGGCGTTGTTTCCGCGGTCGTGGGCACCGGCGCGCATCGCATGGGCGCCTCGATGAACATCCCGTACGGCCTGCTGTTGGCCTTCGCGCTGCTCGCCGCGTCCACGGTTCTTGCGCGAGCCCTCGCTGGCGCCTCCGGTCTGGCCATTCATCTGATCGTCGCATCGCTGGTCATCTGGCAGATGGGCGGCTATGGACCCGGCGGCGACATCCTCATGCCCACCGGCGGATCGTCGCTGGTGACTTTCTTCAGTCTGCGCGCAAGCGTGATCTGGGAGCTTGGCTCGATCGTGATCCAGACCGCCATTCTGTGTCTGCCCGCCAGACTGTTCGACGGGCTTAAGGAACGGCCCGAAGCATCCGAATCGGCCGCCGTAGCAGTAGCAAAGGAGCGCCGCGCATGAGCGAAAACAGTGCGAACGCTGAGAACGCCATCAGACTGCATTATCTGGGCCCCGAAGGCACCTTCACCCATCAGGCGGCCATCTCAGCCGCCGAGGCCTTGCGCCCGCTTGCGCCCGCCGGCGCCGAATTCACGCTCGTTCCCGAACCAGATGTGCCCGCGATCATGGCAGCCACGCGGTCCGGCGACGGTTGGGGAGTAGTGGCATGGGAAAACAACGTAGAAGGCTACGTAGTTCCTAATCTTGATGCGATGATCGACGCCGAGGATGTGGCCGGATTCGTGCGCGTGGGCGTGAACGTCGCCTTCGACGCCTTCGTCAAACCCGGAACGGACATGTCCAAGGTGCATACGGTCTCTGCCCATCCGCACGGACTCGCCCAGTGCAAGCGGTTCATCGCCGAGCATCGCCTGACCCCGGTGCCCGCATCGTCCAACGCCGCCGCCTGCCGTGATCTGGAACGCGACGAAATGGCGTTCGGCCCGGCCATCTGCGGCAAACTCTATTGGCTGGACACCGTGGCCAGCAATGTGCAGGACTATCAGGGCGCACGCACCGAGTTTCTGGTGGTCGCCCCGCGGCGGGAGGTGCCGGGACTGCTGGCGAAGGCGCGCGCCAACGGCGTGGCCGAATTCGAGTCGATCCTGACGTTCATTCCGCTGCACACCGGCCCGGGCGTGCTCGCGGACCTGCTTGACGTGCTGCGCGACGCCGGCCTCAACATGACCAGCTTCATCTCACGACCCATCAAGGGGCACGACGGCACATACAGCTTCATCGCCACCTTCGACGCAGCCCCCTGGGAGGACCGGTTCCGAGCGGCTTTGAGCGAGGTGGCCGAGCATGGCGACTGGGCCAAGACGCTGGCGGTCTATCCGCGCCGCGAGAGGCCGAATCCGCCGGTGGATGCGTGGATGCTGCCCGAAGGCGGCGTGCATCTGGACGCCGATGCGCTGCCGGACGACTGGCAGGCGGACGAGATCGTAAGGAAGGAGCTGTTGTGGTGAACGCTGTGGTAAACGATGGAAATGCCATGCCGAAGGCCCAGACCGTCGGAATTGTGGGCCTTGGCCTGATCGGCGGATCGCTCGCCTTGCGTCTGGTGGATCGGGATCGTACGGTGATCGCGTGGAATCATACCGCGCGGCCGTACGAGTCGGCCCGTGCGGCCGGCGTGCGCTGCGTGGACACGCTGGCCGATCTGGCCGCCGCCGCGCCTGACGTGATCGTGCTGTGCAATCCGCTCAAGGCCATGCCGGACGTGCTGGGGGAGTTGGCCGGATCGCTTGTGCCCGAGACCACGCTGACCGATGTGGGCAGCGTCAAGGGCATGGTGCGCGATCAGGTGAAGGCCGCCGGTCTGGATGCGCAGTATGTGGGAGCCCATCCCATGGCGGGCAATGAGCGTTCCGGCTGGGCCGCCGCCGATCCGACGCTGTACGACGGGGCATTGTGGGCCGTGACCGTGGACGATTCCACCGATTACCACCGGTTCCTCGCGGTGGCGGAACTCATTACGGCCGGCGTGGGCAACCGGATCATCGTGCTCGATGACACGGTGCACGATCAGGCCGCCGCGCTCATTTCGCATATGCCTCATGTCGTCGCCACCGCGCTGGCCAACCAGCTGACCGACGATCCGAACCGCAATGTGGCCGCCGCCCTCGCCGCCGGTTGCTGGCGGGACATGACCCGCGTCGCCCTCACCGATCCGGACCGCACGCGTGCGATGGTGGAGGAGGATGCTGCCAATGTGGAGGCCCTGCTGCGCTCGATGGCCGCGAAGCTCACCGCCGTGGCCGATCTGCTGCGCGATGAGGCCTCGGAAGCCAGATCGGATTCCGATCCGGGGGCTTCCGTCCCGCATACCCCCGCCGCGATGCTGGACTTCTTCGCCGATGCCGATCCGTTCCGCGCCTACAAGGCCGCCGAACGGGCCGGGGGAGTCACGCCGGAGCAGCGGACGATCGAGTTGACCGATGATGGCTGGCGTGGCGAGCTGCTGGAATCCGCCCGCCGCGGCGAGCATGTGATCCGCCTAGACGGTCCACGCCGCTTCACCGCCGAAGTCCGCTCCGCGCTGTGAGGTTGATTCGTTGCCCTGACTGGTTTTGTCATCCTGAGCGAAGCGAAGGATCCTTAATCTTGTGCACAAAGTCAAGGATCCTTCGCTTCGCTCAGGATGACACAAGGGTGCTCAGGATGACAACACAGCACATCGTCATCCTGAGCGAAGGCGCAGCCGGAGTCGAAGGATCCTTAACTTTACGCACTATTGGCCTAATGCGAAATGACGAAGGATCCTTCGCTTCGCTCAGGATGACGTAAGGGTGCTCAGGATGACGGAATCACTCACCGCCCGCCGAAGTGGGGGCGCTCCGGGACGGGCTTGAGGCGGACGATCGTATGGGCGTCGATCCGCACGTCCTCGGCGGGGCGCGAGCCATTGGCGGCGGCGTCGCGCGTGAGTTCCAGAACCGTCCCGTCCCATGAGCGCACATGACCCACGAAGTCGCGGAATTTCATGCGGCCGTCGGCCGGATCCACGCCGATCGCCGTGCGCACCACCACGCGCGCACCGGCTGGAATGGCCGGAACGCCACGGGCCCCCATGCCATGCGCGCCCGCCGTGACCGGTGCAGCCGGAATCTGGTCTGTCATCGTCGTCTCCAATCTCATGCTCACTCGCTGCTCACCGCGTCGAGCACCGGCTGCTTCAACGCGCGCGAGGCCGGCGACACCGATGCGATCAGGCCCACCAGAATGGACAGGATCAGGAACGCGCCGATTTGATCCCACGGGATCGACAGCACCTCCAGACCCTGCGAGGCGTATACGGCCCGGATCACCACACCGGCCGCCACGCCCACCGCGAGGCCGAGTAAGGTGCCGAACACGGAGATGATCGCCGCCTCGATGCCCAGCATGCCGCGCACCTGACCGCGCGAGGTGCCGATCGCGCGCAGCAGGCCGATCTCGCGCGTGCGTTCGGACACGCTCAGCGCCAGCGTGTTGACGATGCCGAAGATCGCGATCACGATCGACAGCGCCAGCAGTGCGTACAGAATGAGCAGGATCTGATCCACCATCGAACTCATGGTGGACTTGTACTCGTCGCGGTTCATCACACTGACTACGTAGTATGACTTCACCGCATCCTTGAGCCGCTCCTGCAAGTCGTTCACATCCTGCCCCGGCTCGGCCACCAGATACATCATCGTCGTGAACATGGTCTGCTTGGTGCCCAGCTCGTCGCCGAGCTCGTCGTTCATGATCACACAGGTGCGGTACACGTTGTTGGAGATGATCGCGCCCACGGTGAGTTCCTTGTCCACCTTGACGGTCTTGGTCTTCACGAAGCTGGCGGGATCCACGTTCTTCGCGTCGTCGGTGACCTGCTGGATCTTCGCGGCCGTGTCCTGCGCTCCGGCGATGTCACGGGCTGCGGTCTGCCGCTGCAGTTGCGTCTGCAGCGTGGCGATCTGTGCTTGGATGGACGCCTGGTAATCCGCCTGCGCCTTGGCCGTCGCATCCTCGTCCACCACGGTGTTCTCGGTGGTCACGCGGACTTTGTCCCCCACGTTCCACCCGCGGTCCTCGGCGATGGTCTGGCCCACCACCAATTGCCCGCCGCGCAGCGCCTCATCCGCGTTGCCGGCTTTGGCCTCCGGCGCGAATACGTCGGTGAACAGCGTGTCCTGCGCGGCGAACGTCATGCCCTGCACGCGCTCACCGTCGAACTTCGCACCCAGGATGAAGCGGTTGGCGGAAACCGATTTCAGCCCATCCACATCGCGGATCGCCTGCTCAGCGCCCTCCGGGATCTGCCCGGACGATGCGGAGAACACCGCGAAGTCGGCCTTGAGACCGGTGTCCACAATGCTCGCCACCGAGGCCTTCGCAGACGACGCCACCACGCCCAGACAGCTCACGATCGCGATCCCCACGAACAGCGCGGCCGCCGTGTTGGCCGTGCGGCGCTTCGACCGGGCCAGATTGCGCGAGGCGAGGCGGCCGGTGACCGGGAACACATGCGACGGGATCCATCCCAGCACCACGCCGGCCGGACCCACCAGCGCCGGGCCGAGCATGATCACGCCAATCACCAGCAGTCCCGCGCCCACGCCGAGCGGCCAGCCGGTGCCGGTCCATGCGGCGAACCGGTTGAGCGCGTCGATGGACGTCGGGTCGCCGTCGGCCAGTGCGATGCGCGCGGTCCACAGCCAGGTCGCCGCGCCGAGCACGCACAGCACCGCTCCGGCCACGCCACGCGGCGCAACCGGTTTCTCCGGGTTCACGGTCTCGTTCATCGCCTGGATGGGCGGGGCGAAGGCGGCCCTGCGCGCCGGCAGCGAGGCGCCCACGAGCGTGACCACCAGACCGACGATCAGACCGGCGATCATGTCCGTCGCGGAGGGCGCGATGGCCCCGGACAACGGCGTGCCCATGTACGCCATGACGGCCACGATCAGCTCCACCATGCCCCAGCCGAGTCCGATGCCCAGCCCGGAGCCCACGAGCCCCAGCAACACCGCCTGCACGATCACCGTGGAGAACACCTGCATGGGGGAAGCGCCGATCGAACGCAGCAGCGCGTATCCGCGCATCGATTCGCGCACGATCATGGAGAACGTGTTGGCGATGATGAACGAGCCCACGAACAGGGCGATCACCGCGAAGATCAGAATGAGCGGCTGGACGAAGCCGAGCGCGTCCTGCGTGGACTTGGTGGCCTCGTCGCGGTACGCATCGCCGGTGATCGCATGGGCGTGCGCGTCCGCCGGCAGAGCCGCGTTGATCCGATCGGCCAGTTCGGTCTGCTGCGCGTCCGTGAGGGGTTTGCCGCCGTTCGCGGATCCGTATACGCCGATCCTGCCGGTCTTGTCCGGTTCGTCATTGGTCAGATCGCTGTAGTGCTTGGCCACGCTTGGGGTGACGCCGATCACGATCGCGCCGGCCTGCGTGGCATCCGTGGCGAAGATGCCGGTCACAGTCACGTCCTTCGGGCCGTCGGAGTAGACGACCTTGGCCTTGTCTCCCACCTTGAGACCGGATTTCTCGGCGGCGAAGGAGTGCAGGGCGATCTCATCGTCCGCGGTCGGATACGTGCCGGAGGTGAAGGTGGCCGATCGCCATGGATGATCGGCGCTGAATCCGGTGGCCATGGTGGGCGATCCCATGGTGGCCACCGCGTCGCCGTTCGCGTCCACCAGCACCACGCCGCTGACCGAATAGGTGACCGAGGCGTCCTCCACGCCATCGACCTTCGAGATCGCGTCCGTCAAATCGATGCTGATCGTGTTGTATTCGGTCGCCCCGGAGTCCGACTGCCCTGTGTCGGAAGAGCCGCCGTCCGAAGAGTCGTCGTCCGTCACCTCGTCCGATCCGCGCACGTACACGTCGTGGTCGGAGTTCGTGGCCATCATCTCGGAGACCTGGTTGTTCATCATCTCGCGGAAGCAGAACGATCCGACCACGAACGCCACGCCGAGCGCGATCGCGATGATCGACATGGCGAAGCGGCGGAAATGGCTGCGCGCGTCCCTCAAGCCGATGCGGATCATGCTGCGTAGTCCCCGTCCTCGTCGCCCTCGCCGGCGAACACCTCCAGGATGTCGTCGTAGGAGGGGTGGTTGAGATCGCGTGTGATCCGGCCGTCGGCCAGCACGAGCACGCGGTCGGCATAGGAGGCCGCGCGCGGATCATGCGTGACCATGACGATCGACTGGCCGTACTCGCGCACCGACTGCTTGAGGAACCCCAGCACCTCGCGGCTGGAGCGGGAATCGAGGTTGCCGGTGGGTTCGTCGGCGAAGATCACCGACGGCCGGGCCATCATCGCACGGGCGCAGGCGACGCGCTGCTGCTGGCCGCCGGACAGCTGGCTGGGGCGGTGGGTCAGGCGCTGTTCCAGACCGACCACATGGACCACCTGGTTGAACCATGCGCGATCGATCGGTTTGCCGGCGATCTGCAGCGGCAGCAGGATGTTCTCCTCGGCGCTCAGCGTGGGCACAAGGTTGAAGGACTGGAAGATGAAGCCGATCTGCTGGCGGCGCAGGTTGGTGAGCTGTTTCTGGCCCATCGCGGAGACCTCCAGGCCTTCCACGAACACCTGTCCGGAGGTGGGCGTGTCCAGACCGGCCATGCAGTGCATGAGTGTGGATTTGCCGGAGCCGGATGGGCCCATGATCGCGGTCATGGCGCCGCGGGCGAACTCCACGTTGACGTGGTCGAGGGCCACCACCTGCGAATCGCCGCCGCCGTAGGTCTTGGTGAGGTCCACCGCTCGGGCCACCACCGGATCCGGCTGTGCGGTTCCGGGCGTCCGATCCGGCTGGCCCGTCTGCGTCTCCGATGACCGCAGTTGCCGAACGTGTTTCGCCGAATGCCTGCCCATATCTGCCTCGCTTCGCCTGTCGTGGGTGTTGCGCGGGCCCGTGGTCGGCCCGTTTCGCTACTTGCGCAGTTTACCGAGCCGGCCCCACATGCCGGGATGGGGGACAATGGATGGCATGACATGGTATGAGGAGCCGATTGCGGCGTATCTGGGCTTTCTGGCGGCCAACCGCGGGCTGAGCGCGAATACGCTCAAGGCGTACGGGTCCGATGTGGCCGAATGCCTGCATCTGCTTGGACTGATGGGGGCGGAGGACCTGAACGCCGTTGGCACGGACGATCTGCGCCGATGGATGGCCCATGAATCGCATACGCATGCCCGCAGCAGCATGGCCCGCAAAATCGTGGCCGTCCGCGGCTTCTTCCGGTTCTGCCATGAACGGGGGATGATCGGCGTCGATCCGGCCGCGCCCCTGATGACCCCGAAGATCCCGGACACTCTGCCGGCCGTGCTCACCGAAGCGCAGGCCGAGCGGATGATGGATGACGCGGACAGGGCCGCGGGGGAAGGGGGCGGTGGACCGTCCGATCGGGATGCGGATCGGGGGAAACGGGCGGCCGCCAAGTCTGTCGACGAGCCGATCCGGCTGCGGGATGCGGCGATCGTGGAGCTGCTGTACGCCACCGGGATCCGCGTGGCCGAGCTGGTGGGGCTGGACATGGGCGACGTCGATTTCTCCCAGCGCACGGCCAGAGTGACCGGCAAGGGCAACAAGCAGCGTGTGGTACCCTTCGGTGCCCCGGCCGAGTCCTCGCTGCGCCGGTGGATCGAGGACGGACGGCCGAAACTGCTGGCGGGGGGAGGAGTGGGGGATGGGACCGCTGGTTCCATGCAAGCCTTGTTTCTGGGCGCGCGCGGCGGGCGGATCAACCAGCGGGTCGTGCGCGAGGCGGTGCATGCCGCGGCAAGACGGGCCGGCGTGCCGGACATCAGCCCCCATGCCCTGAGGCATTCGGCTGCCACGCACATGCTCAACGGAGGGGCCGATCTGCGCGAGGTGCAGGAGATGCTGGGGCATTCCTCGCTGTCCACCACGCAGCGATACACGCATGTGTCGATCGAACAGCTGAGGAGGCGCTACGATCAGGCGTTCCCCCGGGCGTGATGCGGGTGGGGTGGTCGTCATCCTGTGCACGGAGACCGGCATCGTCATTCTGGACACTGGGTCCGTCTTCATTCTGGGCGCGGGACCGGCATCCTGAGCACTTGGTCTGTCCCCGGTCCTGAGCGCTGGTCATCCTGGGCGGAGGTGCGCCTGTCCTGTCATCCTGAGCGTAGCGAAGGATCCTTAACTATGTGCACGATGTTAAGGATCCTTCGACTTCGCTTCGCTCCGCTCAGGATGACGTTGGCCCTTCATGTCGAACGCTTGACCGGGCGCGTGACCGGGTGTGCGTGACTGGGCGTGCGTTGTGACCGGGCGTGTGACATGGCGTGCCCATTCCCGGTCACAGGTATTTCAAAATGGCTCTATTTCAACGATTCCGGCACCCCGTGACCGGGTGTGCCCACACCGTGTCACGCCCCCGGTCACACCGCACGCCGTGTCACTCTCCCGGTCACACGCCCGGTCACGTCGAATCCGGGAACCGGCCCGATCTGCCCAGTTCATGCCCGGTTCGCGCCCGATCTGCCCAGTTCTCGCCCGATTGCGCCGCAAACTGGGCAGATCGGGCAGATCGGGCCTCTCGCCGCGCAAACTGGGCAGATCATGCCGTCTGGAGGCCGAAAACCGGTCGCAGAATACCGGATCTGCCCAGTTTGCAAATCGAATGTCCCGATTTGCCCAGTTTGTGGGTGGATCACCGCAGGACGACTTCCGCCGTCATCCTTTGCGGGGTCGAAGGATGCTTGACGTCTCTCGCACAGGCTTTCTTGACTGCCTTGCCGACTCGCAGGATCTGCCAGCAACTTTCCCCGCTTTCCTGTTTTCTGGTAGAACTTGCACCTGAGAGCCCCCAGCAGACCGCCAAGCTACAGGATTTGCCAGCAAACAGGAAAGACGAACGACTTGCTGGCAGATCAGGCAATTTGGCACGGTACCGGGCGCCGAAGGGCGAAGTCGAAGGGGGTCTTGATCCGGTGAACAGGTGTAAGGATCCTTCGACTTCGCTCCGCTTCGCTCAGGATGACGGTGGGGGACTCCGCTTCGCTCAGGATGACGAGGGAACTGTCCGCTTAACGGCTCAGTGCTCAGGATGACGGTGCAGTCTGTTGCATGGTCGGACAATCGGGCCATATGCTGTCCGAATAATGGACAATATGTGATAGAAATGTGAAGATATATCTTCGTAACCTTGACGTTTTACCGTAGTTCGGTCGAGGGCGTTTACATTAAGTGGCTATTATGTGAACGGCTTGAAAACGAGAGTCGTAGCAGTAAGGTTTCTATAAAGGAGGAAGGATGGCACCAGCGTCATGCTGAAATTCATCGCCAAGCGCCTCGCCAATTACGTCGTCATGCTGTTCGTGGCGGTGTCTTTTACGTATTTTATGGCGTCCGCCTTCATGCATCCGCGGTCCGTATATGAATCGCGTACACCCCGTCCGCCGCAGGATTCGATCGAGCGCACGCTCGATCTGGCGAACCTGAACGATCGCACCCCGGTTCTGGAGCGTTATTGGAACTGGCTGACCGCGATCGTCACCCGTTGGGATTGGGGCAAGTCCCCGACGCTGGAGTCGGTCAACAGCGCTATCGCCCCCCGCGTCCTCGCCTCCACCGAGCTGGTCACCCTCTCCACGGTGCTCTCCATCGTGCTCGGCGTGGCCCTGGGCATCTACACCGCCCAGCGCCAGTACAAGTGGCAGGACCGCATGTTCATGGTGACGGGCACCCTGTTCATGGTCATCCCCTCCGCCGTGCTCGCCCTGCTGATCGTGCTCATGGCCATCGCCGTCAATGACACGGTCGGCTTCCGCATGTTCTACGTCACCGGCCTGTCCAGCTACACGGGCGATGACATCGGCCTGCGATTGCTTGATTTCCTGCAGCACATCATCCTGCCCACCATCTCGCTGACCCTGCTCGGCATGGTCGGATACCACCTGACCCAGCGCACCTACCTGCTGGACGAGCTGCACGCGGACTACGTGCGCACCGCCCGCATGAAGGGCCTCACCCGTCGCCAGGCCGTGCGCCGTCACGCCCTGCGCGCCTCCCTGATCCCCACCGGCGTGAACGTGGCGTTCTCCATCGCCTCCGTGTTCACCGGCGCCGTCATCACCGAGTCGATCTTCGCCATCAACGGTCTGGGCCGCTACTTCATCACCGCCATCAACCAGAGCGATATCAACGCCTCCGTGGCCATCGCCGCCTTCGGTGGCGTGTGCACGCTGACCGGTGCCCTGCTGGCGGACATCTTCTCCGCGTGGCTCGATCCGCGCATCAAGATGAGCTGACGTGAGGAAGGGAAGAGAAAACCAATGAGTGAAGCAAGCGTTTCCGCGAACGCCTCCGCGCCCAAAGCCGCGCCGGAGTCAAAGGAAGGAAAGAAGGAGGTCAAGCACCTGAGCTACGGTGCGCTGATCGCCCGCCGTTTCTTCCGTCAGCCCTCCGCCGTCGTCGGCGTGGTGCTGCTGGCCATCCTGGTGTTGTTCGCCCTGTTCGGATCGTCCATTGCCCAGTGGGGCTACGATGAGCCGGACTTCCTGTCCCTGTCCGGCGCTCCGAGCAGCTCGCACTGGCTGGGCACCGATCCGGGTGGTTCCGATCTGTACGCCCTTGTGGTGCATGGTCTGGGCAAGTCCCTGCTCATCGGCGTGATCACCTCCGTGGCCACCATGGCCATCGCCGCCATCTACGGTACGGCCATCGCCTTCTTCGGCGGCTGGGTGGAGCGCATCGGCATGTGGATCCTCGACTGCCTGCTGGTCGTCCCGTCCTTCCTGCTGATCGCCATGCTGGTGCGCGCGGCCAACGCGACCGCCGGCTGGATCTGGCTGGTCATTGGCCTGACCGCCTTTGGCTGGGTCGGCTACGCCCGAATCATCCGCACCATGACCCTGTCCCTGCGCGAGCGCGACTACGTCAAGGCCGCGCACTTCATGGGTGTGGGCTCCTTCAAGATCATCCTGCGCCACCTCGTGCCGAATCTGGCGTCGCTGATCATCATCAACACCGTGCTCGGCGTCGTCGGCGCGGTCAACTCCGAAACCGCCCTGTCCTTCCTGGGCGTCGGCATCAAGCCGCCGGACACCTCGCTGGGTTCCATCCTGCAGACCGGCCAGTCCACCATCCAGACCGCGCCGTGGATTCTGCTCGCCCCGTCCGTGGTGCTGATCCTGCTGTGCTTCAGCATGCAGCTGATTGGCGATGGCCTGCGCGATGCCCTTGATCCGAATTCGGCCGCCGGTGGAAAGGTTGGTGCGTGATGTTCCGTAAGACGAAGAAGAACGCGAGCCCGCTCGCGGACATCCTCAAGGCCGGCAACGGCGAGGTGACCCGCGACGAGATCCTGCAGTACGAGCTGCTGGAGGGCAACGGTCCCAAGGGCGCCCCGAAGGGCGACCCGATCATGCAGGTGCGCGACCTGCACGTGTCCTTCGCCACCGAGGCCGGCGTCTGCCGTGCCGTGCGCGGCGTGAACTTCGACCTGTGGCGCGGTCGCACGCTGGGCATCGTGGGCGAGTCCGGCTCCGGCAAGTCCGTGACGGCCCTGAGCCTGATCGGCCTGTTGGACGACAACGCCAAGGTCACCGGCTCCATCAAGATGAACGGCGTCGAGCTCGTGGGCAAGACCGACGAGGAGATGAGCGTCATCCGCGGCGAGCACATCGCCATGGTGTTCCAGGACCCGCTGTCCGCCCTGACCCCGATGTTCACGATCGGCGATCAGATCGCCGAGGGCCTCATCACCCATCATCCGGACATGAGCAAGCAGGCCGTCCACGACCGCTGCATCGAACTGCTCGACCTAGTGGGCATCCCGCAGCCGGAGGAGCGCCTCAACAGCTTCCCGCACCAGTTCTCGGGCGGTATGCGCCAGCGCGTGATGATCGCCATCGCGATCGCCAACAACCCGGATGTGATCATTGCCGACGAGCCCACAACGGCCCTCGACGTGACCATCCAGGCGCAGATCCTCGACGTCCTCGCCAAAGCCCAGAAGGAGACCGGCGCCGCCGTTGTGCTCATCACCCATGACCTTGGCGTGGTGGCCGGCGCCGCCGACGACATCCTGGTGATGTACGCGGGCCGTCCGGTGGAGCGCGCGAGCATCGACGACATCTTCGCCAAGCCCTCCATGCCCTACACCATGGGTCTGCTGGGCGCCGTGCCGAAGCCGCACGTGGCCGCCTCCCAGCGGCTCGTGCCGATCCAGGGCAACCCGCCGTCGCTGGTGGACATCCCCGCCGGATGCCCGTTCTCCCCGCGTTGCCCGCTGGCCACCCCGGAGTGCTCGCAGGCCGAGCCGAACCTGGAGGTGGTGGACGCGACCAACGGCCACCTCGCCTCCTGCCGCAGGCTCAACGAGATCGTCTCCAAGAACATGAAGTACACGGATGTGTTCCCGGTTCCGGAGATGCTGCCCGCCAAGTGGGCCGAGGTGCCGCGCGACCAGCGTCCGGTCACCCTCGAGGTGGAGCACCTCGTCAAGACCTTCCCGCTCACCGGCGGCGGCATGTTCCGCCGTACGATCGGCCGCGTGTCCGCCGTGGACGACGTGACGTTCAAGATCCGCCAGGGCGAGACGCTGGCCCTCGTGGGCGAGTCCGGCTCCGGCAAGTCCACCACGCTGATGGAGATCATGAACCTCATGAAGCCGGAGGACGGCAGGATCGTCGTGCTCGGCCATGATCTGGCGACGCTCAAGGGCCGCGGCGACCGCAAGGCCCTGCGCAAGGACCTGCAGATCATCTTCCAGGACCCGATGAGCTCCCTCGACCCGCGCATGACCGTCTACGACGTGCTGGCCGAGCCGCTCAAGGTCCACAAGTGGGACAAGGAGAAGATCAACCACCGCATTGGCGAGCTGATGGAGCTGGTGGGCCTCAACCCGGACTACGTGGATCGTTTCCCGACCCAGTTCTCCGGCGGTCAGCGCCAGCGCATCTCGATCGCGCGCGCTCTGGCCACGGACCCGAAGGTCCTGCTGCTGGACGAGCCGATCGCCTCGCTGGACGTGTCCATTCAGGCCGGTGTGATCAACCTGCTGGAGGACCTGCAGGCCAAGCTCAAGATCTCCTACCTGTTCGTGGCGCACGATCTGGCGGTCATCCGCCAAATCTCCGACCGCGTGGCCGTGATGTACCTCGGCCAGGTGGTGGAGCTCGGCGAGACCGAGGACGTGTTCACCCACCCGCGCCATCCGTACACCCAGGCGCTGCTGAGCGCCATCCCGGTGCCGGATCCGGTGGTGGAGCGCACCCGCAGCCGCATCATCCTTAAGGGCGATCTGCCCAGCCCGGCCGAGCATCATCCGGGCTGCCGCTTCGCCTCCCGCTGCCCCGTGAAGCTCACGCTGAGCCCCGCGCAGCAGCAGATGTGCGACGGCCAGCGCCCCACGCTGCGTGGCGATGACCAGAACCAGTCCGAGTTCGCCTGCCACTTCCCGCTGGCGGTGACCGCGGAATCCGCGTTCTGATCGACCAGGCTCTCCGCGCGTTCCCTGATGGTTGCGCGCATACTGGGCTCCCTTCCTCGGAGGGGAGCCCTTTTGCTGTCTTGCGGCTTGTTGCGGCCCGCCTGTGGTGTGCCCTTGTGGTTTGCCCTTGGCTTGGAGCGCTGTTGCCCATCGGATTTGCTCATTCTGTGTTCCGATTGCGGCAGAATGAGCAAATCTGATGTGGCGGGACCTCTTGGAGTGCTGTCAGTCATCCGATCTGCTCATTCTGTGATCCGGCGGGCGCAGAATGAGCAAATCTGATGTGATGAAGCCGGTTCCGTCCCAGTCAGCCATCGGATCCGCTCATTCTGGGCATTGTTCACCGCAAAATGAGCAGCGATGGCCCAATATGTGGACATAGATGTGGACTAGCGCAATTCTCTTGAAATTCCAAGGGAAACGCCGGCAACATCCAAGGGAAAACCGCCCAGTTCATCGTCCCGTAACGCAACCATAACGATCGGGGCCCATACTCCAAACCAATTCCGCGATCACACGGTGAGATGAAACATCTCACCGCCGCGGGTCCACAGAGAAAGGACATCTCTTATGGGTATGGGATTCGGATCGAAGGCCACCAAGGCCATGGCGCTCGTCGCGTCCATCGCCACGCTGGTCTCGCTTGCCGCGTGCGGAGGCAGCGGCAATACGTCGGCCACGGGCTCGGGCACGGGCACCGCGATCACCGAGGAGCCGCAGGAAGGCGTGCCGTCGAACTACTCCGGCACCTTCCCGAAGCCGGCGCAGGGCAAGGCCTACAACAACCCCACCGACCGGGACAAGGTCAAGGACGGCGGCACCCTGACGCTGGCGATCGGTGAGATCGGCCCCGATTGGAACAAGTTCTCCGCATCCGGCAACTCCGTGGACATGGGCGATCTGTGGGCGTTCTACATGCCTCAGCTGTTCACCTACTCGCCCGACGGCGGCACGGTGGAGCCGAACACCGATTACCTGACCAAGTACGAGGTCACCAGCGAGGACCCCGAGGTCGTCACCTACACCCTGAACGACAAGGCCACCTGGAACGACGGCACGCCGATCGACTACACGGCATTCGTGGCCACCTGGAAGGCCATGAACGGCGAGGACTCCAACTATTCGCCGGCCTCCACCGACGGCTACCGCGACATCGCCTCCGTGGAGCGCGGTTCCACGGACAAGGAAGTCAAGGTCACGTTCAAGACCAAGTTCTACCCGGTCGAAACGCTGTTCTCCAGCCTGCTGCCCCCGCAGTCCGCCTCGGCTGATGTATTCACCAGCGGCTGGCAGAAGAACCCGCACTCCGAGTGGGCCGCCGGTCCGTTCAAGGTCGAATCCTCCTCCGACACCGAAGTGGTGTTCGTGCCCAATGAGAAGTGGTGGGGCAACAAGCCGAAGCTGGAGAAGGTCACCTTCCGTCAGATGGAGGACTCTGCCGAGATCAACGCCTTCAAGAACGGCGAGATCGACGCCGCCGGCGCCGGCTCCGCGGACAAGCTCAAGACCGTCAAGTCCATGGACAACGTGCAGATCCGCCGCGCCTACGGCACTTCGGTGAGCACCTACACCATCAACACCAAGACCGTCCCGGACATTAACGTGCGCAAGGCGCTGGTTCAGGCGATCGACCGCCAGAGCCTCGCCAACATTGGCTACTCCGGCACCGAGTGGACCCCGGACGCCATGCCCGGTTCCGTGCTGCTGCCCACCTTCCAGTCCGGCTATGAGGACAACGTCCCCGCCGACGCGGCCTTCTCCACGGATAACGCCAAGAAGACGCTGGAGGCAGCCGGCTACACGCTGGGCTCCGATGGCTACTATGCCAAGGATGGCCAGACGCTGGAGCTGAAGTACACCACGTTCTCCGATTCGCCCACCACCAAGGCCATCACGAACGCCATCATCAAGATGGGCAAGGACGCGGGCATCAAGATCGAGGGCGACATCAAGGCGTCCAACGACTTCACGACCACGCTGTCCTCCGGCAACTTCGAGATCCTGGGACTCGGCTGGGGCTCCGGCGACCCGTTCAACTACGTGTACGGTTGCCAGATCTACTGCTCCACCTCCGATTCCAACTACTCGTTCGCGGGCAGTGAGGAGATCGACCAGAAGATGCAGTCCATCACCTCCACCAAGGACAAGGCCACGGCGATCAAGACCTTCAACGAGGCCGAGAAGGAGGCGCAGAAGCTCTACGCCCAGATCCCGTACTCCGCGCCGCCCATCACCATGGCCGTGAAGAAGGGTCTGGCCAACTTCGGCCCCGCCGGATTCGCCACCAGCTCCTACGGCACCCCGCTCTTCCACACCGAGGACATCGGCTGGACCGAGTGAGATCGGGTGACGATTGCAGGTAAGCCGAGCGTGAACAGGCGGTGAACTTGAATCAAACACCGGCAATGTTCACATAATGGACAATTTGGGCGGATTCCTTCTCTGTGAGGAATCCGCCCTTTTTTACAGTGTGCCGTACGCGGATGCCGCGGAAGTACAACGATGGATCGCCCTTATACCACACCAACCTGAAATATACAAGACATAAAACATGGTGTATGCTCACGGTTCAGTTGCGTGAAATGGAAATGGAGAGGACGGCATGCGCAACTCATGCCGTTCGGATGAGAGGAATGCAACACTTATGAAGTTTGCACCCACTATGCGCAAGGCCACGGCCCTGCTCGCCTCCGTGGCGGCTCTGGTCTCCCTGGCTGCCTGCGGCGGCAACGGCGCCAACACCAACGCCACCGTGAAGAACGACACGACCACCACCGAGCCTCAGGAAGGCACCCCGATCAACCAGGAGTCCTACCCGATGCCCGACGCCACCAAGGCGTACAACAACCCGAAGGACCGCTCCGCCCTGAAGCAGGGTGGCACCCTGACCCTGGCCATCACCGAGATCGGCCCGGACTTCAACGCGCTGTCCGTCAACGGCAACACCACGTACATGTCCGCCATCTGGAAGTACTACATGCCCACCATCTGGGACTACTCCGTGGACGGCTCCGAGGCCACCCCGAACACGAACTTCGTGACCAAGGTCGAGGAGACCTCCTCCGATCCTGAGACCATCAAGTTCACCATCAACGACAAGGCGACCTGGAACAACGGCACCCCGATCACCTGGAAGGACTTCTACTCCACGTGGAAGGTCTCCAACGGCGAGTCCAACAAGTTCTCCCCGGCCATCACCACCGGCTACGACTCCATCGAGTCCGTGAAGGCCGGCGACAATGACAAGGAAGCCGTCGTCACCTTCAAGAACAAGTTCTACCCGTATCAGGCCGTCTTCCAGCAGCTGTACCCGTCCATGGCGTACGACGAGTCCGATCTGGACAAGTCCGCTGACACCTACACCACCGGCTGGTCCAAGAACCCGCACGCCGATGAGTGGGGCGCCGGCCCGTACACCATCAAGGAGTTCGACGACAACCACATCACCTTCGTGCCGAACGAGAAGTGGTGGGGCGACAAGCCGCTGCTGGATTCCGTGACCTACAAGCAGATGGAGCCCTCCGCCTCCATCAACGCCTTCAAGAACGGCGAGATCGACGGCACCGGCGTCGGCACCGCCGATCGTCTGGCCACCGCCAAGACCGTTGAGGGCGCCTACCTGCGTCGCGCTTACGATTCCGGCGTCTCCACCCTGACCATCAACGGCAAGGGCGCGAACACCTCCGATGTGAACCTGCGCAAGGCCTTCGTCCAGGCTGTGGATCGTTCCCAGCTGCAGAAGATCAGCTTCAACGGCCTGTCCTGGGAGGAAAAGGTCCCGGGCTCCGTGATCATGCCGCAGTTCCAGTCCGGCTATGAGGACAACATGCCCTCCGACTCCGCCTTCTCCACCGACAACGCGAAGAAGACCCTTGAGGCCGCCGGCTACACCATGGGCTCCGATGGCTACTACGCCAAGGACGGCAAGACCGCCGGCTTCACCTACACCACCTTCTCCGACTCCGCGACGACCAAGGCCCTCGCCCAGGCCATTCAGAAGATGGCCAAGGACGCCGGCATCAAGATCGACATCGACATCAAGGCCTCCAACGAGTTCTCCAAGACCGTGACCTCCGGCAACTGGGACATGATCGGCCTTGGCTGGTCCGCCTCCGATCCGTTCGGTTACTCCTCCTCCGCCTACCAGCTGTACGGCTCCGATAGCGAGTCCAACTACGGCTACGTCGGCTCCAAGGAGGTTGACGACCAGCTCAAGCAGATCGTCCAGACCGAGGACTCCAAGACCGCCATCGACCTGTTCAACAAGGCCGAGAAGGAGTTCATGCAGCTCTACACCCAGATTCCGTTCGAGAACGGCGTCGTGATGTTCGCGTGCAAGAAGGGCCTGGCCAACTACGGCCCCGCTGGCTACGCCTCCATCCTGTCCATGGGTCTGGGCAACCACACCGAGAACATCGGTTGGGAGGCCTGAGCCTGACGGCTTGAGCGCCCGCTGACGTTTCGGCAGCATTGACAAGGGCCCCGCGAAATCCATTGAGGATTCCGCGGGGCCCTTTCGTATTGTCGGTCCGCCGTCATGAGAGCCGCACGAGTCGGCCCTCAGCCATCCTGAGTGGAGCGTAAGCCGGTCCCGCTGTCATCCTGAGCGAAACGGTGGTTTGCCCGTCATCCTGAGTGAAACGGTGGTTTGCCCCGTCATCCTGAGCGAAGCGCAGCGGAGTCGAAGGATCCTTTACCTTCTGCACTATGACTTTGTGCGTAATGGACTTTGTGAGTAATGGCCAAGGATCCTTCGCTACGCTCAGGATGACGGCGGCGAGGCCCCTGCAGTACTCCACCACACCGCTCCACTCACAAACTGGGCAGATCCGGACGTTGGATTCGCAAACTGGGCAGATCCGGTATTCTGCGACCGATTTTCGGCCCTTAGACGGCAAGATTCGCCCAGTTTGCGCGGCGGGAAGCCCGATCTGCCCAGTTTGCGAGGCAAGCGGGTAAGAGCTGGGACCAAGCGGGCGCGTACCGGGCACGAACTGGGCAGAACTGGTCAGATCAGGCCGGTTCCGGGACTCGACATGGCCGGGGTGTGACCCGGTGTGTGACTGGGAGTGTGACCCGGTGTGCGTTGTGACCGGGAGCGTGACAAGGTGTGGACACGCCCGGTCACGGGGTGTCAGAAACGTTGAAATGAAGCCATTTTGAAGTCCCTGTGACCGGGAATGGGCACACCATGTCACACGCCCGGTCACAACGCACACCGGTCACACGCCCGGTCACAGCGCACGCCCGGTCACTGTTCGGTGAGAGATTCGGTTCTCTCATCCTGAACGCTGAGCCCGGCCCCACGTCATCCTGAGCAAAGCCCGAAGGGCGAAGTCGAAGGATCCTTAACTTCGTGCGCACAAGGTTAAGGATCCTTCGACTCCGGCTTCGCCTTCGCTCAGGATGACGGGCTACCCGTCCTTCCGGCCTAGGCTGACTTCGCTCAGCGGCACATGCGGGAGATGGGCTCCCACGGCTGGAGCACCACAGGCTCGGTCTCCAGCGCCTTGGTGGTGGCCTCGTCCAGATACTCCTTGCGGATGATCAGCTCCTGCACGAAGCGGTCAAACCACTCGCCGGACGCCACGTAGTAGCCGTCCACGCCGTTGTCCTTGCCCCAGGAGTTCTCAACCTTCCAGCGGTCGGGCTCGCCGGCCTCGTTCAGGTTCACGCCCGTGAGGGTCATGGCGTGGTTCGACGGGCTGTCCTGGTACTCCAGACCCTGCGCCTTGTCGAGATCGAAATCGGTGCCGAACAGCGTGTCCACGCGCACGGTGGACTTGTCGAAGATGCCGGCCTTGCGCAGCGAGAACTGGGTGCAATCGCAGGCGAACCAGATCGGGTGGCCGGCCTTGAGCTGGTCCACGGCGGCCTTGCGGAACACCTCGAGCGGCACGTTGACGAACTCCATGCCGCCGGCTTCGGCCACGTTGCCGTCCCACGCCAGCTCATAGCGCTGGTAGTACGGGCGGTTGGCGAGCGGGGCGTTGGTCAGGGAGACGAAGTCGTCCAGATCCTCGCCCACGTACTTGGCGTAGAACTCCTGCGGCGTGATGCCGTGCTCCACGATCTGCTTGCGGTCGTCGATGCCGGACTTGCCGGACTTCTTGGCGTCATCGTCCTTCTTGGCGGCGTCCTTGGCGCTGTCCTTGGCCTTGCCGTCCTTGCCGTCCTTGTCATCGTCCTTCGTGCGCAGCAGCACGTCGAAGGCCGCCGGCGGCTCGCCCATCGCGATCGCGCAGATGCGGTACACGGTGGCCATCATTTCGGTCTTCTCGGTGCGCAGATCCTCCACGGACTTGCCAGCCTTGTGACCTTCGCGCAGCGTGATGGCGAATTCGCGCAGCTTGGTCTTGAGATACTGTTCGAACGCCTCGGAATTGCGCGAGTTCGCGGACTCCGGGTAGGCGTCCTTGGGCACCAGACCGTACTTCTTCACAAGGTTGACGAACATCTGCCACCAGCCGCCGTCGCCCACCGGGTAGCCGTTGACCTCCTGGAACAGACGGCTGTCGGTCGGCTCGTCCAGGGTCTTGAGGATGTTCTCCAGGTAGTAGTTCGCCTTCTCCAGCTTGTCGTAGAAGAACAGGTAGCTCTCCGAGAACTCGAAGTCCTCGAGGTTCCACTTGTGCATCAGCTCGTAGCGCAGCGTGTTCAGCGAGGCGAACATCCAGCAGCGGCCGGAGCGCTCCTGGTTGGTGATCGACCCCTGCTTGAGCTCCACGGAGAACGTGCGGGGCAGCGCACGCACGCCCTGATAGGCGGTGGCGGCCTCGAGGATGCCGTTGGAGACCGTGGCGTTGGCGGCCACCAGGTTGGCGCGGTCCGCGTTGAACGCCTCGGAGTACTGCTTGAGCTGCTCCGGCGTGATGGCCAGGGCTTCAGGCTGGGCCTGGGACATAGGGTGCTTCCTTTCTTCGGATGCATTGGCTTTCGGGCCTTCGCGGCCCATACAACCCCAGCAGTCTACCCGCGGCGTGTGAACGCGCGGCTTCGGTGTCCGCGTCCCCGTCCGTAAGGCGGATCGCAATGTGATCGCAATGCGGATCGCAGCGTGGCCCGCACTATGGCCCGCACAGTGGCCCGATCGTGCCGTCAATCCCGGCCTGCGTAACTCGGTGCGGCTACGATGGCAGCGTTGACGGTCATGAACGATCGGACGATCGGAAACAAGGAGCGCATATGAGCGAGGAGACCAGAATCGAACCATTCCGCGTCGGCGGGGACGGCGTCACCGAGGAGCTGTTCAATTACGAGGAGGCGATCCGCCAGTTCGTGTACATCGAGCTGCCCTTCGACGGCGATGGCGATGGGCGGAACGATCTGGTCCGCGCGGACATCATCCGCCCGCGTGAGCTCGACGGCGTGGCCAAGGTGCCGGTCATCATGGATCCGAGCCCGTATTACGAGCGCCTCGATCGCCACAACGACCAGAAGAAATACCTGCATGAGGACGACAAGTGGAACAGCCCGCTGGTGCAGTACCCGTTCTTCTACGACAACTACTTCGTGCCGCGCGGCTACGCGGTCGTGATGCCGGACACATCCGGCACCGCCCTGTCCGACGGCTTCTGCGACATCGGCGGCCGCAAGGACATCGCCTCCTGCAACGCCGTGGTTGATTGGGTCAACGGACGGGCCAAGGCCTATTGGACGCGCGACGACCGCAGCGACGCCAACCGCGCCTACGCCGATTGGTGCACCGGCTCCGTGGCGGCGATCGGCAAGTCGTACGACGGCTCGCTGGCCAACGGCATGGCCGCCACCGGCATCGAGGGCCTGAAGACGATCGTGCCGATCTCCGCCATCTCCAGCCAGTACGACTGGTACCACCCGAACGGCTGCCTGCTGGACGGCGACGACGCCGACGGCGGCTGGTACGAGCCCTACAACTTCGCCGAGTACCTCCAGTCCACCGCCAACGGCAAGCTCCAGCGCTTCACCACCGCGCCGGACGGCTACAAGGGCATGAAGGAGGGCGGCGACAAGGAGCACCGATCCTACAACGAGCCGTTCTGGGGCGAGCGCAACTACCGCGCCCACGCGGCCGACTTCAAGGCCAGCGTGTTTCTGGTGCACGGCGTCAACGACCTCAACGTGATGATGAACCAGGTGGACCGCTACTGGCAGGCGCTGGGCGAGGCGGGCGTGCCGCGCAAGATCTGGCTGCACCAGTACGGCCATGACGATCCGTTCGACGTGCGCCACCACGAATGGGTGCGCACGCTCAACCGCTGGTTCGACCACTGGCTGCTCGGCGTGGACAACGGGATCATGGACGAGCCGGTCGCCTCCGTGGAGGATGCGGACGGCGTGTGGCGCGACTACGCCAGCTGGCCGGTGCCGGGCACCCGCGATCAGGCGTGGGGCATCACGGCCTCCGGCGCGCTGGTTCCGGCCGATTCCTTGGAGCAATCCGCCGCCGAACCCGCCGCGACCGCCCACTTCTCCGCCGGCCGCATCAAGGAGCTCACTCCGCTCGTCGAGGCCTTCAAGCCCCACGAGGACCGTCTGCTGGCCGTGGGCGAGCCGCTCCCCGCGGACGCGCACCTTTCCGGCACCCCGCACGTCCATCTGAGGGTGAAGGCCACCGCGCCGGACACCAACCTCACCGTGCAGCTGATCGAATACGGCGAAGGCAATTACGTGCAGATCAACCCGGACCTTCAGGCGCTCGTCCCGCTCAAGGAGACCCGCACCTGCGGCCAGTCGTCCCCGGAGGACAAGCCCACCTACCCGGTGTGCGTGCCCCGCCGCTCCAACGAGGTGGAGCATGTGGTCACGCGCGGCTGGATCGCCACCGCGCACGCCGCCGGATTCAGCGCCTTCACCCCCACGCCCACGGGGGAGTGGTTCGATGTGGACATCGATCTGCTCGCCACCGACTGGACCGTGCGCGCCGGCCACCGGCTGGCCCTGCAGATCGCCAACAACACCACGCGCCTGGCCAAGGTCCCCGAGTCCGACTTCGACGTGGACATCAAGGCCCTGCGCCTTACGTTGCCGATCGCGACGGTTCCGACGTCCGCGCAGGCCGTGCAGCCCGCGGGGGCCGCCGCATGATCACCGTCACCACCTCCAACGTCAACGGCATCCGCGCGGCCAAGCGCAAGGGCATCGACGCGTGGGCGCGCGCCAACACGCCCGACGTCTGGTGCATGCAGGAGGTCCGCGCCCCGCAGAACGAGCTCGACCCGATCCTCGACTATTTCGCGGACGCCTATGCGGCCACCGGCAAAACCGCGGGGCCGGAGGGCCTTGCGCGCGTCAACGAGGTGTGCCGCGTCAAGGGCCGCGCCGGCGTGGCCCTGCTGACCGACCTCCAGGTGGTCGATCGCCGCATCGGACTGCCCGGACTTTCGGAGGACGTGGACTCCGGCCGCTGGGTGGAGACCGATGTGGTCACGCCCCAGGGCTACACGGTCACCGTCGTCTGCGTGTACGTGCACGCCGGCAACGCCGACGACGAGGTCAAGATGTCCCAGAAGTTCCGCTTTCTCGACGCCATGGGATCCCGGCTCGCCGATCTGCGCGACGAGGCGGCCCGCGGCGGCAGGCAGGCCGTGCTGTGCGGCGACTTCAACATCGCCCACACCCCGCTGGACATCAAGAACGCCAAGGCCAACGTGAACCACGCCGGATTCCTGCCCGCCGAGCGCGCCTATGTGGACAGGTGGCTCGGCGAGTACGAGTTCGTGGACGTGATGCGCGATCTGGCCGGCGACATCCAGGGCCCCTACACCTGGTGGAGCCAGCGGGGCCGTGCGTTCGACAACAACGTGGGCTGGCGCATCGACTACCAGTTCGCCACGCCGGAGCTGGCTGAGACGGCCCGTGGCTTCGTGATCGACAAGGCGCCCACCTACGACGCCCGATGGTCCGATCATGCACCCCTGACCATCACCTACGACGTGTGATCGGGGCGTCCGATTCAATCAGCGCGGGGTGCTAGGCTGTTCAGGGTTACCCGCACGACAGACGGTACGAAACGAGGAATTATGGGACTGTTTGGTTTCGGCAAGAAGAAGCACAAGGACGAGGACGTCGCCGAGCCCGAGGACAAGGCGGCCGAGACCGCCGTGGAGGCCTCGGATGACGCCGAGGAGGCCCAGCCGGGCGTGTTCGCCGGCCGCGGGGACACCACCGGTCCGTGGGATGTGGACGACGAGAACATCCCGGACTACGACGAGTACCTGGACATCGGCTCCCTCTTCCTGCCCATGATCCCCATGCAGTACGAGAACGCCGCCCTGCGCCTCAAGGCCGACCGCGCATCGAACGCCGTGGTGGGCGCCGTGATCACCGTGGGCAACTCCAGCCTGGAGCTTGAGGCCTACGCGGCCCCCAAGACCATGGGACTGTGGGATGACGTGCGCGCCGACCTGCTCGAGGCAAACAAGGAGGCCCAGGAGATCGACGGCACCTTCGGCAAGGAGCTGCTGCTGCCCGTGCACCTGCAGAACGGCACCGTGCTCACCCGCATCGTGGGCGTGGACGGCCCTCGCTGGATGCTGCGCGGCATCTTCGCCGGCAAGGCCGCGGTCGACGGCGAGGAGCAGAAGGACGTGCTCGACGAGTACTTCACCAAGATCGTGGTGGCCCGCGGCGAGGAACCGCTCGCCCCGCGCGACATGATCCCCATGCACCCGCCCATCACCCCGGCCCAGCGCCGCGCGATGGCCGAGCAGGCCGAGGCCGGCGAGAACGGCGAAGGCGCGGCCGAGATCCCCGGCCAGCCCAAGGGCCCGTTCAACTCCGACCACCAGACCGAGGTCAAGACCACGCTGTCCCGCGGCCCCATGTTCTCGGAGGTCCGCTGACCGTTGTCCGGCCAAACGAACAAGCGCACCGGACTCGCATCGCTCGCCACCGCGGGCGATGACGGGGACTTCTCCGTCATCGACGCGATCGGAGGCCCGCGCGGCGTCATCGAATCGATGCTGCCGGGTCTGGTGTTCGTGGTGATGTTCATCGTCACCTCGAACCTCCAGCTCACGGTGATCGTCTCGGCGGTGCTGGCCGGCGTGCAGGTGCTTGTCCGGCTTGCCCAGCGGCAGTCGCTGATCGGCGCGCTGAGCGGTCTCATCGCCGTGGGCATCTGCCTTGTCTGGGCGTGGAAGAGCCATGAGGCCCGCAACTACTACACCTTCGGCTTCATCACGAACGCCGTGTATCTGGTGTTGCTGTCCCTGTCCATGATCGTGCGCGTGCCGGGACTCGGTCTCATGGTGGAATTCATCCGCACGCTGCCCACATCGGATTTGAAGGGCTGGCTGGCTGACTGGCGCGGGGACAAGGCGCTGTGGAAGGCGTACATGATCACCACCGCGATGTGGGCCGGCCTGTTCGGACTGCGTCTGGTGGTGCAGGTACCGCTGTACCTGACCAACAACGTGGCCGCGCTGGGCGTCGCGAGGCTCATCATGGGCATCCCGTTCTGGGCGCTGGCCATCTGGGTGTCCTATCTGATCATCGCCACGCCGCTCATGCGGCACAAAGCCAGGGCGGCGGCCGCGCAAAGCAACGTGAACGAGCATAGCGACACGAACGAGTAGAGCCAACAACACAACGAAAGGAATCCGCACAGACATGGAGGCCGAGGTCCGCATCGAACGGTACGCCGATCAGGGCCGCTGCGTGGCGCATATCGACGGGCGCGTGGTGTTCGTCCGCTTCGCGCTGCCCGGCGAGCTCGTGCGCATCGAGCTTGACGAGCCGCACGACCGGGACGACCGTTTCTGGACCGCCGAGGTCACCGAGGTGCTGGAACCCAGTCCCGACCGCGTGGAACCCGCGTGGCCGCTGGCCGGGCCGCTCGCCATGGACGGCGGGGTGGGCGGCGCCGATCTGGTGCATGTCTCGCTCGAAGGCCAGCTCAAGTGGAAGGCCACGACGATCGGCGAGCAGATGCGCCGACTCGGACATGTCGATGTGGGCGAGGTGACCGTGGAGCGCATGCCCGGCGACGAGGCCGAACCGAATGGTCTGGGTGGTCTCCATTGGCGCACGCGCATCGAGCTGATCGCAGACGAGGAGGGCTATGCCTCCATGCGCCGGCGCGGATCACACACCCGCGTGCGTCTGGATGGCATGCCGCTGGCCACCAATCGCCTGCTGGACGTGGCCGATCGCGAGCATGTGTGGGACGGCGGGTTCACGCCCGGCGCGCAGATCCGCATCGCGGCTCCCGAGCCCCGCTTGGGCGACGGCGATTCCGGTGCCGGACGCACCGGTGCCGATGACGCGAACGCGGCCGACGACGGCAACTTCGCCGTGCTGGTGGGCGGCGAGATCGTCTCCGGCGTCGCGGACCTCACCGAGCGCATGAGCGTGGAGGGCCATGATTTCGCGTACTCCGTGGCCTCCTCCGGCTTCTGGCAGATCCATCGCATGGCCCCCATGCGTCTGCCCGCCCATGTGATGTCGCTGGTGCATGAGGTGCTGGGCAGTCGCGAATCGGCCGTGCTGTGGGACCTGTACTCCGGCTCCGGCCTGTTCTCCCTGCCCATGGCCGCGCTGGCCGCGCCGCGCACCCGCATGCTCACCGTGGAGGGCGCGCCCGAGGCCGTTCATCATGCGCGCCGCAATCTGCGCGAGGCCGGTTTGGACAACGTGGACGCCCGCTGCGGCGACGTCGCGGCCACGCTGCGCAACGTCCCGCACGACCTGTCCCGTCCGGACATGGTGGTGCTCGATCCGCCGCGCGCCGGAGCCCGCGCGAAGGTGTGCCGGCAGATCGCCGAATCGGGTGCGCCGGCCGTGGCCTACATCGCCTGCGATCCGACCAGCTTGGCGCGCGACACCGCCACTTTCGCCTCGCTGGGGTATGAGGTGGCCTTCATCCGCGCGTTCGACATCTACCCGATGACCCACCACGTCGAGACGATCGCCCTGTTTAGCAGGACCCGCAAGGCCTGACGCGGGCGGATCGATCTGGATGGCTTGGCCGGCTCCGATACGGCCGGCCGGATACAATCGCATACCATGACGATGGCAAGGAGGACGATGGCATCATTCATCCGTACCCGGCGCGTGCTGGCCGCGATCGCATGCGCCACGGCGCTCGTCTCGCTGACGGCCGGATGCGTGCCGAAGGGCGTGGCCGTGGGCGACACGCAGGCCACCGAACCGGCCATCCAGCATGATGGCGTGGACGTGTCCGACGCGGTCGTGATCTACATCGGCGCGTCCGATTCGTCCGCTGACCGTCCGATCGTGGACGCGCTGCAGGCCGCCGGACTGAACACCGCGTACATGTCGATGCAGGGCGTGGACGCCGCATCCGGCAACCGCGCGATCATCGACGCCACCAACCGCAACTTGTCCGCCGTGATGATCGGGCCGAACGACGTGAACCAGTGGGCCGAAGGCCTCAAGGTGGCCCGCGAGGCCGGCTACCCGGTCATTCTGGTGGACCCCACGGCTCCCGTCACCCTTGACGAGACCCTCTACGCGGCCATCTTCACCGTGACCGACGACGCCTCCGCCTCCACTATCCTCGACGCCTCCATCCAGGTCATCGACGACCACGCCCATCCCAAGACCATGCCCGTGCGGCTGGGCTGAGGGCTCAACAAGCTGAGGGCTCAACGGACTGAGATTGGACGGATCGAGGCCCGCCGGGTCAACGGGCGTGTACCGAATGCCGCATTTGCGGGTGCGGGGGATCGGTCCACGCTAGGCTTGAAGGCATGACGAATACGACGGGCGCAATCAGCATGCCGCAGACCGACGAACGTGGACTCACCGCGAGGGAGGTGGTCCAGCGCGAGCAGAACGGCCAGACCAACAAGGTGAAGACCCAGTCGTCGCGTTCGATCGGGCAGATCGTGCGCGCCAACGTGTTCACGCTGTTCAACGGCATCATCCTCGCGGCCATGGTCATGGTGCTGCTCACCGGGTCGTGGAGGGATTCGGTCTTCGGCTTCGTGATCATCATCAACACAGGCATCGGCATCGTCACCGAGCTGAAGGCCAAGCGCACGCTGGACAAGCTGTCCATCCTCGTCGCCTCGAACTATGTGGTCCGGCGCGACGGCGAAGATGTGGAGGTCCAGCACGACCAGATCGTCCTTGACGACCTGCTGTGGATCCGATCGGGCGACCAGGTGCCGGCCGACGCGCGGATCGTCGCCACATGGGGTCTGGAGCTGGACGAGTCGATGCTCACCGGCGAATCGCGCACCGTGCGCAAGAAGGAGGGCGATCAGGTCTATTCGGGCTCCACGGCCGTCTCCGGCATGGCCCTGACGCGCGTGGAGGCGGTGGGCGAGCACAGCTACGCGGCCACGCTCACCGCGCAGGCGAAGGTCTACAAGAAGACGATTTCCGATCTGACGCGCGGCATCAACACGATCCTCAAGGCCATGACGTTCCTGGTGGTGCCGCTGTGCGTGCTGCTCATCTGGTCGCAGATCCGCGCGGTGGGCGGCTGGGACCATGCGATCGCCACGGGTGAGTGGCGTGCGGCCGTGGTCTCCGCGGTGGCCGGCGTGGTGGGCATGATCCCCGAAGGCCTGGTGCTGCTCACTTCGGTGAACTTCGCGCTTGCGGCCATGAGGCTCGCGCGCAAGAACACGCTGGTGCAGGAGCTGGAGTCGGTGGAGACGCTGGCCCGCGTGGATTGCCTGAATCTGGACAAGACCGGCACGATCACCGACGGCGGCATCGCGTTCAGCCGGATCGTGCTGCTGGAGGAGCCAGTGGAGCAGGGAGGGCCGGGAGCATCCGCGGGCAACGGCGGAGCGGGGAGCGCGCGTGCGGCCAAGCAGGCGCTGTACGATCTGGCCAACGAGGAACAGCCCAACGGCACCGGTCAGGCCGTGCTTGCCGGATTGCGCGACGAGGGCTTCTCCGCCGGAGCGGTGGACGCCCGCGTGCCGTTCTCCTCCGCCCGCAAGTGGAGCGCCGTGGTGGAGCATGGATCCTTGTGGTACATGGGAGCCCCCGAGGTGCTTGTCTCCGCGTTCAGCGGCGATTGGTCCGGGGTGCTGGATCAGGTCAACGGGTACGCCGCCGATGGCAATCGCGTGCTGCTCATCGCCAAGGCTGATGCCGGCCTCGCCGCCGATCCCAAAGACTTCGCCGCGAGTCCGCGCATCATCCACGGCGCCCGCCCTGTCGCTCTGGTGCTCTGCTCCGAGCGCATCCGTCCCGATGCCGAGGAGACGCTGGCGTGGTTCCGCGAGCAGGGCGTGCGCTGCCGCGTGATCTCAGGCGACAACCCGGTCACCGTGGGCGCGATCGCCCGCAAGGTGCGCCTGACCGGCGACGAGAGGCCCGTGGCCATGGACGCGCGCGATCTGCCGAGCGACGTCAACGAGCTGGCCCGCGTGCTGGAAGGCGTGGACGTGCTGGGCCGCGTGCTGCCCGATCAGAAGAAGGCGATCGTTGAGGCCCTGCACACCCAGGGCCATGTGGTGGCCATGACCGGCGACGGCGTGAACGATGCCCTGGCGCTCAAGGAGGCCGATCTGGGCATCGCGATGGGCAACGCCGCCTCCGCCACCAAGGCCGTGGCGCAGGTGGTGCTCGTCGATTCGAAGTTCTCCCATCTGCCCGATGTGGTGGCCAGAGGACGCCAGGTCATGGCCAACATGGAGCGTGTGGCGAGTCTGTTCCTGGTCAAGACCGTTTACTCGGCGCTCATCTCGCTGGCCGTGGTGCTCACCGGCATCCCGTACCCGTATCTGCCCCGGCACATCACGTACATCGGCGCCCTGACCATTGGCATGCCAGCGTTCATCCTCGCGCTCGCGCCCAACACCCGGCGCTACATCCCGGGATTCCTCAGGCGCGTGGTCCACTTCGCCTTGCCCGGCGGCGTGGCCACGGCCGCGTCGGTGCTCATGGCCGCATGGTTCCTGCCCGGCGTGATGGGTTGGAACGTGGACGACTCCGCGGCGGATCTGGCGGATCTGCGGGCCACCTGCGCGATCATCCTGTTCGTCATGGGCGTGTTCGTGCTCGGCCGCGTGGCCCAGCCGCTCAACGGATGGCGCGGCATTCTGGTGGCGGTGTTCGCCGCGGCGGGCGTGATCGGCATGTTCATCCCGTTCGTGCGCGGCTTCTTCGCGCTCGTGGTGCCGCAGGGCCGACTGATCCCCGCCACGCTCATCGCGATGGGCGGATCCGTGGCCGTGTTCTTCCTATGCCTGTGGATTGTGCCCATGATTTGGCGGATTATCGCACGAGCCATCGCGACACGCTAGAGTTATCCGTTACGTATTCGACCCACAAGGGCCGGATAATCGTACCGTTATTCGTTTTGATACGACCCTCGAAGCACGGAGGAAGCATGTCCGTTCGCGATGATCAGCTCGCCACCCTGAAGGTGGGCGAGAAGGACTTCGACTACTACCGCATCGCCGACCTGCCTGGGATCGACCACCTGCCTTACTCGCTGAAGGTGCTGGTCGAGAACCTGGTGCGCAACATCGACGGCGCGAACATCACCGACGAGCACGTGAAGGCGCTGCTCGACTGGGACCCGGACGCGCAGCCAAGCCACGAGATCCAGTTCACCCCTTCGCGCGTGGTGATGCAGGACTTCACCGGCGTGCCCTGCGTGGTGGATCTCGCCACCATGCGCGACGCGGTGGCCGACCTCGGTGGCGACCCGGAGGTCATCAACCCGCAGGTCCAGTCGGACATGGTGATCGACCACTCCGTGCAGATCGACAAGTACGGCACCGCGGACGCCCTCCAGCAGAACATGGACATCGAGTACCAGCGCAACGGCGAGCGCTACCAGTTCCTGCGCTGGGGCCAGCAGGCCTTCCGCAACTTCCGCGTGGTGCCGCCGGGAACCGGCATCATCCACCAGGTCAACATCGAGTACCTGGCCAAGGTGGTCATGACCAAGGCCGCGGCGGACACCGGTCTGGACGACGGCCGCGATCTGGCCTACCTCGACTCCTGCGTGGGCACCGACTCCCACACCACCACCGTCAACGGCCTGGGCGTGCTCGGCTGGGGCGTGGGCGGCATCGAGGCCGAGGCGGCCATGCTGGGCCAGCCCATTTCCATGCTGGTGCCGCGCGTGGTGGGCTTCAAGCTCACCGGCTCCATCCCGGAGGGCGTCACCGCCACCGACGTGGTCCTCACGATCACCGACATGCTGCGCAAGCACGGCGTGGTGGGCAAGTTCGTGGAGTTCTACGGCGAGGGCATCGCCTCCGTCCCGCTGGCCAACCGCGCCACGATCGGCAACATGGGCCCGGAGTTCGGTTCCACCTGCGGCATCTTCCCGATCGACGACGTCACGCTGGACTACCTGCGCCTGACCGGCCGCTCCGACGAGCAGGTCGCCCTGGTGGAGGCCTACGCGAAGGCCAACAAGCTGTGGGGGGACGCCTCCGCGCCGGACTATGTGGAGCCCAAGTACTCCGAGTATCTGGAGCTGGATCTGGGCACCGTCGTGCCGTCCATCGCCGGCCCGAAGCGCCCGCAGGACCGCATCGTGCTCGCCGAGGCCAAGCCCGTGTTCGAAAAGACCCTGCCGGCCTACGAGACCGAGAAGACCGCGCAGGAGTCCGTGCCGGTCTCCACCAGCTTCCGTGGCGACTTCGATCTGGACAACGGCGATGTGGCGATCGCGTCGATCACCTCCTGCACCAACACCTCCAACCCGTCCGTCATGGTCGCCGCCGGCCTGATCGCCCGCAACGCGCACGCCAAGGGCCTCAAGCCCAAGCCGTGGGTCAAGACCTCCCTTGCCCCCGGCTCGCAGGTCGTGGCCGACTATCTGGCCAAGGCCGGCCTGCAGGACGATCTGGACGCGCTGGGCTATGAGCTCGTGGGCTTCGGATGCGCCACCTGCATCGGCAACTCCGGCCCGCTGCTGCCGGAGATCTCCAAGGCCATCAACGAGAACGATCTGACTGTCACGGCCGTGCTGAGCGGCAACCGCAACTTCGAAGGCCGCATCAGCCCGGACGTCAAGATGAACTACCTCGCCTCGCCGCCGCTGGTGATCGCCTACGCGCTCGCCGGCACGATGGACTTCGACTTCGAAACCCAGCCGCTCGGCGTGGGCTCCGACGGCAAGGACGTGTACCTGAGGGACATCTGGCCGTCCAACGAGGAGATCGACCGCGTGGTCTCGGAGACGATCAGCCGCGAGATGTTCGTCAAGGACTACGCCTCCGTGTTCGACGGCGATGAGCGCTGGAAGAGCCTCGACGTGCCCGAAGGCGAGCGGTTTGCATGGGATCCGAAGTCCACGTACGTGCGCCGCCAGACCTTCTTCGATGGCATGAGCGCCAAGCCCGAACCGGTCAGCGACATCCACGGCGCCCGCGTGCTCGCGCTGCTGGGGGACTCGGTGACCACCGACCACATCTCCCCGGCAGGCGCGTTCAAGGCCTCCAGCCCCGCCGGCAGGTACCTGACCGAGCGCGGCGTGGAGCAGAAGAACTTCAACTCCTACGGTTCCAGGCGCGGCAACCACGAGATCATGGTCCGCGGCACGTTCGGCAACATCCGCCTGCGCAACCAGCTGCTCGCCTCGGTGGGCGAGGAGGTGACGCCCGGCGGCTTCACCTACGACTTCCTGTCCAAGAAGCCCACCACGATCTTCGAGGCGTCGGAGGATTACATCGCCAACAAGGTGCCGCTCGTGGTGCTCGCCGGCAAGGAATACGGCACCGGCTCCTCGCGCGACTGGGCCGCCAAGGGCACGGTCATGCTGGGTGTCAAGGCCGTGATCACGCAGAGCTTCGAGCGCATCCATCGCTCCAACCTGATCGGCATGGGCGTGCTGCCGCTGCAGTTCCCCGAGGGCGAGTCCTACGAGTCCCTGGGCCTCAACGGCACCGAGACGTACGACATCTCCGGCGTGGAGGCCCTGAACGAGGGCGTCACCCCGAAGACCGTGCACGTCACCGCCACGCATCAGGATGGCTCCAAAACCGAGTTCGACGCGGTGGTCCGCATCGACACCCCCGGTGAGGCCGACTACTACCGCAACGGCGGCATCCTGCAGTACGTGCTGCGCAACCTGATGAAGTAGTCGCGTTCCGAGCGCCCGGTGCCCGGGTGCCCATGCGAGCTGCCCACGCAAAATGAGCGGATCCGATGTCCTGCGGGCCCATTTGGGGTTGCAGCGCATCGGATCCGCTCATTGTGTATGCGGGGCCGGATTCGGGGTTGCTCGGGTTACTTGGGTTACTCGGGTCGTTCCGGTTCAATTTGTAACTTTTTTACAAAAAGTGCGGTTTGGAGTACCGCTTGCGGTCCGTTCTGTAACGGTTTTACAAAACGGACCGCGAAGACCCCTCTAATACGTTCTAATACGTTCGTTCTGTAACGCCGTTACAGAACGAACCGGGAAACCCCTCGTAAACGGCATGTTTTGTAAAACCGTTACGGTTTGGGCGGTTCGGACTGCTGCATTGGCCGCCAACCGACCCGCTCAGGACCGCTGACGGAATTCCTTCCAGATCTCGGAGAGCTTGCGGCCATCAGACGACCGCTTCCACACTTCAAGGCCGCCGCTGCCCTTGCCGCCGGCCGCCGCGCGTGCCGCCGCGGTGGGGGAGGCATATTCGGAGCCGTCCTGCAGGCGGAACTTGCCCGATTCGGTCACCGTGGCCACCCATCGCTCGCCCTTGCGCGGCCGCTCCCACACCAGCGTTTCGCCGGGCGTGATCAGACCAGCCCTCATCACCTGGAGGATGGTCACGCGTCGCGATCCGCGCGACGGCTTCACGGCGGTCTCGTGGATCAGCTCGTCCACATCCTTCGCGGTCATGTCCGTGCTGCGTTCGTCGTAGCGGATGCCCCAATAGTCGGCGATCAAGCGGATCGTCTCCTCCTGCCGGCTCTGGATCATCTGCGGGGTGCAGGCGCTGTACCGCTCAAGCTCGTCCGTCAGCGGGAAGCGGCGGGAATTGGCGCGCATCAGGATGCGTTCGCGGCGATCGGGATATTCGGGATGATCGTCGAGCTCCTTGGCCTTGCCCTGCACCAGCGTCATGTTGCCCAAGCGCGTGACCCAATGGTCGTGCTGCTCCTGCGACCAGTCCCCGTAGGAGTGTGTGCGCTCGATGTTGAGCGGCATGATCGGCATCGCGCTGAACAGGCGGGGCCGGCTCAGATGGCGGCCGGCCTTCTGATCGTTCGCGCGCAGCAACAGCAGCCGGACCAAATCGTCGTCGTCCTGCATGTCGCCGTGCAGGCGGACCAGCGCCCCCGCACGATCGTCCGCGGGGATGAACGACAGGCGGCGCACCGATTGCAGCGGCAGTCCCCGGTCCAGATCGCGGATCACAGCGGTGACGAAGCCCCGGCGGTCCCCGGGGTTGGTTCGGTTCAGCGTCTGCACTCCGGTGAAGCGCTCCAGCGCGTCGAGCACCGCCACCAGCCGATCGGCGTCATGGAAGCCCAGATCGGCGACCGTGACCTGACGGCGGGCCGATCGCGCACCGCGGCGGATGAACGGGGAGATCTCCGGATCGCCCAGTTTGGAGAACGAATGGACCAGCGTCCACATGGCCACGGCACGCCATTCACGATTGCGGTAGTCGTCCAGCGATTCCAGCCGATCGGTCGCCTCGGCGGGCAGGATCGTCTCGGACGGATGATCGATGATCCGCCATGCCAGGGCGTACGGGGCCAGGATCTTGTCGATGAACGCCGGGATCGTGCCGCCGTCGATGTGCGGCTGCAGCACGTCGGCCAGGAACCGGTCGATCAGCTTGCCGTTCGTGTCGGGCTGGTGGGTGAGGATCAGATGCAGGTACCCGAAGAACTCCTCGGACTCGCGCTCGTCCCCGATCGGATCGATGATGTCGTCCCATCGCTCCGCGTAGGCGTCGGATTGCGCCGGGGACAGGGGAGAGGTGGCGCGCGCCTTGAACACGTCCGCCGGGGTGAGCGGCAGGCCGCGCATGTTCATCACGTCGAAGATGCGGTGGGCGCCGTCCAGATCGTCCGTGGTGACGATCACCAGCGTGACCTGGTTGACCAGATATGAGGCGAACGCATGCCGCTCGTCCTCGGACAGATGCTCCAGCTCGTCGTACGTGCACTTGATGTTGCGCATGATGTTGCGCTGGGCGCCGGTGGTCAGATCGTCGTCGCTCATGTCGAAGACGGGTTCGAGGTTGTTCTCCTGCACATGATCGCGGAAGAAATCGGCGTCCCGTTCGCGCAGGGTCAGGCGCGGCTCGTTCGCGATGCCGCGCAGCTTGTCCCCGGGCTCCACCAGCAGCGCGTCCAGTTTGCCCATCCACTCCGGGTCGCGTTCCAGATCGCGCAGCACCGCGATGATGATCGACAGCGAGATCAGGCGCTGCTGGCCGTCAATCACGTCGAACCGGGTGCCGCCCCTGCGCACCAGGATCAGCGAGCCGAGGAAGTACGGGGTTTCAGGCGTGGCGGCGGCCTCGCGCAGATCGTCCACGAGCTGCAGGATGTTCTCCTGCTTCCAGATGTAGGCGCGTTGGAACGAGGGGATGAAGAACCGGAAATCCGGCGTGAACACCTTGCCCAGCGGCAATTCCTTCGCACTGATCGACATGCGGGCTCCCCTCGACGTTCCTTCCGCGGATACCACCAGCCCATTCAGACTAGCAGTGCGCCTGTATGTGGCGGGGTTCGGTCCGCCGAATGCCATTCTGAGCGGCCCTTCCCGTCATCCTGAGCGGAGGCGCAGCCGGAGCCGAAGGATCCTTAACTATATGCAGAACATTAAGGATCCTTCGATTCCGCGCTTCGCGCTCCGCTCAGGATGACGGCGGGACACACTCGGGGGTGATGGTAGCCCTTCCCGTCATCCTGAGCGCAGCGAAGGATCCTTAACACTCCCGCACTGATGAATAACCAATGCGAAATGACGAAGGATCCTTCGACTCCGCGCTACCGGTGTCCGGCTGCGCCGGACCGTCGCCGCCTTGGCGGCGGCTCCCTTCGCCTACGGACAGCCCACCGGGCTGTCCGCTTCACGGCTCAGTGCTCAGGATGACGAAAGAACCGCCGCTCAGGATGACGGGGGTGGCCTACACGCTCTCCGCTTTGCCCAGGATGACCGGGAAGGGCCAGCACTGCCCGCCCCGCGCCCTACCCCTCGATGGCCATCCGGTATTGCCGCGCCCCGGACCCCGACATGGCGTACAGGATGGTTGGATCCTCGGGGGACTGGTACACCTTGGTCCCAGGTGGCAGTTGCGTGGCGTCCCAGTCTCGCAGGAAATCGCCGGACGCCACCGTGCGGCCCACGTTGCCGATCGACGGTTTGCCCTCAATGCGCGCGGCGATGGCGGCTGACCCGTCATCCGTCGAGGCCACATAGGCCGCCCCATCCAGAAACAGCATGTCCAGTTCGGGGTGCATGCCCCACAGCACCTCCGGAATGGCCGAGGCGTCCGTGGCCAGCGAGCCCAGTTTCGGACCGTCGCCCACCGACTTCGGATCCACCGCCGTTGCCACCAGATCGGACAGCTCCACGGCCTTCCGATTGGCGAGCGGACTGGTCAGATCGGCATGCATGGAGGCATAGCGTTCCGTCGTCCTGTCCCCGGCAAGGCAGCCGTCATCCGCCGTGCCGCCCTCCACCACGGCCACGCCCACATACTGCATGGTCTCGCGCACGATCAGGCGGTACGAGCAACCCTGCGCATCGGGGAAGAACACCCGCAGGCCGCCGTCCGTGGTGGGCGCATAGTGGAACCACTGCACGCCATGCTCATCGAACAGGTGGTCCTCCTGCGTCAGGTCGTTTCGTGCATCCGGAGCCTCCTCGCCGTACTGGACCGGCAGATGGCTGGTGCTCCACGATCGTTCGGGCGAGGTCGGATTGCCCCGCCGCGCGCCGCATGCCGTCAGCGGCAGCGCAAGGGCAAACGTGGTCAGGGACGCGACAAGCATGGCGATCATGCGGTTCGAGGACTTCATCGTCACACCTCATTTCCTAATGTCTCCATGGTACGTCATAAGGCACGTCCACGCGCAGTCCGGCGCTCAACCCGGCACGCAGTCCGGCGCGCAGCCCGGCGTACAACATAAAGCGGAACGTTTGGTACGTTTTGAACCCCAAAATCGGCCGAAAAACGTACCAAACGTTCCGCTTTATTTCCGCTTTATGTTGTTCCGCTCTGTGCTGTTCCGCTTTGTGGTTTGCGGATCGTGGGAGTCACGGGCGCATCGGCAGGTCGGCCCGCTCCACCAGCCGTGCCATCTGCACGCGGCCCATGCTGAGCTTGTCCGCGGCGGAGGACAGATGGGCTTTCGCGGTACGCTCGGAGATGAACATGCGGGCGGCGATCTCCGCGTTCGTGTAGCCCTCCGCGGCCAGCAGCACGGCCTCGCGCTCCCGTTCGGGCAGCGCGTCCAGCATGGCCCGGGCCTCGTCCCGGCGCGAGCGGGGCTTCGAGGCGTTCAGATCGCTGATGAGCTGGCGCTGGCTGGCCGCATTGAACTGGGGATCGCCGGCGCACACGCCCAGCACGCGGCGGATGATCTCGCCCGGCGCATCGGTTTTGGATACGAAGCCCTCCGCCCCGGCCTCCACCGCGCGTTCCACCGTGCCGGATGGGCTCAGCGAGGTGAGGATCATCACATGGGGCGCGGGGGAGAGTGCGCGCAGTCGCCTCGTTGCCTCGATCCCGTCCACGCCGGGCATGGCGATGTCCATGAGCACCACATCGGGATGCTCCTCGCGGGCCCGTTCCACGCACGATTCGCCGTCCGTGGAGGTGGACACCACGCTGATGCGCCCGGACGAATAATCCGTGAGAATCAGGCTCATCGCCTGGCAGATCATCGGATCGTCGTCGATGACGCTGACCTTCACGGCCGGTGTGACGGGATCGTTCGCATGCTCATTGCCTTCAATCACAATCGACATCTTAACCGCGCCACGGCAGCGTCACATCGACGTGGAATACGCGGCGATCGTCCAGCCCGTACTGGCAGGTGCCGCCGGCCGACTTCACGCGCGCCGTGAGACCGGGCAATCCGGATCCGCCGCCCGATTCCCCCATGTCGTTGGCGGGATTGCTGATGTGGATGTGCACGCCCTGCTCCGGTGCCACGCCCACCTCAAGGGACACCGGCTCGCCGGGGGCATGCCGGCGGGCGTTCGTGAGCCCCTCCTGCACCGCCCGGTATGCGATCTTGGCGATCTGTTCGTCCAGATCGCTCAGCTGCTTGATATCGATCCAGGTGTTGAGCAGCATGCCAGAATTGCGCGCGTCGACGATCAGGCCATCCAGTGATTCGCGGGTGAGCGATGTGTCCGTTGACGGGGCGAGCTGCTCCCATGCCTGCGCCGGATCGCGCAGCATGTTGATGATCGAATGCGCCTCATCAAGAGCGCCCGCGGCCTGGCGGCGGATGTCCTCCGCCTTCCGGGCCAGCTCCCGGGCCTCGGGGGAGTCGCTCAGCCGGGCCGCTTCGGTCTGCAGCGCGCTTGCATTGAGCGCGATGAGGGACAGCGAATGGGCGAGCGTGTCGTGCGCTTCGGCGGCGATCGCGTCGGCCAGCTGCTGACTGGTCAGATCCGATTGCAGGTTCGCCGCATGATGCTGCGCGGCCTGGGCGCGCGCATCGGCCTCGTTCAGCCGTGCCTTGGAGCGGATGTGCAGGCCGATCATGATCGTCACGGCGGTTTCGATCAGCGCCACCGCGGCCGCGGTCACGGCGATCGTCGCATCGCTTGCCGTGACCACGATCGGCACGTCGTCGATTCCCGTGCCCGGCTCGGCGAAGAGCTGGTGCCAGACGGACGACTCCGCCGGTCGGCGGGCGTCGCGCAGCTCGGCGACCAGACATATGATCGCGCCTGCGGCCGAGACGCGGACCGTGCGGCGGAAATCGCTGCGGCGGGCGATCACGCCGGCCAGCGACATGAGCATGAGCATCGGGGAGAACGGGAAGGCGACCACCAGCGCCGCGCAGCCCCAGAACACCGGCTCCGGATGCGCATCCCGCCACCGCAGGATGAACGGGGCCGCGAACGCCGCGATCATGCTGATGCTCACCCACACCTTCGTGGCGGCGGGCAGCGCGTCGAAGGACGGATTGCCCACATATGCGGTCTGCAGCAGACAGAAGAACATGGCCACTGGGATCATGATTCGGGTGGCCCCTCGTCGCGTGCGCACCGGGACCTCGTCGCTCGCCTGCGCGGGATGGCCGTCTCCGGCCGTGTGGCTCGTCATCATCCATTCCTCTCTGCTCATGATGCCAACTGTATTGATGCGCGTCCCCGTCCGCCATGGGACGCGTGGGCCGCATTCGCCGCGCCGATCTGCCCGAACGGGCAATCGGAAAGGGCCTGTCGGCCAATGGCGGGCTCGTGCCGCGGCCCGTAGCGTGGAGACGAGCCGTCCCGATGGCGTCCGATTACGCGGAACACGCCGAAGATTGCCCGTCACAGAGCGCCCGCCACCGAGCGCTCGTCAGAGAAAGAAGGAACCATGACCACTCCCGTCTCCCCGCAGCTCCAGAGCCAGCCGCCCGTGCAGTCCGCCAAGCCGAAGAAACCGTGGTGGAAGCGATGGTGGCTCTGGCTCGTCTGCATCGTGATCATCGTCGCGATCGCGGCCGGACAGGGGAACAACGCCGGCACGTCCGCCCCCGCCGCGCAGCAATCCGCATCAAGCGCCCAATCGTCCGCGGCGTCCCCGTCCGCGGCCGCGCCGTCCACTACCCAGCCGTCCACGCCTCAGCCATCCACTCCGAGCGTGCCGGCGGAATACACGTCCGCGCTGCGTCAGGCCGACACCTACGCCAACACGATGCACATGTCGAAGCAGGGCCTGTACGATCAGCTCACCAGCCAGTACGGGGGCAAATTCTCCGCCGAGGCGGCGCAGTACGCCGTCGACAACGTCAAGACCGACTGGAATGCGAACGCGCTGGCCAAGGCGAAGGACTATCAGGAGACCATGGCGATGTCCCCCGAGGCCATCCGCGACCAGCTGACCAGCCAGCACGGCGAGAAGTTCACCGAATCCGAGGCCGCATACGCGATCGACCATCTCAACGACTGAGCCGCCCTGCCTTGCGCACAAACCGGAACGATTGGTACGTTTTGAGCCCCAAAAACAGCCAAAAAACGTACCAATCGTTCCGGTTTGCGAATTCGGGCGGGCCGGAGCGGGCCGGGGCGGCCGGCGCATTCAGTCCGCGTTCAGGAATCGTTCGGGTAGCTTTGCCGCGATTGCCCGGCGGCATGGATGATCGCCCCAGTGGCTCCTAGGAATCGGACGGTTTCATGGGAGCCATGAACAACAACGCAATGAATCAGCCGGTCGCAGCCGAGGCCCCTGCGACGCAGATGGCTTCCGTAACGCAGATGGCCCCTGCGACGCAGACGGGCCCGATGGCTGCCATGGCGCAGCCGAATCCCGATTCGATCGATGCCCGCGTGGGGACCCCGCGCCCGGTGGACGCCGACATCGTCATCCCCGTGTACAACGAGCAGGAGCAGCTCGCCGGATCGGTCATCACCCTGATGAATCATCTTGCCGTGAGCCAGCGCGAAGGCTGGGCGTACACGTGGAACATCGTCATCGCGGACAATGCGAGCACCGATGCCACATGGTCGATCGCCGCGCAGCTGTCCGCCCAGTATCCCGATCGCGTGCGGGCCGTCCATATCCCCGCCAAGGGCCGCGGACGCGCGCTCAAGCTCGCATGGGGCGAATCCAAGGCCCGCGCGCTCGCCTACATGGATGTGGATCTGTCCACCGACATCCGCCTCACCGGCACACTCATCGGCTCCCTGCTCTACGGCGGCGCCGACGTGTCCCTGGGCTGCCGACTGTTCGATGAGTCCGACGTGCGGCGTTCGCTCAAGCGCGAGGTCATCTCCCGCACCTACAACACCATGCTGCGCGTCATGCTCGACGCCGACTTCCACGACGCCCAGTGCGGGTTCAAGGCCATGACCTCCGCCGCCGCGTGGAGACTGCTGCCGCTCATCGAGGACAACGAGTGGTTCTTCGACACCGAAATGCTGCTGCTCGCCCAGGCGCTGGGCATGCGCGTCTACGAATTCCCCGTGCGCTGGGTGGAGGACGCCGGCACCACGGTCAACATCCCGGACACCGTCGCGAAGGACCTCAAGGGCATGTGGCGCATGAGGCGCACACTCAAGGCCCTGCGTCGTGGCAGGATCGATCAGGAGAGCCGCCCGCATGCCGCGCAGCCCGCACAATCGGCCAATTCTGCCCAGTCCGCCCAGTCCGCTCAGCCCGTCGCCGCGCCGGCGGCCATCTGAGGGGAGCGCGCATGACCGATTGCAATTCCGCTGCCGGCACCACGGCATCCTCCCGCCCCCGCTCCGTGCGACGCCTCCTGCGATCCGCCTTCCAGGGCATCGACGGCGGTCGATTCCTGAACCCCGACGACGAGCGCACGGTCCGCATGCCCGTCGCGGCCAAACGCACCAAGACCGAATGGCTCGGCTGCGGCGCGCTTATGGGCTTCAGCCTCATCGTCATGTTCGTCAACCTCACCGCCTCCGGTTACGCCAACGAGTTCTACTCCGCCGCCGCGCAGGCCGGATCCGTGGACTGGTGGGCCTTCCTGTGGGGCTCCTCCGACGCCGGCAACTCCATCACCGTGGACAAGCCGCCGGCAGCGATCTGGCTCATGGCCCTGTCCGTGCGCGTCTTCGGGCTGAGCTCCTTCGCGATTCTGCTGCCGGAAGCCATCTGCGGTGTGATCTCGGTGTGGCTCGTCTACTCGTGCATCCGCCGCTACTGGGGCAATTTCGCCGGACTGGTGGCCGGATTCACGCTCGCCACCACGCCGGTCGCGGCCCTGATGTTCCGGTTCAACAACCCGGACGCCCTGCTCGTCACGCTCATGTCCGGCGCCGCCTACGTGGTGCTGCGATCGCTCGAATACCCGGATGACCGCTCCGCAAACCGCAGACGCACGGCGTGGATGGCGTTCGCGGGCGTGCTGATCGGCTTCGGCTTCCTCACCAAGCAGATGCAGGTCTTCCTGGTCCTGCCCGGCTTCGCGCTCGCCTTCCTGATCGCCTCGCCCACCAAGCTGGTCCGACGCATCGTGGACGGTCTGGTCGCCGTCGCCGCCATGGTGGTGGCCGCCGGATGGTGGGTGCTGCTCACGGTGGTCGTGCCTTCGGGGTCCCGTCCGTACATCGGCGGATCGCAGACCGATTCCTTCCTGGAGCTCACGTTCGGCTACAACGGCTTCGGACGCCTCACCGGCAATGAGACCGGTGCCGTCGTGGGCGGTGGCGGCCGTGGCGGCAACGCCGGCGGCATGTGGGGCGAGACAGGCATCACGCGACTGTTCGACGGCGAGTTCGGCGGTCAGATCGCATGGCTGGCCCCCATGGCCGTGCTGGGCATTATCGCCGGGCTCATCATCGCCCGCCATACGCGCCGCACGGACATCCGCCGCGCATCCGTGGTGGTGTGGGGCTCCTGGCTGCTGGTCACGTGGATCGTGTTCAGTCATATGGCCGGCATCTTCCACCAGTACTACACGGTCGCCCTCGCGCCGGCGCTCGCCGCACTGGTGGGCATCGCAGCCGGGGCGTTGTGGGAACGCCGCGAACTGTGCTGGGCGCGCGCGATCCTCGCGGTAACGGTGCTCGTGAGCACCCTGTGGTCCGTGGAGCTGCTGGGTCGATCCACGTGGATGCCTGGGCTGAAGGTCGTGGTGCTTGCGGCCGGCCTGGCTGCCACCGTGGCGCTGCTCGTTCTCGCGCTCGCCGCGTTCCCGATGCGCGGCATGCGATTCCTGCGCCAGCCGGGCAACGCCATGGTCATGGGCCTTGTCGGCGGGGCAGCGCTGGTCTTCGCCGCGATCGCCCTGTATACCGGACCGGTGGCATGGACCGCGTACACGGTGTCCACCGGCCATCAGGGGTCGATCGTCACGGCCGGCCCGAATGTGACCAATTCGACCGGCATGGGCGGTGGCCGCGGCGGTCAGGGCGGTCCCGGCGGCCAAGGCGGACCCGGTGGTCAGGGCGGCTTCGGCGGTCAGCAGCCCGATGGTCAGGGCGGTCAGAATAGCCAGGATGGCCAGAACGGCGGCTTCGGAGGTCCGGGGCAGTCCGATGGCTCGTCCCAGTCCGATGGCCAGAGCACCCGGTTCGAGGGCATGGGCGGCGGCCGCGGCGGTATGGGCGGCGGTCTGCTGGGCGGCGGTTCGGCCAGCGAGACGATCGTGGAGATGCTCCAGCAGGATGCCGATCAGTACACCTGGGCGGCCGCGACCACCGGTTCTCAGAACGCGGCGAGCTACCAGCTGGCCAGCGAGCAGGCGGTCATGCCGATCGGCGGCTTCAATGGCTCCGATCCCAGCCCCACGCTCGACGAGTTCAAGCAGTATGTGGCTGAAGGCCGGATCCACTACTACATCGGCGGTGGCGGCATGGGTGGCAACCAGCTGGGCGGCTCCAGCGCCTCCAGCGAGATCGCCGAATGGGTCGCCGAGAACTTCGAGGCCCAGACCATTGACGGCGTGACCATCTACGATCTGAGCTGACTATTTCAGCCAGATCCCAACCAACTGTGGTGGCGGTTTGGGACATGGAACCCTTCCTCCGTGTCCCAAACCGCCACCATTTTTCATTTCGGGTGCGATTTGAGACACGAATCCGGACATGAATCCGTACTCTGTGTCCGAAGTCGCATCCGTTTCCCACAGTGGTTGCGGTTTCGGACACAATCGATGTGTCCTGAGTCTCAAGTCGCATCCCTTTGCAAAATCGGGTGCGACTCAAGACACGAATCCGCACGAATCCGCATCCTGCGTCCGGAATCGCATCCAATTCCCAAACCGGATGCGATTCGAGACGCAGATACGCATACCTGTGTCTCGAACCGCCACCATATCCCGAAGTGGATGCGGTTTCGGACACAGGTGGGGTGAAATGAATTGGGACAGTCGGATTGCACAGACACTGGACCGGGTGTGCGGATCGTAGCGGCCTGATCGGAGCCCTAGGGGCGCTTGCCGGCTTTGCGCTCTCGGAAGTTCGGCAACTTGGCCGGAGCCTGTGCGAGCAGCGTGCCCGCGAAGATCAGCGCGCATCCCAGATATCCGCGCGGCGTCATCATCTCGCCCAGGAACAGCGCGCCTCCCACCACGGAGAAGAACGATTCCAGACTCATGATCAGCGACGCCCGGGTGGGCGGCACCCATTGCTGACCAACCGCCTGCAGTGTATAGGCAACGCCCACCGAACCGATGCCCGCGTACAGGATGGGGATCCACGCGCTCGCCGCGCCCTGCCAATCCACGGATCCTTCGATGACCGATCCGATCCAGCTCAGCACCGCGGTGGTGGCGAACTGGGCGAGGGAGAGCATCAGCGCATCCACGGCCCGGCCGAATTCATCGATCACCAGAATGTGGGCGGCGAACAGAAACGCCGTGAACAGCAGCAGCAGATCGGCCAGGGTCAGCGATCCGAATCCGTCGGTGATGCACAGCAGATAGAAGCCGACCACCGAGATGACCACCGCCACGCCCACCATGGCGTTGATGCGCCGGCGCAGGAAGACGAAGGCCAGAATGGGCACCAGCACGATGTACAGCGCCGTGATGAAGCCCGCGCGGCCCGCCGATCGTCCGTAGAGGATGCCGTATTGCTGCAGCGTGCTGGCCGTGAACAGGAACGCACCGCAGATCATGCCCACAATGGCCGGGTTGGATCGCCAGCCGGCGCCCTTGCGATCATTCGCAGTGGTGTCCGCGGGATCTGTGTCCGTCTTCGCCGGCTCCCTCCCACGCCGTGTGATGGCGATGACGGGCAACAGCGAGATTGCGCCGAGCGTGAATCTCACCGCGTTGAAGAACAGAGGGGTCATGGAATCCATGCCCTGCACCTGGGACACGAACGCGAAGCCCCAGATCAATGCGGTCAACAGCAGGCACAGCATGCCGCCCAGTTCCTTGCTTTTCATTCGGCCAACCGTAGCCCATTCATGTGACGCGAACAAACGCGGCACGCCACTCGGCGAACTCGGCGCACCAAACTCGGCGCACCAAACAAAAAGCGGAACATTCGGTCCGTTTTCCAGCCCATTTGGGGGCCTAAAACGAACCGAACGTTCCGCTTTGCGTCGACGGGTGCAGTGCGTTGGCGGGTGCAGTGCGCGCGACTACTCGCGGTCGCCGAACAGCTGCAGCAGGTACAGGAACATGTTCACGAAGTCGAGGTACAGGCTCAGGGCGCAGAGGATGGAGACGCGCTGGATCATCTCCGGGCCCTGGTTCTGGTACTGGCGGAAGATCGCGCGCGTGGACTGGGCGTCGTACACGGTCATGCCGGCGAACAGGACCACGCCGATCGCGGCCATGAGCTGCATCATGCCGTCGGACGGGAACAGCCAGGAGACCAGCAGCTGGCCGATGATCAGCACGATCAGGCCCACGAACAGGATCGGGGCGGCCTTGAGCATGTCGAACTTGGTGGTGAGGCCCAGCATGGTCAGCGCGAAGAAGAATCCGGCGCACAGCAGCAGGACCAGAGCGATGCTGCCCAGATCGTACACCAGGAAGATCGAACTGAGCGTGAAGCCCATGAGCGCGGCGTAGACGTAGAACATCGCACGCGCCTTGCCCGGGCTCATCGACATGACGCGGGCGCCCAGATAGATGGCCAGGGCCACCTGCACCAGGGCGATGCCGATCCATCCGAACATGCCCGCGACGGACAGGAAGGCGATCAGCGCGCCGCTTGCGTTGGCGAACACGGCCACGGCGGCGGTGACGAGCAGACCCACGGCCATCTCGGCGTAGGCCTTGGTGATGGAGACGCGCTGCGCCTTTTCGTAGGAATAGGCGAGATTCGCGTCCATGGTGGCGGTGCCGGCGTTCATGCCCGGCTGGGCGTACTGCGGGTTCGCGTAGGGCTGGCCGTACTGCGGCTGCTGGTTGGCGTTCTGCTGGAACTGCGGCCCGGCGTACGGCTGTCCGTACGGGGCCTGATTACGATTGTTGTTTTCGGGAATGCGACCGAACGACATGTTGGCTCCTTCTCGGTAATTGCACTGGAAATCGTAGAAAACAAACCTTACAAAATGATGAACGCCGGCTGATGAATACGCCCACGGCGCACATGCGTCGTTCTTCCGCACGGGTTCGCGCGTGGCTTCGACGGCTCGGCGATGTGGGCGGATAGGATTGGGGGAGTCCGTACGATTACGGCGATACGAGCACGACATCCGTCAAAGGAGGCAGCATGTCCGATCAACCCACCATCACGCTGAACAATGGCATCTCGATCCCGCAGCTGGGTCTGGGCGTCTTCAGGACCAAGGGCGGTCAGGAGACCGTGGACGCGGTGCGCTGGGCGGTTGAGGCGGGATACCGCCACATCGACACCGCGCGCGCCTACAACAACGAGGAGTCCGTGGGCCGGGGCATCCGCGAATCGGGCGTCAAGCGCCGCGACATCTTCCTGACCACCAAGCTGTGGAACGAGGACATTCGCCAGGGCCGTGCGCGCGAGGCGTTCTTCGAGAGCCTGGATCGTCTGGGCACCGACTACGTGGACCTCTACCTGATCCACTGGCCCGCGGACGGCTGGCAGAAGGCGTGGGAGCAGATGGAGGAGCTGTACAACGACCGTCGCATCCGCGCGATCGGCGTGAGCAACTTCCACCAGCACCACATCGAGGAGCTGCGCTCCTTCTCCGACCTCACCCCGGCGGCCGACCAGATCGAGTCCAGCCCGCAGTTCCCCAACCAGGAGCTCATCGATTGGGACCATGCGCAGGGCATCGCCGTGGAGGCATGGAGCCCGCTGGGCGGCACCGGCGGCAGCCTGCTGGAGAACCCCACCGTGGCTCGGATCGCCGAGAAGTACGGCAAGTCACCGGCCCAGACGATCATCCGCTGGCACCTGCAGCGCGGCGTCGTGGTGATCCCCAAGTCCGTGCATGCCGAACGCATCCGCCAGAACTTCGACGTGTTCGATTTCGCCCTCACCAGCGAGGATATGGACGCCCTGTCCAACCTCGGCATCAACCGCCGCCAAGGCTCCGATCCGGACAACTTCGACTTCTGATCCTCTCCGTCATCCCGGGAAGAATCTGTTGGGATCGTTTCCCATGACCCTGAGCGAAGCCCGGTAGGGGACGCCCTCCGTCATCCTGAGCACTGAGCCGTGAAGCGGACAGCCCGGTGGGCTGTCCGTAGGCAGGCTGAGCCGTTAAGCAAACGCCAGTGGCGTTTGTAGGCGAAGGCGAACGACAGTGAGCAAATAATGTTGCGGCCGTAGGCCGTCCGTGATTGCGGTCGAGCCGCCGCCAAGGCGACGACGGTCCGGCGCAGCCGGACACCGGTAGGGGTGCTCCCGTCATCCTGAGCGAAGTTGAAGGATCCTTGGCCACTGCGCACATAGTCACATACGCACAAAGTCATAGTGCAGATGGTTAAGGATCCTTCGACTCCGCTACGCTCCGCTCAGGATGACGGTCAGGACGACGGTCAGTCGGACACCGACGGCGACTGGCCCTCCATGCGCGGGGCGCCGTTGATGTCGCGGTGGATGTTCTGCATCTGCACCTCGATGTTCTGCAGGCTGCGCGCGCAGTCCAGCAGCGTCTGGGAATGCTCGCTGAGCTTGGCGTCCGGCAGCTCGGTCTTGTAGCGCAGCGCATGCTCCAGGCTGGCCCAGTAGTCCATGGCGATGGTGCGGAACTGGACCTCCACGGGCGTGTAGTGCGGTCCGGAGGACAAGAACACCGGCACCGCGTAGATGACGTGCAGCGAACGGTAGCCGTTGACCTTCGGGTTCTTGATGTAGTCCTTGACGCGCAGCACCTGGATGTCCGACTGCGCGGACAGGTAGTTGGACACGGAGTAGACGTCGTCCCGGTAGTTGCAGATCACGCGGATGCCGGCCACGTCGAACAGGTTGTCCCGCACGGTCTTCACGGTGACGGGCAGCCCCTTTCGGTCCAGCTTGCCGATGATCGAATTGACGGATTTGAGCCGGCGCTCCATGTGGTGGATGGGGTCGTGGCTGAATCGCACCTGGAACTCGTCGTCGAGGATCTCCAGTTTGGTGCTGATCTCGTACATGGCGCCTTCATAGACCTGCATCATGTCAATGAAGGCACTGACTTCCGCCGGGTCGAAATGCTTGTTCGCGATGTCGAGGGCCTGCAGTCGGGCCTGGATTTCGGAGGAGTTGATACGGCTGTGTCGGTCTAGAATCACGCCACCATTTTATCGTCTGGAGGTGCGACTAGCTGGGTGTTCACTGGGAATCGGGCCGTGTTCAGGACCGGCGGATAGGATGGGTTCCCATGGATGAAGCGATGATGACCGAGGCGGAGCGCGCCTCGAAAACCACTGACAGTGCCGATCCCGGCGCTCTGGCCGGGGATCGCGGCAAGGGCGTGTTCACCGTGCACACGCTGGGATGCCAGATGAACGTGCATGATTCCGAGCGCATCGCCGGTGTGCTCGAGGAGGCCGGCTATCGGGCCGCCACGGACGAGCAGGCCGCAGACTGCGACGTGGACCTGATCGTGCTCAACACCTGCGCGGTGCGCGAGAACGCCGCCGAGCGCATGTACGGCACGCTGGGCCTGTGGGCCGAGCGCAAGCGCCAGCGTCCCAACCTGCAGATCGCCGTGGGCGGCTGCATGGCCCAGCTGGACCGCGAGCGCATCGCCAAAAAGGCGCCGTGGACGGCCGCGGTGTTCGGCACCAAGAACATCGGCAGCCTGCCCAAGCTGCTGGAGCAGAACCGCGTCACCGGCGTGCCGCAGACCGAGGTGACCGACCAGCTGACGGTCTTCCCCAGCCAGCTGCCGGCCGCCCGCGCCTCGAAGATCAGCTCGTGGGTGTCCATCTCCGTGGGCTGCAACAACACCTGCACGTTCTGCATCGTGCCCACCACGCGCGGCCGCGAGCGCGACCGCCGTCCGGGGGACATCCTGGCCGAGGTCCGCCGCTGCGTGGAGGAGGGCGCCAAGGAGGTCACGCTGCTGGGGCAGAACGTGAACTCCTTCGGCTACGCGATGGGCGATCGCTATGCCTTTTCGAAGCTGCTGCGTGCGTGCGGCGAGATCGATGGGCTGGAGCGCGTGCGCTTCACGTCCCCGCATCCGGCCGCGTTCACCGACGACGTGATCGCCGCCATGGCCGAGACGCCGAATGTGATGCACCAGCTGCACATGCCGCTGCAGTCCGGCTCGGACCGGATCCTGCGCGCGATGCACCGCAGCTACCGCACCGCGAAGTTCATGGACATCCTGGGCAAGGTGCGCGCGGCCATGCCGGACGCGCAGATCTCCACGGACATCATCGTGGGCTTCCCCGGCGAGACCGAGGAGGATTTCGAGGACACGCTGCGCGTCGTCAAGGAGGCGCGATTCTCCTCGGCGTTCACCTTCGAGTACTCTCCGCGCCCTGGTACGCCGGCCGCCTCGATGGAGCAGATTCCGAAGGCCGTGGTCCAGGAGCGCTTCGATCGTCTGGTCAAGCTGCAGGAGCGCATCACCGAGGAGGAGATGCGGCGGTTCGAAGGCTGCGACGTGGAGGTGATGATCACCGGAACGCAGGGCAAGAAGGACGCCGCCACCAAGCGCGTCACCGGCCGCGAGCGCACCGGCGTGCTGGTGCACATCGGCGTGCCGGAGGGCTTCCCCGAGCCGCAGGTGGGCGATTTCGTGACCGCCACGGTCACGCATGCCGCCCGCCACAATCTGATCGCCGACCCGGATCCGAAGGCGGGGCAGACCTATGCCGTCCGTCGCTGAGCCCGGATCCAGCGAGTCCGCTTCCGCCGTAACAGGATCCGGCGAATCCGCTTCCGCTGCGCCCCGCGTCGTTTCGATCGTGGGGCCCACCGCCTCCGGCAAGACCGGCCTGGGCATCGCGATCGCGAAGGCGCTTGCCGAGCGCGGCGAACGGGCCGAGATCGTGAACGCCGACGCCTACCAGATGTACCGCGGCATGGACGTGGGCACGGCCAAGCCCACCGAGGCGGAGCGCGCCGCCGTGCCGCATCATCTCATCGACATCATCGATCCGGACGACGCGATGAGCGTGGCCCGTTTCCAGACGCTCGCCCGCGACTGCATCCGCGATCTGCAGTCGCGCGGCGTCCGGCCCATCCTCGTGGGCGGTTCGGGCCTGTACGCCCGCGCGGCCATCGACGACATCTCCTTCCCCGGCACCGATCCGCAGGTGCGTGCCGCATTGGAGCGCCGGGCGGAGAGCGAGGGGCCGGGTCTGCTGTTCGACGAGCTCAAGGCCAGGGATCCGCAGGCCGCCTCCCGCATGGATCCGCACAACGTGCGCCGGACCATCCGCGCGCTCGAGGTGATCGAGATCACCGGCCGGCCGTATTCGGCCAGCCTGCCGCGATACCGGTACGTGATCCCCTGCGTGCAGATCGGCCTTGATCTGGACCGACGCGAGCTGGACCGCCGCATCGCGCTGCGCACCAGTCAGATGCGCGAGCAGGGATTCCTGGAGGAAGTGCGCCGGCTGCGGCCGAACCTTGGGTTCACGGCCGGCCGGGCGCTGGGCTATCAGCAGATGATCGACGTGCTGGACGGCCTGATGGACGAGGACGAGGCCTTCGCGGACATCGCGCAGAAGACCTGCCGTCTGGCCCGCAAGCAGATGGGCTGGTTCGGTCGCGATCCGCGCATCCACTGGCTGCAGGCCCTGAATCCCGCGCTGCTGGACAACGCGATGGCGATCATCGCGCATGCGGACGCCGGCGACTACGATGCGATCGACGCGCGCGCCGACGAATACGTCCAGCACCATCTGGGCGACGTGGAGGGCTGACCGTCGCACCGGCGGACGGCGTCGCATCCGTCCGCCGGCGGATTTTGTGGGGAATCCGCCGCGTCCGTCGTCCCTGCCGATCCGGTCGGGTACGCTGGGGAGCGTTATGGCACGAGAAGCATCATCATCGAAGAAGGGGAGCGGGACCGGTTCGAGCCGCCGCGGCTCCTCCGCGTCCACACGCAACGCCATGCCCGAGGAGTCCTTGGGCAAGCGCGCGCTGCTGTTCATTCCGCGTCAGATCGGCGCGATGGTCCGTTCGCTCACCGGCGTGGGGGAGTACGATCCGGTGTACCGCCGCGACGGCCTGTGCTTCGTGATGATCGTGCTGGCCATCCTCTTCGTGGCCAGCGAGTGGTTCCGCGTCCAAGGCGCGCTTGGCCTATTCCTGCACGCCGTCGCATCGGCCGTGTTCGGCGTGATGAGCGTGGTGCTGCCGGTGGTGCTGGTGATCGTGGCCATCCGCCTCATGCGCAATTCCGGCAAGGATTCGGACAATCCGCGTGTGGTGAGCGGCTGGGTGCTGCTGTTGTGGTCCGTCTGCTCGATCATCGACGCGGCGGCCGCATCGGACGTGCGCGGTTTCGATCTGGCCGCGCTGCAGTCCGCGGGCGGTCTGGTGGGCTTCGTGCTCGGATCCCCGCTGGCGTGGGGACTGTCCAAGGCGTTTGCGATCGTCATCTTCGTGGTCGTGGCGCTGTTCTCGCTGCTGCTTATCGCACGGCTGCACGTCACCGATCTGCCGGACAAGGCCCGCGATGTGGCCGATCGTCTGGAACAGGGCAGGAAACCATCCCGCGTCGCGGACGATGATGACCAGTTCCCGAACGAGGTCCGCCTTGGCGACGGCGACGAAACGCTCGCGTTCGCCGAGGGCGTGCCCACGCATGACGGTGACGATGAGGCCGCGTCCGGCCGCTCGAGGGGATCCTGGCTGTCCCGCCTGTTCGGGCGCCGGTCCAAGGACCGTGACGACCGGTCACTGGACCGCTATGCCGGCGACGAGGCGTTCGAGCGCGCGGCCAGCCATCATGGCGAGCGGGCCGAAACCTCCGTCGCCCCGCGTTCCGTCTCATCCTTCCTGCCCCCGCACGAGCTTGCGCACGAGGACGCCGCCACCGTGCCCATGCCCTCCGGCCAGCAGCCGCAGGTCCCGCTGCACACCGTGCCCATGCCGAGCGCGGTCCCCGCGACCGTGCCCATGCCCGCTTCCGCCCCCGCCGCCGATCCGTGGGATCTGGACGCCGGCGGTACACAGGCCATGGATCCGTCCGCTTCCGCCGACGGCCCGACGGGGGAAACGGATGGAACATCTTTCGTCTCCGGGGAGGATGGCGAAGTCCCCTCCGCCGCCCCCGTCGCGGATCCGGCCGTCTACACCCTGCCGGACCTCAACATGCTCGTCAAGGGCCAGCCGCATCAGGCGCGCACCCCGGCCAACGACCATGTGATCGCCGCCCTGACCAACACCTTCCAGCAGTTCTCCGTGGACGCGAAGGTGGTCGGCTTCCTGCGCGGTCCCTCGGTCACCCAGTACGAGGTGGAGCTCGGCCCCGGCGTCAAGGTGGAGAAGGTCACCAATCTGCAGAAGAACATCGCCTACGCGGTGGCCAGCTCCGACGTGCGCATCCTTTCGCCCATCCCCGGCAAGTCCGCCATCGGCATCGAGATCCCGAACGTGGACCGCGAGATCGTGCATCTGGGCGACGTGCTGCGCAGCGACAAGGCCATGAACGATCCGAACCCCATGCTCACCGGCGTGGGCAAGGACGTCGAGGGCAAGTTCGTGACGGCCGATCTGACCAAGATGCCCCACCTGCTGGTCGCCGGCGCCACCGGCTCCGGAAAGTCCAGCTTCATCAACTCCATGCTCACCTCGATCATCATGCGCGCCACGCCCGATCAGGTGCGGCTGATCATGGTGGACCCCAAGCGCGTCGAGCTGTCCGCGTACGCCGGCATCCCGCATCTGCTCACGCCCATCATCACCGATCCCAAGAAGGCCGCGCAGGCCCTGGAGTGGGTGGTCAAGGAGATGGACGCGCGCTACTCCGACCTGGAGTTCTTCGGGTTCCGCCACGTCAAGGACTTCAACGAGGCCGTGCGCGCCGGCAAGGTCCACGCCCCCGCCGGATCGAACCGCAAGGTGGCCCCCTACCCGTACATCCTCGTGGTCGTGGACGAGATGGCCGACCTCATGATGGTGGCCAAGAACGACGTGGAAAGCTCCATCCAGCGCATCACGCAGCTCGCGCGAGCCGCGGGCGTGCATCTGGTGCTCGCCACGCAGCGACCGTCAGTGGATGTGGTCACCGGCCTGATCAAGGCCAACATCCCGTCCCGTCTGGCCTTCGCCACATCCTCGGCCACCGACTCCCGGGTCATTCTGGACACCGTGGGCGCCGAGACGCTGATCGGTCAGGGCGACGCGCTGTTCCTGCCCATGGGCGAGGCCAAGCCCATGCGCGTGCAGGGCTCGTGGGTGTCCGAATCGGAGATCCGCAAGGCCGTGGAGTTCGTGCGCACCCAGCGCAAGCCACACTACCGCGAGGACATCGAGGAGATGGCCAAGGAGGCGGAGAAGTCGGCGCTGGAACCGGACGAGGAGATCGGTGACGACATGGAGCTGCTGCTGCAGGCCGCCGAACTGGTGGTCACCTCCCAGTTCGGATCCACGTCCATGCTGCAACGCAAGCTGCGCGTGGGCTTCGCCAAGGCCGGACGCCTGATGGATCTGCTGGAATCGCGCGGCGTGGTGGGGCCGTCCGAGGGTTCCAAGGCGCGCGAGGTGCTGGTGCAGCCGCAGGATCTGCCCGCCGTGCTCGCCTTCATCCGCGGCGAGACGAGTTCGCTGGACGCGGCCTCCGCCTCCGGGGATGGCGCCGACGGCGAGTGACGTAGTGCCCACGCGGTAGGTTGGGGACGGAATTGAGGGGTGCGGCGGCCTGGGTCGTCTGCACCCGTGGCATGAAGGCGAAGGAGACGTGGTGAGCGAACGCGAGACGAAGAAGTCGTTGCTCGATGGATGGAACAGCGCGCCCAATCTGGTGACGTACGCGCGCATCCTGCTGGTCGTGGTGTTCATCGTGCTGCTGCTCATGGCGGGCGATCATCCCACGGCGAGCATGGTGAGCTTCGACGGCGCCGCGCGCATCCCCGCGCCCACGCCGGACGACCATGTGGCCCTCAGGTGGGCGTCGTGCGTCGTCTTTCTGGTGGCCGCGTCCACGGACAAGCTCGACGGATGGCTCGCCCGACGCACCAACGCGGTCACCGAGCTGGGCAAGCTCATGGATCCGATCGCGGACAAGCTGCTCGTGCTGGTGGCGCTGATCACCCTGTCGGCGTTCGGCGAGGTGGCTTGGTGGATCACGATCCTGTTCCTGGTGCGCGAGATCGGCATCACCGCCATGCGGTTCATGGTCATCGACACGGGCGGCAAGGTGATCGCCGCCGCGTGGCCGGGCAAGCTCAAGACGCTGTTCCAGTCGATCGCGCTGACCATGCTGCTCGCCCCCGTCTGGGCGCTCGGCGTGTCCGACGCCAACCCGGAGGGCCTGCCGGTCACGCTGGTGCACGGCTACTACGTGCTGGCCATGGCGTTCCTGCTGGTCGCGCTGGTGCTGTGCTGGTACTCCGGTGTGGAGTACGTGGCCAAGACCGTGAAGGCCGTCCGTTCGGCGTCCGCATCCCCGTCCGATGCGCCGAAGGAGGTCTGACATGGCGGAGGACAGCGCGCAGTCCCGCCGCGACGAGCTCGCGACGATGATCCTCAACATGTGCGAGCGCCGCGGATACTACATCGCCGCCGCCGAATCGCTCACCGGCGGTCTGCTGGCCGACGCCTTCGTGCGCATTCCCGGCGCCTCCAAGGTGTTTCTGGGCTCGGCGGTCACCTACGACATCGCCGCCAAGGCCTCGATACTGGGCGTGGATGCGCAGCTGCTGGCCAATGGCGGCGCCGTGCAGGCCGAAGTGGCCGCGCAGATGGCCGTGGGCACCGCCGGCATCTACACGCGCCCCAGCAAGGCCGGCCATGTGATCGGCCTGTCCACCACGGGCGTGGCGGGACCTGGTCCGGATGGTGACAAGCCCGCCGGATTGGTGTATGTGGGCATCGCGATCCCCGACGGAACCGGTGCGTTCGGCGTGGAGACCTACGAACTGCACCTGAGCGGATCGCGCGAGGCGATCCGCCTGAGCACCGTTCTGAACGTGCTGCGGCACCTGTCCACGCTTGTCCCGTGACGATGCCGTTATGTGACTTGCGTCACGCTTCGTTCTCCTGTGGAATAATCCCGTCCCCTGCGCGGTTGAACCGTTTAGTGAAACCGATGAAAGGGGTATGCGATGACAGCAACCGAGACGATCGTGCGCAACGACGAGACCGTGAAGCTTCCGGCGTGCTGCACGCCCGTGACGCGCGAGACGGGTACGCGCATGCGTGACCTGACGCCGGCCCAGCAGCGCGCGGTGATGTATGCGCAGCAGCAGATCCTGCGCGCCCGTGCGGCCAAGAAGGCCAAGGATGAGCGGGATGCGGCCAAGAACCGCATGTGGGGCCTTGAGGAGAGCGGCGATTCCACCGTTTCGAAGGGTGCCGCGACGGCCGCCAAGGAGCGCCGCGGGGATCGTTCCGTGTCCCTGCGCGAGGCGATCGGCCATGTGCTGCGCGATCTGCGCACCAAGGATCGCAAGACCCTGCGCGAGGTGTCGGCCAAGGCCGGCGTGTCTTTGGGCTATCTTTCCGAGGTGGAGCGCGGCCAGAAGGAGGCCAGCTCCGAGCTGCTGAGCTCCATCGCCGAATCGCTCGGCGTGAGCGTGTCGCAGATGCTGCGCATGGTGGCGGACTATCTGGAGTCCTCGGAGGACTAGTCGCAGGTGTTGCGGGCAGGCGGGCTTCCTCGCGCGAGGGGCCCGCTTTTTGCGTCTGCGGGCCGGTTACACTGGCATGCGTGCATGAACGTGAATTCTGGGAACTGCTCGAAGAGGTGTTCGGCCGGTCGTACGGCCGCTCGCTCGCCCATGACCAGCGCCTGACCGCATTGGGATCGATGACCGTGGTCGAGGCGCTCCAGGCCGGCGAGGAGCCGCGCACGGTGTGGAATGTGCTGTGCGATCAGATGGATGTCCCCGATTCCAAGCGCTGGGGGAAGGATCACGTGGCCCCGCCCAAGCCTCATGGATTCGGGGAGTGATGCGCATTCGGGGCGGTGGCGGAGGCCGCCGGCGGGACGATGAAGGGGCGTACCGCGTGCTGTGTCCCCGGCGTGTCTATTCGAACAAATGTTCGCACCTTGGGGTATAGTCGCTTTCAGTCGTCCACATGTGGATAAGTCGCTGCGCGACACGCCCGGAACCGGAGTAAGTGGGGGTCATTCGACCACACCGCCCGTTTCGGCTTGATGTTGCGCGGCCGGCGAACATACCGTGAAACGGACGTTTGCCGGAACAACGAAGGAGGCCGAATGGCACAGCAAACAGACAAGAAGGAGCAGGCGCTGGCGGACAAGCGCAAGGCCGCGCTGGACACCGCCCTTGCCCAGGTGGAGAAGAGCTTCGGCAAGGGCTCGGCCATGAGGCTGGGGGACAAGCCGCTGCAGAACGTGGAGGTCATCTCCACGGGATCGCTGGCGCTGGACATGGCCCTTGGCATCGGCGGTCTGCCCAAGGGCCGCATCGTCGAGGTCTACGGTCCCGAATCCTCGGGCAAGACCACGCTGGCCCTGCAGGTCATCGCCAACGCCCAGCGCGACGGCGGCGTGGCCGCGTTCATCGACGCCGAGCACGCCCTGGATCCCGAATACGCCCGCAAACTCGGCGTGGACACGGACTCGCTCATCGTCTCCCAGCCGGACAACGGCGAGCAGGCGCTGGAGATCGCGGACATGCTCATCCGCTCCGGCGCGCTGGACGTGATCGTCATCGACTCGGTCGCGGCCTTGGTGCCCAAGGCGGAGATCGAAGGCGACATGGGGGACAGCCACGTCGGCCTGCAGGCCAGGCTCATGAGCCAGGCGCTCAGGAAGATGACCGGCGCGCTCGCCCAGGCCGGCACCACGGCCATCTTCATCAACCAGCTGCGCGAGAAGATCGGCGTGTTCTTCGGCAGCCCGGAAACCACCACCGGCGGCAAGGCCCTCAAGTTCTACGCCTCGGTCCGTCTGGACATCCGCCGCATCCAGACCATCAAGAACGGCGAGGAGGCCATCGGCAACCGCACCAAGGTCAAGGTGGTCAAGAACAAGATGGCCCCGCCCTTCAAGGTGGCCGAGTTCGACATGCTGTACGGTCAGGGCATCTCGGAGGAGGGGTCCGTGCTGGATCTCGGCATGCAGGTGGGTCTCATCAAGAAGTCCGGCTCCTGGCTGCTGTATGACGAGGGGCAGCTGGGGCAGGGCCGCGAGAAGGCCCGCCAGTTCCTCAAGGACAATCCGGAGCTGCGCGAGGAACTGGAGACCAAGATCAAAGCCAAGTTTGGCCTGGTGCCGGACCCGGACGCCCCGGATGACGCCGTCGCGGGCGCCGCTGGCGAGGCCGCCGCACCCACGCCCGTCTTCAATGCCGGTGCGAAGGCTTCGTCCGGCGACGCGTCGTCCGTCGGCAAGGCTCCCGATGCCGGCGCCCCGGCGGCCGACGGTCCCGTCAAGAAGTAGGGCATGGGCGCATGATCAGCGTCGAGCGTTTTCTGGCGGAGCATCCGGTTCGATTGGGGCAGGACGACCCGTCCGAGTCCCGGTCCGGAGGCTCCGCCGCGCCCGCTGTGCGTCGCCAGCAGGAGATGGGCATCGCCGGCGGAAGCATTGATGGCGGAAGCATCGATTGCGGACTTGCCGACGGTGGTTTCGGGCAAAGGAAGGAACGATCCGAGTCGGATTGCGGCTCTGGGCCGCGGCGTGATGCACAGGGTTCCGGAACAAAACGGCGGGGCATGAAACGCCGGGTCCCGGTGCGCGGCGGATTCGGCGCCCCGCACTCGGGAGTCGCCGTCGTCCGTGCCGAATTGGAGGATCCGGGGGATGCGGACGCCTGTCGTGAAGCGGCACTGTCCCTGCTGGACGCCGCCCCGCGATCGTCCGGCGCCCTGACGGATCGTCTGGTGGAGAAGGGATACGATTCCGCGACCGTCAATCAGGTGATCGTGCGGCTCAAGGAACTGGGTCTGCTGGATGATGACGCCTATGCCCAATTCGTGATCCGTTCCTGCGCGTCCCGCATGATGGGCGCGCGCGGGGCGGCCCAGGAACTGTCCCGCAAGGGCGTGGATCGTGCACTGGCCGCACGTGTGGTGGCGGAAGCCAGTGAAGCCGGTGTGTTCGAGGAGTGCGCGTGGGAGCTGGGCCGTCAGGTTGCGCGTAGGACGGAGGGTCTGGATCGCGATGTGCGGTTGAGGCGATTCTGGTCCGCGGGCGGGCGTAAGGGCCATGCGCCCGATGTGTTGAGCGCCATCGCTCACGAGCTGTTCCAATAGGGAAGCGTTCCAATAGGAAAAGGATGAGGATGTTGAGATCCCCTATACCCCGGGTTCTGTCGCGCGCGCCGAAGGCGCGCGCGGATGGCCATCCATCTCGACCTGACGTCGCCGCCAGGCTCTAGCAGCCTACCCGAGGACGCGGGCGAGCAACCCCATAGTCCTCTGCTTGGCCTTGCTCCCGATGAGGCTTGCCATGCGGCCTGCCGTTGCCGGAGGCCCGGTGGTCTCTTACACCGCCGTTTCACCCTTACCGCCCGGCAAGCCGGACGGCGGTCTGTTCTCTGCTGCGCTATCTCTCAGGTCACCCTGGGCGGACGTTATCCGCCATCGTGCTCTGCGGAGCCCGGAAGTTCCTCAGCCCATCCATGGGACGGGCCGCGACCATCGGGGGATCTCAACCTGTCCAGTCTATCAAAGGTTCGGACCAAGTAAAATCACTTCATTTTCCCAGCAAAACCCCGCGAGTTTTCCCGTATGTAACCCGTTATTCGACTACAATGAACAATTACCCGGACGGCGAGGACGCTGTTCGGCACACATAGCGGGCAACCGCTTGAGCAATAGGAGGTCACCATGGAAATCGTCGTCACCGGCCGTCACACTCAGGTCAAGCAGAGGTTTCGTGATGTCGTGGAAAGCAAGATGAATCGTGTGACCGCCATCGCCCCGGACGCGCAGCGCGCGCAGATCGTTCTGACCCATGAGGGCAACCCGCGCCAGGCCGACACCGCCAAGCGCGTCGAGATCACCGTGATCGCGGGTCGTACCGTCGTGCGCGCCGAGGCATCGAGCACGGATGAGTTCAGCGCGCTGGATATGGCGCTGGACAAGCTGACCCTGCGCCTGCGCCGCACGCGCGACCGCCGCAAGGATCATCGCCGCGGCTACGCCAACCCGGTTCCGGTGGATCTGGGCGTCGTCGCCCCGGAGCCCGAGATCGAGGAGGAGGGCGAGGAGGAACCTAACAACAGCCCGGCCGCCGCGGTCGCGTCCGATCTTGGTCCCGGCGAGTCCGTGGAGGTTCAGGTGGGCGACACCCCCATCGTCATCCGTCGCAAGCTACACATCGCCGAGCCCATGTCCATCGACGAGGCCCTGTACGAGATGGAGCTGATCGGTCACGATTTCTTCCTGTTCGTGAACAAGGAAACCGGCCGCCCCTCCGTCGTCTACCATCGCCACGGCTGGAGCTACGGCGTGTTCGAGATCGACACCCCCGAGAACGTCAAGAAGGCCGGGGAGTGATCGAGCGGATCGATCCATCCCTCCGTGCGCCGCGGTGACGGGCACGGCTGAATGAGAAGAGGAACGGGATCCCGCGTCCACAGGTTGGGCGCGGGATCCCTGCCGTTTTTGGGGGGGGGGGCGGACGGGGCGAGGGGGATGCCGGAACCGCCGTTTTGCGGACATTCGGCGAAAATCCCAACGTTCGCGTAGTATGGTCGGAGTTTGTGCCTGACGGTAAGCAATGAGGAGCATAACGTGGTAAACATCCTGGAGAAGGCCCTGCGCATGGGCGAGGGTCACCAGATCAAGAAGCTTGAGAACGTGGCCAAGGCGGTCAATGCCTTGGAAGATGACATCTCGGCCCTTTCCGACGAGGAACTCAAGGCGCAGACCGGCAAGTTCAAGCAGCGCATCGAGAACGGCGAGTCGCTCGACTCTCTGATGCCCGAGGCCTTCGCCACTGTGCGCGAGGTGTCCAAGCGCACCCTGGGCCAGCGCCACTTCGACGTGCAGCTCATGGGCGGCGCGGCCCTGCACTGGGGCAACATCGCCGAAATGAAGACCGGTGAAGGCAAGACCCTGGTCGCCACCCTGCCGAGCTATCTGAACGCGCTCGAGGGCAAGGGCGTGCACGTCGTCACCGTCAACGACTACCTCGCCAGCTACCAGAGCGAGCTCATGGGCCGCATCTACCGCTTCCTCGGCATGTCCGTCGGATGCATTATCACCGACCAGAAGCCGCCGGAGCGCCGCAAGCAGTACAACGCGGACATCACCTACGGCACCAACAACGAGTTCGGCTTCGACTATCTGCGCGACAACATGGCGTGGGAGAAGGCCGATCTGGTCCAGCGCGGCCACCACTACGCCATCGTCGACGAGGTCGATTCCATCCTCATCGACGAGGCCCGTACCCCGTTGATCATCTCCGGCCCCGCCGAGGGCGACGTGACCCGCTGGTACCGCCAGTTCGCCCGTCTGGTCCCCAAGCTGAACCGCGACGAGGACTACGAGGTCGACGAGAAGAAGAAGGTCGTCGGCATCCTCGATCCGGGCATCACCAAGGTTGAGGACTACCTCGGCATCGACAACCTGTACGAGCCGAGCAACACCGCCCTGATCGGCTACCTGAACAACGCCATCAAGGCCAAGGAGCTGTTCCTCAGGGACCGCGACTACGTGGTCACCGGCGGCGAGGTGCTCATCGTCGACGAGCACACCGGCCGTATCCTGCCGGGCCGCCGCTACAACGAGGGCCTGCACCAGGCCATCGAGGCCAAGGAGGGCGTGGAGGTCAAGGCCGAGAACCAGACCTTCGCCACCATCACCCTGCAGAACTACTTCCGCATGTACGACAAGCTTGCCGGCATGACCGGTACCGCCGAGACCGAGGCGGCCGAGTTCATGGGCACCTATAAGCTCGGCGTGCTGCCCATCCCCACGAACCGCCCGATGATCCGCAAGGATCAGGACGATCTGATCTACCGCACCAAGAAGGAGAAGCTGACCGCGATCGTGCGCGACGTGGCCAAGCGCCACGCCACCGGTCAGCCGGTTCTGCTGGGCACCGCCTCCGTCGAGTCCTCCGAGGTCGTCTCCTCGCTGCTCGACGTGGCCGGCATCCCGCATCAGGTCCTGAACGCCAAGCAGCACGCGAAGGAGGCCGCGGTCGTCGCGGTCGCCGGCCGCAAGGGCGCCGTCACCGTGGCCACCAACATGGCCGGCCGTGGTACGGACATCATGCTCGGCGGCAACGTCGAGTTCCTGGCCGACGCCAAGCTCAAGGCCCAGGGCTACTCCCCGGAGGACACCCCGGAGGATTACGAGCGTCTGTGGCCCTCCACCCTCGCCGAGGTCAAGGAGCAGGTCAAGGACGAGCACGAGGAAGTCAAGAAGCTTGGCGGCCTGTACGTGCTCGGCACCGAGCGCCATGAGTCCCGCCGTATCGACAACCAGCTGCGCGGTCGTTCCGGCCGTCAGGGCGATCCGGGCGAGTCCCGTTTCTACCTGTCCCTCGAGGACGATCTGATGCGCCTGTTCAATACCCAGCTCGTGGCCCGCGTCATGGCCAAGGGCATGCCGGAGGGCGAGCCGATCGAGTCCAAGAGCGTCTCCAAGGGTGTGCGCAACGCGCAGAAGGCCGTCGAGTCCCGCAACTTCGAGATCCGCAAGAACGTCCTCAAATACGACGATGTGATGAACAAGCAGCGCACCGTCATCTACAAGGAGCGTCAGGCGGTCCTGCAGGGCGAGGACATCCACGAGGACATCGAGAAGTTCATCAAGGACACCATCGTCTCCTACGTGCGCGGCGCCAACAACGCCTCCGACAAGCCGGCCGATTGGGATTGGGAGGGTCTGTTCAAGGCCCTGAACACCGTGTTCCCGGTCAAGGTCTCCGAGGACGACGCCAAGGCCGCCGCCGAGGGCAAGAAGGGCGAGAAGGCCCAGGACGCCGTGGTGGAGCTGCTGGTCAAGGACGCGCAGGAGCAGTACGCGGCCCGCGAGGAGAAGCTTGGCGAGGAGGGCACCCGTCAGCTCGAGCGTCGCGTGGCGCTCGCCGTGCTCGACCGCAAGTGGCGCGAGCACCTGTACGAGATGGACTACCTCAAGGACGGCATCGGCCTGCGCGGCATGGGTCAGCGCGACCCGCTGGTCGAGTACCAGCGCGAGGGCTTCCAGATGTACAACTCCATGATCGAGGCCATCAAGGAGGAGAGCGTCCAGCTGCTCTTCCACGTGGACATCGACCAGATCGCCCGCACCGAGGACCTCGACTCCAACAAGGACGAGGACGCCGCTGTGGATCAGGCCGAGACGACCGTGGGTATCGAGGAGTCCGCCGAAGCCGAGGCCCCCGCCGCCGAGGAGCTGTCCGCTCCGAGCGAGCCGGACGCTGCGGATGAGGACAAGGATGAGACCGAGACCGCCGAGGCCAAGGCTGAGGAGGACGCCGCCGAGGAGCTCAAGTCCGAGCCCGAGGTGATCGTCGGTCCCGCGCCCATGAGCCATGCCGAGGGCAAGGTCCCGGCCTCCAAGCGTCCGAAGAGCGAGGAGCTCAAGACGCCGTGGTCCGATGGTCGCACCTTCCCTGGCACGCCGAAGAACGCGCAGTGCCCGTGCGGTTCCGGCCGCAAGTACAAGATGTGCCACGGCCAGAACGAGCAGTGATCGTACCTGCGGTCGCGGTGCCCTAGCGCCGCTTGATCGCGTATGATCGGCGCATCGCAGATAAGGCTCCCCTTCGGGGGAGCCTTATCGCGTTGTGGAGGCAAAATGAGCGAATTCAGTGTGGTGGAGGGTGAATTGGGGCCGTAGTCCATCAGATTTGCTCATTCTGAGGCGGCAGCGCGGCAGAATGAGCAGATCCATTGCGCTGGAGGCCGTTTGAGGGTAATAGGCCATCGGATCTGCTCATTCTGCGGTTGTGGCCATGCAGAATGAGCAGATCCGATGGGCGCTCTGGTCCTCGAGGCCTCGGCGCCCCTTCTCCCATCCTGATCTGCCCGGTTCATGACGCAAACTGGGCAGATCAGGATCTCGTGGCGGCAAACTGGGCGGATCCGGTCATCTGGACGTCGAATTGAGCCTCCAGATGGACAGGTCTGCCCAGTTTGTGAAATCAGCATTCCGATTTGCCCAGTTTGCATTGCCCAATTCCGATCTGCCCAGTTCACCCAGTTCACGTGAGTTCCAAATGAGCGTGACGGGAGGGCGAGCCTGGTCTGTTGGCCATCGGATTCGCTCATTATGCGGTTGAGTGGCGGTGGAATGAGCGGATTCATTGCGGTGGCACCCGAAATTGGCTTGTAGGACAATAGATCTGCTCATTCTGGGGAAATAGTGCGGTGGAATGAGTAAATCCAATGCGTTCAACCCGCCGACACCCGCCGACCATTGACTTTGTACCGTGCTCGGGCTAAACTTCGAGAGTTTGCGCATCTTGCGCAACCTTTGACATGAAAGACCAATGTGCCTCGTACAGATTTTCAACCCATTGAGATGACCGATGTGGTCGCGGACGATTCGCGCGACCTTGATTCCTCCGTTTTTTCCGGAGCGGAGTCCGGCGTGCAGACCACTGAGTCCGCCGAACCCGCCCCCGTGCGTTTTTCCGAACTTGGCGTGCCCGGGCCGATCGTCCGCGCGCTGGCGGCCGACGGCAAGACGACCGCATTCCCGATCCAGGCGGACACCCTGCCCGACTCCCTTGCCGGGCGTGACATCCTTGGCCGCGGCCGCACCGGCTCCGGCAAGACCCTTGCGTTCTCCATCCCGCTCGTGGCCCGTCTGGCTGCCGGCGCGGACGATTATGACGGCCGTCTGCCGCATCCGCGCGGCCTGGTCCTCGCTCCCACGCGCGAGCTCGCCAACCAGATCAGCGAGGTGCTCGCCCCGCTTGCCGAGGCGTATGGCCTGAGCGTCACCACGGTGTTCGGCGGCGTGCGCTACAACCGTCAGGTGCGTGAGCTGCGCGCCGGCGCCGAGATCGTGGTCGCCTGCCCCGGTCGCCTCGAGGATCTGCTGCGCCAGAAGCTGCTGACGCTCGAGACCGTTGAGGTCGCGGTGATCGACGAGGCCGATGAGATGGCGGACATGGGCTTCCTGCCGCCGGTCAAGCGCCTGCTCGGCCAGATCCGTCCGGACGCGCAGCACATGCTGTTCTCCGCCACGCTCGATCATGGCGTGGACCAGGTGGTCGACGAGTTCCTCAAGGACCCGAAGGTCCACAGCGTCGATCCGGCCACGAATTCCGTGGACCTCATGACCCACCACATCTTCGAGACCACCCGTGCGGACAAGCACGAGCTGGTGCGCACCCTCGCCTCCGGCAAGGGCCGTCGCATCCTGTTCACCCGCACCAAGTTCCAGGCCAAGAAGCTGGCCAAGAACCTCACCCAGAACGGCATTCCCGCGGCCGAGCTTCACGGCAACCTCAACCAGAACCAGCGCGATCGCAACCTCAACGCCTTCGAGACCGGGGACGTGAACGTGATGGTCGCCACCGACGTGGCTGCCCGCGGCATCGACGTGAGTGGCGTGGAGCTGGTGGTCCAGGTGGAGCCGCCGGCCGATCCGAAGTCCTTCCTGCACCGCTCCGGCCGCACCGCGCGCGCCGGCCACTCCGGCGATGTGGTCACCATCGTGCTGCCCGAGCAGCGTCGCGAAACCCGTCGTCTGCTCAAGCAGGCCGACATCAAGGTGCGCGGCATCGAGGTGACACATGATTCCCCGGAGGTGCTGGAGCTCGTGGGCGAGAAGGCCGAGCCGGTGTTCGGCTGGGAGCTCAAGGCCCTGCAGCCCGCCAAGCCGGCAAGGACCGCGAAGGTCTTCAAGGATGACAAGGCGTCCAGGAACGACGATGGTCCACGCCGCCGTCGCAACGGCAAGCCCTTGCGCAAGGGACGCTCCGCGAAGTTCGAGGAGAACCGCTTCGAGGGCAACCGCATGGATGGTCGTGGAAACGATCGCAGGAACGACCGCAGGGACCGCATGGACCGTATGGACGGGTTCGAGCCGAACGTCCGCCGCGACGAGTTCGAGCGTTCCGACCGTTCTGAGCGTTCCGACCGCTTCGCCGAGCGCGACTTCGAAGGCAACGGCAAGCATCGCCGGACCACCAAGCGCGACGGTTTCGATCGCCGCGACCGCAGGAACCGTTCCGACCGTGGCAACCGCGCTGATCGTTTTGATCGTTCCGGTCGGTCCAACCGCGGCGATCGTTCCGCAGACCGCTTTGATCGTGCAGACCGCTTCGACCGCTTTGATCGTGCCGATCGTTTTGATCGTTCCGACCGTGGCAACCGCTCGGGCAATGCGCCGAAGCGCATCCACCGCAAGTACGAGAACCGCATCGTGCGCGACGAGCGTTCCGAGGCGGCCAAGCGCCACGATCGCCGCACGGCCGCCAAGCGCGGATCGTTCGAATCGGGCATGGCGGGCCGCCATCATGGCCGCAGGCATGAGCGCGCGCCATTCACCTATTCCGGTCGCTGACGCATAGGCTTGACGCCTAGGCTGTAAACCTCACAGGGGGCTTTGGACACGTATCAACCCGTGTCCAAAGCCCCCTGTCGTTTACCGTCGCCGGCGCGCTGCCGGAATCACTCCACCGTGAATCCATGGGTACTGGCGTAGGCCGGCAGCTCCTCCAGCCATCGACGGACGGCCGCGGGGGAGTGCCCGCCCGGGCGGAGTTCTGGCAGAACAGTGTCCCTGAACCCTCGGTCCATGAACGTGCTGAAGGGCAGATGGTCCCATTCGAGGTTCACATGCCTTGCGGACTCCATATAGGCCCGATACACCGGCTGGCGGAAGAACGGGTCGATCAGATCCTCAAGCTCCGGCTTGTTTTCGAAGTACCGCGTGGCGGAGTAGCCGCCGGCCGCGCGCATGTCGATCGAAACGGGGTCGGTCTGCATCCATTGCACGAATTGCAGGGCAGCAAGCTGGCGGTCGCGTGGGATCCTGGCACTGATCGCCATCATGGACCCTCCGACCTGGGTTGTCTGCAGGGCGCTTGGATCGTCTCCGAACGCTGGCGGCACAGCCACCTTCCACAGGCCTGCGGCATCGGGGTAGGAGGACGCGATGATCTTGCCGAGCCAGTTGCCATGCAGCAGCGTGGCCGTCTGACCGTCGCGGATCGTTACATAGCGGCCGTCCCAGATGGGCTGGGCGATGAGCACACCGTCGTCCAGGCAGCCCTGCAGGAACTCGGCCGCCTGCAGCATGCGCGGATCGTCCAGATCGAATGCGACGCGGTCCGTTGCCATGAGCTTCCATGGCCGTGCGCCCGCCGATCGCAGGAACGCCAGATAGTACTGCATGGACGTGTCCAGCACACCCATGAAGGTGCGCGTGGAGTGCCGGCGCAGTTCGATGCCTTCCTCGCGGAACTGTTCCCAGGTGCGCGGAATCTCCAGATCGTAGCGCCGCAGAATGTCCTCGCGGTAGAACATCGCGGTGTGCGGCTGATCGCCCGGCAGACCGTACAGACCTCCCGCGTAATGCACGTTGCGCCAGGAGACCGGGTTGAACAGCGGCCCCCATTGGGCCTCGTTCTCCGGCGTATGCAGATTGAGGAACGCGCCGGATGCGGCGAATTCCGGCATGAGATCGATATCCAGATTGAACAGGTCCGGCACCGTGCGGTGCGACTGGAGGCGCTCGCGGTACAGGTCGCAGGCCATCTGGTTGGTGTGCGCGTCGATCGTGTCGATGAGGATGCCCGGATGCGTACGCTGGAATTCCTCGATGCGCGGCATGACCTCCGTGAACGAGGCTGACAGCATGGTGAGCGTCGTCGTGCCGTCGTCGGCGCGTGCGGCAGTCGTCTCGGCTGCCGGTTCGGTCGGGATGACGGAGCGCTTGCGCCGGTTGATCGAATCGCGGCTGATCAGCTTCGCCTTCTCTACCACGCCCACGCGCCGCGAATGCGGGGAACGGATCAGGGAGACGATCGTCTCCGCCGCATCGGATCCCAATTGCTCGGCGCGCTGGCCGATCACCGTGAGCGAGGGCAGCATGGACGCGCCCATGGCGTCATCGGCGAACGCGATGATCGACACATCATCCGGCACACTCAATCCGTGTGCGTGGGCCGCCGCGTTGAATCCGGCGGCCATGCCGCCGTCGCAGGCGAACACGGCGTCGGTGGGATGGATCAGATAACGCTGCAGGGCTTGTCCGCCGCCCGCCTCACCGGGATCGAGCCCGCGGACCAGTCGGTATTCCAGATCGTACCGGTATGCGGCGGCCTTGAGCGCCCGCCGGTGGCTTTCCCCCAGCCACGAGCTATCGACGCCCATGAACGAGGTCACGCTGCGGTGTCCCGTCCGCTTGAGCGTGCGCATGGCCTGGTCCACGGCCTCCGTGCAGTCCACGGTCACCGTGGACAGACCGCTTATCTGCTGGTTGACGAGCACGATGGGGCGGCTGACCGACATACGCCGCAGATCAGGTTCGCTCACCGACGGCGCCACGAGGATGACACCGTCCACGTCGCGCAGCAGCACCGAGACGGCCCGACGTCTCACCTCGTTGTTCATCACCACGCCGGCGCACACGCCCGCGTAGCCGCGGTGCTCCAGATTCGATTCGATGGCGTTGAGGATGCGCGCGGTGTACGGGTCGTCGAAATCCCTTACGAGGATGGCGACCATGCCGCTGGAGGGGGCTGCGGACACGCCGTCGGTCCGGTCGGGAGCCAAATATCCGAGCTCCTCGGCGACGCGATGCACCTTCTGCTCGGTCTTTGCTGACAATCTGCCGGGCTTGCCCAGCGCGCGAGACACCGTGGACGGACTGACGCCCGCCACCCTGGCGATGTCATAGATCGTGACGTTCTGCGCCATCATACCCCTTGCTTCTTTGGCATATCTCCGCCACTTTACCTTATGACGACGGCGCGGCGTCTGCCATGCGGAACGCCGCCATGCCCGAAACACGCGCAAACTAGAATGGGCAGCGTTACATACGGAGCGTGCTTGCACGCGCAAGAGGAGGCAATATGGCCGAGTTCACGTGGAAATCGATTCTGACGAAGCTGGTTGGAGGGGATCACCTGTCCGCGGAGGAATCCGAGTGGTTTGTGGACGATTTGATGCAGGGCAATGCCAATCCTGCGGCCGTGGGCGCGGTGCTGGCCACCCAGCAGCAGCTCGGGCTGACCGCCGACGAGGTGCGCGGCGCGGCGAAGGCCATGGTGTCCCATGCCGTGCCGCTGAATGTGGAGGCCGAGTGCACCGACATCGTCGGCACCGGCGGCGACGGCGCCTCCACTGTGAACCTGTCCACCATGGGCTCCGTGGTGGCGGCCGCGGCCGGCGTGACGATCGTCAAGCACGGCAACCGCGCGGCTTCGTCCAAGTGCGGCGCCGCCGACTGCCTCGAGGCCCTGGGCTTGCCGCTGGACCTGACTCCGGAGGCCGTCGCCAAGGTGGCCAACGAGGTGGGCATCACCTTCGCGTTCGCCAAGACCTTCCACCCGGCCATGCGCTTCGTCGGCCCGATCCGCGCGGCGTTGGGCATCCCGTGCGTGTTCAACGTGCTGGGCCCGCTGACCAACCCCGCCAAGCCGAAGCACATGGCGATCGGCTGCGCCAAGCGCGAAATGAGCCCGATCATGGCCGCCGTCTATGCGTCCAACGGCCAGACCGGCATGGTGTACACCTCTCACGAGGGACTGGACGAGATGGCCCCCACCGGACCGGTTTCCGTGTGGGAGTTCCGCGACGGCAAGGTCACCGAAACCGAATTCGATCCGACCGTGGAGCTGGGCTTGGCCAAGGTGACCGTGGCGGACCTCAGGGGTGGCGAGCCCGAGGTGAATGCGCAGGCCATGCGCGACTTCCTGGCCGGCAAGGACGTTCCGTTCCGCTCCACCGCCCTGCTCAACGCCGCATCGGCCATCGTGGCCGACGCGCATCTGCTGTCCAACCCGGACGGCACGCTCGCCGAGCGCTTCAAGGAGGCGTATGCGATCGCGGCCGAGACCGTGGACTCCGGTAAGGCCTCCGCGCTGCTCGATCGCTGGATCGCCGCCGCCCAGGCCGAGAAGTGATCTGAAGGATCCGAAAGCCGAAGGGGCGGCCGCGGGAAAGTACGCGGCCGCCCCTTTTTCAGCGCATTGTGCGGCGCAGTCCGAAACGCCGCTGCCAGTGGCTAGATGCAGGCTAGACGCGCGCTACACGCGCGCCCCGTCGTCGAATTCGTCGGCGCGCGTTTGCGTATGGCCCTTATGCATCACCAGCAGCCCGGCCGCGCCCAGAATCGTCAGGGCACCGCCCACGGCCCCCAGCAACGTGGAGAGCGTGGGGATGAGCACGCAACCCACCAGGGCCGCCACGCCCACGACCACCATGGTCCACAGCACCAGCTTCGAGGCGCGCACATGGCCGATCGACGGATTCGGCGGCACGAAGTCGGAACCCTGATCCATCACATCATCCACGTCCAGCCAGCTGCTGCCCGTGAAATCGCGCGGACCCGATCGCGCACCCGTTCGCGCGCCGGAGCGCGAAGCCCCGGAGGCGAAGGCGTCGGGCGTCAGATCGTCGACGCTCAGCAGCGCCTCCTTCTCCTTGCGCTTGGCCTCCTTCTCGAACTTCCTGGCGGTCCGCGAGCGTTCCACGGAGCTCAGGTCGTCGCTGTGCGCGGCGACGAAGTCCTGCCAGGCGGCATCGTCCGGGGTGTTGGCCCCGTCGCCGCCCTGTGCCCTTGAATCGCCGTTGGCTGCGTTGTTATCCTTGTGGTCGGTCATACCCTTTACTGTAGCCATGTAGCCATACCGGATGCCAAGGAGACGCGCGATGCTGTATTGGTTCTTTGTGAAGCTGCTCGGGCCGCTGGCCCGTCGCTGGTTCAAGCCCACCGTCAAAGGACTGGAGAACATTCCGAAGAAGGGGCCCGCGATCATCGCGGCCAACCATCTCGCGGTCATCGACGACGGCCTGCTGCCGCTCGTCAGCCCCCGCATGATCCATTTCATGGGCAAGGCCGAATACTTCGAGGGCAAGGGCATCAAGGGCAAGTTCAAGAAGTGGTGGTTCACGTCCGTGGGTGTGTTCCCGGTGGACCGCTCCGGCGGCTCGAAGTCGCTCGGCGGACTGCTCACGGCCCGCCATATTCTGGAGCAGGGCCACCTGTTCGGCATCCACCCGGAGGGCACGCGCAGCCCCGACGGCCGCCTGTACCGCGGCCATACCGGCGTCGCCCGTCTGGCTCTGGAGACCGGCTCGCCGATCATCCCCACCGCCATCATCGGCACCCGCGAGATGCAGGTGCCCGGCCAGGTGATCCCCAACAAGGGCAAGACCACCGTGATCTTCGGCAAGCCGATCGAGGTGCAGAAGGTACCCGAGGACGAGATCACCCACGAGCAGCTGCGCACGCTGACCAACCGCATGATGCAGACCATCCAGCAGGAGACCGGTCAGGAATACGTGGACGTGTACGCGCAGGTCGTCAAGAAGGAGATGGAGGCGGCCAAGGCGCGCGAGGCCGGAGCCGCGGCGGGCAAGTAGCGCCAAGTAGTGCGCCTGGACCATAACCGGTCGAATATGCAGGGCGGCGGTCTTCCCTCGGGGTCTTTCCCCAGGGGGAGACCGCCGCCCTTTGCGTTGTCCGATCCGGTGACCATCCGATCCTGCGTTGCCCGGTCAGTCCGCCGCCCCGCAGGCCGTTCGGCTTACGCCACGGTCAGCGTGATCGTCGTGGGCGTGCCGTTCTCGTCGCGCACGCGCACGGTGTCCCCGGCGTTGACGCTCTGCATGCGCACGATGTGCGTCCAGTCGCCCAGAGGCGCCGACTGCTGCACGTTGAAGCCCAGATCCTTGAGCGTCTTGGCCGCATCGTCATACTGCTGGCCCACCACGTTCGGCACGGTGACCATCTGCGGGCCCTTGGAGACGACCACGTCCACCTTGTCCCCCCACTTGAGCGTCGCGCCCGCGTCCACGGAGGCGGAGACCACCTTGCCGGCCTCCACCTTGTCGTCGAACGCCTCGGTCACATTCGCGGTGAGGTTGAGATCGGCCAGCGCCTTCTTGGCATCGTCTTGGCTCTGTCCCACGATGTTCGGCATCTGGACCGGCTTGAGTCCCTTGGACAGCGTGACGGTGATCTTCTCGTTGTGGTTGTAGGCTTTGCCCGGCTCGGCGCTGATCGTCAGGATCGCGCCTTCGGGCACGGTGAGCGAGTATTCGTCCTTCGACTCGTCGTGCTCGATCGCCGCCTCGTCGAATCCGGCCTCCTTAAGCGCGGCCACGGGGTCCTTGCCGCTCGCCGAGTTCGGATCCTTGATGTCCGCGGGCACGGTTGCCTGCCGCACGCCCTTGGACACCACGATCGACACCCGCTGGTCGCTGCGCTTGGAGATGCGCGAGCCCACGGCGGACGGATTGGCAGAGACGATCGCCCCGGCCGGCACGTCGTCGCTGAATTCCTCGGCCTGCGTGTAGGGGATGCCCGCCACGTTGAGCGTGCCGATGTAGTCCTGCGCATTGGCGCCCGATATCGTGCACGACGATTCCGTGGCGCACTGCACGTCTCCGGCGGCCGGCAGCGTCCAGTAGCTGCCCGGTCCGAGGTAGTACCACCATGCATAGCCGCCACCCGCCGCGGCGCCGGCCAGCACCACCGCCGCGATCGCGGCGATCAGGCCCCTGTGATGCCTCTTCTTCGGTTTTGCGGCGTCGCCGGCCGCGGCATGCACCTCCGTGGCGGGCAGAGTGCTTGGGGTGGGGCCCGCCGGCACGCGCCCGATGGCCTGCGTCGGCGCGGAGGACGACGATGCAGACGCCGACGGGGATGCCGACATGGCCGTCGCGCCCGCGCTCTGCTCGTCGAAGTCCTCGCGCAGCATCTCGATGAAGCTGGTCGTTCCTCCCACGGCGGGCGTGGGGGCGCTGAATGCGTTGCCGTCGCGGTCGATCCGCTGCGTGGCCCCCTGATCCACCGGAGGCATCACGCGCGTCGCGGCCATGGCGTCGGCCTCGTTGATCTCCGGCAGCACGGTCGTCGCCTCGCCGGCGGCCTGTACGGCGGTCGCCTCGCCGGTTGCTGGCGTGGTGGTCTGCGCGGGCGCGGAGCCCTGCTTTGCGGCGTCGGCCTTGCGCTGCGCCGGCGGTTCGGGCGGCATCAGTGGCGTCGGCGGCGTGGGCGGAACAGGACCCGTGCCGGCAAGAGGCAGCGGGGCCCCTTGCGCGAAGGATGCCTCCGGGCGCTCGGCCGCGCGGAACATGAGCTGGTCCCGTCCCAGATGCATGTTGAGCTCGGCGAGCAGGGAGACGGCCACCATGGCGTTGTCCGGCCGCGATTCCACCGCCCGGCCGGTGAGTCTGGCCACGAAGTCGGAGACCAAGGGGCTGATGCCGGGGCAGACGGCGGTGAGTGCCGGGACGTCCTCGTGCACGTGCTTGAACACCACGGTCACCGGGTTGTCCGATTCGAACGGCACGCGTCCGGCGAGCATCTCCCACGCGATGATGCCCACGGAGTACAGGTCTCCCTGCGGGGTCGCCCGGTTGTCCTCGATCATCTCCGGCGCCAGATACGCGGCGGTTCCCAACAGCATGCCGGTGGAGGAGAGCGTGGCCTGCGAGGCCGCCTTGGCGAGGCCGAAGTCGGTGATCTGCACGTGGCCGCGGCTGTTGATCAGGATGTTCTCCGGCTTGATGTCCCGGTGCACCACGCCCAGTCGGTGCGCGGCCGCCAGTCCGTCCAGGATCTCGCCGACCACGCGCAGCGTCTCGCGCACGGTGAACGTGCCCTCCTGCGACATTTCGCGTCTGAGGTTCACGCCATGCACGTATTCCATCACCAGATAGTCGAGCCCTTGGAATTCGCCGGTGTCGTACACCTGCACCACATGCGGGTTCGCGATGGACGCGGCCGACCGCGCCTCGCGGCGGAACCGCTCCTGGAACTGCGCGCGATGCGGTCCCTGCGCCAATTGGATGTGCATGATCTTGATCGCCACGGGACGTGAAAGGCGATCGTCCATCGCCTCGTACACGGTGGCCATGCCGCCTTCGGCGATTTTGCGCACAATGCGATATCGCCCTTCAATCGTTTGCCCCACAGGCTGGTTCGCCACTTCACTCATGGTGTCCATCGTAGGGTCGCCGCGTCACAAAACCGCGTCGCGGCGCGCATTCACGACGAAAAGTCCACGTCGGCGGGACGCTGGGCTCAGCGCTCGCGCAGATGGGCCGGCAGGAACCGCGCGCATGCGCCCGCCAACAGCGCCCGTCCTTCGTCCGAAAGGCCCAGCATGCCCGCCGCGTCGCCGACCGCCGCGTCGGCCGCATGCCACAGTGTCGCGATGCGCCCGCGCGAGCGGTCGATCGCCCCGGTGGATCCGAACAGGCTGATTGCGCGCGCCACGTCGTCCCCGTCGCGCACGGGCGCCTCGAACATGCGGATGAGTTCGGCTCGGTCGGCGCCGTCTGCCGCGATCAGAGCATCGGCGAGCAGCACCGTGCGCTTGCCCTCGCGGATGTCGCCGCCCACCGGCTTGCCGGTGGAGGAGGGGGAGCCGATCACGTCGATCAGATCATCCGCGAGCTGGAACGCCAGTCCCAGCGGCGCGCCCACGGATTCGGCGATCGCACGGGCCTTGGTGGTGTTGGTTCCGGCGGCGAGCAGGCCGAGCTCGATCGGCGCGATGGTGGTATAGCTTGCGGTCTTCCAGCGGAACACGCCCAGCGATGAGGACGCCAGCGCCTCGGGCCTGTCCAGCGGCGCCTCCTCCACGGCCAGATCGAGCACCTGTCCGATCTCCACCTCGCGGTGCATGTTGAGGAAGGCGCGCATGATCGGCTGCGTCTTGGGCAGCCTGCTGGCGGCGTCGTGCGCGATGGCCACGCTGGCCGTGGCGAGCAGATCGCCCAGCATGATGCCCAGACCACGGCCGGCGTGGTCGGGCTGCGGCGCGTCGGACAGCGCGGCGGCGAGGGCGCGGTGGGCCGACGGCTTGCCGCGGCGCAGATCGGAGTCGTCGATGATGTCGTCGTGCACCAATGCGGCGGTCTGGAACACCTCGATCGCGCAGGCAAGGTCCATCACGGCGCTGCGCCCGGGATCGTCCCCATCCGCCCCGGTCCCGCCGCGTACGGCGTCGAACGTGGCCAGTGCCAGCAGGGCGCGCAGACGCTTGCCGCCCTCGCTGGAGACGACGCCCTGGCCGGCGACCGCGTCCATGACGGCGGCGCAGGTTCTGGGGACCGTCATTCCCGCCGGGACGCCGGCGTACTGGGCCACGAGCGTGGCGATGCGTGATTCGAGTGCGGGCAGTGCTGCGACGTTTTCCATACCTACGAGGTTATCCACAGGTGTGCCGGTCGAATGTGATTTCGCCCGGAATTTCGCGCATGACACGCCGAAGCGCGCAGCAAGTGGGGTACGTTCGACCACATTGCCCCGATCGGCTGGCGCAGCGGGGCTCATGCGCCCCATAGTGGAGGAAGCGGCGCGCGGGCAGGGCGCGGCGCGACAAGCAGATCGGTACGCGCCTTGGGGCGTGGGGTGAGGGAGGAAAGGCAAATGCCATGAAGGATGTGCGATGCGACGATCTGTCGTATACGAACTGGGAATTGAGCGATGACGAGATGGGTCAGACCGTCCAGCTGTTCCGCGAACAGCGCAGGCAGATGGGCGTGGAGAAGGCGGACGAGGCATGGTTCTGCGATCCGCTCGACGACTGGCTCGCCTGTCTGTCCGGCGGCCGCGACGGCACCGGACGTGACGGTGCAGGTCGCGATGGAACGGCCCGCACGGGGCGCCGCAGGAGCGGAACGGCCAAACCCGGGGGCGGCGGCCTGTCCCGGGAATCGGTGGCCGCCCTGGCCGTCGGCATGCGCGAGAAGCTCGCTTTCCGCGATGCGCTGATCGTCTCGCTGGTGTGCCCGCAGGCGGACCGCGACCATCTGCTGGAACTTGGCGTCAGGCCGCACCGTCCGCAGAGCGTGCGCTACCTGTGCGGGGTGCTGGACGATACGTTCCGGGACCCGGGCACCAAACCGGAAGGGGACCGGGCCACGCGTGGCTTCTCGATGCTCACGCAGATTCTCGCGTCGGTGCCCGAGAACTATCAGGCGCAGCCGCTGGCCGTGCTCGCCTACATGCTGTGGTGGATGGGCGATGCCAGGGCCGTGGCCGACGCCGTGCGCGCGTTGGCCTATGACGAGCGCTGCACGTTGGCGGCCATCGTGCTGTCCGCCGTGGAGCACGGGATCTGCCCGGCGTGGCTTGATCCCGAACATGCCGGGAACAGTCCGGAGCCGGTGGCCTCCTGAACGAACCGTGTCGCCGCGATCGGGTTTCCATCGCGGCGACACGCCCGGGTGCGGCGGTGCGGCCGTTGCGGGGCGGGAATGCGACGCCAATGCGCGGTGGGAATAATCGTCCTTGGAACGTGGTTGACTCTATGAGTTGACGATTTGCCCTTGCCAGAAGTATGCCCATATGCTATATGGGCGGGCGGGGGAGACCCAGGAGGAAAAGTTGGCCACGAGGAGCACCGCTCAGAAAAGCACCGCCACGAAGACCAGGAAGACTCGCAAGACCCAGGAATCCGCGCTTCAGGACGCGGAACAGGCCGAAGTGACGGAGGAGGGGACCGCCGTCAAGAAGACCACCCGCAAGCGCACCGCCGCCGCGAAGGCCCCGGCCCGCGCCAAGAAGTCCGACGTCGAGAAGGAGAAGGACGTCGAGGCGCCGATCGGCGACGTGGAGGACGAGGACGCCGAGGATCTGGACGACGCAGACGCCGAAGACGAGCTGGACGAGGATCTGGACGCCGACGACGACCTCGATGAGGACGTCGTGGAGGACGAGGAAGACGACGAATCCGAGGAGGACGAGGAGGAAGTCGAGGACGAGGAGGAGGACGCCAAGCCCAAGCAGGAGGAGATCCCCCCGCAGGCCAAGGGCGCGTTCATCGTGCGCGACGACGATGACGACGACAACCTCACCCCGTCGGGCAACCCCAAGCGCCGCGTGATCGCCGCGGGCGCCACCGCGGATCCGGTCAAGGACTACCTCAAGCAGATCGGCCGCGTGAACCTGCTGAACGCCGAGCAGGAGGTGGACCTGTCCGAGCGCATCGAGGCCGGCCTGTACGCCCAGCACCTGCTGGACACCGAAGCGGACAAGATGGACTTCAAGCACAAGCGCGAGCTCAAGTGGGCCGCCTCGGACGGCAAGAAGGCCAAGGACCATCTGCTGGAGGCCAACCTGAGACTCGTCGTTTCGCTGGCCAAGCGTTACACCGGCCGCGGCATGCTGTTCCTGGACCTCATCCAGGAGGGCAATCTGGGCCTGATCCGCGCCGTGGAGAAGTTCGACTGGAAGAAGGGCTTCAAGTTCTCCACCTACGCCACGTGGTGGATCCGCCAGGCCATCACCCGAGCCATGGCCGATCAGGCGCGCACCATCCGCGTGCCCGTGCATATGGTCGAGGTCATTAACAAGCTGTCCCGCGTGCAGCGCCAGATGCTGCAGGATCTGGGCCGCGAGCCCACGCCGGACGAGCTGGCCCGCGAGCTGGACATGCCGGTGGAGAAGGTGCAGGAGGTGCAGAAGTACGGCCGCGAGCCGATCTCGCTGCACACCCCGCTGGGCGAGGACGGCGATTCCGAGTTCGGCGACCTGATCGAGGACACCGACGCCATCGCGCCGTCCGACGCCGTGGCGTTCTCGCTGCTGCAGGAGCAGTTCAAGCAGGTGCTCGAGACGCTGTCCCCGCGCGAGGCCGGTGTGATCAAGATGCGCTACGGCCTTGAGGACGGCCAGCCCAAGACGCTGGACGACATCGGCCGCGTGTACGGCGTGACCCGCGAGCGCATCCGCCAGATCGAGTCCAAGACCATGTCCAAGCTGCGCCACCCGTCCCGCTCGCAGACGCTGCGCGATTTCCTCGACCAGTGATCGGGGCCGGCGATCCAAGGCCGGTCATCCATTTGCGTGCTCCCCTCATTGCGGGGGAGCACGCTGTGCTGTTATCTGTAACCAATAAGGAGAACCATGCCCGAATCCTACGGGGCAGACAGTCTTACCGTGCTTGAGGGGCTTGACGCGGTGCGCAAGCGCCCCGGCATGTACATCGGCACCACCGACAGCCAGGGCCTCATGCACTGCCTGTGGGAGATCATCGACAACTCGGTCGATGAGGCGCTGGCCGGCGCATGCGACCACATCACCGTCACGCTGCACACGGATGGGTCCCTCGAGGTCGCGGACAACGGCCGCGGCATCCCCGTGGACGTGGAGCCCAAGACCAAGCTCACCGGCGTCGAGGTGGTGCTCACCAAGCTGCATGCCGGCGCGAAGTTCGGCAACTCCTCGTACAACGCGGCCGGCGGTCTGCACGGCGTGGGTTCCTCGGTGGTCAACGCGTTGAGCTCCAGGCTCGACGTGGAGGTGGACCGCGACGGCAAGACCCACCACATGGCCTTCCATCAGGGCCATCCCGGCGTGTACGCGGACGCCGATCCGGCGCATCCCTCGCCCGACTCCCCGTTCAAGCGCACCCGCAGGAACAAGCCCACCGAGTTGGAGATCATCGGCACGGTGAGCCCCAGGACCACCGGCACGCGCATCCGCTATTGGGCCGATCCGGAGATCTTCAACGACACCGCCGAATTCAGCTACCAGCAGCTCATCGATCGCGTGCGCCAGACCAGCTTCCTTGTGCCGGGCCTGAAGATCACCGTGGTGGATGAGAATATCCCCGAAACCGGCGATGAGTCGGTGGACGATCTGCGCGAGGTGGACGAACGGGCTGATCAGCCCGAATCGCCAGATCAGCCCGAGCCGCTTGTGCAGTCCGAGCATGCCGAGGCCATCGCCCCGCGCGAGGGCACCGTGGACTGCGGCCCGTTCGGCGTCCAGCCGGCGCACGCCCGCGTGGAGGAGTTCATGCACACCGGCGGCGTGAAGGACTTCGTCGACTTCCTGTCCAAGGGCGAGCCCATCTGCGACGTGTGGCGCATCCAGGGCGAGGCCACCTACAAGGAGGAGACCCAGACCGTGGGCGACGGCGGCGAGCTGCACGCCGAGCAGATCGAGCGCAACTGCGCCGTGGACATCGCCCTGAGGTGGGTCAACGGCTATGACACCACGCTGGTGAGCTTTGTGAATGTGGTGGAGACGCCCGGCGGCGGCACGCATGTGGACGGCTTCCTCGCGGGGCTCACCAGGCAGATCCGCAAGGCCGTGGAGGACAACGCGCGCAAGCTCAAGGTGAACCTTAAGGACAGCGCCATGAAGGTGGAGCGCGACGACATCATGGCCGGTCTGGTGGCCGTGGTGACCGTGCGCATCGCCGAACCGCAGTTCCAGGGGCAGACCAAGGACGTGCTCGGCACCGCGCCGGTCAAGCCGATCGTCTCGCGCATCACGGACCGCCAGTTCGGCGAGATGATCACCGGATCCAAGCGCGGCTACAAGGAGCAGTCCGGGCGTGTGCTGGAGAAGATCGTGGGCGAGATGCACGCCCGCATCCAGGCGCGCAAGACCAAAGAGGTCACCCGCCGCAAGAACGCCCTCGAATCGGCGTCCATGCCGGCCAAGCTGTCCGACTGCCAGCCTGGCAACGACGACGTGGCCGAACTGTTCATCGTGGAGGGCGACTCCGCACTCGGCACGGCCAAGGCCGCGCGCAACGCCGGCTTCCAGGCCCTGCTGCCCATCCGAGGCAAGATCCTCAACGTGCAGAAGGCGTCGCTGAGCCAGATGCTCAACAACAAGGAGTGCGCGGCGATCATCCAGGTGGTGGGCGCGGGCTCCGGCGCGAGCTTTGACATTACGCAGTCGCGGTACCACAAGGTCATCATGATGACCGATGCCGATGTGGACGGCGCGCACATCCGCATCCTGCTGCTCACCCTGTTCTACCGCTACATGCGCCCGCTCATCGAGCACGGCTACGTGTACGCGGCCGTGCCGCCGCTGCACCGCATCGCGCTCACCGGGGCGCGCAAGGGCGAGTACATCTACACGTATTCGGACGACGAGCTTGCCGCCAAGCTGGACGAGCTCAACGCCAAGCGCATCGGGTACGCCGACGACATCCAGCGCTACAAGGGTCTGGGCGAGATGGACGCCGACCAGCTGGCGGACACCACCATGGACCCGCGCTCGCGCATGTTGAGGCGCATCCGCATGGAGGACGCCGCGCAGGCTTCGGAGGTCTTCTCCCTGCTCATGGGAGATGACGTGCCGCCGCGCAAGCAGTTCATCGTGGACAACGCCGACGATTTCGACCGTTCCAAGATCGACACCTGATCGGCGGTCGGCGTGGCCGGCCGTCATCCGATTGCCACCCCATGCGAGGCGTTCCACCAGTCGATGACGCCCTCGGGGTTCGCGTAGCCGATTGCGATCCACCAGACCAGCATCGCCGTGAACCCCATGGCGACGAGTGGTATGCGCGCGGTGAACAGGCGTGCCATTGCGAGTGGGAGCAGCACGGCCAGCAGGATGATGAATGTGATCGACGCATATCGCAGCCAGGTGAGCCCGTAGACGTGAATGTACAGGTTGAGACGCGTGAACGCGGAGGCGAGCATCACGCCGGTGGCGGCGAGCAGCCCCGCCTGCATGGCGACGATCGGCGTGCGGCGCGGCGCGAACCGCAGCACCAGACCGAAGCCGGCGAAATTCAGCGCGGCCACGAACAGCAGCTGGAAGAATCCGCTGCGCGCATACTCGGCGTACGTGTAGCCCGCCGGCAGTCCTGCCTCGGCGAACAGGAACGTGAACTGGACCGCGCAGAATGTGGCGTACAGGGCGAGCACGATGCCGAGCACCACGGCCACGATCAGTGGATCGAACATGAAAGGCGCCGATCCGCGCGACTGTCTCCCCGCGGCTATCCCGCCGGTGTCGCGGGCGTCAACGGATGCGAGCAGCGAGAAGACGAACGGTGCGGGAACGATCACGAGCATGGTGTGCCACATGATCGGGACGATGTCGAAATCGCCGATCAGACGGGTGACGGCGTAGTCGAACACCTCATCGGCGCCCATGAGCAGCGGGACGAGTACCAGGAGGATCGGTGCCGTGATGAGCAGGGCGATGCCGACGCGCCTGAGACGGCCGGCGTCGCGGTCCTTCCCCCGCAGGTGCGCGCCCGTATCGCGCAGCGTGTGGGCCAGAGTGCCCCAGTGCGCGAATGGGCTGATGATCCATCCTTTGAACCAATCCGCGACCAGTGCGAACGGGTGGTACGGGTCGAATCGGCCATCGGACAGCTGCAACAGCGTCATGAGCAGCGCGGGCAGCACAATGAAGCCACTCAGCATCGCATAGATGAGATTCGCCCCGCCAGCCAGGCCCTCGAACGGCGGGGCGAGTGCGATCAGCCACACGCCCAGCGCCGCGATGGCGGCGAGGACGATCCACCACATGGGCGTGCGGCATGTGCGCCTGGCGAACAGGGGCAGATCGATGAGCGCGATCATCATGCACAGCATGGCCCAGCAGGTGAACGGAGACCATCCGCCGTCGTTGCCGAAGGGTACGGCGAACCACAATCGGTCGAACAGGAACGGGATGGCCAGTGCCGCTGCGGCCAGGGCGAGGCGGCGGGACAGGGGAGCGATGGTCTGGTCGGTTTCGGAATTGGTGTTCATGCCGCCATCGTAAGCTATCGAAAAACGATATGAATCTGTTGTGAAACAGTTCTCCACAATTCTGACATATTGTTTTTCAATATATTATTATCGATAATCGAAGCCTATATGAACCGTGAGGAAAGGAATCGCCATGGACATCGGCAATGACAATGCAACCGGGCGCGAGACGTGGCCGGAATACCACCCCGTCGCCATCGGGGCGCTCAAGGTGATGATCGTGCTGTTCGAGGCGATCTGCGTGTTCGGACAGGTCGCCGTATTCGCCCTGTCCGCCTATGTGGTGGAGCATGTGCCGGAGACCGCGCCCGCCCTGTGGCCGTACCGGATCGCGGGCGTGCTGGGCATCCTGTGCTTCGAGGTGGCGCTCGCCGCCGTCTGGCCGATGCTCACGCTCACGCGAAACAGGGACATCTTCTCCGGCAAGGCCATCCGCTGGACCGACATCATCATCGTCTGTGCATGCGCGGAGGGTGCGTTGGTGATGTTCGTGCTCATCTTCTCCAACGTCGGCCTCGAATATGTCGATCCGGTCACGCATGAATCGATTCCGGCGGCGCTGAACAGTCCGGCCTTCGTGCTCGCACTGCTCGTGGCCCTGCTGCTCATCGCCGCGTTCGTGCTGCTCATGCTGGTCATGCGATCCCTGCTCACGCAGGCGATCGCGCAGCGCCGCGAACTCGAGGCGGTGATCTGAATGGCCATCCGCGTGAATCTGGATGTCATGATGGCCAGACGCAAGATGGGCGTCAATGAATTGGCCGAGGCGATCGGCATCACCCCGGCCAATGTGTCGATATTGAAGAACGGGCGGGCCAAGGCCATTCGCTTCACCACGCTCGACGCCATCTGCCGCGCGCTCGACTGCCAGCCCGGCGACATCCTCGAGTGGGAGGCGGACTAGGCCCTGCGCCCGCCCGCCGCGCTATGCCCGCCGCCCTACGCCTGACGCTCCCGGCAGGTCTGGCCGAGCCGGCGGGCCAGTGCGGTCGTGTCCAGCAGCTCGTCCAGCTGCTCGGCGGGCAGATCGGTGCGCTCGCCGGCCACCTCGCGCACGGTCCTGCCGGACTCGGCGGCCTCCTTGGCGATGTCCACCGAGCGTTCGTAGCCGATCAGCGGGTTGAGCGCGGCGGAGATGGACGGCGAGGATGCGGCGTACCGGCGGCCGATCTCCTTGTTGACGGTGATGCCCTCCACGCAGCGCTCGCGGAACATGACCATGGCGTTGGTCAGCAGATCGATGCCCTTGAGCAGCTCGTGGATGATCACGGGGTCGAAGGCGTTGAGCTGCAGCTGGCCTTCGGAGGCCGCCCACGTGACCGTGGTGTCCATGCCGAAGACGCGGAAGCACACCTGGTCCACGCATTCGGGGATCACCGGGTTCACCTTGCCCGGCATGATGCTGCTGCCGGCCTGGCGCGGCGGCACGTTGAGGTCGTTGAAGCCGTCGTGCGGGCCGGAGTTGAGCAGGCGTAAATCGTCCGCGGCCTTCTTCAAATGGATGGCGAGGTTCTTGGCGGTTTGGGAGACGGCGATGTAGGCGCTCATGTCCGTCATGGCGGCGATCGGATCCGGCGCGGCGGTGATCGGCAGTCCGGTGATGCGCGCCAGATGCTCGGTGGCGGCCTTGCGGAAGCGCAGATCCGCACAGATGCCGGTGCCGATGGCCGTGGCACCCAGATTGAGGCTCATGAGCAGCGGCACAACGCGTTCGAGCGCCGCGGTGTCCGCCTTGAGGAAGCTGGCGAAGGCGTGGAATTCCTGGCCGTACGTCATGGGCACGGCGTCCTGCAGCTGCGTGCGGCCGATCGTCACATCGTCGGCGTGCCGGTCCGCAAGGTCGTGGAAGGACTGTGCGAGTTTCCTGGTCTCCTCCGCCAGCGGGCCGATCGCGTCGATCAGTGCGAGCTTGCAGGCGGCCGGGTACGTGTCGTTGGTGGACTGGGAGTGGTTGACGTCGTCGTTGGGGTGGATGTAATGGTAGTCGCCGCGCTGGTGGCCGGCGATCTCCAGCGCGCGGTTGGCGATCACCTCGTTGGCGTTCATGTTCGTGGAGGTGCCGGCGCCGCCCTGCAGCACGTCCACGGGGAACTGGTCGAGCAGCTTGCCCGATTCGATCTCCTGGCACGCGGCGACGATCGCGCGCGCCTTGTCGTGGGGGAGCAGGCCTATCTCCTCGTTCGCCTCCGCGCAGGCGCGCTTGACGGTCGCGTAGGCGCGCACGAGTTGGGGATGCGAGGAGTCCGGCAGACCGGACACCGTGAAGTTGCCGATCGCGCGCTGCGTGTGGATGCCCCAGTAGACGTTCGCGGGCACCTCGAGTTCGCCGATGCAGTCATGCTCGAGACGGGTGGGGCCCGTGACGGGCGCCGGCTTGATGTATGTGTTCATGGATGGTCCTTTGCTCGGTGCTTGTGGCATGTATGTCTCCATCTTCTCCCGTTTGGCCCAGGCTCGCCATAATTCGCTGATCGCGAATCGGCGTGTTGCGATGCCGCGTCGTTTGTCGGCGTTCGCGGTTAGCTTGTGTACGTTCGTACGTGATATTCGCAATCAAGGAGGATTCTTCGTGGCCAGTCTGCTGCTCGCCGTGATCTACCTCGCCTTCATCAGTCTTGGACTGCCCGATGCCCTGCTCGGCGCCGCATGGCCCACGATGAGCCGGGATCTGGGGGCCCCGGTCTCCTGGATGGGCGGCATCTCGATGGTGATCTCCGCCTGCACGATCGTCTCCGCGCTGCTGAGTGACCGCGTGACCCTTCGCTTCGGCGCCGGCCGCGTCACCGCCGTGTCCGTGGGGCTCACCGCCGCCGCGCTGTACGGCTTCTCCGTGGCGCCCAATTACTGGACGCTGATCGCCATCGCCGTGCCCTATGGTCTGGGCGCGGGCGGCGTGGATGCGGCGCTCAATAACTATGTGGCCATCCATTACGAAAGTCGCCACATGAGCTGGCTGCACTGCATGTGGGGCGTGGGCGCCTCGATCGGCCCCTATGTGATGGGCTTTGCCCTCTCCGGCGGCCAGGGCTGGGGCTGGGGATACCGATACATCGCCATCCTGCAGGTTGCGCTGACGGTCGTGATCGTGCTGAGCCTGCCGCTGTGGAAGTCGCGCGCGGTCGCCGGAGCTGCGGACGGCGGCGTGTCTGCGTCCGGGTCGGCCGGTGATGGCGCCTCGGCGCCCGCCCGCAAGCCGCTTGGCCTCAAGGGTGTGCTGGCAATCCGCGGGGCCAAGGAGATCCTCATCATGTTCTTCTGCTACTGCGCGATCGAGTCGACCGCCGGCCTGTGGGCCAGCAGCTACATGGTGATCCACGAGGGCGTGGACCGCACCGCCGCCGCCAGTCTGGCCAGCCTGTTCTATGTGGGCATCACCGTGGGCCGGGCGCTGAGCGGCTTCATGACCATGCGGTTCGATGATCCCACCATGATCCGCATCGGCCAGGTGGTGCTGGTCGTGGGCGTGATCCTGATCGCATTGCCGCTGCCCGGCATCTGGGGCACGGTCGCCGGTCTGGTGACCGTGGGCCTGGGCTGCGCGCCCATCTATCCGTGCGTCATCCACTCCACGCCCGCGTACTTCGGCGAGGAGAACTCGCAGGCGATCGTGGGCGTGCAGATGGCCAGCGCCTATGTGGGTTCGCTGGCCATGCCGCCGCTGTTCGGACTCATCGCCCAGTATATGACGATCTCCCTATACCCGTTCTACCTGTTGGCATTCCTGGTCCTGATGGTCTGGATGCACGAGCGCCTGCGCGTCAAGCGGGGGTGAGCCGGGCGGGGCGGCCTCGATTTGGGCCGTTCGGCTTCGGTTCCGTTCGGGTGCGGCGTGCTCCGCGTGTTTCGTGTTGTCTGCACCGGTTTTGTCCGCACTTGGCGGCATGATCGAACATATGTACGATTGCTTGAGCCTGTTCGCGGAACCCACCCGGGTGTGGTTCGAGCATGTCTTCGATGCGCCCACCGAAGCGCAGCGACTGGCGTGGCCGGCCATCAGGTCGGGGCGGAACGTGCTGGTGATCGCGCCCACAGGTTCGGGCAAGACGCTGGCCGCGTTCCTGTCCGCCATCGACCGGCTCATGGCGGGGGATGCGACCGCGGGGCCGAACAAGCGCGTCGCCAAGGGCGTCAGGGTACTCTATGTGTCGCCGCTCAAGGCACTGGCCGTGGATGTGGCCAAGAACCTCGAGCGTCCGCTCGAAGGCATCGCGGCCCAATGCGAGGCCATGGGTCTCAAGTCGCCTGCCATCCGCGTGGCCACGCGCAGCGGGGACACCGCTCCCAAGGAGCGGCGGGCCATCGCATCCCATCCGCCGGATATTCTGGTGACCACGCCGGAGTCCTTGTATCTGCTGCTCACCTCCAAGGCCCGCCGCATCCTCGCCACCGTGGACACGGTGATCGTGGACGAGGTGCATGCGCTCGCCGGCGGCAAGCGGGGGGCGCATCTGGCGCTCAGTCTGGAACGTCTGGAGGATCTGGCGGGCCGTCCCATCCAGCGCATCGGTTTGTCCGCCACGGTCAATCCGACTGCCGAAGCAGCCCGGTTTCTGGGCGGCGCCCGGCCCGTGGAAGTGGTGGATCCGGGCACGCATCCGGACATGGATCTGAAGGTGGTTGAGCCGCTGGAGAACATGCGGGACCTTCAGTCGGCGAATGTGTCGAACCGGGCTGGCGGCGCGGACCTGGGCGGCTCGCGGGGGATGCCCGCACCCCGGATCAGCGGTGTCACGCCGGCCATGCAGCGGCTCGCCGAGCGCAAGGGCATCGCGCCGGAAAGCGTCGGGTCCACGGCTGTCACCGGCGCCGCGGGGGACCGCGCGGTCGGCTCGATCTGGCCGGTCGTGGAACGCAGCGTGCTGGACGAGGTGCTCGCGCACCGCACTACGCTGGTGTTCGTCAACTCGCGTGGACTGGCGGAGCGGCTCACGGCCCGTCTCAACGACCTCTACGCGGACGGTCGCGGGCATGGGGCCGAAAAGGGCTCGCCGGAGGGGCGCGAGGGATTCGCCGGGCATTATGATTCGGTCGTCGGCTCGACCACCATGCTTGTGGGGGATCACGGCCCTGAGGACACCATCGCCATGGCCCATCACGGGTCCGTGTCCAAGGATCGGCGCAAGCAGATCGAGGAGCGGCTCAAGCGCGGCCAGCTCAGATGCGTGGTGGCCACCAGCAGCCTTGAGCTCGGCATCGACATGGGATCGGTGGATCTGGTCATCCAGATCGCCCCGCCGCTGTCCGTATCCTCCGGGCTGCAGCGCGTCGGGCGGGCCGATCATCGCGTCGGTGGCGTGTCCCATGCCCTGTTCTATCCGCTCACCCGCGAACAGATCATCGGCGTGGCCGCCAGCATCGAAAGCATGAGGGCGGGCGCTCTGGAGCCGCTGTCCGTTCCTCGCAACCCGCTGGACGTTCTGGCCCAGCAGACTGTGGCCGCCGCGGCCATGGGGGATCTCAAACCGGACGACTGGTACGCGACGGTCCGGCGCGCCGCCCCGTTCGCCGAATTGGACCGGGATATGTTCGACGCGGTGCTGGGCATGATGACCGGGGCCTACAACAGCGAGGACTTCTCCGCGTTCCGCCCTCCGCTGGCATGGAACCGGGAGGACAACATCATCTCCGCGCGGCCGGGTGCGCAACGGCTCGCCGTCACCAGCGGCGGCACCATCCCGGACCGCGGCCTGTACACGGTCGTCCTGCCTCAGGCTGATTCCGGACCGGGGCCCAGACGCGTGGGCGAATTGGACGAGGAGATGGTCTACGAATCGCGCGTCGGCGATGTGATCACGCTGGGCACCTCCACATGGCAGATCCAGGAGATCACGCGCGACCGGGTGGTGGTGACGCCCGCACCCGGCCGCACCGCCCGTCTGCCGTTCTGGCATGGCGATGAGGGCGGCAGGGACGCCGGATTCGGCCAGCGGAAGGGCGCGTTCATACGCGAGATCGCGGCCGGGCTGGAAGCGGGCGGTTCTGGAACGGATGGGCTGGAAGCGGGCGGGCCGGCGGCGGTCGGTTCTGGAACGGACGGTTTGGGAAGGTCCGGTGCGGAGCCGGGCAATCCCCGCTTCAACGCGGAAACCAAGCGACGGCTGCGCGCGGATGGTCTTGACGGCAACGCCATCGGGAATTTGGCCCGTCTGCTGGCCGAGCAGCGGGCCAGCACCGGTGAGGTGCCGTCGGATCGCCGGATCGTCATCGAGCGCTGCCCCGATGAGGAGGGCGATTGGCGGATCATCATCCATTCGCCGTATGGCCGCCGCATCCACGAGCCGTGGGCCATGGCCATCACCACCAGACTCAAGCAGCGCTATGGGTTCGACGGCCAGGCCTATGCGGCGGACGATGGCATCATCCTGCGGCTGCCGGACGGGGACGGTTCCATTCCCATCCGGGACCTGGTGCGCTTCGATCCGGACGAGCTGCAACGGCTGGTGGAGACCCAGGTGGGCGAAAGCGTGCTGTTCGCCGCCCGATTCCGCGAATGCGCCGCGCGATCGCTGTTCCTGCCGCGCACCGATCCGGGCCGCCGCGTGCCCCTGTGGCAGCAGCGCCTGCGGTCCGCCCAGCTGCTCGCCGCCGCGCGCACCCGGCATAATTTCCCACTCCTGCTGGAGACCGCGCGCGAATGCCTGCGGGACGTGTACGATCTGCCCGCCCTGCGTCGGCTCATGACCGATCTCAACGCCGGGACCATCGCACTGGATGATGTGACCACCGAAATTCCCTCGCCTTTCGCCGAAAACCTGCTGTTCGGTTTCGTGGGGGCCGTCATGTACCAGTACGATGTGCCGCAGGCGGAGCGCAGCGCCCAGCTGCTGTCCGTGGACCCGGATGTGCTGGAGAAGCTGCTTGGCGGCACGGATATGTCCGCCGTGCTGGATCCGGACGTGATTCGGGACGTGGAGCGGGAGCTGGGGGAGCGCACCTTCTGGAACGATCTGGACGCCGGTGACGTGATGGGTCGCGTGACCCGCTACGCCAAAACCCATGGCCCGTTCACGGCCGAGCGGATGGTGGCCGATCTGAACATCCCCGTCACCGACGCCGTGCATGCGCTGGATGAGCTCAAGGCGTCCGGCCAGCTCATAAGCGGAACGTTCGTCGCCGATCATGCCGATGGGATGCCGGACGGTTCGGCGGCCACGCAGTGGCTGCATCGCGAGGTGTTTCGCCGCATACGGGCGCGATCGCTCTCCAAGGCGCGCAAGGCCATCAAACCGGTCGAACCGGCCGTCTATCAGGCGTTTCTGCTGGATCGCCAAGGCGTCGGGCCGGTGGGCGGCGAACATCATCGCGGTCTGGATGGGCTGATGCGCGTCATCGAGCAGCTCGACGGACTGGCCCTGCCCGCCTCGGTGTGGGAGCGCGATGTATTCCCCTCGCGCGTGGGCGACTACACCCCATCCATGCTCGACGAACTGTTGGCTGGGGGAGAAGCGGTGTGGGTCGGCTCCAAACCCGGCGACGGCAAGGCGAACGAGCCCGGGAGCATCTCCTTCAGCCCCGCCGATTCCGCATTGCTGGAGCCGGCCGGTGTGCTTTCGGGGGATGCGCCGGAGGATGCCGCCCCCACCATTCCGGAGGCGATTCTTGCCGTGCTCGCGCCCGGAGGCGCCTACCATGCCACGCAGCTGGCGTCGATGGCCCGCGAACGGTGGCAGGGGGCCGCCGGCAATGAGATGGTGGATCCGGAGACCGGGGAGATTGTGCCGCCGTCATGGTCGCAGGACCAGTTCGAGGAGGCTCTGTGGTCGCTGGTCTGGCAGGGCAAGGTGACCAACAGCTCCTTTGCGCCGGTGCGGGCGTTGCAGACGGGCGGGCGGACGGTTCGGACGCCGGCCAGGGCATCCCGTCGGCGCATCCGCGTGCAGGTTTCGCTGCCCATGACGTTGGGTGGACTATGGTCGGCCGTGGGGAGTGGGATGGGTGTCGATGGTGTGGAGAGCGATCCTGCGAAAGCGCTGTCCGATGAGTCCGCGGGAATCTCATCGCCCGAACAGCGGTTGGTGGCTCAGGTGGAGGTTCTGCTTGACCGGTACGGGGTCATCGCCGCGCCGCTGGTGGACAGGGAGTCGGTGCCGGGAGGGTTCTCCGCCCTGTATCCGGTGCTCAGACGCATGGAGGAACACGGTTCGCTGGTGCGTGGCATGTTCGTGAAGGGGTTCGGCGCGGCGCAGTTCGCCGCCAGAGACACGGTGGACGCGCTCAGGGACGCCGGCCAATGGCACAGCCAGTCCGATGTGGCGATCGACGTCACCGATCCCGCAAATCTCACCGGCGCGGCGATCGACTGGCCTCGGGCCTACGGCGTGGCTGAGGCCGGTGACGCGACGGAAACCAGCGCGAACGGGACGACCGGCAAACCTGCCAAGCCGATCCGTCGCGCCGGCTCGCTGGTGGTGCTTGCCCATGGCGAGCCGGTGGTCTACGCAGCGCCCCGCAGCCATCGGCTCACGGCTTTCGATCGTGATGAGGCCGTGATGCGCCCGGCCCTGACCGAACTCGCGTACACGCTGCGGCGCAGATCATCCTCCGAAGGGCCGGGATCACGATCGGGAGTCACCTTCTGCGATCTCAACGGTGAACCGCTCACCCGGCGCGGCGATGCCATGCGCATCCTGCACGCCGCCGGATTCACCCCCTGCCCGCAAGGCATGAAGCTGTACCAGTAGCCCGAAGCGACTTCGTCATCCTGAGCGAAGTGAAGGATCCTTAACGTTGTGCGAAATATTAAGGATCCTTCGGCTCCGGCCTTCGGTCTTCGCTCAGGATGACAAAGAACGACTTTCTCGTCATCCTGAGCGAAGCGAAGGATCCTTCTTCATTGCGCATTGGCCATCCGCTCACCGGCATCATGGCTGGTATAACAGGATCCGGAAAGGATTCAACCATGTCATTGACAAGCGAACAGAAGGCGGCGACGATCCGCGAGTTCCGCGAGAACATGCGTCGGTTGGGGCTCACCGTCGATCAGATCGGCGAGCACTTTGGTGTGAATGGCAGCGCCGTCGAGCGGATCATCGATCTCAAGAGCGGCGTGCTGGAATACCCGTGGATCGTGCGCGGCTATCTCATCGATCTGGCCCGTGAGCGTAACATCGAACTCACGCCGTTCACCGCGCTCAAGGGCGACCCGCACAGCTACTGGTTCCTGAGCGACGCGGTCCTCGACGCCGGAACCATCGATTGATCCTAATAAGGCATCAGCGCACAAAGCGGAACGTTTGGTTCGTTTTCGGCCCCTCAACAAGCTCAAAAACGAACCAAACGTTCCGCTTTGTGCGCTGGCAGCACCGCTATGCGACGTAGGCGATCGGCGCGGCCAGATCCACGCCCGACCCATCGCGGCGCATGTCCGGCTTCGGCAGCTCCACCGGGGAGCCGCCTTCCGTTGAGGCGTTGAGCGGGTAGGCGCCCACCCATGCGGCGATCAGCACGTTCTGCCCCTTGAGGAAGCGCTGTGAGCGCACGCCGCCGGTGGCGCGTCCCTTGGTCGGATACATCTCCAGCGGCGTCAGCTTCGCGCACCCGTTCTCGGTGCCCGGCAGCGCGTCGGCATCCCCGGCCACGGTGAGCACCACCGCTCCGGCCGCCGAGCTCATGCCGTTCTCGCCCTCCTCGTATGTCCAACCCACATTGCCGGCCGGCACCACGTTGAAGGCGACCACATGCGCGCCCTCGGCGAGCCGAATGCCCGCCATGCCGCCTGCTGTGCGACCCTGCGGGCGCACATTCGCTGCCTCGAAGGTGAGCAGTGAGGCATCGGAGGAGATGAACACCAGACGGTCCTCGTCGGCGGCCGGGGCGGCGAACAGCGCCTCGTCACCATCCTTCAGATCGATCACCGGCCAGGAATCCATGGTGGTGGGCGCCTCACGATTCCAGCGCTTGATCACGCCGACCCGCGTGCCGATCGCCAACGGGGCCTCGCCGTCGGCCATGGACACGGCCGCGATCACATGCTCGCCGGGTACGGGATCGGTGTTCTCGGTCGCGCCGATCAGCTCGTCGGCCTTCACGCCGCCCTCCACGGATGGCGTCTCGGAGGCGGGCAGCGCGGGCAGATCGGCCACCTGCGCGAGCACCAAACGGCCTGCCGAGGTGATGAGTGCGTAGGAGGAGCGCGTGGTCGTCGCGAAGATCGATCGGATCACGTCCTCCTTGGCGCGCGGGCCGGCGGCGGAACGCGACCGCCATGCCTCCAGCGCGCCGGCTCCCGCGCGGGCGATCAGGCCGGTTGCGGTCATCATCACCGTGCACGGCTCGTCGGCCATCTGCAGCAGGGCGGAGGCGGCCTCCTCCTCGCCGGCCTTCTTCGCGGCGGCCGCCGCCTCCGCGGCATCGGCGGCGTCGGACACCGAGCTGACTGTGCGGGCGGCATCCAGGGCCGAAGCGGATACGCCCGATTCGCCGTGTGCCTGCACCGGCGTGAGCGTGCCGTCCTCGTCCGTGTCCAGGATCACCGTCCGGCGGGGGGAACCCCACGTCGCCACGGCCTTGTCCATCTCCTCGACCACCACGCGGTCCAGCTCCTCGGCGGAAGCCAGGATGCGCGCCAGTTCCTCGATCTGCTTCTTCAGATCGTCGCGTTCCGCCTCCAGCTCGATGCGGCTCATGCGCGTCAGCCTGCGCAGGCGAAGATCCAGAATGTACTGCGCCTGGATCTCGTCCAGATCGAACACGGCGATCAGCCGGCTCTTGGCCTTGTCCGCGTCGTCCGAGGTGCGGATCACCTGGATCACCTCGTCGATGTCGATCATGGCCAGCAGCAGACCCTCCACCAAGTGCAGACGCTCCTGGGCCTTCCTGCGTCGGAATTCGCTGCGCCGGCGCACCACCACACGGCGGTGGTCGATCCACACCTTGAGCAGCTCCTTCAAGCCCATGGTGTGCGGGCGGCCGTCCACGAGCGCCACGTTGTTGATGGAGAAGTTGTCCTGCAACGGCGTGTGACGGAACAGCTGGGCGAGCACGGCGTTCGGGTCGAAGCCGGTCTTGATCTCGATGACCAGACGGGTGCCGTTGTGCCGGTCGGTCAGATCGATCGCGCCGGAGATGCCCTCCAGTTTGCGGTTCTTCACGCCTTCGGAGATGCGCTCGAGCACGCGTTCGGGGCCCACCATGAACGGCAGTTCGGTGACAACGATCGCCTTCTTGCGCGCGGTGACGTTCTCGATGTGCGTGGCCGAACGGGTGGCGAACATGCCTCGGCCCGTGCGGTACGCCTCGCGAATCCCGTCGCGCCCGATGATGATGCCGCCCGTGGGCAGGTCCGGTCCGGGCACGTAACGCATGAGATCCTCGAGCGTGGCGTCCGGGTGCGCCATGAGATGTTTGGCCGCGGCCACCACCTCGCCGAGGTTGTGCGTGGGCATGTTCGTGGCCATGCCCACCGCGATGCCCGAGCCGCCGTTGACCAGCAGGTTCGGGATCGCGCTGGGCAGCACGGTCGGCTCCTTGAGCTTGTTGTCGTAGTTCGGCACGAAGTCCACGGTGTCCTGGTCGATGTCCGCGTTCATGCCCAGCGCCGCCGGGGCCAGACGGGCCTCGGTGTATCGGGAGGCGGCGGGGCCGTCGTCCAGCGAGCCGAAGTTGCCGTGGCCGTCCACCAGCGGCAGGCGCATCGCGAACGGCTGGGCGAGGCGCACCATGGCCTCGTAGATGGCCGAATCGCCGTGCGGGTGCAGCTTGCCCATGACCTCGCCCACCACGCGCGCCGACTTCATGTACGGGCGGTCGGGTGCAAGGTTCATCTGGCCCATCTGGTAGACGATGCGCCGCTGCACGGGCTTGAGGCCGTCGCGGGCGTCCGGCAGGGCTCGCGCGTAGATCACCGAATACGCGTATTCGAGGAACGATTTGCTCATCTCCTCGTTCAACGGCGTTTCGACGATGTGCTCCTTGACCGTGCGCGGATCATAGCCCGGCGCGGCCGGTTTGCGGTGCGATGCCATGCGTGCGACTCCCTCCAAGACTTGAAACCTCGCCATTTTAGCGTGCCGTGCGGTCAAATGTTCGGGTTATGAGTGCCCGGCCGCGCGGCCTGGAGGCGGTCTGGAGGCCCGTGCCGTGTTGGATGGTCCGCTCCAAAGCGCGCCAAAGGCAGGGCCGGTGATTCAATGGGACGCATGGCTGTTGAAGTACCGGAAACCGAAGAACTGCTGCGAATCGTCCCCACCGCGCATTATGGAGACGATGCGACGGAATCCTCCCGCAATGCGACGGAATCCTCCCGAGGGGGCGCCCGCCATCTGTCGGCCGTGCTGCCGGCCGTCACCGCCGCGATCGGGCATCCGGTCCCCACCGCCGTGCATGCCGATCCCAAAGCCCTGCAGCGCGCGCTCGGGCTGCCGGATGTCCGGTCGGCCATCGTCGTGCTCGTGGACGGTCTGGGATTCTGGAATCTCAACATGCGCATCGGCCACGCCCCCTGCCTGCGTTCGCTGGTGAACGAGACGATCAACAGCCGGCCCATCTCCACCTGCGCGCCCAGCACCACCGTGGCCGCCATGGCCACCTTCGGCACCGGCACATGCCCCGGCCTGACGGGCATGACCGGGTACACGCAGCGCAACACCGAAACCGGCGAACTCTCGCAGCTCATCCAGTTCAAGAACGCCATCCCGCCGCTCGAACTGCAGCGCCAGCCCACCATCTTCGAGACGCTGGCTGCGGCCGGCGTGCGCGTCACCAGTTCGGGGCTGCCCAAGTTCGCCAATTCGCCGCTGACCATCGCGGCCTTCCGCGGCGCCGCGTACGTCTCCGACGCCAACCCCACGCGACGCGTGACCAATGCCTGCGAGGCCGCGCGCACGCCGGGTCTGACTTATCTGTACATCCGCGACGCGGACAAGGTTGGGCACAATTACGGCTGGGATTCCGAACATTGGGTCGCCGCGTTCGAGCGCATTGACGCGCAGCTCGCCCTGTTGCGCCGCAGTGCACCAAAGGGCACGCTGATCGTTATCGTGGCCGATCATGGCATGGTGGGCGTGGATCCGGCCGGGCGCATCGACATCGCGGGGGAGCCGGAGCTGGCCCGCGATGTGGCGATGGTGGGTGGGGAGCCGCGCTCGCTGATGTTGTATGCGGACGACGGTGTGGATCCGCGAGACATCGCGGCCCGATGGCGCGAGCGGTTGGGGGACAAGGCTTTGGTGCGCCTGTGCGACGATGCGGTGCGCGACGGCGTCTACGGCCCCATGGACCCGCGTGTGCGGCCGATGATCGGCGATGTGCTGGTGCAGGCGGCTGGCGCGGTCACGATCGTGGACTCGCGCATCCAGAACGACAAGGCCACCCATCTGCCCAGCGTGCACGGGTCGCAGACCGCGCTGGAGATGGACATCCCCTGCCTGATCGATCTGGTCTGACAGCCGTCGTGCGTCCGGCGGGGCTCACTCCCCGAAAAGGATCTCGTCCCAGCTGGGCACCGCCGAACGGCTCGACCGGCGCTTCGGCTTCGTCTCCGGCTCGGCGGGCTGCGCAGTGGCGGGCTGCACAGTGGCGGGCTGCACAGTGGCGGGCTGCGTGGTGGCGGCCTGTGCGCCGGTGGATTGCGTGGCGGCGGGCGCATCCTGCGTGCTCCCCGCGCCGGAACCTGCCGGCTGCTGTGCCACGGGGGTGATCCGACCGCTGTCCGTGACGGTGACCGCGGGCGTCTGCTCCGCGTTCGGAATCGGGCTTGCCGTGCCGGCCGCGGGTGGGATCGTGCCGTCGGAGGAGGTGATGCCCGAAGTCTGAACAATGGAGGTTTCATTATTCGAGACATTTGGTGTTGCCGTTCCGGTGCCGGATGCCTGCGCGGAATCTGCCTTGCCGACGCCGCCATACATCCATGCGGTCACGGGATTCATGGCCCCCGGCGCCGCATCTGAGGGCACCTCGGCGGCGGATGCGTCGCCGAGCCCGACCACGCCGGCCGGGGCATCGTACGCCAGACCCGTCGCCGCGGCCGCAGCGCCGGAATCGCCCCAATTGAAGTGCGTTCCATCCCGTCCCGCGGGCTCGTTGGCGAGTCCCGGCACCGGGGCCGCCGTCTCCCCGAGCAGACGCTTGGCGATGCTGTTGAGCGAGACCACCGAATTGTCCCGCATGTTCCATGACCAATCAGCCTTGAGCGTGCGGTTGGCCGACTCGAACGTGGCCTGGATGCGCCACGGCTCATGACCCCGGCGCGTGGCCTGCCAAATCAGGGAATCCATGTCGATGCGCGAGGTCTGCAGGGACTCCGCGATCACGTCCGCATTGGACTTGGAGCCGCGCACGGCCTTGTTCGCGCTCATGGACAGGAACTGGTCGATCGCATACTTCTTCTCGGTCTCCACGGGCGCCGCGAACCGGCGCACCAGCGGCTCCGCGACGCCGAACTGCGCGGCGATCCGCACCGGGGTGATGCCCGCGCGGATCATCGACTGGATCTGCGAGATCGGCAGCGCGGAGGCGGCCTGCGGCTGCGGTGTGCCCTCCAGCTCGGCGCGCACCTGCTTGGCCTCCATGATGCCGCGTTCGAGCGAATCGGTGACGCGTACGGTGAAGTGCCTGTTCAGCGCTTCGAACACCAGATCGCCATGCTCGTTGACATGGTCGAATCGGGCCTCCCTCAGTGGTTCATCAGCCATAACGCGCACCCATCCTTAAAAAAGTAACGTATTTCCATTGTGCCGCACCGTGTCGTATTTTACGAGCATTTCAAATCGTGTATCCTATGGCGCAGTGCACGCCGTGTCTCATGGCGTGGGGAGCTTCAATCGCACAGACACGAGGGAAAGGAATACGATGGCTCAGGATTACGATTCGCCCCGCAACAAGGACGAGGACGAGGAGTCTCTTCAGGCGCTGGGCAAGTCCGCGCAGAATTCGTCGAACGACATCGACGACGACGAGAACGCCATCGCCGAGGACTATGAGCTGCCGGGCGCCGATCTGAGCAACGAGGACGCCTCCGTCACCGTCATCCCCATGCAGGGCGACGAGTTCATCTGCTCCCAGTGCTATCTGGTCAAGCACCGCAGCCAGCTCGCCTACACCACCGATGACGGCCAGCCCGTGTGCGAGGAGTGCGCTGCCTGACATGGCCTTCGACGAGACCTACAACGAACCGGAGCACACCGAGGTGCTTGTCAAGGCGCTGCGCGATGACGTGGCTGCGGACCTGCACTACGCGCATGCCGGGGACGCCGGCGCGGACCTGAAAACCGCCGAGGACTTCGAACTCAAGCCCTTCCAACGGGCGCTGGTGCCCACCGGCATCGCCATCGCGCTGCCCGCGGGGTATGTGGGGCTGGTCCATCCGCGCAGCGGGCTGGCGGCCAAGCAGGGCGTGACCGTCCTCAACGCGCCCGGCACCATCGATGCCGGATACCGCGGCGAGGTCAAGGTGCCGCTGATCAATCTTGATCCCGAGCGCACGGCCGTCTTCCACAAGGGTGATCGCATTGCCCAGCTGGTGATCCAGCGCTATGTGGAGGCGAAGTTCATCGAGGCGCAGTCGCTGCCAGGTTCCGACCGGGCGGAGCGCGGCTTCGGATCGACCGGCGTCGCGTCCTGACCGCGCGGCGTAAAAACCGTGCGGAAGGCGTTAGGATGGTAGGACCTATGAGCGAGGGAGGAGCGAGCGATGTCTGGCAACACGACGGACAATGACATGACGGCCGAGGATTTTTCCGCCCGTTCCTTGGGTTGCGAGATCAGCGCCGACCCGCTCAACCCGCTGCTGCCCATCTGGCAGGTGTGCGAGTCCCACCATCCGGGCAAGGACCTGTCGATCCTCAAGCACGCGTATGCCCGCGCGGTCAAGCAGCATGCCGTCCAGCGCCGCAAGTCGGGCGAGCCGTACATCATCCATCCGCTTGCGGTGGCCCAGATCCTCGCCGATCTGGGCATGGGACCGCTCGTGGTGGCGGCCGGCCTGCTGCACGACACGGTGGAGGACACCGACTACACGCTTGAGGAATGCCGCGACGAGTTCGGCGATACGGTCGCCGGTCTGGTGGACGGCGTGACCAAGCTGAGCAAGATGGAGTACGGCGATCTGGCCCAGGCCGAGACGATCCGCAAGATGGTCGTGGCCATGAGCCGCGATGTGCGCGTGCTGGTGGTCAAGCTGGCCGATCGCGTGCACAACGCGCGCACGTGGCGCTACGTCAAGCAGTCGAACGCGCAGAAGAAGGCCCGCGAGACGCTGGACGTGTACGCGCCGCTGGCCAACCGCCTGGGCATGAACGCCATCAAGACCGAACTGGAGGAGCTGAGCTTCAAGATCCTCTATCCGAAGATCTACAACGAGATCGTGGTGCTGGTGGCCCGTCGCGCCGGACAGCGCGAGGTGTACCTCAAGCAGATTCTGGCCGAGATCAACGAGGACCTCGACGAACAGGGCATCAAGGGCTATGTGACCGGGCGCCCGAAGGACTACTTCTCCATCTACCAGAAGATGATCGTGCGCGGCCACGATTTCGAGAACATCTACGATCTGGTGGGCGTGCGCATCATCGTGGACACCATTCAGGACTGCTACGCGGCCCTGGGCGCGGTCCATGCGCGGTGGAGCCCGGTGCCCGGGCGCTTCAAGGACTACATCGCCATGCCCAAGCTCAACATGTACCAGAGCCTGCACACCACGGTGGTGGGCCCCGGCGGCAAGCCCGTGGAGATCCAGATCCGTACGTGGGACATGCATCGCCGCGCCGAATTCGGCATCGCCGCCCACTGGAAGTACAAGGAGAACGGTCAGGCCGGCCGCGCGCTGAGCGCCCCGGACAGCTCGGATCGCAAGCGCGAAGGCGACAACCAGGAGCTGAGCGAGGCGGACAACCTCAAGTGGATCCAGCAGCTCGCCGACTGGACCAGCGAGACCCCCGATTCCAACGAGTTCCTCGGCTCCCTCAAGGAGGATCTGGGCTCGGCCGAGGTCTACGTGTTCACGCCCAAGGGCAAGATCGTCTCGCTGCCCGCCGCGGCCACGCCCATCGACTTCGCCTACGCCGTGCACACCGAGGTTGGCCACCGCACCATGGGTGCCCGCGTCAACGGACGTTTGGTGCCGCTGGACACCAAGTTGGAGAACGGCGACACCGTGGAGGTGCTCACCTCCAAGTCGGACAACGCCGGCCCGTCGCGCGACTGGCTGAGCTTCGTCAAGAGCCCCAAGGCGCGCAACAAGATCCGCCAGTGGTTCAGCAAGGAGCGCCGCTCCGAGGCCATCGAGGAGGGCCGCGACGAGCTGACGCGCGCCATGCGCAAGCGCGGTCTGCCGATCAGCGCGCTGCTCACCCCCGAAGCGCTGGTGGGCATTGCCGACGAGCTGAACTTCGCCAATGCGGACGCCGTGTTCGCGGCGATCGGCGACGGCCAGATCTCCACGCAGAACGTCATTTCCCGCTTGGTGAAGGACGCCGGCGCGGACGAGGTGGACGCCGAGGTGGAGCAGGAGGCCCTGCCGCTCAAGGAGGTGGAGCGCAAGAAGACCACCACCAGCTCCCTGGGTATCTCCGTCAAGGGTGTGGGCGATGTGTGGGTCAAGTTGGCCCGATGCTGCACCCCGGTGCCGGGGGACCCCATCGTGGGCTTCATCACCCGCAATCAGGGCGTGTCCGTGCATCGCGTGGACTGCCAGAACATGCTCGATCTCAAGAAGCGCCAGCCCGAGCGCGTGGTCGATGTGGCGTGGACCAACACCAAGGGCACGTTCATGGTCAAGATCCAGGTGGAGGCGCTCGATCGCCCGCATCTGCTCTCCGACGTGACGCGCGTGCTGTCCGACCACGGCGTGAACATCATCTCCGGTTCCATCGCCACCGGCCGCGACCGCGTGGCAACCAGCCAGTTCACCTTCGAGATGGCCGATCCTCAGCATCTCAACACGCTGCTGTCCGCCGTGCGCAAGATCGACGCCGTGTTCGACGTGTACCGCCTCACCGGCACCAAGGATTCCGCCGAGCCGCGTCTGCGCCAGATGCGGTAGGGTGTGCGGTGCTGTGGCGTGCGTGACGGCGTGTGTGACGGCGCGCAGGGCAGCTACCTACCCATCAGATCTGCTCATTCTGCGCGGCACTGCGCCCAGAATGAGCAGATCTGATGCCATAGATGGCTGAAATCCGTTACCATGCAATGGATTTGCTCATTATGAGCGATCATGCTGTCAACAGTGAACAGATCGGATGTCGTAGGCAGCTGGAACCCGTCTGAAACCCGTCGCAGCGCATTGAATCTGCTCATTTTGTGGGCTGTTACGCCCAGAATGAGCAGATCCGATGTCGCAGGCGGCTGAAATCCGTTGCAGGCCATTGGATTTGCTCATTCTGGCGGCACTGGAGTACAGAGTGAGCAGATCGGATGCGTGGCGAGCTTGAACGGGCTCGCATCACATTGGATTTGCTCATTCTGCGTCCCGCTAAATACAAAGTGAGCAGATCGGATACCGTAGGAGGCGGAAAGCCGTCGTAGGCCATCGGATCCGCTCATTTTGAACAATCTGGCTGCCAGAATAAGCGAACTTAATGCGCGTCAGCCCGAAATCGGCCCGAAATCGGCCGTAGGGCATTGGATTTGCTCATTCTGCGTCCAGTGAACGTTAAAATGAGTAGATTGAATGTGCGACGGGGCTTGAATCGGCTGCTGTACAGTGGATTTGCTCATTCTGCCGGCGTTTGAACGCAAAGTGAGTAGATCTGATGCCGTAGGAGACCGAAACCCGTTGTCGCGCAATGGATTTGCTCATTCTGAATGATTGTGCGGTCAAAGTGAGCAAATCGGATGCGTGTGGGCTTATGCAGCTCCTGTGCTTCGTCGGCCATACTTCGTCGGCCAAAGTGGATTGTCGCTCACTTTGCATCATTCTCCACTTGTGGATAACTTATCGTGCGACACGCGCGGAACCAGAGTAAGTGGGGTACATCCGCGCACATGCCCTTCCGCGGCTGTACAGCATGAGCAGCCGTCGCATATGGTGTGGCCCATGAAACGATTTTCACGCCTTGAAAAGGCTCTTGATTCTGCTGAAAAAGCACGTTCCTGCCTGTGGACGAGACGTTCGAACAGCCTTCAGTCGCTGTGGGGACGTGTGCGCGAGGGAACGCTGCTGGCGGTGCGACCGGACATGTTCGTACGTGTGGCATATTGGGCTGCACTGAGTTATATCGAGCGCATTCTTCATATTCTGCGCGCCGTCATCTCCCGCCGTCCGAATTGGGTGCTCAGCCATATCAGTGCCGCCGCTGTTTGGGGGCTCAACGCCACGTATGCGATGCATCGATTTGTCCATCTGGCGATTGACAAGCACACCAGAACACGTGATCGGGGTTATTTCCGGTTTCATCATATTCCTGATATCAAAGTTGAGACGCATAACGGATTGCCGGTTACCCCGCTGATGCAGACGGTCTTCGATTGCATACGGACATTGCCGTTCCCCGAAGCAGTGGCTATCTGTGATGCTGCATTGAGGCAATATCGTATGAATCCCGATGAATTGCAGCAATTCATTGCTGATCATGCCGGATACAAGGGTGTGCAACGTGCTCGATTGGTTGCAGACCATGCCGATTCTCGCAGCGAGAACGGCGGTGAATCGATTGCCCGCGCATGGATGATTATGTGGGGGTTCAAGCCCCCGGAACTGCAGCGGGAGTTCGATGATCCTGTGACCGGGCAAAGAAGACGCGCGGATTACGTATGGCATCTGGACGATGGACGGACCATCATCGGAGAATTGGATGGTCGTGAGAAATATGTGAATCGCGACATGATCGATGGCGCTGATTCCGTGGATGCGGTACTGGCTGAAAAGGAGCGCGAGAGCAACATCCAGCTGCTGATGGATCGCACGGTCTTCGTGAGGATTCCGTTCCGACAGGTTCTTGAGCAACCGGAAGTGGTTCAGCGCAAACTCGATCTGGCTGGTGTGCCCCGTGGTTCGGCGCCTTTGGACAACAACCTGTTGCAGTGGCTGTGATGCGATGACCCATGATGCGTTGATCTGCGAGAGGCCTGCGTGAGAATCTGAAAATGAGCAAATCCGCTGGCGGACGCGAGTTGTTACACGCGAGTTGTTATTCCCGCCGAGTCTCTGTAAATGCGCCCCACATCGGATTCGCTCATTCTGAAGGCCGTCATGACCAGATTGAGCGGATTCGATGTTGTAGGAAGCTTGAACCCGTTGCAGGCCATCGAATCCGCTCATTATGGGTTGATCTGGTTGTCAGAGTGAGCAGATCCGCTGCGTAGTGGACCGGACAGACTGGAACTGACTTACAGAACATCCGATCTGCTCATTCTGCGCGGCACTGTGCCCAGATTGAGCAAATCGGATGCCGTAGATGGCCCGAACTCGTCACAGCGCATTGGATCTGCTCATTCTGTGGACTGCTGTGCCCATAGTGAGCGGATTGGATGCCGTAGGCGGCTGGAACACGGCTGGAACCCGGCTCAGCGCATTGGATCTGCTCATTCTGGCGGCATTGGAGTGCAGAGTGAGCGAATCCGATGAGTAGCGGACTGGAATTGGTTGTAGGGCATCGGATTTGCTCATTCTGTGTTCCGCTAAATACAAAGTGAGCGGATTCGATGCCGTAGGCGGTTGGAACCCGTCACAGCGCATTGGATCTGCTCATTCTGTGTTCCACTGTGACCATAATGAGCGAATCCGATGCCGTAGGAAGTCCGGACCGTTTGCAATCCATTGGATCTGCTCATTCTGGCGGCATTGGAGTCCATAGTGAGCGAATCCAATGCCACAGAGGCCCCAAACCCCGCGTAAAACAGCGAATCCGCTCATTTCGGCCGCAAACAGCAGGGCGGCAGAATGAGCGGATTCACCGGGAAGCCGGCCGGCGCGGACCCGGGCGAAAGGCTAGGTCCGCACCTTATTCACTTTACCATTTACTTGATGGCGTTGAGCCACTGCTCCTTGGTGGCCTTCTCGGCCTCGAGCGCGGCCTTCTTCTTCGGGTCGGTTTCGGCGGCGATCTTCTCGGTCAGCTCGGCGAGCTGCGCGTTGAGCTGCTCCTCGAAGCTGGACTTGCGGGCGTCGGCCTCCGGGTCGGACTTCTTCCAGGCGGCATCCTCGACGGCCTTGATCTGCTTGTCCACGGCGTCGAGGCGGCTTTCGATGCGGTGCACGGCGTCGCGCGGCACGTAGCCGATCTGATCCCACTCGTCCTGGATCGCGCCCAGGGCCTCGCGGGCCTTCTTGGCTTCGGCCTCGTTCTTCACCGGCAGCAGGGCCTCGGCCTTGGTCAGCAGGGCCTCCTTCTTGACGAGGTTCTCCTGCTCGGAGGTGTTGATCTGCTCGCGGTCGGCCTGGCGCGCGTTGAAGAAGGTGTCCGCGGCCTCGCGGAAGCGGGCCCACAGGGCGTCGTCCTCGGTGTGGCCGGCGCGGCCGGCCTTCTTCCAGCGGTCCATGAGCTCGTTGAACTTGCGGGAGGTCTCCACCCAGGCGGTGGAGTCCTTGATCTCGTCGGCCTCCTTGATGATGGCCTCCTTGGCGGCCATCGCCTGGTTCTGCTCCAGATCGCGCTCCTGGGCCCACTTGCGGCGGCCCTGGTTGAACGTGGTGCGGGCGGCGGAGAAGCGCTTCCACAGGGCGTCCGCGTCGGACTTGTCGATGCGGATGGTGGTGCGCTGGTGCTGCTGCCACTGGTCGAACAGGGAGCGGAACTTGTCCGCGGTGGAACGCCAGTTGGTGTTGTCGTCCAGGGACGCGGCCAGGGCCTCGGCCTTCTCGACGATCTTGGTGCGCTCCTCCAGAGCCTTGGCGACGGCGGCCTTGCGGGCCTCGGAGATCTCCGTCTTCTTGGCGGCGCCGGCGGTCTTCAGGGCTTCGAACTGGGCCTTGAGGGCGGCGAGATCGCCCACGACCGGCGGCTCGTTCACCTCCTGGCCCAGGGTCTTGAGGGACTCGTCGATCTCACGCGGCTTGATGTTAGAGGACTTCAGTCGGTTTTCCAGCAGATCCAGCTTGGCCTTGAGGTCCAGGAAGCGGCGGGCGTACAGGTTCAGCGCCTCCTCCTTGGAGACGTCCGGGAACTGTCCCACCTCGCGCTCGGTCTCGCCCTCCTTGACGAAGACGGTGCCGTTGTCGTCCACGCGGCCGAAGGCCTCGGCGGCCTTCACATCGGCCTCGGTGTACGCGGCGCCGGCGGCCGGGGCGACCTTCGGCTTGCCCGCCTTGCCGGGCTTGCCCGGCTTGTGGGCGAACGCGGCGGGGGAGGGCGCGTGCGGCTTGGGCGCGGTGGGCTTCGGCGCGGCGGGCTTCTCAGCCGCCGGGGCGGGGGCAGCCGTGGCCTGTTCCGGGACGGCGGGCGACGTCGCCTGCACGTCGGGTTCATTGGTGTTGTTGGATTCGGTCACGGTTTCGTCGGCCATGTCAGCTCCTTGCAAGCTTGTAGTAGGTGTCGAGTTGCGATGCAAACGGATTGTTTTGTCGCAACTTCACCTATTATAAAGACTCGTGGCTAAAGGTGCATCTTTATCAGGATTTCCAGAGTGGCTCCCCTCGGAGCGTGTCGTGGAGCAGCGTGTGATCGACACGCTGCGCAACGTGTTCGAGCTGAACGGCTTCGTCGGCATCGAGACGCGTGCGGTGGAGCAGGGTTCCAGCCTGCTCAAGAAAGGCGAGACCAGCAAGGAGATCTACCTGCTGAGCCGTCTGCAGGAGGTCGGGCAGGAGAATGACACCCCCGTGGAGGAGCGTCTGGGTCTGCATTTCGATCTGACCGTGCCGCTGAGCCGGTACGTGGTTGAGCATTCCGGTGATCTCGCGTTCCCGTTCAAGCGCTGGCAGATCCAGAAGGTCTGGCGCGGCGAGCGCCCGCAGGAGGGCCGCTTCCGCGAGTTCGTCCAGGCCGACATCGACGTGGTCGGCAACGGCGAGCTGCCGGAGCATTATGAGGTCGAGCTCCCGCTCGTCATGGTCTCCGCGCTGGAGCGCCTGCGCGCGTTCGGCCTGCCCAAGGCGACCGTCCACGCCAACAACCGCAAGCTCTCCGAGGGCTTCTACCGCGGTCTGGGCCTGACGGACATCGAGGGCGTGCTGCGCGAGATCGACAAGCTGGACAAGATCGGCGCGGACGAGGTCTCCAAGCTGCTCGTCGAGGGCTGCGGCGCCAGCGAGGCCCAGGCCAAGGCGTGCCTGGAGCTCGCCGAGCTGACCGCCGCGGACGGCGCCGAGCTCAAGGAGAAGTTCGACGCGCTGTGCGCCGCGCATGGCATCGCGACCGACGGATCGGACGAATCGTACGCGCTGGCCCGCCAGGGACTGGACACGCTGGCCATGATCGTGGACGAGGCGGCGCGCATCCGCCCGGGTTCCGTGATCGCCGACCTCAAGATCGCCCGCGGTCTGGATTACTACACCGGTTCGGTATATGAGACGTTCCTCGACGGCGCCGCCTCGCTGGGCTCCATCTGCTCCGGCGGCCGCTATGACAACCTCGCCTCGCAGGGCAACCGCAAGTACCCGGGCGTGGGCCTGTCCATCGGCCTGTCCCGACTGGTGAGCTACATGCTGCACACAGCCGGCGCGCACGCCAACCGCGTCTCCCCGGCCGTCGTGCTGGTCGCCGTGTGGAACGAGGATGATCGCGCCGCGTCGAACCGCATCGCGAACGCCCTGCGCGAGCGCGGCATCGCGGCGGACGTGGCGCCCACCGCGGCGAAGCTCGGCAAGCAGATCAAATACGCGGACAAACTGGGCATCCCGTACGTGTGGTTCCCCGGCCAGGAGGGCGCGGGCGATGAGGTCAAGGACATCGTCTCCGGCGATCAGTCCCCGGCCGACGCCACGTCGTGGGAGCCGGATACTGTGGTTGCCCGGCAGACCGTGGTCATCGACTGAAATACCTAGGCTTGGCAAACCACGGGATCGATACCCGAATCGATATAAGGAGTAGGGAAAGTATGGGCCAAACGGCTTATCGCACACATCATGCGACCGACGTCACGGAGGCGCTCGTCGGTCAGAAGGTCACCCTCGCCGGTTGGGTGGATCGTCGTCGTGATCACGGCGGCGTGGCGTTCATCGACCTTCGCGACAACACCGGCCTGGTGCAGGTCGTGATCTACGACGAGGAGATGGCCCGTCCGCTGCGCAGCGAGTTCGTCATCCAGGTGACCGGCGATGTCCGCCTGCGCCCGGACGGCAACGAGAACACCCATCTGGCCACCGGCAAGATCGAGGTCGTCGCCGAGTCCATCACCGTGCTCGCCAAGGCCGACGCCCTGCCGTTCCAGGTGTCCACGGCCCTCGAGAACGAGTCCGAGAACAAGCTGCCCGGCGAGGACGTGCGCCTCAAGTACCGCTACCTCGATCTGCGCCGCCCGTCCATGCAGCACAACCTCAAGCTGCGCTCCGAGATGACCAAGGCCGCCCGCCACGCCCTCGAGGAGATGGACTTCACCGAGGTCGAGACCCCGACCTTCATCAAGTCCACCCCGGAAGGCGCCCGCGACTTCCTGGTCCCGGCCCGTCTGGTGCCCGGCTCCTGGTACGCCCTGCCGCAGTCCCCGCAGCTGCTCAAGCAGCTGCTCATGGTCTCCGGCGTGGAGCGCTACTACCAGCTCGCCCGCTGCTACCGCGACGAGGACTTCCGCGCCGACCGCCAGCCCGAGTTCACCCAGCTGGACATGGAGATGGCGTTCGTCGATCAGGAGGACGTGATGGCCATGGCCGAGAAGGTCATCGCCGCCATCTGGAAGACCGCCGGCTATGAGGTCAAGCTGCCGATCGCGCGCATCTCCTGGCAGGAGGCCATGGACAAGTACGGCTCCGACAAGCCGGATCTGCGCTTCGGCAACCCGCTTGTGGAGCTCACCGACTACTTCAAGAACACCCCGTTCCGCGTGTTCCAGGCCCCGTATGTGGGCGCCGTCGTGTTCAAGGGCGGCGCGGCCACGCCTCGCCGTCAGTTCGACGCCTGGCAGGAGTGGGCCAAGCAGCGCGGCGCCAAGGGCCTCGCGTATGTGGTCTTCGCCGAGGACGGGGAGCTCAAGGGCCCCGTCGCCAAGAACCTGTCCGAGGAGGAGCGCGCCGGCCTGCGCGAGGCCGTGGGCGCCGAACCGGGTGACGCCGTGTTCTTCGCCGCCGGCACCCGCGAGTCCTCCCAGCTGCTGCTGGGCGCCGTGCGTGTGGAGCTCGCCCGCCGCGAGGGTCTGCTTGACCCGAAGAAGTTCGCCTTCACCTGGGTTGTGGACTTCCCGCTGTTCAAGCGCACCGACGATCCGGACGACGACGATGTGGCCGTGGGCCACTCCAAGTGGACCTCCATGCACCACCCCTTCACCATGCCGTCCGCGGATTGGATCGACAAGTTCGACAAGGATCCCGAGCACGCCATGTCCGACTCCTACGACATCGTCTGCAACGGCGAGGAGATGGGCGGCGGCTCCGTGCGTATCCACCGCGACGACATCCAGGACCGCGTGCTCAACGTCCTTGGCATCTCCCCGGAGGAGGCCAAGGAGAAGTTCGGCTTCCTGCTCGACGCCTTCAAGTTCGGCGCCCCGCCGCACGCGGGCATCGCCTTGGGCTGGGATCGCACCGTGTCGATCCTGGCCGGCGCGGACACCATCCGCGACGTGATTGCCTTCCCGAAGGCCGGCGGCGGCCGCGATCCGCTGACCGGCGCTCCGGCCCCGATCACGGACGAGCAGCGCGCCGAAACCGGCGTGGACTACGATCCGGACGAGGACGAGTGATCCCTAGTCCGCACGTTTGACCGGCTAGGTTGACAGGCCCGGTGCGCATGTGGCGAACATGCGCACCGGGCCTGTTGCGTGCATCCGGGCATGACCGGAGCACGGCCGCCTGAAATGACGTTCCGTTTCGCCGCCCGCCATCGCTCACGAGAAGATAGGCGGTTTTTAAGAGAGATCGTCATGTTTGAGATGAATGGCATCCTGTATGCGGATGAGCCCACGCAGGAGCTGGAGGTCCGTTCGGCCCGTATTACCGATGACCACATTATGCTGGTAACGTTCTCCACCGGCGAAACACGCCTGTGCGACTTCACTGAGATGTACGATGATGTGCCCGCTTTCGCCCCGCTGCGTGAAGAGAAAGTGTTCGAGGATTTCCACATCGATCACGGCGTTCTGACGTGGTGCAACGGTGACATCGATATTTCGCCCTCATACCTGTATGCCCATTCGTATGAGTACGCCATTCAAGGGGAACTGGTGTCAGCCTGACGACGGACAGATCAATGGCGTTCGCGGCGCGATGGCCGACTTTACAATTTACAGAGCCAGCCCCTCGACCCACTTGGCGAGTTTGGCTTCGCTTTCGTTTGCGCCCACGCGGCGGCCCGGCACCCAGTGGGCGGCGGGGGCCGAATCATGCAACTGCACGCCGTCGGCGCCTCGCGTGCTGGACCCGGAGGTCGCGAACGTGACGATGGTCTTGTCCGCCCAGTCCTCGCTTTCGAGGAACGTGCGCACGACGCGCGGCGCTGTCTCCCACCACAACGGGTATCCGACGAACACGACGTCGTAGCCGTTCACGCCGATCGGCGTCTTCAACGCAGGACGCATGGCGCGGTCGCGATGCTCCACGCTGGTGCGGCTGCCGGAGTCGCGCCAGTCGAGGTCGGCGGCGGTGTACGGCTCGGCGGGTTCGATTTCCTTGAGGTCGGCGCCGATCGCGTGCGCGAGGCGTTCGGCGACCTCACGCGTGGTGCCGGTGGCGGAGAAATACGTGACAAGCATGCGCTTGGACATGATGCTTCCTTTCCTTCATCCCGATACGAGCAGTCTGTCGTTCGATTTCAGTAATACCCACCTCAAGCGCTCGAAGACAAACGCATGCGAGATCGGACCACGACGATCAGCGCCGCCTGCCGGTGAAGGGCATGGGCCTGCGATGGGGCGCGACGGCCGTACCCACAACCGATCCGTCGGGTTCGGACACGTCAGCATCGAGGTGGACGGCGAGCGGGCCGAACGGCAGACGCACGCGAATGTCGAACGAATGCCGCGTTCCGTCGCGCACGCCATCCCGGTAGGACGCCACGATTCCCATGATCTTCGCCTTGCCGTGGAACGAGGTTCGGGTCATGTCATCGTAGGAGACGATCACAGGGATCGCGATTACGCCCACCGGCGAGTTGAGCCGCACGTCATAGCGGGCGGTGAGCGCCGGGTCGTCGCCGGGATCGGGTGCAAGGCGCGCGGCGGCGGCATCACGAACGGCCCCGGCGATCTTTGGGGCGGCCTCGTGCGGCGGGACGGGCACGCGCACGGCCACATGCCTATGCGGGAAGAGGTCACGCAAGAGCCGCACATGCCACCGTCCGTCCCGCTTCACCGCGACATTCCCCGCGGGCTCGGAAGCCGCCCGGGCCAATGCCGGGATCCCCGCGAGCTTCGGGTTGACGGCGAGCGCATTGCCGGTGAACGCCATGCGCTTCTGCTCCTCGGTGAGCTTGTCGGTCCCTTCTAGCGCCCGAGCCTGGCCGAGCACCGCCTCGATGGGCGTGTAGGGGATGTCCGACCCGTACAGCAGGTGGGTGTCCGGCACGTTGCGTAGAAGGTCGGCAAGCTGCTTGGGCTCACTGAATCCGGCAAGGTCGTAGTACACATGGGACATGGCGTCCATATAGTCGACACGGCGGTCCGGGTCAGCGAAGCGCAGCATGAACGCGAAGCTTTCGAACCGGTCGGCGAGGATGGAGACGAACGCGCCGGCATGCGGCATCACCCAGCGGATGTTTGGGAACTTGACGAACGTGTCCTCCAGCACCATGTTGGTGAAGGCCCGTGTGGTTTCCACGAAGTATTCGAAAGCAGGAAGGGACAGGCCCTCGCATGCGCCGGGCACGGACACGGGCGGCGCGGTGGGATGGACGATCGCCATTGCGCCGCGGTCGTCCAGTTCGCGCATCACCGGATCGAGTCGGGGGTCACCCAGATACACGCCATGGTGGTTGGTCGTCAGTCCCACGCCGTCGGCCTTGAGCTCGTCGAGCGTGCGCCGGGCCTCCGCCGCGGACGCCTCGGCCCATGGCAGGGGCAGTGTGGCGATCAGGCCGAACCGGGTCGGGTTCTCGGCGACGATTGCCGCCCCCTGATCGTTGATCTTCCGTGCCAGCCGCAGACAGTCGTCCGCCTGCGGCAGAAAGATGTTCGGCGAGGAGAGTTCCAGATGTGCGTAGGCGATGCCGAGCAGGTCCATCTTGTCGCGCTGCCAGTCGGGAGTCCAGTAGTCGGGCGTGGGATAACCGTCCGGGCTGCCGGGATAATGCGTGCGCAGGAATTCCAGGTATGCGGGAGGCAGGTAGTGCGACTGGAAGTCGACCTTGCCGCGGAAGCGCAGCGGGGCGGCATCATTCGATTCGACCGGATGGTTCATGGTTTTCCTTTCTTTCTCCATTCCCGGCTCATTCCACGCTCTTCAACGCGCCGAGCATGTCCACGTCCTTGAGACGGCGGTACACCACCCAGCCGAGCATGGCGAGCACCACGACCACCACGGCGAGCGGCACGGCGAACGCGGGCCAGGCGAGGGCCGGGTCGAACATGACCTCGTCCGGCGGCACCTCGGTGATGATGTATCGGTGCAGGCCGGCGCCGAACACGTATCCGGCCAGCACTCCGAACGCGGACAGGACGATCGTTTCGCGATAGATGTACATGGTCGTCTCTCCGGTATGGAAGCCGAGCACCTTGATGGTGGACAGTTCGCGGATGCGTTCGGACACGTTGAGGTTGGTGAGGTTGTAGAGGATCACCACCGCGAGCAGCACGGCCACTAGGATGAGCACCTCCATGATCTGGTCGAGCGAGTCGACGATCGTGGCCACTTGGTTCTTCATAGTGATGTTCTGCACCACGCCCCTGACCCCGTCCACGGCCATGAGGTCCGCTCCCTGCCTGTTGGCGTTGTCCACGGATGAGTCCTTGAGTCGGACCATGTAGGCGTTGGACTGGTAGTCGGCATCGAACGCACGACCGTAGCCTCCGGAGGACATGAACATGAAGTGACCGATGTACATTTCGGCCACACCGTCCACGCGCACTTTGCGCTCCACGCCGTCGGGATCCGTCACGGATATGGTGTCCCCGGCCTTGGCGCCGAGCATGTCCGCCATGCGTTCGGAGATGATCGCGCCCCGGTCGGTCAGGACCTGCGGGTCGCGCGAGACGCGGTCGCGCAGGGTGATGTAGTCGCCGAAGTTGTAGGCGTCGTCGGTGACGATGAGCGTGATCGTCTGCTTGTCGCCCTGTTTGCCGGCGGTGGTGGTGAGCTCCTCGTAGCGGATTGACGCGGATTGGTCGATCGCCCTGTTGCCGTCATCCCCGTCCGCCGGGGCGACGGCCTTGGATACGGCGTCGCGCTGGTCCGCGTTGTTGTCTGATTTCTCCGCCACGATCAGGTCGTAGTGTATGATGCCGCCGAACTGGCGCTCGCTGATCTGGCCGATCGACGCCTGCACGCCCAGTCCCGCGGTGAGCAGCGACACTGCGCCGGCCACGCCGAAGATGGTCATGAGTCCGCGCGACTTGTAACGGAACAGGTTGCGGGCCGTGACCTTACGGGTGAAGTTCAGGCGCTCCCACACGGGCGCGATCCGCTCGAGGAAGATCTTCGAGCCCTTGGCGGGAGGCTTGGGCAGGAGCAGCGCGGCGGGCCTCTCCTTAAGCTCGCGGGACGCGGCGATCCACGCGGGGGCCACGGCGCTCGCCCATGCGAGTAGGAACGCGGCGGCGGTCACGCCCAGGTGGAAGTGCAGCTCGATGCGCGGCATGGTGAATCCGGAATCATAGGCGTGGTAGACGATGAGCGGCAGGATGGTGTGCCCGGCCGCCACGCCCAGAATCGTGCCAGCCGTGGAGGCGGAGAAGCCGTAGATGAGGAATTTCTTCATGATGTCCGCGTTCCCATATCCCAACGCCTTAAGGGTCCCGGAATTGGTGCGCTCCTCGTCCACCATGCGGCCCATGGTGGTGAAGGTGACCAGCGCGGCCACGAAGTACAGGAAGATCGGGAAGATGCGCGCGAGCTTCATGACGATGTCCGCGATGATCTCGTACACGCGATATCCCTCGGAGGTGAGTCCCTCACGCCGTCCGTCGATCGAGTACGCGGGCACTTCGAGGGTGTCCACCTTTTCGCTCGCCAGTTTGATCTGACGTTCCGCGTCAGCGATCTGCTTCTCGGCCTCGGGCTTGGCGTCATTGAATTCCTTGAGCTTCTGGTCGTATTCGTCCTCGGCTTTCTCGAGGTCGCGCTGGCCTTGGATCATCTGTGAGGCACCGTCGGACGCCGATCCGGATGCGGCCGTGGAGACGGCGTGCCCGAGTTCGGTCTGCTTGGATGCAAGCAGTTTTTGGGCTTCCGCGATCGCGGCCGCGTTCTTTTGGTACTCCTCGGATCCCTGATCGAGCTTGACGGCCCCTTCGTTGAACTGTTCAAGGCCGCTGTTGTATTGGTTCAGCATGGCGTTGTATGTGTCCGCGGCCGTGTTCCAGTCGGCGAGTGCCTGATCGTACCGCCCCTTGAGGCTTTGGTATGCCTTGCCGGTTATTCCGGTTTTCTCCCATGAAGCGAGGAGACGGCCAGTGGCGTCGAGCGCTGTCTTGGATGCGTCGAGCGCCGCGCGGGCCACGGTGAGCTGCTTGCCGGCCTGATTGAGCTGCAGCCAGGCGAGTTCAAGACTGCTCTGGCCCTGATTGAGTTGCTGTGCGCCGGCAGCGAGCTGGGTTTGGGCGGCGGAGAGCGTGGAGTTGGCGGAAGCGATCTGCGAGGTTGCGCCGGCGAGTTCGGCGGCCGCGGAGGATGCCTGATCGACGGCGTCGAGCTGGCCTTGGGTAATCTGGTCCTTGCCGGATTCGATCTGCGCCTTGGCGTCGTCAAGCTGGGCTTGGGCGTCCGCGAGCTGCTGTTTGGCGTCGTTCACCTGCTCCTGCGCCTTGGCGATCTGCTCACGGCGTTCGGAGCGGATGGAGTCGCGGCGGGCGGCGGGCTGGTTGGCGAGCCGCTGGGAGAGCATGGTCTTGTGGTCCTGCACGCGGTCGCGGTAGGCGTTGTCCCAGTAGTTCAGTCCGGCTGTGTCCTCAAAGGTGACGCGGCCGATCATTGCCACTGACGAGTCGAACGTGCCCGCAGTGACCACGGCGTATCCGTCAAGTTCGCCGGATCCGGCGGTGGACTGTCCCATGTTGAGGTTGGAGACGGTGTCGCTGGCCTCCACGAAGCCGACCACGGTGAAGTCGGTCCGTTTGAGCACGGTATCGCCGGCGATGTCCGGCATCTCGGTCACGCGGATGGAGCTGCCCACGGCGAATCGGTCGCGCTGGCCCGAATCGAGGGCGATCTCCCCGTCCGCCTGCGGCAGCCGGCCCTCCACGACCTCGTAGGTGGAGACGGTCTCGGGCAGCGAATGGACGCGCAAACTATGGTCGCTGCCGGCGATGGTCACGTCCTTGAAGTAGCCGAATTCAGCGTCCTTCACGCCGGCGGTTTCGCGGATGATCGCCTCGTCGTCGGCGGTCAGGCCGTAGTCGCTGATCACGGTCACGTCCGCGAGATTGTGCTCGCCGTAGAACGCGCGGCCGGTGGCACGCATGTCGGGCGCGGTGGCGAACAGGCCCACGAGAGCGAACGATCCCAAGATCATGAGGCTCACGATGGAGGCGAACCGTCCCTTGGACTTGGCGAGGGTGGTGCGGATGTCGCGCCACAGCATGCGCTTGCGGAGCCTGCGAGGCTTACGGCGCGTCATGGCGTTCACCATTCCAGGTCCTCGATGTCCATGGGGTGCTTGTTGACCTCGATGTCCTTAACTCGCGCGTCGTGCATGTGGATCACGCGGTCGGCGATGGGAGCGATGGCGGAATTGTGGGTGACGATCACCACGGTGGCGCCCTTCACACGGCTCTGATCCTGAAGGATCCGCAGCACCTGCTTGCCGGTGTTGTAGTCGAGCGCGCCGGTCGGCTCGTCGCACAGGAGGATCTTGGGGTTCTTGGCCACGGCACGGGCGATGGCGACGCGCTGCTGCTCGCCGCCGGAGAGCTGCGCCGGGAAGTTGTCGACGCGGTCCTTCAATCCCACGTCCACGAGCGCCTGGACCGGGTCCTGCGCGTCGCGCACAATCTCGGAGGCGAGTTCCACGTTCTCCCGGGCGGTGAGGTTGGCCACGAGGTTGTAGAACTGGAACACGAACCCGATGTCGGTGCGGCGGTAGTCGGTCAACTGCCGTGCGGTGTAGTTCGAGATGTCCTTGCCGTCGATGATCACCTGCCCCTCGCTGTTGGTGTCCATGCCGCCCAAAATGTTGAGTACGGTCGATTTCCCCGCGCCGGACGAACCGAGGATGATCGCCAGTTCACCCTTCTCGATGCCGAAGCTCACGTCATTGTTGGCGACGATGACGGTGTCACCCATGTGGTACCGCTTGTAGCTGTGCACCATTTCGATATATGCCACAGGCCCTTCGCCTCCTTGTGTTCCTTATGGTTGCCTCAACCACTAAATAAACAACATGTTGATATAATGATAGGAAGCGTCGGCATATCAGGTCAATCGACAACTTCCGACGATCCGTTCAGATTGAACACTGTCCCCCAAACCGTTCATATCACCATGAATCACCCATTAAAAAGACAACATGTTGATATAATGCATCGGTATCAGCATCCCCAAGCAGCAATGCAGACCCCTGCAGACCCCACGGCGCGACCACAGTCGACCGCACGAATCCAAGGAGCACCACATGCCTTCCACCACACACACCCCAGTATCCGCGAGCATGCCGGCAAAGCGCAACACGAAGACCGAAGCCCGAATCAAGGCGGCCTTCACCACGCTGATGCAGTCCAAGGGCTTCGACGCGATGACCGTCAGCGACATCGCCCGCACCGCAGGCATCAACCGTGGCACCTTCTACATGCACTATCTCGACAAGATGGACCTGCGCCAGCAGCTCGTCGACGACGCCATCGAGGATCTGACGCGCATCCTCGTCACCGACGCCGCCTCTCCTGATCGTGATCGGAAAGCCGTCTCCCTTGGCGGGAACGCCATCGCACCGCACCGGGGCAAGGCCATCTGCGACGCGTTCCAGTCGGCATCCATAGCCGACGCCCTGCGCCACATCCGCAACGACTACGCCTTCTTCAGTGTCGTCTCCCGCTCCGGCAACGACATGCAGATCTATGACCGGATGAAGGAGGTGCTCAAGCGTCTCATCGTCGCGCAGGCGACACGGTTCGGCGCCGAACCGAAGACCGACTACAACGGCATCCCCACCGACTACGCGATGGAGATCCTCGTCTCCGCGGTCTCTTCGATCATCTGGCTGTGGATCCGCCGCGGGTGCAAGGAGAGCCCGGAGGAGATCTGCCGAATCATCGAGGTCAACAAGACCACCGCCCCGGTGGACATCCTGTGGTGATCGCCTTCGGCCGCGAATCGTCGGGCATGACCATCACGCCTGATCACCGGCGGGAGACGGCAAGCTCCTCGAGCCATGCATGCACGCGACGCAGTCCTTCGGCCGTATCCTCTCGTGTCCCCACATAGGACAATCGCACATACCCTGTGCCACGCGCGCCGTCGGCTCGTTCGCGGGCATCGCACCATGCACGGCGCAGCGCCTCCGCTCTCCTGTTCGGCGTGTAATGCGTGTCGCCGGCGAGCGCCGCCCGGTATGCCGCGTCGATCATCGGCCGGGGCGTGTCGAATCCCGGCTCGCCGATCGCGAAGGAGATCGCATCGGGCACATGCGAGGCGAGTTCGAACATCTCGCGCACCGACGGGTACAGCGCCTCGCGGGCGCGGTTCGATATCTCCGGCATGGCTGCTGCGTCCTCCCCGAACTGATAACGGCAGATATTTCGAGGCCACCGATCGATAGGCCGCCATAACCAATGGATATAAGGGGCGCGGTGTTCCCTGACCCGTGCTGCGGTATCCTGTCCGCATCACAAGCCGTGGAATAGGGGGAATGATCGTTATGGCGTTGGAGATTCTGGATTGGCGCAATCCCAAGCTGCTGGCGGCCCCGGTGCTCGCCGCTTTGGAGGATTTGGTGTCTTCGGGCGTGCCGGAGGACAAGATCTTCGGCGTGACCGTCAACACCGATGAGGAGTCCGACACGGATCTGTGGTGCCCGCGCTACGGCATCCCGTTCGAAAGCACCGGCAATGTGGTGGTGGTCCACACGCACAAGACGCGCAAGGCCCCGCCCGAGTTCGCTGCCGCGCTGGTCACGGCGGACACGCGCGCGGATCTGAACGGGGTGGTCAAGCATACGCTCGAGGTCTCCAAGGTGAGCTTCGCGCCCATCGAAGCGGCCGTGGAGGCCACGGGCATGGAATCGGGAGGCATGTCGCCCATCGGTTTGCCCGAAGGCTGGCCGATTCTGGTGGACCGGCACATTCTCGACGTGCCGAAGCTCTACATCGGCTCGGGCATCCGGCCGTCCAAGCTGGTCGTCTCAGGGTCTATTTTCGCGGATTTGCCGGGCGTCAAGTTCGTGGAGGGGCTGGGCAAGCCGCGGGGATGACAGGCGCCCGGTTCACGATTTGAAGAGCCCTGAAAATTGTGAACCGGGAAAGAGTTTGCAACCTTGGGATTTGGCTTGCAAGGGCCTAGATAGGGCCTAGACTGGACCCATGACTGACGCAACGAGGCGAATCGACAAGGCATTGGACAAGGCCGAGCAGGCCCTTGAGCGGCTGGACGCCATCCATGGCGCGGATTCCGCGGCCAGCGCGGACGAGCGGCTCGGACAGGCCGCCGAATCAAGCGAGCTGCTGAGCTCGGTGTGGGCCACACCGCCCTCCGAGCGGCTGAAGTTCGGCGATGGCTGGCGGCTCGCGGACGCGATCGGCGGCGCCACGCCCGGCTTTCACGGGGACAAGGCGGACGGTGAACGGTTCATCCGCATCAGCGCGGATCAGATCGCCCGCTACCAGCGGCTCCTGTACGCCAACGGACTCAAAGGCGCGCGTAACAGGGTGCTCATCATCCTGCAGGGCATGGATGCCTCCGGCAAGGGCAGCCTGGTCAAGCATGTGTTCCGCCAGGGCAATCCGATGGGCATCCACTATCACGGTTTCGGCGCGCCCAGCGAGGAGGAGCGGGCCCACGATTTCCTGTGGCGCGTGGAGCGCGAACTGCCCCGTCCCGGATGGATCGCCGTGTTCGACAGGTCGCATTACGAGGATGTGGTCATGCCTCATGTGTGGGGCACGCTGCCGGAGGAGGAGTGGCGGCCGCGGTATGGGCGGATTGTGGACTTCGAGCGGGACTTGGCGCAGGATGGCTGCGCGATCATCAAGATCTTCCTCGCCGTGAGCCCCGAGGAGCAGCTGAGGCATTTCCTTGGGCGCCTTGACGATCCGACCAAGCATTGGAAGTTCGCCATGAGCGACCTTGACGCACGCGATCGATGGGACGACTACATGGCCGCGTGGCAGGAGGTCTTCGAGTGCACGTCGACCGATTTCGCGCCTTGGCACGTGGTTCCCGCGGACAACCGCTGGTACTCGCGCGCGGTGGTCTCCGAGCTGCTGCGCGATGCGATCGTGGGCATGAATCTTGCTTGGCCGGGCTTCGACGCCGACGTGGACCTTGGTGAGGTGCGCCGGCGTCTGGAGGCATGAGCGGGAGGGAACTACCACTCACACATGGTCCACGCGGTAGTCCACGAACACCACCTCACCGGAATCCTGCGTGGCGTCCAGATCGACCGAACCGGTGATGGCCCAGTCGTTGTCGCCGTCGGAATCGCAGATGATCTGGCGGACTTTCCAGATATGCTCCTTGGACTCCAAGGAATCATCCAGCACGAACCATTCGCCGCCACGCGCCTTGGCACCGGTCTCCACGTATTCGTGCTCATCGTAGAAGTCGTCCAGCACGTCCTCCCACTCGTGCACGCCGTAGCCCCAGTCCTTGTCCAGCGCGCCCAGAGTGGTTGGATCGTCCAGATCCATGAGTTGCACGCGGCGGAACATGGCGTTCCTGACCAGCACCGTGACGCCTCGGCGATCCTCCACCACGGCGGCCCTTCGACCCGGCGCGGCCAGATTCGCGGCGGCTTCGGAGGCGTTCTCCGCACCTTCGGCACCGGCGTTCTCCCATTCGTCCACCAGGCTGGAGTCGATCGAGCGGACCAGCACGCGCAGCCACGCGATAATGTCGTCCAGCTGCTCGTCGCGCTTCTCCGGCGGCACCGTGCGGGCCAGCGACCGGTAGGCGTCGGACAGGTAGCGCAGCAGCGTGCCCTCGGATCGCGCGATGTTGTAGCGGGCGATGTACCCGGTGAAGTCCGAGGCGGTCTCCACCATGTCCCGCACCACCGACTTGGGGCTCAGCCAGTAGTCGTTCGCCCACGGCACGTCGTGGCGGTACTGATCGAACGCGGCCTGCAGCATGTCCTCCAGCGGCTTGGGATAGGTGATCTCCTGCAGCTTGTCCATGCGCTCGTCGTAATCGAGCCCGTCGGCCTTCATATCCGCCATGGCCTTGTCCCGCGCGGCCCGCTCCTGGGCGCGCAGCACCTGCTTGGGGTCCTCGAGCGTGGCCTCCACCATGGAGATCACGTCCAGCGCGTACGTCTCCGACTCCGGGTCCAGCAGCTCCAGGGCCGCCAGCAGGAAGGGGGAGAGAGGCTGGTCGAGTGCGAAGTCCTCCGGCATCTCCATGGTCATGTAGTAGTTCTTGCCGCCGTCGTCGCGGTCCTCGGTCTCGATCACCTCGGTGTCGAACAGGGTCTGGAAGATCTCGTCGGCACGCTGGTGCAGGCGGTCCTTCTGATCGGGGGTCTGCGCGGAGTCGTCGATCAGCTCGTCCACGCGCCGGCGCGCGTCGCCGCCCTGCGCCACCTCGTTGAGCACCATGGAATGCGTGATCTTGAGATGCGGGACCAGCGTCTCCGGGGCTGCGTCGATGAGCTTGTCGAACGTGTTCTCGTTCCACGTCACAAAGCCCTCCGGCGCCTTCTTTCGCTTGATCTTCTTGAGCTTCTTCGGATCGTTGCCCGCCTTGGCCACGGCCTTCTGGTTCTCGATCTCGAACTCCGGGGCCTCGGCGATCACCAGGCCTTCGGTGTCGAAGCCCATGCGTCCCGCGCGGCCGGCGATCTGATGGAATTCGCGGGCGCGCAGCTTGCGCATGTGCGTGCCGTCGAACTTGGTCAGCGCCGTGAGCACCACTGAATGGATGGGCACGTTGATGCCCACGCCCAGCGTGTCTGTGCCGCAGATCACCGGCAGCAGGCCCTGCTGGGCGAGCTGTTCCACAAGCCGGCGGTAGCGCGGGAGCATGCCCGCATGATGGATGCCCACGCCGGTCCTCAGAAGCCTCTGCAGGATCTTGCCGAACGCGGTAGTGAACTTCACGCCCTTGATCGCCTCGGCGATGGCCGCGCGCTGCTCCTTGCTGGACACGCCGGTGGAGGCCAGCGCCTGCGCGGTCTCCAGGGCAGCATCCTGCGAGAAATGGACCACGTAGATGGGCGTCTCGCCGTTGCGGAAGGACAGTTCGACGGTCTTCTCCAGCGGATCGAGCGTGTACTCGTAGCTCAGCGGCACCGGGCGCGGGGCATTGGCGATCACGTCCACGTCCGGGGTGTCGTTGAGGTCCGCGAGCTTGTCCGCGATCGCGTCCACATTGCCCAGTGTGGCGCTCATGAGCAGGAACTGGGTCTGGGGCAGCGTGAGCAGCGGCACCTGCCATGCCCAGCCGCGCTCCGGGTCGCCGTAATAGTGGAACTCATCCATGGCCACCAGCCCCACGTCCGCGTGCACGCCTTCGCGCAGCGCCTGATTGGCCAGGATCTCCGCGGTGCAGCAGATGATCGGCGCGTCCGCGTTGATGTGGCTGTCCCCGGTGATCATGCCCACGTTGTCGCGGCCGAACACCTCCACCAGATCGAAGAACTTCTCCGAGACCAGCGCCTTGATGGGCGCGGTGTAGTACGATCGCCGGCCGGTGCACAGGGCGGCGAAGTGCATGCCGAGCGCCACCAGCGACTTGCCGGAGCCGGTGGGGGTGTTGAGGATCACATGGTCGCCGGCGAGGATGTCCATGATGGCCTCCTCCTGATGCGGCCACGGCTCGATGCCCTTGGTGTCCGTCACCCAGCCGAAGAAGCGCTCGTAGATCTCGTCCGCGTCGATGTTGCGGGCCTCCTCGCCGTCCCAGCTCGGGGCCAGCGCGCCCAGCGTGCCGTATGCCTTGTCCTTGTTCGTATCCGTGATGTTCCCGTTGCTCTCAGCCATGTCTTCCGAGTCTACCCGGCGGCGGATACGGGGTGATTCATCCCGGGAGGAGCGGTGTAGGGGTGAGTCGCTTCGTCATCCTGAGCGTTGAGCCGTGAAGCGGCCTCCCGCTGTCATCCTGAGCGGAGCGTAGCGAAGTCGAAGGATCCTTAGCCATTGCGGGCCAATCGTTATATGCATTAGTGCGTAAAGTTAAGGATCCTTCGACTCCGCTATGCTCCGCTCAGGATGACGTTGGGCGGGCGTCGCGCGGCCGGCTCACTCGAACGCTTGTTCGATACCTTGCGCTATGATGGCTGGCATGAGCGAACAGGATCTGTTTGGCGCGGCTGATGCGCCCGAGGACGTGACCAGGCCCCTGGCCGTGCGCATGAGGCCCGCCACCGTGGAAGAGGTGGTGGGACAGTCGCATGTGCTGGGGGAGGGCTCACCGCTGCGCAGACTCGCCAACCCGGCCTCGAAGGGCTCGCTCACCGCGCCCAGCTCCATCATCCTGTTCGGTCCGCCCGGCGTGGGCAAGACCACGCTCGCATACATCGTGGCCAAGCAATCGGGTCGCGTGTTCGAGGAGCTGTCCGCCGTCACATCCGGCGTCAAGGACGTGCGCGATGTGCTCGCCCGCGCCCGCCAGCGGCTCGTGGCGGAGGGGAAGGAGACCGTCCTGTTCATCGACGAGGTCCACCGGTTCTCCAAGTCCCAGCAGGACGCCCTGCTGCCCAGCGTGGAGAACCGGGACGTGACCTTCATCGGCGCCACCACCGAAAACCCCAGCTTCTCCATCATCAAGCCATTGCTGTCGCGCTCGGTGGTGGTCAAGCTCGAATCCCTGTCGCCGCAGGATCTCAAGACTCTCATCGAACGTGCGCTCGAGGACAAGCGCGGCCTCAAGGGCGAAGTGAAGGCCACGGACGAGGCGATCGACGAGATCATCCGCATGGCCGGCGGAGACGCGCGCAAGACCCTCACCATCCTGGAGGCGGCGGCCGGCGCGGTCACCGGGGACAAGGAGCGCAAGAAGGGGGCGCGCAAGCCCATCATCACGCCGGATGTGGTGGGCAATGTGATGGATGTGGCCACCGTCCGGTACGACAAGGCCGGCGACGACCATTACGACGTGATCTCCGCGTTCATCAAGTCCATGCGCGGCTCGGACCCGGATGCCGCCCTGCACTGGCTCGCCCGTATGATCCGCGCGGGGGAGGATCCGCGATTCATCGCTCGGCGCATCATGATCGCCGCCGCCGAGGAGGTTGGCATGGCCGCGCCTCAGGTCCTGCAGGTCACCGTGGCCGCCGCGCAGGCCGTGGCGATGATCGGTATGCCGGAGGCGCGCATCATCCTGTCGGAGGCGACGCTCGCCGTGGCCACCGCGCCCAAGTCGAACGCCAGCTACAACGCCATCAACCAGGCGCTCGCGGATGTGGATGCCGGCAACATCGGTCAGGTGCCGTTGCATCTGCGCAACGCCCCCACCAAACTCATGAAGAGCTGGGGCAACCACGAGGGCTACCAGTACGCGCACGATGCCCCGGGGGCCGTGGCCCCGCAGCAGTACATGCCGGATGAACTGGTGGGCCGCGAATACTATCATCCCAACGATCGCGGCTATGAACGGGAGCTGGGTCCGCGGCTCGAACGCATCCGCGCGATCCTGCATCAGGCGCCGGAAGGTGGGGCTCGTCTAGGCGGCAATGGCTGACCGGGCGACACCCCGGATTCAATTTGTAAGTGCAACACCCGTCTTTGGATGGTCTTGCCGCAATAGTACCCTGCCGAGCTCGCGGTACCAAACCTCGTTGGGCGTTTCCCAGTTCAGGACCTTCAACGGGGTGTCGTT